>NZ_JACCEY010000022.1:22422-195076 GCF_013591995.1 Rhizobium sp. WYCCWR 11146
GAGGTGCCGGAGATCTATTTCAACGCCGACCGGATCATCCATATGGAAAAGGGCCGCATCGCCGGCTGGCACGATCCCCGCGCGACCACACTGAAGGACCTGGAGGCGGCGGTCTATGCGTAAGCTGTTCCTGTCCCATACGACGGAATTTGTGCTGTTTGCCGTCATCATCACGATGAGTATTGTCCTGGCTTTTACGACCGACCGTTTCTTCACACTCGGCAATGGGTTCGACCTGCTCAATATCAGCGCGGTCAACATCATCTTTGCCGTCGGCCTGCTCGTGGTGCTGATATCAGGCGGGATCGACATCTCCTTCGCCGTCGCAGCCTCGATCGTGCAATATGTCACTGCAATTGCGCTCGAGAGGATCGGCGGCGGCGGATGGGTATCCGGTCTCCTGATTGCGGCCTGCATCGGCATCGTGCTCGGCATGATCAACGCCTTCCTGATCCACCGCTTCCGCATCATCTCGATCGTCGCGACGATCGCGACCTTCAACGTCTATTTCGGCCTGCTGATGTTCTTCACCAAGGGCGTGTCGATTTACAATCTGCCCGACTGGCTGACGAGCCGTGTCATCATCTACGAGCGCGAAATGGCCGATGGGAGCTGGGCTGAGATCACGTTGCCGGTTGTCGTCATGGTCGTCTGCACGCTCGCTACCTGGCTCTTCATTACCCGCACGACGACCGGCCGGCAGCTCTATGCCTTCGGCGACAATCCGGAAGGCGCGCGCCGCTTCGGCATCAATATCGGCGCCATGCAGTTCATCGCCTTCGGCTGGCTTGGACTGATGGCAGGCATCGCCGGTCTCATGCAGGCGCATTATGCGCAGGAGGTCGTGCCGAACGCACTCTATGGCCGCGAGCTCGATGTCCTGGCCGCCGTAGTGCTCGGCGGCGCGCGGCTGGGCGGCGGCAAGGGCTCCGTGCTCGGTTGCGTGCTGGGCGTGCTGCTCGTCTCGATCACCCAGAACGGCCTCAACCTGATGGGCGTCTCGCCCTTCGCCTTCAAGATGATCGTCGGCGCAATCATCCTCGTTGCGATCACCTTGTCGAGCGCCCGCATCGGCAATCTGGTGCCGGTGTTTGCGACCCGCAAATCGACCGATGCCAGGCCTGCAGACAGGGGAGAGAGCTGATGAACGCGCTCGCCGCCCGCTTCAACGCCATCTTCGGGGCTGACATGGCCGGTCCCCTCGCCGCGCTGGCGGCCGTGCTTGTCGTCTTCGGTTTCGCCTCGCCGCATTTCCTGACGAGCGCGACCTTCGGATCGGTTGCCTTTCAGCTTCCCGAGCTTGGCGTCCTGACGCTTGCCATGCTGATGCCGATCCTCACCGGCGGCCTCAACCTTGCGATCACCTTCACCGCCAACATCGCCGGCCTGACGCTCGCCTGGACGCTGCAGGCCAATGGCGGCATCGATGCCGGCCCGGGTGCCTTCCTGCTCGGCTCGGCTCTGGCGCTTGCCGTCGGCGCGGCAAGCGGCCTGGTCATGGGCCTCGTCATCGCCTTTACCCGCGCCCATCCGATCCTCGTTTCGCTGTCGATGATGATCTTCCTGCGCGGCCTCGGCGAATTCCTGACACGCGGCGGCGATATCTCGGGCTTCCCCACCTTCATCGCGCCGATCGGCCACGGCAGCATCCTCGGTATCCCGGTCCCGTTGCTGATCCTGATCGCCTGTGTGATCGCCAGCCACATTCTGCTCTCGCGCTCCAAGCTCGGTTTTTCCACCTATATGATCGGCTCCAATATCGAGTCTGCCCACTATTCCGGCATCAACACCCGCAAGGTCCTGGTGCTGGTCTACATGCTCTCCGGCGTGATGGCTGCGGTTGCCGGCATCATCATGCTTGCGCGTTTCAATTCGGTGCGCGTCGGCCACGGCGAATCCTATCTGCTGATCACCGTGCTCGCCTGCTTCCTCGGCGGCATCAATCCCTTCGGCGGCTTCGGCCGCGTCCTGCCCGTCTTCGTGGCGCTGATCGTGCTGCAGCTTCTCTCTTCGGGGCTCAACCTGCTCGGCGCCAACCAGCATCTCACCACTGCCGTCTGGGGCATCCTGCTCATCGTCGTGATGGCGCTGCGGTGGCTCTCGGCCAAGTTCATCAGAATCGTGAAATAGGAGATACGACCATGGAAGGTTTCGGCGTTCACACCAGCATGTGGACCATGAACTGGGATCGCGCAGGCGCCGACAAGGCGATTGCCGGAGCCGTGCACTACAAGATGGATTTCATCGAGATCGCGCTGCTCAATGCGCCGGCCGTCGATGCCAAACACACCCGCGACCTGCTTGAAAAGCACAGGCTGCGTGCTGTCTGCTCGCTCGGCTTGCCGGAACATGCCTGGGCTTCCGTCCGCCCGGATGCGGCGATCGAGCACCTGAAGGTTGCGATCGAAAAGACTGCGGAAATGAACGCCGAGGCGCTCTCCGGAGTCATCTTCGGCGGCATTGGCGAGCGCACCGGCCTGCCACCGACGCAAGGCGAATACGACAACATCGCCAAGGTGCTCGACGCAGCAGCAAAACATGCTAGGAAGTACAGCATCCAACTCGGCGTCGAGGCCGTGAACCGCTATGAGAACCACCTCATCAACTCGGCGCAGCAGGCCGTCGACATGGTGGAGCGTGTCGGCGCGGAAAACGTCTTCGTTCACCTCGACACCTACCATATGAATATCGAGGAGAAGGGTGCGGCAAACGGCATCCTGATCGCCCGCGACCACCTCAAATACATCCATCTTTCCGAAAGCGACCGCGGCACGCCGGGCTACGGCAATATTCCATGGGATGCGATCTACGCCGCCCTCGCCGCAATCGGCTTCAAGGGCGGACTTGCGATGGAGAGCTTCATCAATATGCCGCCCGAGGTCGCCTATGGCCTGGCCGTGTGGCGCCCCGTCGCACGCGATATGGAAGAGGTCATGGACAAGGGCCTGCCATTCCTGCGCAACAAGGCGGAACAATACGGTCTCATCTGACCCCAGTTGCCGGATGTCGCCCATTCGGTTGCATCAGCTTTAGATCGAGGCTGATGCTGGCCGTCTGCCATTGGTCACAAGCCGCAACCGTAGCGTCCACATGGGGTGTTTGGCTGAAGAGATCTCGCCATCGCTGGCAGAGGACCGTGTCGGCGGTCCGCCTCTTCAGCACATCCCCTGAATATCATTTGGCCTCGGGCAGGCGAAATGACTGTCAGGAAATATCACACTCGTTGTGATATTGTTATTATTGCTTGTTACATTCCTCCTCCTATGCCATTTTGCCTATTAAAATAAGAGGCTTGAACGGCTCGCGCCCGGGCTCTAGTTTCGAGGAGATGGCGGCATTTCGTTCGACCATCGATATGGGGGAATCTTGGATGGCACGCATTACGCTGAGGCAACTGCTCGACCATGCTGCGGAGGAAGGCTACGGCGTTCCAGCTTTCAACATCAACAACATGGAGCAGGCGCTCGCCATCATGGAGGCCGCCGACGCGTGTCAGGCGCCGGTTATCATGCAGGCGTCGCGCGGAGCCCGCGCCTATGCCAATGACATCATGCTGAAGCACATGATGGATGCCGTCGTTGAAATCTATCCGCATATTCCGGTCTGCGTGCATCTCGATCACGGCAACGATCCCTCAAACTGCATGACGGCGATCCAGGCGGGCTTCACCTCGGTGATGATGGACGGTTCATTGAAGGCGGATGCCAAGACGCCCGCCGACTGGGCCTATAATGTCGGCGTCACCAAAATGGTGACTGATATGGCGCATTTCGGCGGCATCTCGGTGGAAGGCGAACTCGGCGTTCTCGGTTCTCTTGAGACCGGCATGGGCGAGGCCGAGGACGGCCACGGCGCCGAGGGCAAGCTTTCGCATGACCAGTTGCTGACCGATCCGGACGAGGCCGTGAAGTTCGTGCGCGAAACCAAGGTCGATGCGCTCGCCATCGCGATGGGCACATCGCATGGCGCCTACAAGTTCACCCGCAAGCCGGACGGTTCGGTGCTGGCGATGAATGTCATCGAAGAAATTCACCGTAAGCTCCCGAACACGCATCTCGTCATGCATGGCTCGTCCTCGGTCCCGATCGAGCTGCAGGAGATCATCAACAAATATGGCGGCCAGATGAAGCCGACATGGGGAGTGCCGGTCGAGGAAATCCAGCGCGGCATCAAGAACGGCGTGCGTAAGGTCAACATCGACACCGATGGCAGAATGGCGATGACCGGTCAGATCCGCCGCGTGCTGCAGGAGGACCCAAGCGAGTTCGACCCGCGCAAATATCTGAAGCCGGCAATGACGGCGCTGACCAAGCTCTGCAAGGAGCGCTTCGAACAGTTCGGCACTGCCGGCATGGCCGGCCGCATCACGCCCCTTCCCGTTTCGGAAATGGCGAAGCGTTACAAGTCCGGTTCCCTCGATCCGGCTTTCTCCTGAAACGCTCTAGCCCAACGCCGGGCGGGGTGCCTTTTCCGGCTCGGCGGCGGCAGGCTTGCCCGTCAGCGTTTGGCCGTGGAAACGGCTCAGCTGGCTGACAACCCCCTGGATTTCGCTGGTCGTTCGTTCGCCACTCCAGCCGAGCGCCGCCTCGGCAACGCCGGCGATTTCCCGCAAGCCTGCGAGCGTCAACCGACCCTCGATCGCAAGCGTCGTGCGACGCATCACGATGTCCGACAGGTGGACGACGAGCTCGTTCCGGGCGATCCAGTCGATCTCCCGGAGACTGTAACGTGCAGCACCCGTCAGGCGCTGTTCGTCGGAATAGCTTGAAGGGGAGGAAAGCAGGGCCACAGCCGTCGTGCCGTATCGGCCGAGCAGTTCGTCGGCACGTTCGGCGGCAACGCCGCTGCGCGCCGCGGCATCGCTGATCCAGGCGTTACGCTGCTTAGCATCCGCCGGAAAGGCCTTGCCGCCGCCGATCGCCAGATAGCGTGTCGACTGGCTGCGGCGGCGTTGCAGCCGGGAGAGAACGGTGTCGGCGACCTCTTCCGCAAAGCCGCGGAACGTCGTCCACTTGCCTCCGACCAGCGAAATGACCGGAAAAGGTCTGCCGTCCTCGGGTTCCTTCACCGGCGCGGAGTGGTCGCGGCTGATCAGCCCCGGCGCGGTCGCATCCGATGCCGGCAGCGGGCGGATGCCGCTATAGCTGTAAACGATCTGATCACGATCGAAGCGAAGCGTCGGCAGCAGCGAGCGGATGCTTTCGAGGAAATACTCCGTTTCCGGCTCCTCGCACAAGACATTGTCCGGATTACCTGCCGGAATGTCGGTCGACCCGACCAGTGCCAGCCCGAGATAGTCGTAGACCAGGCAGATGCGGCCGTCGTCGGCCTCGAAATAGATCATGTGGCCGTTGAGGCTTCGCACCAATTCGGGATGGTCGAGCAGGATATGGGAACCCTTGGTGCCGCCGATCAGGTGCGATGGAGCGCCGAGCAAAGTGTTGACCTGATCGATCCAAGGACCTGTCGCATTGACGACCAGCTTGGGAGCAACGGTGACATCGTGGCCATCGGGCTGGCGGAAGGTCAAACGCCCGTCTGAAACGGCAGCCAGTGTCGCGAAATTTGCCGCGAGGCTCCCCGCATTCGCATCGAGACCATCGCTCACGAGCTCATAGACGAGCCGCTCCGGCCTGCTGATCTTGGCATCGTAATAGATGCCGCCGGCGACGATGGCGGGGGTAATATGCGGCATCTCCTTGCGCGCCTGTTTCTTCAGAATCAGCCGGTGGCGCGGCATGACCTGGTCGCGCGAACCGAAAAAGTCGTAGAGCCGAAGCCCGATCTTGATGAGAACCGCGCCACGGCTGCGTGGCGCCGTCTTCGACCCGAAGAGCGTCCGGATCGCTGCCCAGATGCCGCGCGTCCAGGAAAAGACCGGAATGAAGGTCGGCAGCGGTTCGACGCAATGCGGCGCATTCTTGAGCAGGAGGTTGCGCTCAAGCGTCGACTGCGCAACCAGTCCGAACTCGCCCGTTTCCAGATATTTCAGGCCGCCGTGAATGAGCCGCGATGGTGCGGCGCTCGTGCCGGAGCCAAAGTCGGCCTTGTCGACGATCAGGCAGTTGACACCCTGTAGCGAGAGGTCGCGGAACAGGCCGGCGCCGTTGATGCCCGCCCCGATGATCAAAACGTCGATATCGTTCTCGCCGAGGTTCGAGAAGCGCTGCTGCAAATCGGGGGTCATGCTCGTCGTCCTAAATCGCCCGCCGCAGCAGGCATCTGTCTTTTCAGTTTGCCGGTTGCTCCGGCGCAAGCGCGGAAATCTTCGGCCAAAGGGGGATCATCACGTCGGCAATGTCGCGGAACACCTGGTAACGCTTTTCATAATCCGTGCTGCGCGCCGCATCCGGCCGGAAAGTCTTCGCGATGGAAGCGGTGTCGCGCGGATCGCTCTGCGGATCGGCGAAGATACCGGCGCCCGACCCGGCACAAAGCGCAGCACCCCAGGCGGCCGCCTCATCCGTCTCTGTTACCGTGACCGGCATGCCAAGCACATCGGCAAACATCTGCACGACGGCAGGATTGCGCGAGACGCCACCGGCGAGCCGCGCCTGATCGAAGGCAAAGCCGTCGCGAAGCGCGTCGACATGGATGCGATGATTGAAAGCGATACCCTCTAGCACGGCGCGCAGCATGTCACCGCGGTCGTGCCATCCACCGAGCCCGAAGAAGCCGGCGCTCGCCGTCGCGCCATAAGGCGAGCCGAACAGATAGGGATGGAAGAGCGCGGTCGAGGGGCGCTCGAAGGCGGCCGCGATCTCGGGCGCCAGCAGGGCGTGGATCGAGTTACCTTGCACGTCGCCATTCTTCCGTTCGGCAGCGCAGAGCGTGTCCAGAAACCAGTCATAATTCGCTGTCGATGCCGGGGAGATCGACATGCTGTTCCAGATGCCGGGTGCGATCCCGTTGCGGCAGAACCAGCGCCGGTCGACACGCGGTTCCGACGAAAGCGTCTCGTTGATCGAATAGGTCCCGGCAATGACCGCGACAACGCCTTTGGCATAACCCCCTGCCCCGAGCGCCGAGGCCGTGACGTCGTGCAGACCGGCAACGACAGGCGTTCCTTCGGTAAGGCCCGTCAGCTGCGCGGCTTCACGAGTCACGCGTCCGACGATCTGGTCGGAGCGCGAGGCCGGCGGCAGGGCGTGGACGAGATCCTGCAAGCCAAATAGCTGCAGGGCATCCTCACTGTAGTTCTGCGTTTTGACATTGGTGAAGGAGGTGCTGGCTTCGGTGTGGTCCGTACCGATGATCCCGGTCAGGCAGAACCGCAGCCAGTCCTTGCAGCTGCAGAAATGGCCAATGCGCTTGTAGCGCTCAGGCTCCACTTCGCGGATCCAGGCAAGCAATGCCGATGGCGCGGAGACGTGCGGGATCTGCCCCGTCAGTTCGATCGCCAGGTCGGCGACATCGCTCTCCATCCACCGGTCGACGATTGCCCCTGCCCGGCTGTCCAGCGAGAGAATGGCCCGGCCGAGCGGCTTTTGGGTGTGATCGAGCAGGTAGATGCCGTCTCCATGCGCGGTAGCGGCAATGCCCTCTATGTCGCTTGCCGGCCGTCCGCTGAGTGAAATCGCTTCGCGGATGGCATCGGCCGTCGCGTTCCACAATTCATCCATGTCGCGCTCGATATGGCGGGCCTTCGGAATGAACTGCGTGACACGGCGACGCGCGGCTGCAAGCGGCGTGCCGTCGATATCGAAGATGACCGCCTTGGTGACTGTCAAACCACTATCGATCCCGAGCAGTGTCGGCATTTTAAATTTACCTCACGAGGAGCAACGGGCCGGCGCCGTCAGGAGCGCCCTCCGGCGCCCTTGGCGATGACCACGTTGATATCTCTGGACCGCATGCGGTCGATGTGCACCGGCTGGGTCTTGTCGTCGACGATGACGACGTCGAACTCATCCAGTGCTGCGAAACTGTGGAGCGCACGCCGTTCGAACTTGGTATGATCGGCAAGCAGGATGCGTTTTACGGAACAATCGAACATGGCGCGCTTGGTATCGACTGTCTCAGGAGACTGGTGCAGCACCGTGCCCTCGCTGATCGCCGACATCGAGATGAACGCGACATCGGCCCTGAGAGCCTTGATCTCGTTGATGGTCATGCGACCCATGAAGGCATTGCACCAATTGTAATACTGGCCGCCGAGGGCGAGTAGCGTCACGTCGTGCAGGCCCGTCAGCGCATTCATCAGGGTCAGGGAATTGGTAATTGCGGTGACCGGCGCCTTCGAAGGCAGATGTGCCGCCATCTGAAGGACCGTGGTCGAGTCGTCGAAAAAAATTGCCTGCCCCGGTTCGACGAATTGCATTGCCGCCTCGGCGATCAGCTTCTTTTCGGTTGACTGACGGTTCGAGCGGTAGACGTCGCTGGATTCGATGAGATTGGTCGCCGCCGCAGTGACGATACCGCGCGTCTTCCTGAAGAGGCCGCGGCTGACGAGTTCATCGACATCGCGGTGAGCCGTCATCAGGCTGATCCCAAAGCGGTCCGTCAGGTCTTCAATCCGCATCGAGCCTTCACCCATCACGGCCTCTGCAATCATGCGGCGGCGCGCGATCTGGCGCGTCTGCCGGCTGTCGCTGGTGAGCTGGTCCAACAGATCGTCGTCCCGGCTGGTCTTCTGTGTCACGGGTCACCCCTGTCGCTGAATTATGGATCCCAGCTTCGTACAGTGATTGCCGCGCCAAGGCAAAAAGGGGAGGCGCAACCGGCGGTTGATCGTCGGCCATCGCTTCCAGCATGAAAATGAGGGCGCTCTTGCGAGCGCCCTTTACCGTTTACTGCGCCAGAACGAACGGGCCGGTGTACTTGTCGATGTTGTCCTTGGTGATCAACAGGCAATCGAAGAGCTGTTTTTCGCTCTTGGCGCCTGTGTTACCCGTCTTGATCAGGTTGTCGGCCTGCTTGACGGCTTCTTCGGAGAAGACGGCAACCGGTTGGAGGACGGTGTATTGGAGTTCGCCCGCCTTGATGGCGGCAACGGCATCCGGCGAACCGTCGAAGCCGCCGACCTTCACATTGGCGAGCTTGCCGGCTTCCTTGAGCGCGGCGATCGCACCGAGCGCCATTTCGTCATTGCCCGAGATGACGCCGACGATATCCGGGTTGGCCTGCAGCATGGACTGCATCTTGTTGTGGCCCTGGGTGCGGTCCCAGTTGGCAACTTCCTTGGCGACCTTCTTCAGATCCGGATACTGCGAAAGGACAGTCTCGTAGCCATTCGACCGCGTTGCCGCGTTGTTGTCGGACGGAGCGCCGAAGAGTTCGGCATAGTTGCCCTTGTCGCCGATCGCTTCGACCCATTGTTGCGCGCCGAGGGCGGCACCCTGTGCGTTGTTGGAAACAAGCTGCGCCTTGGCCAGGCCTTCCTGGTTGATTTCGGCATTGACGAGGATGACCGGGATGCCGGCAGCAACGGCCTTCTTGACCGCACCGACGGAACCGTCGGCGTTTGCCGGGTCGAGGATGATCGCCACCGACTTGTTGGTGATCGCCGTGTCGATCAGGTTGCTTTCGGTATTGGTGTCACCCTTGTGGGCGTTGACCGAGGCCGTGTAGCCCAGCTTTTCGGCGGTTGCCTTTGCGACATTGCCTTCCGTCAGCCAGTATGGATTCGACGGATCGTTGACGATGATCGTCATCATGCCCGCTGCCCAAGCCGAGCTTGCAAGAAGCGGTGCTACGGCCGCGGCGGCCAGAAGTATGCGCATGCCTTTCTTAAACATAGTCTCTCTCCCATTCGTGAGCTCAGTTATTGCCGGTGATCCGGCGTTGCTTTCCCCAATCGGCTTTCCTGGAGTCCAGCCTGCCGTCGTGGATAAGTTTCGGTCGTAGCCGTCAGGACGATTTGACCCGGCGGCCGTATTGGATGCTGTTCATGAGGACGGCGAGAACGATCACAGCGCCGGTGAATACGGTCTGCCAGTAGGCCGAGACGCCGATGATCACGAGGCCGTCCGAAAGGAAGCCGATAACGAAGGCGCCGAGCATGGTGCCGCGGACCGTCCCGCGGCCGCCGGTCAGCGCCGCACCGCCGATGACCACGGCTGCGATCGCCGTCAGTTCGTAGGTTGTGCCTGCCGTCGGACCGGCTGAGGTCAGCTGCGAGGAGAGGACCAGGCCGGCAATCGCAGCGCAGACGCCCGAAAGCACATAGACGATGATCTTCACGCGCTTGACCGGGACGCCGGAGAGGTCGGCAGCTCGCTCGTTACCGCCTGAGGCGTAGAGCCAGCGGCCGAAGGCGGTGCGGCTCAGCACGATGCCGCAAATGATCGCGAGAACCGCAAGCACGATGACGCCGATCGGAATGCCTGCGAGCCGGTTGAAGCCGAGCCAGTCGAAGCCGGTATTGCCGAGTTCCGGACGGCCACCAAGATTGTTGTAGGTCAGGCCGTTGGTCATCAAGAGCGCGATACCGCGGGCCACGTAGAGCACGCCGAGCGAGGCGACGAAGGCCGGCACCTTGAGATAGGCGATCAGCACGCCATTGACCGCACCGACCAGCGCACCGAGCGCACATGTGATGACGACGACGGCCCAGACCGGCGGATAGAGGATGACGCCGAAATAAGTGAGCGTGACGCCCTGCATCAGGAAACCGGCGATGCAGCCTGCAAGCCCAAGCGTCGAGCCGACCGACAGATCGATGCCGCCATTCAGGATGACGAGCAGCATGCCGATCGCCAGAATGCCGAAGATCGCGACGTGCGACGCCATGATCAGGAAGTTGTTCAGGGTGAAGTAATAGGGCGACAGGAACGAGAAGACCGCGATGATGACGATCAGCGCGAAGAAGGCCCGGCCCTCCAGAATGAGACGCACGATATTGGTATTGCGCTTCTGCCCACTGGAAACTGATTTCTTTTCGGTGATGTTCGTGACTGACATAATCAGTGCTCCATAATCCAGGCTAGTGCGCGACCACGGCTTCGCCGGAGGCGGCCATGATCTTTTCCTTGGTGACATCCGAGCCGAACTCGGCCGATATCCTGCCGCGATGCATGACGATGATGCGGTGCGCGATGCTCAGGCATTCATTGACTTCGGACGTCGAATAGATGACCGCCAATCCCTGCTTGGCGCGCTCCGCGAGCAATTTGAAAACTTCCGCCTTGGCGCCGATGTCGATGCCGCGGCTTGGCTCATCGAGCAGGATGACCTTCGGCTGGGTTGCCAGCATCTTGCCGATGACGACCTTCTGCTGGTTGCCGCCGGAGAGCGAGCCGATCGAAGCTGCACCGCCATCGGTTTTCACATGCACCCGCCGGATCGCGTCATTGACGAGATCGCGCTCGCGATGGCCGGAGGTGAAAAGCCCTTTGGTGAAGGCGCGGATACTCGCAAGCGACAGATTGGAGCCGACCGTCATCGTCTGGACGAGACCGTCGCGCTGGCGATCTTCGGGCACGAGCACGAGACCGCTGGCAATGCGCCCGGCGATGCTGAGCCCACTGACGTCCTGTCCTTCGAGCAGAACCTGTCCGCCACTTGCGCGCAGACGTCCGGCAATACACTCGAGCAGTTCCGTGCGCCCGGCGCCCATCAGACCGTAGATGCAGACGATCTCGCCGGCACGCACCTTGAGAGACAGACGATCGACTGCATTATAGGCAGCGCCGGAGGGACCCGGGACACTGAGATTTTCGATGGAAAGCGAGACGTTTCCGAACTGGTGAGCTTGCGGCGGGCTGCCGAGGTCGAAATTCTCGCCGACCATGTTGCGGACGATCCACTCGAGATCGATATCCTTGCGCTCGGCATAGGCTGTCATGTTTCCGTCGCGCAGAACGACGGCGTGATTGGTGATCTGCAGCGCCTCTTCCAGATGATGCGAGATGTAGACGATCGACACGCCGCGACTCGTCAGATCGTGGATGACCTTGAAGAGCACTTCCACCTCGGTCGCGCTCAGCGCCGAGGTCGGCTCGTCCATGATCAGGATGCGCGAATTGACGGAGAGCGCCCGGGCAATTTCGACGATCTGCTGCTGGCCGAGGCGAAGATCCTCGACGCGCGTCAGTGGATCGATGTCTTCCTCGAGCTCCTCCATCAGCGCGCGGGTCTGACGCGCCTCTTCCGCGAAATCGACAACACCGCCCTTGATGATCTCCCGGCCCATGAAAATATTGTCGCGCACACTGAGATTGGGCGCGAGGCTGAGCTCCTGGTGAATGATGGAGATCCCGCACTCGCGGGCATGGGTCGACGAGGTAAAGCTGATCGGCGAGCCATCGAGAATGATCTCGCCGGAGCTTGGCTGCGCGACACCGGAAAGGATCTTCATCAAGGTCGACTTGCCCGCGCCATTCTCCCCGAATAGCGTTGTGACTTGGCCCCGATGGATGTCGAAGTTCACTCCCTTGAGGGCGTGAACGCTGCCGTAGGATTTTGCGATATTGCGGGCAGCGAGGACGACCTCGCCTATCGCCCCGTTGCTGCGTTGCGGCTGGTTCATTTGAGCTCGACCTTCACCGGCGTGACCAGCCAGTTCTTCGGGTTGATGAGCTTGAAAACGCCGACGACGGTCGCCTGCTTTCCGTCCAGGGCATCAGCATCCAGGCCCGCGAAAACCGCCTTCTTCATCTCGTTATTGATGGCCGAGCCGGCATCCTGATACTGGATCTGGTTGGTAAACTGGCCGAATTCGATGGTGCCGGTTGCATCGCGGAGGTCCGTGCCGTTGACCGCAGGGCCGGTCTGGACACGGACCACCGTCTCGGGAGGCAACCCATCGATCTTCATTTCGTTGGTGTTCGACTTGCGGGCGCCGAAAACGCCGGTCAGCGTGACGGGAATAACCGGGCCGGTGCTCGTTGCGGTGCCGTATTTCTCGGCCGCCGCCTTCTTATCGGCGGCAATGGCGGCCGCGAGATCGGCGGCCGCAACGGCCCGCTCTTCGACATTCGCCTTGATCTTCGGGAACTGCTCGGCGCCGAAGGTTTCCGGAGAGAATACCTGCTGCCGGACATCGTTTTCGGAGCCGATCCTGACGACCGTCGTATCGAACGCGATCGCTGCAACGACGATGACCGCCAACGCCGCGCTGACAAGGAGCGTGCGATTGCCGCTGCTCGGCTTTGATGCTGGATAATCGGGCGAAGTACTCATGTCCGGACGGCCTTGGCTTGGAATGGCGAGATGGAGAGGGTTAGCGCGATGATGATCGCTGGTGTGCTGAAGCATTGCGTCGCACCGGAACAGATGCCGGCGGGCCGCCCGCAAGAGCGCAACTCTGGACGAAAATTCGCATCGGAAGCCTCCTCAACAAGACCGGCGCTTGTCTCCTCCAACCGCCTGGATCTGTAAATTCTCCATCAGGAAGAGCGCTTCCGTGATAGAAGTATGTTATTTATGCCGCAAATGATGTTATAAATTTTATGAGCTGTCAACGGCGCTTCCGCGGTATCTCGATTAAAATGCACGATCTCACATCTTGTTTATCATGCTGCGCTGCAGCAGAAAGGGGCGGCAAATGCTAACATCTTCACGCACGTCATTCGATTGCGTTACGGCTGTATATAGCTGATTTTAAATCAATAGTTTGCACGTTGAGCATCGCGGGCGCTGCCGTTTCCAATGCCGCACGGCAATCGCTGGGCGGCACAAGCTTAACTTCCGTACCCTTCTATTTTAGATGAAAAAAATTACATCGCTAGAAAAATCTTACTGGCATTATGGTATCTTTATGTTATATTTTCAAGCGAGCTTAGGAGGTTCGGCTGCGCGCTCGATCTGGGTTAAAAACCGAAGTTGGCAGCCGGATGCGTCATGCCAGACGAGTTGAGGGATCGGGAGGACTGCAGATGAATTTGATGCGCGTATTGCCCGCCGTGACACTTGCTAGGATGGCGAGATAAGCCTGCAATGACATCGACCGAGAAGATCATCATTGGGATAGATGCCGGCACCTCGGTCATCAAGGCGGTCGCCTTCGATCTGTCCGGCCGCCAGCTCGCCACGGCCTCCGTTCGCAACCGATACGCGACCGGAGACGATGGTTCGGCAACGCAGTCGCTGGATCGGACCTGGCTCGATTGCGCCAGCGCGTTGCGTGGCCTTGGCGAAAAAGTCCCCGACCTCGCATCACGCACCGCAGCCATCGCCGTCACCGGACAGGGCGACGGCACATGGCTCGTCGGCCGCGGCAACAGGCCGGTTGCCGATGCTTGGCTGTGGCTCGACGCGCGCGCCGCGCCGACAGTGACGTCGCTGGCCGGCGGGGCGCAGAACCGTGCCCGCTTCGAGGCAACGGGCACCGGCCTCAACACGTGCCAGCAGGGCGCGCAACTCGCCCATATGGACCGCTTCACGCCGGACCTTCTCGATCGAGCGGAGACGGCGCTGCACTGCAAGGACTGGCTCTATCTCAACCTCACAGGCGTGCGGGCAACCGATCCATCGGAGGCGAGTTTCACCTTCGGCAATTTCAGAACGCGCCAGTATGATGCGGTCGTGATCGACGCGCTCGGCCTTGACCACCGACGGGGGCTTCTGCCCGAAATCATCGACGGCAGCGAGATCAGCCACCCGCTGACATCGGAGGCGGCGAAGGCCTGCGGGCTTCTTGCCGGAACGCCGGTCTGCCTCGGCTATGTCGACATGGTGATGACGGCGCTTGGTGCAGGCGTGCGCAGCGGCGCTCGCAACGCCGCCTGCTCGACGATCGGCTCGACCGGCGTGCATTTGCGCGCCAAGTCCGTTGCCGACGTTCAGCTCAATCGGGAGGGCACCGGCTATGTGATCGCCCTGCCCATTCCCGGCATCGTCACTCAGGTCCAGACGAATATGGGCGCCACGATCAACATCGACTGGATCCTCGATGTCGCCGCCTATCTCATGGCCGAGGCGGGCAAGCCTGCTTCGCATGCAGACCTCATTGCGCGCATCGACGGCTGGTTTGCAGAAAGCCGACCGGGGTCGGTGCTTTACCATCCCTACATTTCCGAAGCGGGCGAACGTGGTCCTTTCGTCAACGCCAATGCGCGCGCGGGCTTCACCGGGCTTTCGATGCGTCACGGCTTCCCCGACCTGCTGCGCAGCGTGATCGAAGGGTTGGGGCTTGCCACCCGCGACTGCTACTCGGCGATGGGCGCGATGCCCGAAGAGCTGCGGGTCACCGGCGGGGCAACACGCTCCGTCGCCCTTCGCCACTCACTTTCGGCCGCCGTCAACGCACCGATCCGCCAGTCGCGCCGCGAGGAGACAGGGGCGGCCGGCGTGGCGATGATGGCCGCGGTGGCTGTCGGCGTCTATTCCAGCATGGACGATTGCATTGACGACTGGGTGACGCCGCTGCTCGGCGATCCGGAGATACCGGATGCCAGCGAGGCCCACCGGTTCGACCGGCTTTTTTCTGCCTACACCGATGTACGCCAGGCAATGGCGCCCGCCTGGGACAAGCTTGCCGAAGCCGCAACGACGTCGCCGGTGGGCGCGTAATTCTGATGCAGCAGGCATCGAAGGAGCATGACATGACCGAACCCGAACTCCTGGATCTCTTCGTCATCGGCGGAGGCATCAACGGCGCGGGGATAGCACGCGATGCTGCCGGCCGCGGCCTGAAGGTCGTGCTGTGCGAAAAGGACGACCTGGCCCAGGGAACCTCGTCGCGCTCGGGCAAGCTGGTGCATGGAGGTCTGCGTTACCTCGAATATTACGAATTCCGCCTGGTGCGTGAGGCGCTGATCGAGCGTGAAGTGCTGCTCAACGCCGCGCCGCATATCATCTGGCCGATGCGCTTCGTCCTGCCGCACAGCCCTGAGGATCGCCCCGCATGGCTCGTGCGGCTCGGCCTCTTCCTCTACGATCATCTCGGCGGCCGCAAGAAGCTGCCCGGGACCCGAACGCTCAATCTGCTCCGCGACCCGGAAGGCACGCCGATCCTCGATCAATACACACGCGGCTTTGAATATTCCGATTGCTGGGTCGACGACGCCCGCCTCGTGACCTTGAATGCGGTCAGCGCAGCGGAAAACGGCGCTCTGGTGCTGACCCGCTCGCCGGCCGTGTCGGCCCGTCGCGAGAACGGCGGTTGGACCGTAGTCACGAAAAGCAACACCACGGGAGAGACGCGAACCTTCCGCGCCAAATGTCTGGTGAACTGCGCCGGCCCCTGGGTGATGGACATCATCAATCGCGTCGCCGGATCGAACTCCGGCCGCAACGTCCGCCTCGTCAAGGGCAGCCACATCATCGTGCCGAAGTTCTGGGCAGGCGCCAATGCCTATCTGGTGCAGAACCACGACAAACGCGTCATTTTCATCAATCCCTACGAGGGCGACAAGGCGCTGATCGGGACGACCGATATCGCTTACGAAGGCCGGGCCGAGGATGTTGCCGCCGACGAGACGGAGATCGAGTATCTGCTCCAGGCGGTCAATCGCTATTTCAAGGAAAAGCTGCGTCGCCACGACGTGCTGCACAGCTTCTCCGGCGTGCGCCCGCTGTTTGACGATGGAAAGGGCAACCCGTCCGCCGTTACCCGCGACTATGTCTTCGATCTCGACGAGACAGGCGGCGCTCCGCTGCTCAACGTCTTCGGCGGCAAGATCACCACATTCCGCGAGCTCGCCGAACGCGGCATGCAGCGCCTGAAGCATATCTTCCCGAACATGGGAGGCGACTGGACGGAGAAGGCGCCACTGCCCGGCGGCGAAATTCCGAATGCCGATTACGAGACCTTCGCCAACAGCCTGCGCGATATCTATCCCTGGATGCCGTGCAAACTCGTGCATCACTACGGCCGTCTCTATGGCGCCCGCGCCAGGAACGTGGTTGCCGGCGCGACAGGTATGGAAGGGCTTGGGCGGCATTTCGGCGGTCAGCTCTATGAGGCCGAGGCCCGCTATCTCGTCGCCACGGAATGGGCCGAAACGGCCGAGGACATCCTCTATCGCCGCACCAAACACTACCTCCATCTGAACGAAGCGGAGCGCGCGGCCTTTGGCGAGTGGTTTGCTTCCACCCGCCTTGCCGCCGCCTGAAGGATGCCGCCATGCCGCTGACCCTTTCGCTCAATACCAATCCGCTGGTGAACCGCTTCGCCGACCCAGACGATCTGATCGACACGGTTGCGCATGACTTGCGGATCCGCGACCTCCAACTGACCCACGAGTTCATCAATCCGAGCTGGCAAGCGCCGGTGATCCGCCGCCTGACGCGCACGATGAGCGCTGCGCTGAAGCGCACGGGGGTGCGGGTTACCTCGGGAATGACGGGCCCCTATGGGCGCCTCAACCATTTCGGACATCCGGATGCCGATGTGCGCCGCTACTACGTCGACTGGTTCAAGACCTTTGCCGACATCACCGCCGATCTCGGCGGCCATTCGGTCGGCACGCAATTTGCGATCTTCACCTATAAGGACTTCGACGATCCGGCCAGACGCGAGGAACTGATCAAGACCGCCATCGATTGTTGGGCCGATGTCGCCGAGCATGCGCGCGCCGCAGGCCTCTCCTACATGTTCTGGGAGCCGATGAGCATCGGCCGCGAGTTCGGCGAGACGATCGGCGCCTGCCTGTCGCTGCAGGAGCGGCTGACAGCCGCCGGAATGGCCATCCCGATGTGGATGATGGCCGACATCGATCATGGCGATATCACCTCTGCCAACCCCGACGACTACGACCCCTATGCCTGGGCGCGCGCCGTCCCACCGGTATCGCCGATCATCCACATCAAACAGAGCCTGATGGACAAGGGCGGGCACCGGCCCTTTACCGCCGAATTCAACGCCAAGGGCCGCATCCAGCCGGCACCTCTGCTCCAGGCGCTGGCCGAAGGTGGGGCGAAGGACAATGAAATCTGCCTGGAACTCTCCTTCAAGGAACGCGAGCCGAATGATCGCCAGGTCATTCCGCAGATTGCCGAAAGCGTCGCCTTCTGGGCGCCGCATATCGACACCGGCGCCGCCGACTTGAACATCTGAGGCGGAGATCTTTAAAAGGCAGCACTGCATACGGCGGAATCGCCGCATGACCTTCGAAAAGGAGCCGTGATGACGGACGCCGATGATACGCTTGCCGTGCGTGCTGCCTGGCTTCATTATGCCGGTGGCCTGACGCAGTCCGACGTTGCGCGCCGCCTCGGCGTGCCGTCGGTAAAGGCCCATCGCCTGATCGCCAGAGCGGTTGCCGATGGCGTCGTCAAAGTTACCATCGACGGGGATATCGTCGAATGCGTCGAACTGGAGATGCGGCTTTCGGAACGGTTCGGGCTTCAATATTGCGAGGTCGCCCCCGATCTCGGCGAGGAAGGCTTGCCGCTCCGCGCACTCGGCCATGCCGGCGCCGGCTATCTCAAGCGCGAGATCGAGCGCGGCGACAATACGGTCATCGGCCTTGGTCATGGCCGCACGCTTTCCGCTGCCGTGCAATATATGCCGAGGGTGAGTGCGAAGAACCTGCGCTTCGTCTCTTTGCTTGGCGGGCTGACACGAAACTACGGCGCCAATCCCTATGACGTGATGCATCGCATTGCCGAAAAGACCGGCGCCCATGCCTATGTCATGCCGGTTCCCTTTTTCGCCAATACCGGCGAGGATCGCGAAGTGCTGAAGGCGCAGCGTGCCGTCAAGGAAGTCTTCGATCTTGCCAATAATGCCGATCTGAAGCTCGTCGGCCTGGGAACTGTCGATGCCGAGGCGCAGCTGGTTTTGTCCGGCATGGTCGAACCCGGTGAAATCGACGACATCGCTGCCGCGGGCGGCGTCGGCGAAATCCTCGGTCATTTTTTCGACGCCGACGGCCATATCCTCGACACCGCGCTGACGGCGCGCACGCTCTCCGCGTCTTTTCCCAAGACCAAGAAAGAGCGGCTCGTGGCGCTGGCGGGCGGACAGTCGAAAGTGGCGGCCATCCGGGCAATTCTGAATAGCCGCCGTCTTTTCGGGCTGATCACCGACGAACGAACCGCGCAGGCGCTGCTGAAGTAGCTATGGAAACACAACAATATTTTATCGCAAAATAACATAATAAATGTTGATTATCACGCATACTCCGTTATCTTAACATCAAATGAGGTGGAGACCGGGATGAGGCGGGAAGAGCGGCAGCAGTTGATCGTCAACCTGCTCGTCGAAAACAAGACCGTCGATCTCGACGATCTTGCCGATCGCTTCACCGTGTCAAAGATGACGATCCATCGCGATCTCGACGATCTCGAGCAGGCGGGCGTCCTGCGCAAGGTTCGCGGTGGCGCGACCATTGATGCCGGAACGCAGTTCGAAAGCGACTTCCGCATTCGCGAGCGCCAAGGCAGCGAGGCAAAGCTGGCAATGGCTGAGACCGCGCTGGAACTGGTCGAGCCGGGAATGACGGTGATGGTAAACGACGGCTCGATGGCCGCCGTGCTCGGCGAAATGCTGCTGCAGAAGCGGCCGCTGACGTTGATCACCAACAATGCGGCGATCATGGAGCGGCTGAAAGGCGAAACAGGCATCACGCTGATCGCGCTCGGCGGCATCTACTCGGCCAAATTCAACGCCTATCTCGGGGTTGTTACCGAGGAGGCACTGTCGCGGCTGAGAGCCGACATCGCCTTCATTTCGACGCCGGCCGTCAGCGGCGGGCGCGCCTATCACATGGACGATAACGTCGTGCGCGCCAAACGGGCGATGATCGCGTCATCGACCAGGACTTGCCTTCTGGTCAACCATCAGCGCATCGGCCACACCGCCTTGCATGTCATGGCGGATCTAGCCGACTTCGACGCGATTATCACCGACAGCGCACCGGATGCCGCTGTCCTGGAGGAATTCGAGCAGGCGGGCATTACGCTCACCATTGCATCAACGCAGGATCCGACATGACCGAAAAGCCGCGCTTCTGGATTGGCACCAGCTGGAAGATGAACAAGACGCTTGCTGAAGCCGAGCATTTCGCCCGCGGTCTCGAAGCTGCCGATGCCGCGTGCGACCCGCGTATTCAGCGCTTCGTCATTCCGTCTTTTACGGCGGTGCGCGAGGTCAAGGCGATGCTTGCCAAGACCTCGGTGAAGGTCGGCGCGCAGAACATGCATTGGGCCGACCAGGGTGCCTGGACCGGCGAAGTCTCACCGGTGATGCTGAAGGACTGCAATCTCGATCTCGTCGAGCTCGGTCATTCCGAACGGCGCGAACACTTTGGAGAGACCGACGAGACTGTGGGTCTGAAGACCGAAGCGGCCGTTCGCCACGGTCTTATTCCATTGATCTGCATTGGCGAGACGCTTTCCGACCGCGAAAGTGGAAAGGCCGCCGACATCCTCGCAACCCAGGTGCGCGGCGCGCTTTCGAAACTTTCTGGCGCCCAGAAAAGCGCCGAAATCCTGCTTGCTTACGAGCCCGTCTGGGCGATCGGCGAGAAAGGCATCCCGGCGACTGCGGATTATGCGGATGCCCGCCAGTCTGAAATCATCGCCGTTGCCGAAACTGTGCTGGGCCGGAAGATCCCCTGCCTCTACGGCGGGTCGGTCAACCCGCAGAACTGCGAAGAACTGATTTCGAGCCCGCATATCGACGGGCTCTTCATCGGCCGTTCGGCCTGGAATGTCGAAGGCTACCTCGACATCCTGGCCAGATGCGCCGCCAAACTCTGAGGAGAAAGACAATGAAGCTTGCCATTGCAGGAGACAGCGCCGGCGAAGGCCTCGCCAAGATCCTGGCCGACCATCTGAAGGAGCGCTTTGACGTCTACGAAGTCTCGCGCACCAGCGCCGGTGCCGATCCTTTCTACGCCAACCTCTCGGACCGCGTTGCCTCAGGCGTCATCGACGGCACCTACGACAAGGCGATCCTCGTTTGCGGCACCGGCATCGGCGTCTGCATCTCAGCCAACAAGGTTCCGGGCATCCGCGCAGCCTTGACGCACGACACCTATTCCGCCGAGCGTGCCGCGCTGTCCAACAATGCGCAGATCATCACCATGGGAGCCCGCGTCATCGGAACGGAGCTTGCAAAGTCGATCGCTGACGCGTTTCTTGCCCAGACCTTCGACGAGAACGGCCGCTCTGCCGGTAACGTCAAGGCCATGGATGATCTTGACGCAAAGTACAGCGCCCGTTGAAGAATGCTGATGACAATGCCGGGCCGGAGTGTGTTCGATGTCACTTAGGCCGCACCGGGACGACCAACGCGACGACTGCTCGGCCCGATCCAAATCCGGCGGCGAATTCGGGACTAGGAATGCGGGAGGCATCTCCGCGTTAAGTCGTTGAATTGAGATTCGTTTCGACTCGGAACAATCGGCCGGGTGATTCGGTTGAGTCGCGTTGTTGCCATCGACGCGAAGAAGAAGCAGATGAAGCTGAGCAGGGCAGAGTCCAAGGCTAGGGAAAAGCAAGAGCCGGCACCGGGCAATGTCATCAGAATCATGAGTGCTCGGCGCAAGCCGGTCGAAGTGGAAAACCGCTCAGGGAGGCGTTAGACTTAATCATGAAACGCCCGCGCCGCCCACAGCCCTTGCTCGACGAATCTCACTCAACGCTGCAGTCTCGTCCGATCCGCAAGCGCGATCCTGACCAGCCCAGTCTGCCCTTCGATCCAATGCCGTCGCGCGTCGAGCCCTGCCTCGCCCTGCTGAAGCCGACCGTGCCAGTCGGGCCGGATTGGCTCTATGAGGTGAAGTTGGATGGCTATCGATTGGCAATCCACATCGAGCCGAAGGGTGTGCGAGTCATCACCCGCGGCGGCCATGACTGGACACATCGCTTCCCCAGCATCGCCGCGGCAGCGAAAGAGCTTGGCGTAACGACCGCTATTCTCGATGGCGAGGCCGTTGTGCTCGATGATCATGGCCGATCGGATTTTGGCGCCCTGCAACGTTCGCTCGGCGGGCGGGGCGGTAAGCGAGTATCGACCGAGTCGATCCTCGTCGCCTTCGACCTTCTCTATCTTGATGGACACGATCTGACCGGCACCGAGCTTGACGTACGCCGGCACCTGCTTGAAGACCTGATACCGGAAGGCGACGATCAGACGATCCGCATCTCCGAGGAGATAGAGCTGCCGGCCGAAGAACTCCTCGAGCACGCCTGCCATCATCATCTGGAAGGCATCATCGCCAAGCATCGCGACCGGCCCTACGGCAGTGGGCGCACGGGCGACTGGCTGAAGATCAAATGTGTCCAGAGCGAGAGCTTCATGATCGTTGGTTATGAGCAATCCGCATCCGCCCGCGGTGGCATCGGCAGGCTGCTGCTGGCCGGGAGACAAGGGCTCGACTGGATTTACGTTGGCTCCGTCGGAACCGGTTTCGGTGCCAGCGATGCTGAATACCTGAGAAAGACGCTGGACCGATTGAAGACGAGCCGGCCGGTTGTTCCCCTGAAGGGCAAGCGCCTCGTCCTCGTGCAGCCGACGCTGATCGCCGAGATCGAGTTTCGCGGCTGGACGGATGACGGCAATCTCCGCCATGCCTCGTACAAGGGGCTGCGCGAGGTTCAAGACAACGCCGCTGTCTTCGATATGACCTACATCTGATCGCGTTCAGCAGGCCAAAATGCCGATCAGAGACTTTCCAGAAGAAGCCCAAAACTGGGCCGCCATTCGAATATATCGACGCTCCCGTAAACACCGGAGCGGACGAAGGGATCTCCTGCGCTGAACGCCTCGAACTCGGCGAGCGTTTCGACTTGCGCCATCACGATTGCGGTGGAACCCTTGCCCTCCGCCGGCGGTGCGGAAGGTCCGGACAGCAGGATGCGTATCGCCCCGCCATGCAGATAGGCTTTGTGTTCATCGAGCAATCGGGCGCGTTCGGCAGCCTTGCCGGGGTCGGATACTGCATAGCGGGCAACGATCATCGTCTATTCTCCACCGGCGTCAGCACGAAATCGAAATCGGAGCGCCAGATCGTCCGACGATCGACACGCTCGAAAGGCGCGACCAGGCTGTTTTTGACGCCAAACACGGTATCGGATTCCAGATAAGGATCGTCGCCGACAAAAGTGTGGGTTACCAGCTTCTGATAACCTGAAGCGGTGATCAGGTAATGGGTATGGGCAGGACGGTAGGGATGGCGGCCGAGGGACGTCAACATCTGGCCGACCGGGCCATCATCGGGGATCGGATAGGAAACCGGCTTTATGCCGGCGAAGCTATAGGCTCCATCTGCGCCGGTGACGAAAATGCCCCGGTTGTTCCACTTCGGCTGGATATCCGGCTGCTGGACGTCATAGAAGCCATCGGAATTATCCGACCATACATCGATCCGAGCTCCCTCGATCGGATTGCCGTCAAGATCCAGCACTCGCCCGATGAAGAGACAGCTCTCTCCCTTGCCGTCGAGCGAGATGTTTTCACCCATCTGCCGGATGGGCGCCCCTTCGACATGGAATGGTCCAAACACGGTATTTTCCGTGGCGCCTGGCGGACGCCGGTTGTTGATTGCATCCACCAGCATCGACAGACCCAGCGTATCGCTGAGCAGGATGAACTCCTGCCGCTCGTCATGACAGAGATGGCCGGTGCGGGTCAGGAAGCCGATGGCCAGCTCCCATTCCTCCTGGGTCAGGCTGATGTCCTTGGCAAAGGCATGCAGGTGCTTGACCAGCGACGCCATGACTTCGGCAAGGCGCGGATCAACGCCCCGCCCCATCCGCGAGTTGACGGCTTCCACGGATCTCTCTTCGGTGAAATATTCAGGCACGTGGCCATCCTCCTAAACATTAACGCGGCCGCGAGCCTTCCCAGGCGCTCTGCAACAAAGCCCGGATCGCTTCCCGTTCGATCGGGCGCGGGTTCCAGTAGGGGTTCTGGGCGGCGAGTTCCGCCGCACGGTCCAGATCGGCTTCCTTCATACCCAGATCGCGCAGCGCCAAGGGCGCGCCGATCGAAGCGGCAAAATCATAAAGACCGCTGCCCAGCGAGCCGCCGAAAAGATCGGCAGCCGGTTTTAGCGCATCCGCTGCGGCTACGGCGTTATAGGCAGCAGAATGGGGAAGAATGACAGCATGGGTTTCCGCATGCGGCAGATCGAAGCTACCGCCCAGCGTATGGCAGAGCTTGTGATGCAGCGCCATGCCAACTGCTCCGAGCACCGTGCCGCACAGCCAGGAACCGTAAAGCGCTTCGCTTCGTGATTCGATGTCCCCAGGTCCATTGACAATTTGAGGTAAAGCCTGCTTCAGCGCGCGCAGGCCCTCGACCGCCATCATTGATGAAATGGGATTGCGATCCTGCGCATAGAGACCTTCGAGCGCATGCGCCATTGCATTGAGCCCGCTGCTGACGCTGATGTTGACCGGCAATCCCAATGTCAATTCAGGGTCGTAGATCACCACTTCGGGCAGGATGCCGGGTCCGCGGACCGTCGTCTTCTGCCCATTTTCTGTCTGGCCGAGGATCGGTGTAACCTCCGATCCCGCATAGGTCGTCGCCACCACAATTTGTGGCGCGTCGTTGCGATAGGCGATCGCCTTGCCGAGACCGATCGTCGATCCACCGCCGATGGCGACGACGCAATCGGCGCCGGCTGCGTTGTATGCCGCCATCGCGCGCTCGGTCACATCGACCGGCGTATGCATCGTCGCATCGTGGAATAGTCCCGCCGCAAGCGGACCGAGGGAAGCAGCGATCCGTTCCACCTCCGCTTTCTGGTGCGGGGTCGAAAGGATCAGGGCGCGTTTGCCGCCCTGTCCTGCAATCGCCTCGGCGAGACGGTTCAACGAGCCACTCCCGAAGAAGACCTGGGCCGCGCTGGCCGTGTATCTGAAAGGTGTAACCATGCTATCGATCGAGTTTGAAGAGTGAAACCGCGTTGGTGCGACCGATCTTCAGACGGTCGGCTTCGGAGATGGTCGTGCTGTCGAACCAGTTTGCAGCATGATCGATGTTCTCGAATGGCCAGTCCGTCGAGAACAGAATTCGGTCCGCGCCGATTTCCAGCATAGCATCGATAAGCGATTGCGTGCGGAAGTTCCCCGACGTCGTGATGTAGAAATTCTCGTTGAAATAATCGGCAATCGGGCGTTTGGCCGGATAGCTCTTTTCCACCTTGACCCACGCATTCCGGTTGTCGATGCGCCACATCATGTATGGCAGTCCCTCGCCCATGTGGCCAACGATGATCCGCAAGGCCGGATGTTCGTCAAACAGGCCGGATCCCATCAAGCGTAGCGCATGAACGGCGGTCTCCTGCGCGAACGCCCATGTCGGACCCATCAGCCAGGAATGGCCAGCATAGATCCGGCTGTCCTGCGGCAGCGGGTTGCGCGGATGCAGATAGAAGGGAACGTTGAGTTTTTCGACTTCGGCCCAGAACGGACGGTATTGCGGCAGGTCGTAGTAGAGCGGCGTCGTTCCGTCGCCTTCCTGCGAGAAACCATTAACCAGTGCGCCGACGAAACCCAGCGTCGTCACGCAGCGCTGCAATTCCTGTGTTGCGGCATCCGGATCCTGTAGCGGCAATGCTGCAAATCCCAGGAAGCGGTTCGGGTTCTTAACGCATTGCTCCGCCAGAAAGTCGTTGGCGCGTCGGGAAATCTCCAGGGCCTTTGCCTTATCCGGGATCGCCTGCACGGCCGGAGCGTTGAGCGACAGGATCATTTTCTCGATGCCGTGGGCATCCATCAGCCGCAAACGCTTGTCCTGGATATCCAGAAGACGGGCGGACAGTTCCGTCCAGTAGTCGCCCGGCACGAATCCAGCCGAATCCTGCAGCGTCTCGGGAATGGCGAAATGTTCTTCAAGCGCGATCTTGCCTTGCACGATATGCTCTCTTTCCTGTCTTGAATCGAAATGCTGAGGATGGCGGATCAGAATTGTCCCTTGGGCGGAAGACCGAGCAGTTGCTGGCCGGCCATGGTGCCGACTGCATCCCAGTTCATGGAAATGTGGCGTCCGACGGCATTTGCATCGCGCCAAGCCCGCTGGACGGGGTTGGACATCTGGAGGCCGAGGCCGCCTGTCGATGCATTGAGTGCTTCGACGGCCCGAAGCGCCAGGCTGACCGCAAAGGACTGGCTCCGACGGGCGAGAATCCGATCGTCCTCGGTGATCTCGCCGGTGCCATCCTCGCGGGCCTGGGCCAGTTGCTGTGCCCGGGCAATATCGCGCAGAATGATTTCGCGGGCGGCATCCACGGATGCGGAGGCTTCCGCCACGCGAAGCTGGATCGTCGGAAACTCCGCGATCTTGTTGTTGCCACCGGCAACTGCACCACGTGTCACACGTGTCCCGATCTGGTCGATATAGCTATCCAGTGCGCCCTTCGCCGCACCGACGGCTGCGCTGCCGAGGCAGAACGGAACGCCCATGAGAAGCGGAATGTTGAAAAGCCCGATACCCTTGTAGCCACGTCCCCCCGGCGTTCTGCCGGAGGTCGCATCCGGAAAGCTCAACATGCGGTATTCCGGAACGAAGACATCCTCGAGGATCAGGCTTTTTGAGCCGGTGCCCGCGAGGCCGACCACGTCCCAGGTCTCGGCAATGGCATAATCGCTGGCGGGAACCAGAAGGAACGCCGGCACAGGACGCTCCCCCTCGCCGTTTGGCGGAATGATCGCCGCACAGAGCGCCCATTGGGCATTTTCGCATCCGCTCGCAAAGGCCCAATCGCCGGATAGCCGGAAGCCACCCTCGACGCGTTCCGCCATGCGGACCGGCGCATAGGAACCGCAGAGCAGCGCATCCGGATTGCTGCCCCACACCTCCTGCTGAACCCTTTCATCGAACATGGCAAGGAGCCATTGATGCGCGGAAAGGAGGCCGGCAACCCAGCCGGTGGAGGCGCAGGCCGACGACAGCTCGATATTTGCATCGACAAGCTCGGCAAAGGATCCTTCGTCGCCGCCAAAGCGGGCCGGCTTGACGATATCGAAATAGCCGGCGGAGCGCAGCAGATCGATAGAGCGCGCCGGCACACGGCCGGATTTTTCGGTGTCGCGCGCGCCGGCACGGACTTCGTCCAGCACCGGGGCGATGCGATCTGCAAGACATGCGGTCTTGACCCGCGCCGAGGCGGGAAACAGGGCGGCTGTATTGTTCATGGAACTACCTTCAGTTCTGGGATGCAGGAAGCGCGTGCTGTGGCGCGCAATATTTCGAATTCTCGTACATCAGCGCGATCGTGTCGTCGGAATGGCGTGTATCCACCACCTGCCCGATGAAGATCGTGTGCGTACCATAGGGAACTGCGCCCATGCGGCGGCAGACAACCGAGGCATGAGCGGAATTCAGCACCATCATGCCGCGCTCATGGCGAACCCAATCGGCAGCGTCGAACCGACGCTCAGGCGCAATCTTGCCGCTGAAACCTTCCGATACGGCTGCCTGCCTGTCGGTCAGAATGCTGACTGCGAATTCCGGCACCTCAAGCAGCATGTCATGCAGGTAGGTGCGATTGTTCAGGCAGATGATAAGAGATGGCGGATCCATCGAAAGTGATGTGACGGCGGTGGCCGTCATTCCATGATCCGAACCGTTGCGACAAGCAGAAATGACCGTCACCGTCGCCGGGAAACGGCGCATGGTCGATCGAAACGCATCGCTGATGGGTGCGGGGGCCGGCGCTATATCGAGGGCAGCAGTGGCAGACATGATTTCCTCCCGTGTCTCCTTGGCATCTAGATTATTGCATTTGCAACTATTGTCAATGCAAGTTTATAAATTGGGCGGGAAAATGCTTGCCTTACTCAGCCTTTCTCGACGGCTGAAAGCCAATCGTGTTGTCATTCCGGTAATTTAGGTGCATGTCGGAGAGAGCCCTCAGCAAGCGAAATCCCGCCAGCAGACAGAGACATGTACAAACTTACCGATTCCGTTCCGTATCTTCTCAATCGCGCCGGCGTGCGGATAGCCGAGGTATTCGCGCAGAGAATCGCTGAAGACAATCTCAGCGTGGCGATGTACCGGGTTCTGGCCATGCTCAAGGAGCGCCGGGAAAGCACCCTTGGAGATCTCGCCGACGTTGTCTCTGTCGAGATTTCGACGCTTTCGCGCCTCGTCGGCACACTGGCCAAGCGCAAGCTGGTGTCGAGAACACGTCCGGAAGATAATGGCCGTATCGTCATCGTAAGGCTGACCCCGCAGGGAGAGGCGCTGACGGAAAGGCTCATGCCGCTTGCCGTCGAGCTTGAACGCACCGCGGTTCAGGACATGTCGGACGAGGAGGTCGCAGCACTGAAGAAGGCGCTGCGCCGCATGCACAGCAACCTGCCGGCAATGTCCGGAAAGGGAAAAGTTGCGAGCTGAAAAGTTTGCAGTTGCAAATATTTTATTCGCAAGTATTTAATAGCGTGTCATCGTTGTCTTGACATAGCCCGTTTGCGGGTGAGTCTGGCGCTGGGAGGAACCACGCCGGCAACGATCCAGGAGGGTTTGTACACGGATCGACGCGGACCTGCCGCTGGCAGGAGCGTACTTCCTGTACGCAAATGTATGGGGAGGGAAAATTGGCCATACAAGATCTCGCTATTATCAACGAACGCGTTCGCAGCCCGAATATCATCATCGCCCTTTGCGGTCTGCTGATCCTGTTCGACGGCTACGACCTGATCGTTTACGGCGCAGTCGCGCCGGCGTTGCTCGGTGAAGCCAGTTGGGGCCTGACTCCGGGCATGGTCGGACGGGCTGCCTCCATCACCCTGTTCGGTATGCTGCTGGGCGCTCTCGTTGCCGGAACACTTGCTGACAGGATAGGTCGTCGCAAGGTCATCATCGGCAGTCTGCTGAGCTTTTCCGTGATGATGATCGGCAGCGGTCTTGCGCCGAACTTTCTCGCTTTCGAGGGAACACGCTTTCTCGCCGGCCTGGGGCTTGGAGCTCTTTTTCCGACGGTAACCGCTTTGATCATCGAGTTTTCTCCGCCGAAGCGGAAGGCAATGGCCTATTCGATTGCTCTTCTCGGTTACCTGGCCGGCGGCATCATCTCGGGTATCCTCGGAATGCTGCTGATACAGAAATACGGATGGCGCCCACTGATGATTATTGGCGGTGCACCGATCCTGCTTCTGCCTTTCTTCATCCGCCTCATCCCCGAGTCTCCCGAATGGCTGGCAACAAAGAACCGCCAGACCGAAGCCAACCAGATCGCAAACCAGTACGGGCTGCCCAATCCCGTAGCCAGGCCCGTTGCGTCACGCCAGGTGGGCATCCGCTCGCTGTTTTCCGAAGGTCGCCTGCTGCCGACGTTGAACGCATGGGGCATTCACTTCTGTTCGCTTCTGCTCACATTCGGCATGGTCAATTGGCTTCCGACCATCATGAACAAGATGGGCTATGACCTCGGTTCTGCCCTCCTTTTCTCCGTAACGCTCAATCTCGGAGCGGCCGTCGGCCTCCTGATCGGCGCAAGGATTGCCGACCGCGGAAACGTCAAAATAGTCGTGGCAGGCATGTTTCTTCTCGGAGCCTGCTCGATCTGGTTGCTGACGCAAGTGGATCAGGGCCTCCAGGTTTATGGTCTCGTCGCACTTGCCGGTACGGGAACGATCGGCACGCAGATCCTCGCCAACGTTCTCGTTGGAAACCTCTATCCGGTCGAAATCCGTGGAACCGGCCTTGGCTTCTCGCTCGGCATCGGCCGTATCGGCGGCATGATAGGACCGGCCATCGGCGGTGCGGTTCTGGGTGCGGGCCTGGCTCCGCAGTGGAACTTCTACATCTTCGCATCGGTCGGAGTCTTGGGATGTGTCCTCGCGCTCATGACGTTGCTGTATCGCAAAAAGGCTGATTGACGGCCAGATTGTCGGCAGGTCTTACATCCAGAACCTGCCGGCAATGCAAACCTTGTGAAGCTGATTCCCGATCATAGCCGACGGCTTTACGCGGTCACCGAGGCGAAAGACCGGAAGCGCAAGGACAAGTGGTTTCTGCCGCCGGCACGCTGGCGATCGAGCAGGTCGGCTAAATCGCCTTGGAAAACAAGCTAAATAGTCGACGAAGCAGCCGAGATCCCGTATGCCGCTCATATGTCGATCCGACAGGCAATAGAAAGTCATAACGATGGCAAACTCGCCCCGCAGACCTGTCAATCCAATGGATGCTGCCGAAGCGTTGTTCAAACCCGCGAAGAAGAAGGCGGAGCCAGCGGTTGAGCGGCCGACGCTGCCGAATACAAAGGAGCTTGTTTCGCTCAAGATCGACAGCGATGTCCTTTCCTTTTTCCAGGAAGATGGCCCCGGCTGGCAGGATCGGATCAACGATATATTGCGCGCCGCGATGAAGAACAGGCTCTGACCTGTTGCACCATCTTGTCCGCTACGGGTGGTTGTTGTGATACCGAATGCACTGCAGCGGCTTCTCCGCAGCGGCGTTGTCCATGTTCTCTTCGCCTTTTTGGCAATGGGCAGCTGGGCGGTTTTCGCCAATCGCGCGCACGCCATGCCATTGCCGCTCTATGCCGGCCTTGTGCAGGGTACGATATCCGCCTGCCTGACGCTTTTCCTGAAATCTGTGATCGACTGGCTTTCGAAGCGCTTCGTCGGATCTGCGCGATTTTGGGCGCCGCCTCTCATTGCTTGTCTCGGCTCAGCCAGCATTCTCGTGGCAATTCATGCGGTGACCGGCACACCGGAAATACTCAAGACCATCGCACTTCCGCTGCTCGTATCGACGAGCTACGCGGCAATTTACAATTATTCGATCTCGGCACGACGAGGTTTCGATACATGATGGGAAGGCAGCTGATCCCATTTTGCGGACACTCCTCCTCCGGTGCGCGGTAACAAGCAGTCGCAACTGCTGCAGAAGCAGGGGCGTGTCCGCGCTAGACTGTCACTCCTTCACCGCCCCGGTCATCGATGAGACGTAGTAGTCCACGAAGAACGAGTAGAGGATCACCACCGGGAGCGAGCCGAACAATGCGCCCGCCATCAGTGCTCCCCATTCGAAGACGTCGCCGCGCACCAGTTCGGTCAGCACGCCGACCGGGATGGTTTTGTTTTCCGAGGACTGGATGAAAGTCAGCGCATAGATGAATTCGTTCCAGGACAGTGTGAAGGCGAAGATGCCAGCCGAAATCAGCCCTGGTACTGCGAGCGGCAGAATGATCTTGGTGAGAATCTGCCATCTGTTGGCGCCGTCCACCAGCGCGCTTTCCTCCAGCTCGAATGGGATCGAGCGGAAATAGCCCATCAGCAGCCAGGTGCAGAAGGGAATGAGGAAGGTCGGATAGGTGAAGATCAGCGCCAGCCGCGAGTCGTAGATCCCGAGCTTGAAGACGATGAAGGCAAGCGGGATGAAAAGGATCGACGGTGGCACGAGATAGGCGAGGAAGATGACGAGGCCGACCGAACGGGACCCTGTAAAGCGGACCCGCTCGATGGCATAGGCGCCGAAGACTGACGCCACCAACGAGAGGAAGGTGGAGCAGACCGCGACCAGCATCGTGTTCCACAGCCAGCCCGGATAGGATGTCTCAAGGAACAGGTATTTGATGTGATCGAGCGTTGCTCCCACCACCCAGAAGGGGCTGTAGTTGCTGTAGTCGGTCAGCTGATCGTTCGGCTTCACCGCGGTGATCGCCATCCAGTAGAACGGGAAGAGCAGCACGACGACGAAGACGGCCATCGGCAGGTAGAGCATTACGATCCGCCGCGGCAGGCGGTTCAGATAGCTCATGCCTTCGGCATTGTCGGTCACGACCTGATCGGCGGCGTTTGAATTTATCGACATCATCACTCTCCCTAACCCCAATTTGGCTCTAACCCTGGCCTTAATCCTGGCCGCCCTGTTGCCATTTGCGCCGTTGCAGCCCGAAGAAGCTGAACATGATGGCGCCGAGCAGGAAGGGCACCATGGCGACTGCGATCGCCGCACCTTCACCGAGCTGACCGCCTGGAATGCCGCGCTGGAACGATAGCGTCGCCATCAGATGTGTCGCATTGACGGGTCCGCCCTTGGTCAGCACGTAGATGAGCTGGAAGTCCGTGAAGGTGAAGAGCACCGAGAAGGTCATCACCACGGCGATGATCGGCGTCAGCATCGGCAGCGTCACGTAGCGGAAACGCTGCCAGCTCGTGGCGCCGTCGAGCGAAGCGGCCTCCTGCAGCGACGCCGGAATCGTCTGCAGCCCCGCAAGCAGCGAGATCGCCACGAAGGGAATGCCGCGCCAGACATTGGCGACGATGACGGATATGCGCGCATTGATCGGGTCGCCGAGGAAGTTGATCGGTCCGCTGATCAGCCCGAGCTGCATCAGCGACCAGGAGATGATCGAAAATTGGGAATCGTAGATCCACCAGAAGGCCAGCGCCGAAAGCACCGTCGGCACCACCCAGGGAAGCAGCACGATGGCCCGGAAGAAGGACTTGAACGGCAGGTGCTGATTGAGCAGCATCGCCAGCCAGAGGCCGAGCGCGAATTTCAGCACCGAGGCAACGGAGGTATAGAGAATGGTGTTGAAGACCGACAGCCAGAAGACGCTGTCGTCCATCAGGAACTGGTAGTTCTCCAGCCCGATGAAGATGCCGTCGCGGCCGATCCTCGTATCGGTGAAGCCGAGCCAGACGCCGAGCCCCAGCGGATAGGTGAGAAAGCAGACGAGGAACACCGCCGCCGGCAACATGAACAGGAAGCCCAGCACATTGTTGTTCTGCAGGAGCGAAGAGATCGGCCCGCGTCTATCCTCCGAATTCACCATCGACATTGCTATCTCCCAGATTGCACTTGAACTCCCAGAGGACTTTGCGGCATGCCGAAGCCGGCATGCCGCTTGTTTTGAAGCGCGGCTCAGACGCGATAGTAGCGGTTTGCCCGCCGTTCAGCTTCCTTCATCGCATCCTCGGGCGACATCTGGCCGGTGACGGCGGCCGCATACATGTCGACCAGAACGTAATCGGCCATGGTCGCTGCCGAGGCATAACCGAGTGGGCCGGCATAGCCGTTCGGACGCAGCTTTTCCGAAGCACGTGCATAAGGCGCGTGGATCGGATCGGATGTCCAGATCGGGTTCTTGGCGAAAGCCTTGAGCGGCTGGCAGCAATAGGCGCTTGAGCCCTGGATCCAGGCATTCATCTGGTCGGCTTCCATCATGAACTTGATGTAGGCCTTCGCCGCCTCCGGATACTTCGTATGCTTGAAGAGAAGCAGTGAGCTCGTCTGGAAAAGCTCGACGCTCTGGCCAACCGGGCCGACGGGGAAATTCGTCGTGCGGATGTCCTTGGCGATCTCGGCGAGCTTCGGGTCGTTCTTGGCCGTGTAATAGACCGAGACGCCGTTGGCGATCAGCGACACCTGGCCCGCGAGGAAGGCGCGGTTGTTGTTGACGTCCTGCCAGCTTTCCGTGCCTGGAATGAAGGTCGCATAGAGCTCCTTGGCGTAGTTGATCGACGCCAGCGTTTCCGGGCTGTTGATCGTCACCTTGCCGCCTTCGTCGACCATCTTGCCGCCATGGCTCCAAAGCAGCCAATGGGCGTAGTTGTTGCCGTCGCCGACGGCCTTGCCGTGCGGGAAGCCGGCCGGCGTGCCCTTGGCTTTCATCGCCTTGCAAAGCTCGAGGAAGCCTGCCGTGTCTTTGGGGAACTCGCTGAAGCCGGCTGCTTTCACGTGAGTGTCGCGATAGACCACCGCATTGCCGATTGCCGCCAGCGGCATGGCGATGAAGGTGTCGCCGCGCGCGGCATAGCCCTTCACACCGTCATACCAGCCGCCATATTTGTTGCCGAGATAGTTGGCGAGTTCGGTCAGGTCGACCAGCTTGTCGGGATACTGGTGAGCGTCATCGAACCAGCACATGATGAGGTCCGGGCCGGAGCCGACATTGGCCGCGACGGCAGCCTTCGGGCGGATATCTTCCCAGCTTTCCTTGTCGATGCGCACCTCGACGCCGGTCGCTTCGGTGAACTTCTTTGTGTTGGCAAGCCATGCCTCCTCGTCGCCCTTGACGAAAGGTGTCCAGCGCAGCAGCCGCAGGCTGGCGCCGCTTTCCGGCGTGTAGGTCGGTTCAGCCTGCGCGAGGGATGGCCGAATGCCGAGGCCAGCGGCGCCGGCAACGGCAGCCGAGGCGGCAAGAAAGTCACGTCTCTTAAACCTCATGATATTCCTCCTCTTCAAAAAAGCGGGCGCGAACTCCCCGCCATTCACCTCCCGCTTGGTGAACGACGGTCCTTGCATCCCCGAAACGGGGTGCTGCCGGCCTGCGGGCGACGGGGGCTCCTCCGCCCCGCGCAGCCGCCGGACGGCGTCAGTCGGTCAATCTCCGGCCGCTCTCGGCATCGAAGAGATGAACATGCGCGGCGTCGATCGCAACGCGCAGGGTCTCGCCCGGCCGCGCGCTGACGCGTTCGCGGAAGACGCAGCTGAGATCGCTGCCGCCGAGCCTGAGAATAAGATGCGTCTCGTAGCCGGTCGGCTCGATCACCACGATTTCACCGGGCAGGCCATTGGCATCGAGCAGGATGTATTCCGGGCGAAGCCCGTAGACGAGGTCGCGCCCCAGGGCGTCGGCAGGCGGATTGGCAACCGGCAGCGCCGTGCCGTCCGGCGCCTTGAAACTTGTCGGGTTTTCGGGGTCGAGCCTGCCCTTGATCATGTTCATCGCCGGCGAGCCGATGAACCCGCCAACGAAGAGATTGGCCGGCTTATCGTAAAGCTCGAGCGGCGTGCCGATCTGCTCGACAACGCCGTCATGCATGACCACGATCTTGTCGGCCATGGTCATGGCCTCGATCTGGTCATGGGTGACGTAGACCGTCGTCGTTTTCAGCCGCTGGTGCAGTTCCTTGATTTCGGCGCGCATGGCGACGCGCAGCTTCGCATCGAGGTTGGATAGCGGTTCGTCGAACAGGAAGACTTCCGGATCGCGGACGATCGCCCGCCCCATGGCGACACGCTGGCGCTGGCCGCCGGAAAGCTGGCGCGGATAGCGGTCGAGCAATTTGTCGAGACCGAGGATGCCGGCGGCATATTTCACCCGCTTCTCGGCTTCCGCCTTCGGCGCCTTGTTCAGCATCAGCGAGAAACCCATGTTCTCCTGTACCGTCATATGCGGATAGAGCGCATAGTTCTGGAACACCATGGCGATGTCGCGGTCCTTGGGCGGCAGCGTGTTGACCACGCGCCCGCCGATCTTGATCTCGCCGCCGGAAATATTCTCAAGTCCCGCCAGCATCCGCAGAAGAGTGGATTTTCCACAACCCGACGGGCCGACCAGGATCACGAACTCCCCGTCGGCAATGTCGATATCCACGCCTTTGATCACCGGAAATGCTCCGAATGATTTCCGCACATCCGCGAATTGAACGCCTGCCATACCCACTCCTCCCAGAAATCGAGCGCTACATGCTATGTATTCGTATTTTCGTATATCTTGCCGGCGGCCCTATCTTCTCAAGTCCTTCTGCCGCCGCAATCCCGCATATGCGGGTGTGCCCGGGCGGTACTCTCCTCCTATGGGGCGGTTTCAGCCCAGCTCAACCTCATCCGGACGCACCCGGAGCGTCTTCGGCGAGGTAGACCTCGATCAACTCGTCCACCGTGGTTTCGGCGACGAAACCCAGTTGCGTCGCGCGTTCGGGCGTAAAGGACTTCGGCCATCCGGCGACGATCCCCTCAATGACCTCGTCGCGGCGACGATCGATCAACTCCGCCGCCTCGGAACCGGCAGCACGCCGCAAGGCGGCAATCTGGTCGGCAACGGTAGCGGCGACGCCCGGCATGGTGAGCGTGCGCCGGACACCCAGCGCCGCCGTGTCGAGCGTCGCAGCATGGATCAGGAACTTGATGGCGGAACGCGGGCTTGCCAACCAGTGCTTGACCGTTTCTTCGACCGGAAGAACGGCCCGCTGGCCTGCAAGCGGTTCACGCAGGATTCCGGAAAAGAATCCCGATGCGGCGGCATTCGGCGCACCCGGCCGGATCACGATGGTCGGCAACCGAATTCCGACGCCGTCGATAAAACCGCGCCGCGAATAGTCGGCAAGCAGAAGCTCGGAAATCGCCTTCTGGACTCCGTAGCTGGTGAGAGGTGCGAGCACATAATCATCGGGAATCGGATCGGGAAACGGCGAGCCATAGACCGCGATCGACGAGGAGAATACGAACCGGGGAACATAGGCTTGGCGGCTTCCTTCCCGGCGGATCGCTTCCAACAGCAATCGCGTGCCGTCGAGATTGACCTTGTAGCCGAGGTCGAAATTGCGCTCGGCTTCACCGGAAACGATCGCGGCGAGATGGAAGATCACGTCGGCCCGGCGAGCCGCCAGGGCTTCCGCTGCGCCGCTTTCGGAAATATCGGCAGCCAGCGCTTCCGCCGGCACGGAGACGTCGGCGGGCACAGGCGGAGGCGTTACATCCACAAGCGTCATGCGCGTGATTGTATCGCCGCCGAGTGACCCGCTGCGCCCCAGTGTGGCGGCGAGCTTCCGGCCGATCATTCCTCCCGCCCCGATAATGAGAATATGCATCGTGTTTCGCCTCCCTGCGAACTACGAGAAGAGTAACTTGGTCGTCGTATAAATACGGGTTTCGTGGATTGCGAAGGCCGCGGCCGCGGCATCCGGGTCCCGCGTCTCCAAACCAGCGAGGATCAACCGGTGATCGGCGATGCTCGTGGCGATACTCCCGGGCTGCGATACGACGCGCCTTCGGTGGCTCAGAAGATAGGAATAGAGGTCGGCGGCCATATCAGCCAGCACCGCGTTGCCGCTGGAACGGTAGATAGCGGTGTGAAATTCCCGGTCACATATCAAAAAACGAACAGGATCGTCACAGGCGGCCTCCTGCGCTGCGATCGACTTGCGGAGATAATCAAAAGTTGAAGGCTCCATCTTGAGCGCGGCAGCCCTGACGACCTGTGCTTCGATAAGAAGCCGGGCCTCATGAACATTGTCGAGACTGTAGGCCGCGATGTCGCGATACCGCGCAGCCTGGACGGCCAATTCGCCGACGTCCTCCGATGCCACCACTGTGCGCGTTCCGTGCACAACCGAGAGAATCCCATGGGTGGAAAGGATCAGGATCGCCCCACGGACGGTCTCGCGGCTGACCGAGAGTGCGGAGGCGAGCTCCCGTTCGCTGGGCAGCGGGTCGCCGGCTTTGAGGATGCCGGTGGCGATGAAGGTCGCAATCTTCTGGACGACGAAGTCTTTTATCGACTTCTTCGGCGCTCCACCGAGCGCCGCAACGTCGTCTTCGAGCATCGCTCGAACGTCCATTGCTTTTTCCTCCCCACGCTCAGGTCTACTGGTCCGGTAAGTGGACCAGTAGACCTGAGCAAAAGAGGATTGTCAACGCATGATGGCACGCGATCTACCCAACCGTTATTTGGAGCAGTTTTGTGAATGGCAATATCAGCACGCCGAGAAAACCAGCTGATCACAGTGCCGGACGGACTGTAGTCCGATAACGCTCAAGCCACTTTGGAGACTTTCCCGAGGAGCTTGATCGCCTGTTCCAGCGGACGCTTGCCGTCACTGTAATCTTCCCAGGCGGAAGATTTTGACAGCAGGCCGGAACGGTGCGCGGGCGCCGGCGGCTCCGCGGTCATCGACGTCGGAGGCTTTCTGGGTATCGGCGCGAAGCCTGTTGCAGTTCCGATCTTGGATCTTGAGTTCATGCGCGATGAAGACGGCGACGTTCATGCCTTTACGAGCTGGACCAAGGACGAGCTCAAGCAGATGCCCGTGTACCGCGACTGAGCGTAATCATATGATGCCTTCCGTCCTGGCGTAGTCGTTGACGCTGCAGAGCGGAAGGTCCATCTACTCGTACATGGCAAAACCCAAGACCACCGACGATGCGGAGCTGATCAAGGAGTGGCCCCTATCGACCGCAGCCACGCTCGGATCATCCGTTCGCGCGAAGGGGATTCTGCTGGAAATTCGCGCACGTCTGCCTTTGGCGGTGAGAAAGTCGCTCGAAATCGAGGCGGGTGCTCTGACATTGGCGATGGCTGAAACGGCGAAGAGTGCGTTCCGTGCTGCTTCGTCAGTCGTTTCCAACGCGCTCGAAGACATCGAAAGCCTGCCTGTGATCCCCCGTGAAATCCAGGATATCCTGACGATCTCTACTACCGAGAGACATCGCTGGCTCAGCGACGGGCGATTGCCCAGTGCAGGAACCCGCACGGTGAAGCTGCGTGGGCGGGCGAGGAAAATTACCTTCCACGTATTCGACCCGCGCGTGGTGGAGGACATCCTCGACCAAGACCTGGTGACAGTCTGGCGCGAAGAGGATGCTGAAGCTACGGCCGAGAAACGACGACGGGCAGCCTTGAAAGCGAAGTTGACGCGTTCGCTGAAGACCAAGGCCAAGACCCCTTCCAAGCCTGATGCCGCCCCCGACGATGCGTCACGTTCGAAACCTCTCGGCTGGGAAGAGTTCAGTCGCGATGGGTTGCTCCGCTAAGGCGGCGGAACCTCTGCAACGCAGTCTTCGATCCCTTCCCAATAGTCGCCGAAGGCATTTCGGCGACCGGGCACACAATGCGTGACTCCATCCCTCGTCTCACCGATGTCCTTCGTTCTAAGGCTGGAGACACTTTTCGGCGGCTTCAATCCGCAACTCTGTCTAACGGTGTCGATCCGCTGATCACTTCTCGCAAAGCTTGGCCAAGTTCTTCTCCAGACTTCGCCGGAGGGCGCCAGAGATTTCAGTCTCAAGTCCTTTGACGATGTCGCCGAACCTGCCACCGGTCTTCACGATCTCGATGGAGGTCTCGGTCATCTTGCAGGTCGTAAGGTCGACCTTCAGCCGAACCTCAGCGGTCGCTGAAAACCCTCCTTCTACCAGCGCTTCGTCCGAGGTCTTGCAAGCAAGCGTGCCGCGGGCGCTCGCCTCCGCGGTGCTGCCATTCACCGACAATTGCAGGTTTTCGATCTTCACGGAATCGAGCTTGTCGACGCCTACCTCCACACCGATGCCGAAGCTCGATACCTTGGTCTTCAACGACCTGCATGGCTGCGCATCTCCGATGGCCCTCTCCAGGGCATTCGGTGCCTGTGCGTTGGCGAAGGAGCATAGCTGGAGGAGAGAGACTCCTGCAGCTAGCAGGCCTAAACAATTCCGCATCGCTCTCCCATCTCCCTGGATTTCATGCAGGTGCCTCTGAATGATAGGGCGGGATCGGTCTGCGGGAAAGGCAATGACGGTTGCCCGACCATGACCGTCGCACAATGAACTTAGACGTCAAATATTGTCTAACGACCGATGGAAACTACGTCGTTTGCAGTACGAGCTCGTGGCCGCGGCGAATGGCGAGCCACATCCCTCGCATTGAGATCCGATTATCTGCCCTGAAAGATCCTGTGTCGTCTTTCGAGCCACTCGTCGATCTTCCCGCGACTGTTTCGGAAACTGTAAGCACAGGAACCGCATCTCTGCGGATCGCTCTTAGAACACTGATCTGTTCGAAAGAAAGTGATGGTCTTTCAGACCGGTATTGGCTTCATGAGCGGCGACTGTGTTCAGGAACCGGTCGAGCATCGAGTTGAAGCTCTCCGGCCTTTCCCAGAAAGGCGCGTGGCCAGCACCTTCCACTACATGCGCTTTGCCTTCGAAGAGCAACTGGATGTTCAGGCCCGAAAAATAGCTGAGTTTGACAAAGGGGTCATAAAATCCATTCACAAAAGCAATGGGTATATCTGCCTGTTCGACGGTGCGGCGCTGATCCACCCCCTGCCCCCGCAACATTGCGCGAGAAAAAACGCTCCTTAGTCTCCCGTCTGCGCGCGCTATAGCATCGCGAAAGGAGGGGTTGCTCGTGTCTCCAAAGCAAAGAGACTGAAACCGCTCCACGTCACGCGACGTAAAGTTCTCTTTTGATGCCAGAAGAACATCAAATGATGGATGGAATCCCCGCAGCATTCCGAGGAGACCGCTGGGGACCGGTGGCGTGCCGCACAACATCAGGCCCGAAATGCCGTTGCCGCTGCCCGCCATCTCAATCGCGACGTGACCGCCAAGCGACCATCCGAGCACGGGAAAGCGATGAAGCCCCAGGCGGGCTGCCACCTCTCCTATGCAGTCGGCAAGACCGGTGACAGTGTAAGTTGACTGCGGATCTCGAGCGTCGCTCGATTCGCCATGTCCCGGAAGATCGAGCGCAATCAGACGCCAATTCCGGGACAAATGGCTGTGTAGTTGCCGTGAAAAGACCGTCCGTGAGCTGCCGGAACCGTGTATCATAACCAGTGGTGCAGCGCCATCGATAGTGTCACTGATGCGTACAGCGCCGTGGCTGGTGTCGATTGTACAGTGAAATACGTCCATAAGCTGCGACCCCTAAAGCGCAGCCAAAATCTTGCACAAAAATATCTACGGCAGGTGCATGATCATCGTAAACCAGATCTAAACCAGGCCGTGCAATCACGACACGTTTCGGTGCGGTTACGTATCATACATCAATCATTTGCCTTGGCGTTTTATACGGGTTAGGTCTGTCGCAGCAGCAATTGTAACCAACCTTTCAAGCTGGGTATCGAGATGCAATTTCTTCTGGACTTCATTATTTCGATCACCAGCCTGACTATCGTCGGGTCCTACGCGTGGTCGTTGCGAGGCCACTTCAACTCACCGAAGATGGAAGCCGGAGCAAAGCTGATCACCGTCGGCGTCATCGCGACGACGGCGTTTTTCCTGTACCTGGTTTGGTCCGAGACGCAGATGCTGTGGGTACAGGTAGTAGGACTGGGATTTGAAATCGGGTCGGCGGGCTTGTTCTGGTGGGCGGTGTCGGCGTCGCGAGAGGCCAGGTTGCGCTTTGTGTTCACCCTCGATCATCCAGATAGTCTTGTCACCGACGGTCCCTATCGCTACCTGCGGCACCCTTTTTACACGTCCTACCTGCTCTTCTGGTCGGGGTGGGCGCTGGCATCTTGGTCGATATGGTCGATCCTGCCGGTCTTATTTTTTACGGTTGTCTACGTGATTGCAGCCCGCAATGAGGAGAGGAAGTTCTCCCTATCACCGCTGGCATCCGAATATGAAGCCTATCGGCGCAAGACGGGCTTGCTGACACCGTGGTTCGATTGGCGGTAAACCCGCCTCCGAGGGAGGGTACGCATGGTGGAACCGCGTCAGACGCGATGAAGTAGTACCACGAGGCAGCGGCCCGATAGGCGACTGACCTCTCGACGATGCGATACAGCAATCAGCGTCGAAAGCCTCCGACCGATGGACTTTTCGGACTGCTCCACGGAAACTGTCGATCGTGGCCAGGCGAGTGTCGTTGCCTGCAACAAATCCAACTTCAACACCACGGCATTAATCCGACGCCTGGCCCGGCTGTCCCCACGGTGGATCGCCGGGCGGGACCCGAACTCCCAAAGCAATTCCGGTTTGGGCTAACTATCACCTCGAACCGGTCCGCGGTAAGCCCCTCAATCAAGCCGTGACCCGAGCCTTGGCAAGGCGCTTGATCGCCTGTTCCAGTGGCCGTTGGCCGTCGCAATAGTCTTCCCAGGCCGACGATTTCGCCAGAAGCGCAGGAACGGTGCGGATGGTGAAGCGCTTGGGGTCCAGATCTGATTTGACCTGCGTCCAGCTGAGCGGCATTGAGACGGTGGCTCCCGATCGGGCGCGCGGCGACAAAGGTGCAACCGCCGTCGCCATGCGGTCATTGCGCAGATAGTCGAGGAAGATCCGGCCGTTCCGCAGGCTCTTCGTCATCTTGATGAGATAGAGATCGGGATTGTCGCGCGCCATCTGCTGGCAGACATCGTGCGCAAAACCCTTCGCTTCAGCCCACGAAAGCGGCTTGCGCTTGTTGACCGCAAGCGGAGTGACGACGTGCAGACCCTTGCCGCCGGTCGTCTTGCAAAAGCTGATCAGACCCAGCGCGTCGAGACGGTCCCGCATTTCGCGGGCTGCCGAAACGACCGCGGAGAATGGCACGTCCGGACCTGGATCAAGGTCGAAGACGAGCCGGCCGGGCACCTCAGGCTGACGCGGTTCGCAATTCCAGGGATGCAGCTCGACGGCGCCGATCTGCGCGACGGCAGCCAAGCCTTCGACCCGGTCGATTTGCAGGTAGGGCTTTTTATCGCCGAAGACCTTGACCAGTTCGAGAAGGTTCGAGGTGCCGGGCATCGCATGACGCTGAAAAAACTGCTCGCCGCCGATCCCGTCGGGCGTACGGATGATCGAACATGGCCGTCCCTTGATGTGCTCGATCAGCCAGGAGCCGACGGCTTCGTAATAGCGGGCCAGTTCCTCCTTGGTGACGGGTTTGCGGTCATTGGCATCCGGCCATAGCGGCTTGTCCGGGTTGGAGATCAGCACCCCCATGACCTCGGCCTTGGCGCTTTTTCGGCGGACGGGTTTGGCCTTCGCCTCCACCGCCGGCTGCGGCACGTCAGTTTGCGAGGGCTTTGCTGGCCGTTCGGCCTTGACCTCTTTGGCCGGCTTGTCTTCCCGCAGTCCCTTGAAGGCCGCCTGCCGGACAATGCCGTCGGCGGTCCAGCCCGCGAATTCGATTTCCGCCACGAGCTCGGGCTTCAGCCAGGTGACCTCGGCCTCCTTCTTCGGCGCACCAATGCCGGTGAATGGTGATTTTGCCGTCTCGAGCGCTTTCAACTTCGGCAGCAGCGTTTCCACTTTCTTTACGCCATATCCCGTACCGACGCGGCCGACATAGACGAAGTGGTCACCGTGATAGACGCCGACCAGCAGGGATCGGAACTTCCCGTTGGTTTTGGCATAAGCGCCGATCACCACCTCGTGGCCGGCGCGGCATTTCGACTTCGCCCAGCTTTCGGTACGGCCGGATTGATAGGGTGCATCCGCCTCTTTCGAGACGATGCCTTCCAGTGAGAGTTTGCAGGCAGACCGGAGAACTGCATCACCGCCGGTGTCGAAATGCTCGACGAAGCGGATGCGCGGATCATTGCCGGCGTCGGAGAGTAGGCTTTGAAGCCGCGTCTTGCGCTCGATGAGCGGCAGAGATCGCAAGTCCTCGCCACCCTCATAGAGAAGATCGAAGGCGAAATAGACGAGCTCGCCGGTCTTGCCTTCCGAAAGGGCCGCCTGCAGGGCAGCGAAATCAGGAACGCCATTATCGTCCAGGGCGCAGATCTCGCCGTCGATGATCGCATCGGGCAGCGTCGATGCCGCCTCGGCGATCTCGGGATATTTTGCCGTCCAGTCGAGCCCTTTCCTGGTCTTCAGCGTCGCCTCGCTATCCAGCACTCGCATCTGGATCCGGTAACCGTCGAACTTGATCTCGTGAAGCCAGCCGGTGCCGGCCGGAGGGCGTTCCAGTGTCCGGCAGAGCTGCGGCGCAATGAAATCCGGCAGATCGACCTTTGTGACTGGTTTCGATTTCCGACCGCCTCCGACGTTCTCTTTTCGCTCTTCGGCAGCCAGTCCGTGGTTGCTGTCCCAGACGGCATCAGCCTGAACGTCGCCATCCTGAATCATGAAAGGCTTGGGCTTTCGTCCCTTGCCGGCGGCAATCATCTCCATGGTTCGGCCGGAGGCGACAGAGGTGTTGTTCTCCTCGAGGATCGCTTCGCCATTGTTTTCGACGGAGAACTCATCATGGTGTTTGATGAGCAGCCAATTTGTCCGGTTGCCGCCGTTGCGATCATTGCGCATGCGCACCAGCACGAAGCTGCCGTGCAGGCGTTTGCCTTCCAAGGTGAACTTGAAGTCACCCTTGGCGAGTGCCTGCTCGGGGCTCTTATTTCCTTCCGGTTCCCAATAGCCCCGATCCCAGAGCATGACCGTCCCGCCGCCATACTGACCTTTAGGAATAGTGCCTTCGAAGTCGCCATAGTCGAGCGGATGATCCTCGACCTCAACTGCCAGCCGCTTGTCGTGCGGGTCGTGAGACGGGCCTTTGGTGACCGCCCAGGATTTGAAGACGCCATCCAACTCGAGCCGCAGATCGTAGTGCAGCCGGGTGGCATCATGTTTCTGGATCACGAAGCGACGGCGATTGCTGCGCGCGAGGCGTTTTTCGCCGCTTGGCTCATCCGTTTTTTTAAAGTCGCGCTTCGACCGATAGGTCGATAGTTTGTCACTGGCCATGGTCGTTCCCGAAAGCAACCCCGACAGCGAAATGCCGCCTGGCGGCTGGAAGTTCCATCAGAGTACTCCTCCAGCCGTCAGCGGACAAAACGGCTGGGATAGACGAGAAAAAATTTCACCACCTTGTCGCATCGTTCTCTTGTTTGAAACGTTAATTGCCACCACCGGGATGCAAACATGCGCGCTGATCAATGGCTTTCTCTTCTCATCATCGCGCTGATGATGGGCGCGTTCCTGTGGGGGCGTTATCGATACGATATAGTCGCCGTAAGCTCCCTTCTCGCTGCAATCATTGTCGGCATCGTCCCTGCCAAAAATGCTTTTTCCGGCTTTTCCGATGACATTGTTATCATCGTTGGCAGCGCGCTCATCGTCAGTGCGGCGATATCCAGATCGGGGATTATGGATGTCGCCTTGCGCAGATTTTCTCCCGAACGACGCGGGCCACGGATGCAGCTGATCATTCTGGTTGCCATTGTCGCAGCCCTGTCGGCTTTCATTAAAAACATTGGTGCGCTGGCGATCATGATCCCGGTCGCTGTGCAAATGGCCCGGAAATCACGCGTATCACCGTCGATGTTCCTGATGCCGATGTCTTTCGCCTCTCTGCTCGGAGGGCTTATGACGCAGATCGGCACATCGCCAAACATCATCGTTTCCCGGGTGCGCGAGGAGATCACCGGGCAGCCGTTCATGATGTTTGACTATACGCCTGTCGGCCTGGCGCTCTCGGTCGCCGGCGTTGTCTTTCTGGCGCTGTTCTACAAGCTGCTGCCTGAAAGATCACGGGTCGAAACGTCGATGGATGAGGCGGTGGCGATCAAAAACTACACGACCGAGGCCAAGGTCACCACGCCATCAGGGGCAATCGGGCGGTCCGTCAGCTGGCTACAGAAGCCGGCGGGCGGCGATGCGATGGTGACTGCGATTATCGGTGGCAACGGCCAAAGACGAACGCCCCTTCCCGACACGGTGCTTAAGGATGGCGACCTTCTTATTATAGAGGGGGAGCAGAGCGCCCTCGACAAGATCGTCAGTGAAGCCAAGCTTCAACTGTCCGACCGTAAACACGAGCCTGAGACACGCCAAGACATCAGTTCTGTTGAAGCTATCGTTGGCGAACATTCCCGATTGATCGGCGTCAGCGCAAAAGACGTTTCTCTCTTCCACAATACCGGGCTCAACCTTCTTGCCGTCAGCCGCCGCGACAGGCGCTTCACCGAGCGCCTGGGCGAGATCAAGATCCGCAATGGCGACGTCGTGGTCTTACAGGGCGACTTGCAGAAACTACCGGATCTTCTACGCGAATGGGGATGTTTGCCGCTGGTCGAACGAGATATGAAGCTCGGCAACGCCCGCAATGGCATGATCCCCGTCATTATCCTGATGGCAACGATGGGGGCGACAGCTTTCGGGGGCATTCCCGTCGCGACAGCGTTTTTCGCCGCCGCTTTTCTGATGGTGGTCACCGGATCCGTTCCTTTGCGGGAAGTTTATCAGCATCTCGATGCGCCCATTCTGATCATGCTGGCCGCTCTCATTCCGATCAGCGACTCGCTCAGGACCACAGGAACCACCGACATCATCGCGGACCTCCTCTCGCGAACCGCCGAAATGCTCCCGCCCTTCGGTGCCTTGGCTCTGATCCTGGTTGCGGCCATGGCCGTAACCCCGTTTTTGAACAACGCAGCGACGGTTCTGGTCATGGCCCCGATCGCCGCGACCTTTGCCGAGAAGCTGGGCTTCAGGCCCGATGCCTTTCTGATGGCGGTGGCAATTGGAGCCGGCTGCGACTTCCTCACGCCCATCGGACACCAATGCAACACGCTCGTGATGGGACCGGGCGGATATCGATTTGGTGACTACGCCCGACTGGGTCTGCCGCTCTCGCTCATTGTGGTGATCGTCAGTGTGCCGATCCTATTGCTGGTTTGGCCGATTTGATTACAACTGACACCGGGCATTGCGGCGACCGACAAGAAGGTTTGAAGCAGATGTGTTCCTCACGCGGCGACGTCGGGAATAGGCAAGCCTAGGATCTCGGCATGTTTGCAAAGCTTCGCCCAAGTTGCATCGCCGACCGGCACGCCCTCTTCCAACGCCGCGCGGCGCCTTCGCGCCGCATTGTCGCCCGGCATGCGAACGGGGCCATTGTTCCAGGGCGCCGGAGGATTGCTGCGGCATGCAGCGGCGAGAAAATCAGACTGCGCCGTAAAGGCGTCCAGCCCGGCGAAAAAGGCGGGATCGATGACCTGAAGGAAAGCGCTTTGCGAAAACACACCGGACGGCGTGTTGGCCCGTCCTTTGCCGGAAAGCCCCTGCCCCAGCAATTCGACGATCAGCCCGAGCCCAAAACCCTTGTGTCCCTTCAGCTGACCGCCAAGAGGCATCATTGTCCCGCCCCGTTCCGTCACCTCGCGCGGATCATCGGTCGGCTCGCCTGCGGCGGTGAAAGCCCAGGCCTCAGGAAATTTCTTGCCGGCCTTCGCCAAGTTTTGCGTCATGGTCGTGGTGGTGATCGAGGCCGAGACGTCGATCAGGATCGGATCCTTAGACGTCGGGAAGCCGGCAGCCATCGGATTGGGTGTCAGGAGCGGCTTCGTGCCGCCATAGGGCGCAACGCGGCTCGCCGCGGGATGCGAGACCGACAGCTGTACGATGAGGCCCCGTTCGGTCACCTGCCGCATGAAGGCTGAAAGCGCGCAGGTATGGTGGCAGTTGCGGATCGCGGCGGTGACGACGCCATGATCGCCGACCCGTTCGCAGGCCTGCTCGATCGCCTTTGTCAGCAGCCATGCGCCCGGCAGGGATTTGCCGTCCCAAACAAAGGCTGCGCCGCGGTCATTGACGACCTCATAGCTGCCGGACTTTGCCAGCGAGCCGTCTTCCAACGCCTCGACATACCAGTTCAAAAGACTGACGCCATGGGTTTCGTGGCCGATCATGTCGCCTTCCACCAGGACGGTGGCAGTCGTTTCGGCCTTGTCGGCCTCCATGCCGGCGCGGGTCAATATCTGCTTTGCGAATTGAGTCAGGGCAATGCGGTCAATCAGGGGCATCGGCATTTCTCCCTCACGTCATGGAAAACACGGGCCGCTGTTCGCGGCGGCCCGTGGTTAAGTGCAGCATACCGGCTTACTTGAAGCGGATCTGCGACAGCTGCAGTTCGGAATTCGTCGCGATCGTCGGCTTGAAGTCGAGACGCGGCGAGACGCGGGTGAAACCGACCATGTGAAACATCGGGATGTCGGCGATGATTTCGGTGTTCACCTTGGCGAACAGCTCCTTCCAGAGTTTTGTGCGCTCGTCGCCGGTGGCAGACGTCGCCTTGGCGATCAGCGCGTCGACGGCGGGATCGCGAACCATGGAGTGGGAACCGTCGGTCGCGTATTTCACGAATGCGGTGAAGACGGGGTCGCCGGTCGCGTTGTCGTGCTGCGATTGGGTCAGCGTCGGACCAGAATCGGCGACAAAGGGTGCAACGAAGTAGCCGTTCCACACGGACACGTCATACATGTCGAGCTTTACGTTCAAGCCGACTTCCTGAAGCATCGCCATCATCGCTTCCATCGCTTCGGTGGCATTGGGATATTGCCCATTGCGACCGATGATGCGGATCTCACGATCGACCGGGACGCCGTCCGCTTTCGCTGCTGCGACCAGTTCCTTTGCTTTTTCGGGATCATAGGGCCAAGCGGGGATATCGGCATTGTAGCCGATCGTGGTCGGCACGACGAGCTGTGTCGCGATCTTCGCCTGTTCGGGGAACAACGTTCCGAGCATCGCCTGACGATCGATAGCGAGGTTCATCGCTTCGCGGATGCGCCGGTCGTTAAGGGGTGCTGCGCGCGTATCGATGCGCAGCGATGTCGTCTCCGAATTCGGGTAGGCGAAATCGGTTTCCTTGTTGGTGGCATCCTGTACGGATACCGCCGGAACGATATCGGCTTCGCCGGCATCGACCATGGCGGCAGCAACGGCGCTGTCGGAGCGGAACAGATAGGTCGCCTGTTCCACCTGGGGTTTCTCCCCCCAATATTCCGGATTGCGTTTCAGCACGATTGACTGGCCGATTTCCCATTTGTCAAACGTATAAGGGCCGGTGCCAATCGGCTTGCGGGTGAATTCGTCGGCTGGTGTCGCCTCGGCCGATTCCACAGCCATCACCGTCATCAGAAGCGGAAGAATCGGCTGCGCCGGTTTTGTCGTAATCCGGATCGTGTTGGCATCGGGCGTTTCGAAGCTGAACTCCGTGCCGCCGAAATATTTGCCGCCGGTCTCACAGCTGAGCTTCTTATTCTTGTTGCGCTCGATGGTGAATTGGACATCCTTGGCGGTGAACGGCTTGCCATCGTGCCATTTGACATTCGGACGCAGCTTAAACTCCCAGGTGTCGTCATCGATCTTCGACCATTCCGTCGCCAGGCGGGGCTTGAGGCCGCCATTGACGTAGTCGAATTCCACCAGCATCTCGTTGACGTTTTCGGAAATGACCCGGCCGACGTCCTGGCGCGCTGCCATACAGGGTTCGACGACATCGACGGTTTCGGCAAGCACAACAGTGACGTTGCTCTTGGCATCCTGAGCGTGCGCCGTACCGCCGCTCAGCGCGAGCACCGTTGTTGAAAAGCAGGCAGCTAACAAATGCAGTTTCATTTCGTTCTCCTCCCATGCGCCTTTGGCGCTCCTCACAGTGAATCTGCGTCCCGTTTCCGGTGCTCCGGCATCCATCTCCTCATCGTTTTACAAAGAACAAGTGCACTAATATACTAGTTAACGACGGCCTTCAACTCAGGCGCTCCGAAGCACGGAGCCCTCAACCGTGTCTGGAACCCTTCATTTTTACCGGGCCGAGGCAATCAGTTCGCGCATCATCTCGACTTCCTCGTCAGTGAGATCCGTCAGCGGCGCCCGCACCGGTCCCGCCTCAAAGCCGCGCAAGCGCACGCCTGCCTTGACCGCGGATACCGCATAACCGGCTTTGCGATCGCGAATACGGGCAAAGGGATAGTAGAAATCGCGCAGCATCTGTTCACAGGCTGCGTCGTCACCGGCAAGGAATGCCTTGTGGAATTTCAATGCCGTTTCAGGCACGAAATTGAAGACTGCGGAGGAATAGGTCGGCATGCCGGCTCCGCGATAGGCCTGGGCAAACAGTTCGTGTGTCGGCATGCCGCCGATATAGGAAAGGCGGTCGCCGAGCGCGATCGTGACACGGCGCACCGTATCGATGTCACCGGTTCCATCCTTGAAGCCGATCAGATTCGGGCATTCGTCGGCAAGCTGAGCAAGCTGCTCGGCCGAAACCCGCGCCTGGCCACGATTATAAACGATAACGCCCATATTGGTGGCCTTGCAAACGGCCCGTACACGCGCGGCAATGCCATCTGCCGGCGCCTCGGTCAGGTAATGCGGCAGCAGAAGAATGCCGTCGCCACCGGCCGCCTCGATCTCGCGCGCCATGTCGCAGGCAATACGCGTGCCGTAGCCGCATCCGGCAATAACAGGTGCATCGCCGGACACGGCGCGGGCGGCCTTTACCACCTCAACCACCTCACCCGGCGTCAGCGAGAACAGCTCACCGGTGCCGCCGGCAACGATCAGGCCGGCAACGGGGTAGGATGACAGCCATTCCAGATGCGCTGAAAACGGCTTGGCGGCAAACCGGTCCTCGGCATCGAAAGGAGTGACGGGAAAAGACAGCAGGCCGTTGCGAATGATCTCGCGAAGTTCCGTCGGGGCAATCAATTTGGCACTCCTCGGTTTCAGTTGCGCAGGTCTTGCGGCAACAGGTCGGCGGGGAAATTCTGGTAGGCAACGGGGCGCAAAAACCTGCGGATCGACATGGTCCCGACGCTGGTCGCGCCGAAGTTGGTCGAGGCCGGGTAGGGTCCGCCATGCACCATGGAATCGACAACCTCGACGCCGGTTGGGAAGCCATTGACCAGCACTCTGCCCGCCTTCCGTTCGAGGATTGGCAGCAGGTCGCGGGCAAGGCCCAGATCGGCGTCGTCCATATGGATCGTTGCAGTCAGCTGTCCCTGAAAGCTTTCGGCAAGGGTGAGCAACTTTTCAGGTGAGCCGACGCGCACGACGAGGCCGAGAGGACCGAATACTTCTTCGCTGAGCGAGTGATCGGCAAGCCAGGCCGAGCCGTTGGTCTCGAACAGGTTTGGCGTTGCTTCGCGGCCGTCGCTCTGTGCCGCGAGAACCGGCGCGACGGCATTGCTTGCCCGCATGCGCTCGACACCTTCGTGATAGGCCGTGGCGATGCCTTTGGTCAGCATCGTCTGCGGCGCCACCTTTTCAAGAGCCGCCTTGGCGGCACTGGTGAACTTGTCTGCCTCCGGCCCGTCGACGACGACGGCGATACCGGGTTTGGTGCAGAACTGGCCGGCACCAAGCGTCAGGGAACCGGCCCAGCCTGAACCGATCGCCTCTGCCCGGGCAGCGGTGGCGGCCGGCAGCAGGAACATCGGATTAACGCTGCCGAGTTCCCCGAAAAAGGGGATCGGCTCAGGGCGCTGGGCGCAAAGGTCGAAGAGCGCCCTTCCGCCGGCAAGCGAGCCGGTAAAGCCAACGGCTTTGATGGCCGGATGCGTCACCAGCGCCGTTCCGACATCACGACGGCCACCCTGGATCAGGCTGAAGACGCCGGCCGGCATTCCGGTGCGCTCGATAGCGGCTGCAATCGCCTCGGCAATGATCTCACCTGTGCCGGGATGGGCTGAATGTCCCTTCACCACGACCGGGCAGCCCGCGGCAAGCGCGGCTGCCGTATCGCCGCCGGCCGTCGAGAATGCCAGCGGAAAATTCGAAGCGCCGAAGACGGCGACCGGGCCGATCGGCCGCTGCACCAGACGGATCTCGGGCCGCGGCGCCGGCTGCCGATCGGGTTGGGCCGCATCGATCCGAGCGTCGAGATGCGCGCCCTTGCGGATATGGTCGGCAAACAGTTTGAGTTGGCCGGTGGTGCGAGCGCGTTCGCCGTTGAGCCGGCCCTCCGGAAGCCCGGTTTCCTGCGTTCCGATGAGGGTGACGGCCTCGCCGCGCTTGTCGATCTCCTCGGCGATTGCCTCGAGGAAAGTGGCGCGCTCCTCGCGTGTCGTTGCCGAAAATGCTGCAAAAGCAGCTTCGGCGGCGCGGCTGGCGCGGTCGACCAGTTCCGTTGTGCCGACAGCGAAGTCACGTGCCTGCCCATGCGCCGGCTCTGACCGAAATGTCGTCGTTCCGGCAATCCATTCGCCGGCGATGAAATGCTTGCCTGAAGGGGTCCAGCTCATTGTTATTCTCCTCGGCGGAGCCTTGCTCCGTCCTGATTCCGTTGTTCAAGATGCGCCGCCTTAGCGGCCATTCACCTTCCGCCATTCGGCAAAAAGCGTCAGATTGCTTTCGTCGGTGGCCGGGTAGAGGCCAATGATCGTGTGACCTTGCTTGACGCGTTCCGTCACGAAATCCTCGTAAGCGGTCATCTCCACCGCTTCATCGGCGATCTCGTCGGCAATCTCCGCAGGGATGACGATCACGCTGTCATCGTCGCCAACCATGATGTCGCCCGGGAAGACCGCCACATCGCCACAGCCTATCGGCACATTGATGTCGATTGCCTCATGCAGCGTCAGGTTCGTCGGGCTGGAGGGACGATGGTGATAGGCGGGGATATCGAGGCCGCCGATCGTCATGGCGTCCCGGAAGCCGCCATCGGTGACGACGCCGGCGCCGCCGCGCATCATCAGGCGGGTAATCAGGATGTCGCCGGCAGAGGCTGCACGCGGATCCTTGCGGCTGTCCATCACCATAACAGAGCCTTCCGGGCACGTCTCGATAGCAAGCCGTTGCGGATGTTTCGGGTTCCGAAAGACGTTCATTGCATTGCGGTCCTCGCGCGCCGGCATGTAGCGCAGCGTAAAGGCCGGTCCGACCATATTGCGGCCCTTCGGCTGCACCGGCCGAACATCCTGGACCGTCTGGTTTCTCAGGCCACGCTTGAACAGCGCTGAACAGAGCGTCGCGACGGAGACACCCATCAGCTTTTCACGGGTTGCGGGGTTCATGTTTCTCTCCTCGTTCTCATTCAGACGCCGAAACTGCGGGTTTCCACGGTCCAGTCGCGGGCTTTGCCCGCCAGGCTGCAACCAAGCCCCGGACGAGCCGGCACGATCATCCGGCCGTCCTTGATTTCGAGTTGTTCGTTGAACAGCGGCGCCAGCCAATCGAAATGCTCTACCCACGGCTCATGCGCATAGGCAGCCGCCAGGTGCAGATGGATTTCCATGGCGAAATGCGGCGCCAGGCGCATGCGTTTCGCCTCGGCGTGTGTGCAGATGCGCAAAAAGGGTGTGATGCCGCCGACACGCGGCGCATCCGGCTGAATGAAGTCGACCGCATCGGCCCGGATCAGCGCCATGTGCTCGTCGGCGCTTGCCAGCATTTCGCCGGTGGCGATCGGCGTGGCAAGTTCGCGCGCCAGCGCCGCATGGCCCTCGGCGTCATAGGCATCGAGCGGCTCTTCGATCCATTCGAGGTTGAGCGGTTCGACCAGCCGGCCGAAACGCAAGGCCGTGGTGCGGTCCCATTGCTGGTTTGCATCGACCATCAGCGGGACACGGCCATCGATATGGCTGGTCACCGCATCGAGCCGGCGAAGGTCGATCATCGGGTCCGGCTGCCCGACCTTGATCTTGATGCCGCCGATACCGGAGGCGATCGAGTGATCGATGGCATCGCGGATTTCCTCGACAGTCGATGACAGGAAGCCGCCGGAGGTGTTGTAGCAGGCGACACTGTCGCGATGGGCGCCAAGCAGTTTTGCGAGCGGCAGGCCGGCGCGTTTCGCCTTCAGGTCCCAGAGGCAGATGTCGATGGCGGCGATTGCCTGGGTTGCAATGCCGGAGCGGCCGACCGAGGCCCCGGCCCAGCAGAGCTTGTCCCAAATGCGCGCGGTATCGTTGGGATCTTCGCCAATCAGGTTGTCGGCAAGCTCGCAGGCATGTGCATAAAGGGCAGGTCCGCCTGCCCGCTTCGAGTAACTGAAACCGAGCCCATTATGGCCAGCCTCGGAGACGATCTCGCAAAACAGAAAGGCCACCTGCGTCAGCGGCTTCTGCCGGCCCGTCAACACCTTGGCATCGCTGATCGGCCGCGCCAACGGCAGGTAAACGAGCGACAGGGTGACCGATCGGATAGCGTCCAGCTTGGACGGACCGGCAGCGAAGCCAGCCTTCGGAGGCTGTGCGGGAATCGTACGTCGATCGGGATCAAACATCGTGGTGCCTCAGTTGATTGCCGGTTCCGGCGTCTTGCCACCGAATTCCGTGGTCAGGAAATCAAAGTCGCAGCCTTTGTCGGCCTGCTCGATATGGCCGGAGAACATGAAGCCGTAACCGCGCTCGTAATGCCGCGTCGGCGCCACCCAGGCGGCCCGCCGCGCTGTGATCTCTTCTTCGGAAACCAGCATATTGAGGCTGCGTGCCGGAATATCAAGCTCGACCATGTCCCCTGTTCTCAGCAGCGCCAGAGGCCCGCCAACATAAGATTCCGGTGCGACATGCAGCACGCAGGCACCGAAACTGGTTCCGGACATGCGGGCGTCCGAGATGCGTACCATGTCGCGCAAGCCGAGCTTCAACAGCGCCTTCGGCATCGGGATCATGCCCCATTCCGGCATGCCCGGCCCACCCTGGGGGCCGGCGTTGCGGAGCACGAGAACCGTGTCCGGCGTTAATGGATAGTCGGGATCATCGATGATCTTCTTCATCTCCGCATAACTGTCGGCGACCAGCGCCGGGCCGCAATGGCGATGGAATTTCGGGTCGCAGGCCGCTGGTTTGATAACCGCGCCATCGGGACAGAGGTTCCCCTTGAGCACGGCCAGCGAACCTTCGTGATAGACCGGGTTCGACAATGGCCGGATAACGTCGTCATTGTAGATCTTCACCTGGTCGAGACCATCCAACAAGGGTTTTCCCGTCACGGTAATCGCGGTGGGATCCAGTTTGTCGCCGAGCTGCTTCATCAGGGCGCGCAGGCCCCCTGCATAAAAGAAATCCTCCATCAGATAGGTCGAACCAGAAGGCCGGATGTTGGCGAGAACCGGCGTCGTGCGACCGATGCGATCGAGATCATCGAGCTCCAACGGGACACCGGCGCGGCGGGCCATGGCAATCAGGTGAATGATGGCATTGGTGGAGCAGCCGGTCGCCATGGCGACCGTGACTGCGTTGTCGACGGCCGCCGGAGTGATGATCTGATCCGGCGTCAGATCCTCCCACACCATGTCGACGATGCGGCGGCCACAGGCCGCCGACATGCGCTGATGGTTGGCGTCGGCCGCGGGGATCGAGGATGCGCCCGGCAGCGTCAACCCCATAGCCTCGGCGATCGCCGTCATCGTCGACGCCGTGCCCATGGTCATGCAATGGCCGTAACTGCGGGCGATCCCGCCTTCTATGCCCTGCCACTCCTCCTGGGTGATCGTGCCGGCACGCCGCTCGTCCCAGTATTTGAAGCCGTCGGTACCGGAGCCCAGCGTCTTGCCGGCATAGTTGCCGCGCAGCATCGGGCCGGCAGGGAGATAGACGAAGGGAATGCCCATGCTGACTGCGCCCATGACCAGGCCCGGTGTCGTCTTGTCGCAGCCACCCATCAGAACGGCGCCATCGACAGGATGGCTCCGCAGCAGTTCCTCGGTCTCCATCGCCAGCATATTGCGATAGAGCATCGTGGTCGGCTTGACGAAGTTTTCGGAAAGGGAAAGAGCGGGCAGTTCCATGGGGAACCCGCCCGACTGAAGAATTCCGCGCTTCACCCATTCGGCGCGTTCGCGGAAATGCATGTGGCACGGCTGCGCATCGGACCAGGTGTTGATCACGGCAATGATCGGCTTCCCCTGCCAATCCTCCGGCGCGTAACCCATCTGCATGGTCCGCGACCGGTGGCCGAACGAGCGCTGATCATCCGGCAGCATCCATCGGGCGGACCGCAATTGCTCGTAGGTTTTCTTCGCGGTCACGGCTTTCTCCCACCTTTTCGCTTGCTTATCTCAGCGTTTGCACCAACTGATATTTTAGTTTGACATATATATCAATGGAAAGTTTGCATTCTTGTGCATTAGGTCGTGCAAAGCTATGAATGGAATCGAAAAGGACGCCTCACATGAATTCCCAGTTCGCCTCCACATTCGGCCTGACTGCGCCCGGCTTTCCGGTCGTCGCCGGCAGTACGGTCCAGCGGGTCTATGATGATCTGCGAAAGCGCATCATCACCATTCAGCTGCCGCCAGACACCACGCTGTCGCGCACCGAGCTCACCGAGACTTATGAAGTCAGCCAGACTCCCATTCGTGACGCATTGCAGCTTCTCAAACAGGAGGGTCTGGTTCGCATTTATCCGCAGTCCCGCACTGTGGTGACCAGGATCGACGTGCTGCAAATTTACGAGGCGCATTTCCTTCGCGTCGCGCTGGAATCGGAAGTCTGCCGCCGCCTCGCGACCGATCCGGATCCGGATCCAAGCGTCATCACCCGCGCCCGCTCGATCATCAAAATGCAGTCGGCGGTCGCCGACGACGCCGATCAGATCGCGATCTTCCAGGAGCTCGACGAGCTCTTTCACCAGACATTGTTCGCAGGCGCCAAGCGCAGCAGCCTGCATCAGCTGGTTCGCGAGCGGTCCGGCCATCTCGAGCGCATTCGTCGTCTGCATCTGCCCGAAAAGGGCAAGATCATGAGCATCCTCGAGGGTCACCACGCCATCATCGACGCAATTGCCGCCCGCGACGAACAGGGTGCCGTCGACGCGATCCGTGAGCATCTCAGCCAGACCGTCGCAAAAGTCGAAGAGCTCAGGAAGGAGTTCCCGGATTACTTCGTCTGAACCGGCCGCGTCGCGGGTTTCAGTCGGGGTCAATTGACCGGCGTCAGCAGCGGCCTGCCTGCGAAGAAGGCGGCAAGGTTGTCGACCGTCAATTGCGCCATCCTGTCGCGCGTTTCCTCGGTACCGCTGGCATGATGGGGATAGAGCACGACGTTGTCGAGCGCTGCGAAGCGCGGATCGGGATTGGGTTCGTTGAGGTAGACATCGATGCCGGCCGAGGCGATCCGCCTTTCCTGCAAGGCCTTGATCAAGGCCGGCTCGTCGACCACGGTGCCGCGGGCAATGTTGATGAAGCTGCCCGTCGGTCCGAGCGCATTCAGCACGTCTGCCGAAATCAACCCTTCGGTCGAGGGCCCGCCAGGGGTCGCGACGATCAGGATATCGGCCCAGTCCGCCAGTTTGACCGGCGTGTCGAAATAGGTAAAATCGTTGCCGGCTTTCTTCGTCCTTCCATAATAGCCGACCGTCAGCCCGACAGCTTCGCATCGCTTGGCAATCGCCATCCCTATGCGGCCGAGGCCGACGATCCCAGCCTTCTTGCCCGACGTCGATGTCGTCAGCGGCATCATGCCCTTCCGCCCCCAATCGCCGGAGCGCACATAGCGATCGCCTTCCGGCAGGCGCCGGCGTGCCGCCAACATCAGAAGCAGTGCCATGTCGGCAACGTCGTCGCACAGCACCTCCGATGTGTTGGTGAGCTTGATGCCGCGCCGTGTCATCGCCTCGACATCCATCTGGTCGTAGCCAGCCGAGGAACAGGCGGCGAGCTTTAATGCCGGCAATTTTGAAAGCAGGGCTTCGTCGATCGTCACATGGCCGTTGCAGACCAGTGCGGAAGAGATCGGGCCGGCTTGCTGCAAAAGAGCATCCCGCTCTTCGCCTTTGACAAGATCAAGGCGGTGAAGCGTGTAGGTCTCCTCCAGCATTGCCATTTGATGGGGCCGGAGCGGATAGGCGACGATGACATCGGGCTTCATGCGGAAACGAGTCCTTCCTGTAGTTGGCGGGCGGCGCGTCGGGTGGCCTGGATTTCCGGATCGGGATCGAGGCTCGCGGCAAGAAGCGCCTGCGTGTAGGGGTGGGAGGGCGCGTTGAAGATCTGTTCCACCGGCCCCTCCTCGACAATCTCGCCGGCCTTCATGACGATGACGCGATCGGCGAAATCGCGAACCACCGGCAGGTCGTGTGCGATGAAGAGGTAGGACAGGCCGAATTCGCGACGCAGGCCCTCAAGCAAGGCGATCACCTGTGCCTGGATCGACACGTCGAGTGCGGAAACCGCCTCGTCGCAGATGATCAGTTTCGGCTCCATCGCCAGCGCCCGGGCAATCGCGATGCGCTGGCGCTGGCCGCCGGAAAACTGATGTGGATACCGATCGGCCATATCCGGTTTCAGGCCGACCTTGACCAGCAACTCGGCCACTCTCTCCTTCCATCTCGCTTTCGGCAGGATATCCGGGTGGATGACCCAGGCCTCGGAAATCAACCGGAACACGCTCATCCGCGGGTTCAGTGACTGGGTCGGATCCTGAAAAACCATCTGTAAATCGCGACGCAGCCCGAATATTTCTCTCGGGGTCATCGCAAGCAGATCGCTGCCGCGATAGAGAACCTGGCCCTCCTGCGGATCATCGAGCCGAACGATCGCCCGGGCAAGGGTTGACTTACCAGAACCGCTCTCGCCGACAACGGCAACCGTCTCGCCGGGCATGATGACGAAATCCACGCCCTTCAACGCCTGAAATGCGCCAAAACTCTTTTTCAAGCCGATGGCGCGCAGCAGCGGTTCGCCCTGCCGGTCACGCTCTTGCGCCATCGCACCCTTCCCGGGTGCGGCGGCTATCAGCTTTTTCGTATAGGCGTTCTGCGGGTTGCGATAGACTTCGGCCGCATTGCCGGTTTCGACGACGCAGCCGGAATTCATCACCACGACCCGGTCGGCGATCTCGGCAACGACGCCCAAATCATGGGTGATCAGCAACAGGCCCATGCCGGTTTCCTGCTGCAACTCCTGCAGAAGTTCGAGCACCTGCGCCTGCACGGTAACATCAAGCGCGGTGGTGGGTTCATCCGCGATCAGGATATCGGGCTTGCAGGCGATCGCCATGGCGATCATCAGGCGCTGCCGCTGGCCGCCGGAGAACTGGAACGGATATTTTCGCATCGCCGCCTGCGGATCGCTTATGCCGACGCGCCCGATCAATTCGAGCGCCCTCGCGCCGGCGCGTTCCGCCGACTGGCCGTGCGTCGTCATCATCTCGGTGATTTGCCAGCCGACCGGATAGACCGGATTGAGGTGGGCGAGCGGGTCCTGAAAGATCATGGCGATCTTGGCGCCGTTGATCGCGCGCCGCTCCTCGGTCGTCATTTTCAGCATGTCGCGGCCGTTGAGGAGAATGGTGCCGCGGGTGATCTTGCCGGGTGGCATGTCGATCAGGTTCATGATCGCCGAGGCCGACACGGACTTGCCCGAACCGCTTTCCCCAAGGATCGCCAGCGTCTCGCCGCGATCGAGATGCCAGCTGACATCCTGCACCGCCTTGACGGTCCCGCTGGCGGTGTGGAACTCGACCGAGAGGTCACGCACTTCCAAAAGATGTTCAGCCATTTTTCCTGCCCCTCATTTCAAGGCGCCAGCGTTGCGTCGGATCGAGTGCGATACGCAGCCAATTCGACAGAAGGTTCAGCGACAGCGTCGTTAGAATGATTGCAAGGCCCGGCCAGAAGGAAAGCCACCAGGCATTGGTGAGATAGGGTCGTCCTTGAGCAACCATAAGACCCCAGGTGATCTCAGGCGCCTGAATGCCGATCCCAAGGAATGACAGGGAGGATTCCGCCAGCATGACGAAGGCGAAATCCAGCGTCGCGATGGTCACCAGCGTGGGGAAGATCACCGGCAGGATGTGATGGAAGATAATGCGCCAGTACGATGCTCCCATGACCTTCGCCGCCTGCACGAACATCCGCTCGCGCACTTCCAGCACTTCGGCGCGCGTGGTGCGCAGATAGATGGGAATGCGGGTGATCGCCAGGACGAGGACGATATTGGTGACCGAGGGCTCGAGCATGTAGAGCACGATCACCGCCAGAAGCAGCGACGGAAAGGACATGATGACGTCGCCGAGGCGCATGATCCATTGAGCCGCGGAGGAGCGGCTGTAACCCGCCACCAGACCGAGCGCCGTACCGACGACGGATGATGCGAGCACGGCTGCCGCGGCAACCAGGATGGTATTTTGCGCCGCCACGATGACGCGGGCAAGAAGCGGCCTGCCCAGCGCATCGGCGCCGAGGACATAGAGCAATCCGCGGGTGATATCGAACGGCGGCGCGTTCCGGCCCCGCAGGTTCTGCTTGGTGGCGATGGCCTCCAGCAGGAACGGGCCAAACAGCGCGCAGAGCAGAACGATCAAAAGGAACAGAGCCGCGAAAAAAGCGAGCTTGTCCGCCCACAGCATCGTCAGCCAGCGCCCGATCGGGCTGTTTGGTTTTTTCTCGGCGAGGATTTGTGTGTCGGCCATCGTCATCGCTCAATACCGGATGCGCGGATCGAGCAGCGCATAGGCGATGTCGATCAACAGGTTCATGATGAAGATCGCGAGTGCCGAGACCATGATGACGGCCAGCACGACGGCGAAATCGCGAAGCAAAATGGAATCGATCATCAGCTTGCCGATGCCCGGAAAACCAAACACCGTCTCGACGACAACGGCGCCGTTCAAGATGGCTGCCGCCTGGTCGCCGATGACTGTGATCACCGGCAGCATGGCGTTGCGCAGTCCATGAATGAAGATGATCGAGTTCGAGCGGACCCCCTTGGCGCGGGCCGTCTTCACATAGGCGGAAGACAGAACACTGATCATCGAGCCGCGGACCACCTGCAGGATCAGGCCGAAAGGCCGGATGAACAGCACGCTGACCGGCAGGACCCAGTGCCAGAAAGTTCCCGTTCCCGATGTCGGCAGGACATGCAGTTTGACGGCGAAAATGACGATCGCCACGATGGCCAGCCAGAAATCCGGCGCCGCAGCGCCGATCAGCGAGAAGAAAGTGGCAAGACGGTCGAAGACGCCGCCGACACGAAAGGCCGCCAGAGAACCGATGACGATCGCGGCGACCGTGACCAGCGCCATGGTGATGGCAGCCAGCCAGAAGGTCCAGACGAAGGCCTCCAGCACGACATTCATGGCCGGACGGGCCTGTCGCAGTGACTGACCGAAATTGCCTTGGGCAAGATCCGAGACATAACGGCCGAACTGGATGATCAACGGATCGTTGAAACCGTTCATCTCACGGAATTGCTGGCGCATTTCCGTGGTCGCATCGATCGGCAGATAGAGGTCGGTCGGATCGCCCGTCAGCCGGGAAAGGAAGAACACGATGACGATAAGCACCACGAGTGATACGCCACTGGCGATCGCGCGCTTGCCGATGAAACTCTTCATGCCACTCCTCCCGAGTGAACCCCATAGGGGCCGTGATGTCCGGTTTCGTCTTCGTCTACGCTGCCTGTCATACCCCTCCGGCAATAGGCACGGCTCGACGACCAGTCGCTACAACTGAAATATTAGTGCATCTAAAATTTTTGTGAACCCCAAAAATGATCAGGGCTTATCAACCGGCGGCTTGCGTCGCCATGTCATGCCGCGGGTTCCAATAATGGCCGCGCCGATAATCACCGCCGCGCCGATCCAAGTCTGTGCGGCCGGAACTTCCGCGAAAAATGAGAAGGCCATGAGGGCCACGACGGGCAGTCGGAGAAAGTCGAGCGGTGCCAGAACGCTTGCGGCCGCCATACCGAAGGCGCGTGTGATCAGCGTCATGTTGAGTGCGCCGAGTGCCCCTTGCATGGCAAGCAGTCCGAGTTGGCTCCAGGTCGGCATTGACCAGACCGGCAGCATGACGATCAGGCCAAGCGGCACCGTCGCTATCAGATTCCATGCAACCAGCCGGTCGGCGCTATCCCTCAATGCCATGCGCCGCAGCATCAATTGGCTGGCTGCCGTCAAGACCGCTCCTGCCAGCGCAAAAAGCAGCCATTGGTCGAAACCGGACGCTCCAGGGCGAATGATGATCATGACGCCGATAAAACCTGCGACAATGCCGGCCAAGCTGGAGATGCCGACATGTTCCTTGAGCACCAGCCACGCACCGAGAACGAGAAACATGGGCATGGTGAAATTGATCGCCGTCGCATCGGCGAGTGGCGCGTGCGCAAAGGCGACGAACAAAGCAACCAGTGAGGCAAGCTTCAGACCCGCACGCACGACATGCAGGACACGATAGGGAGAGGCTTTCAGGTCGACCCGTGACACGATCCAGGGCGTGACGACAAGAAGTCCGAAAAACGACCGGAAAAAGCCGATCATCAATGGATGCACGTCACCGGCCAGCAAACGCACAATGACTGCGTCGAGACTATTTAAAAAAGCGGCGGCCACCATTAAGCAGACGGCAAGGCCTGTGCGACCAGGCTGCATCACACTTCTCCTGATCGAACAAGGGTGAACCCTGCTATATCGACCATTCGATACAGCTGCGCGTTGAACCGGCAATCCATTGGAAATAAAGCCTTCCTGGCGTGTCTGCTTATCTCCCGCTCCCACGGTTTGCCGCGGCTGAGACCACTCGTTCTCACCAGGGGCCGGCAGCATCCGTTATCTCCGGCGCGGATTAACGGCTTTATCTCAATCCATCAGCCGCCGTCCACACGGACAGAGCGCATTGCCTACAGGGCCGCCCTCGCCCCCGCTAGTGGATCACTCCGTTCGTTTTCGCCCGGTTCGAGAACTGGTGGACGAGCATGATCCCCTGCTCAAGGAGCAACTCGGCCGCCTGCAGATCGCGTGGCGTCAGGTCTCCGGATAGACCGCGAATCGTATTGGCGACGCAGATGGAGTTGGCGACGAAGCGGGCGTCGCCCTCACCTTCAGCCTCCTCGGCCGTTGCTTCCAAGGCGTCGGCGACGGTGTCGAGCAGGCTCGAGCGTTCGACGAGCGTCATGTCGTTCAGGGTTTTGGAAATGCCGTTCATAATTGTCTCCTCGCGTGTGCTCAAGGCGGATCGCAGCTCCGTTTTCTCGATTTCAGTGACGTGGCGGTGACTGTCAGATAGGATGGCTGTTTTCAGAAGCAACTCATGGCTGCCGCGCACCTGACGCATGAGTGAAGCGAGATCGGACGGCTCAATCAATAATTTCGGGCCGATCATTCCAGATGCGTCAGGAGGTCGGCAATCATCGGCCGCTGCCCTTTCAACAGCTTTATGGCTGCGTTGGGCGGGGAAAACCACCCCGCGCGATCGACTTCCGGAAAGCTCTTTACCTGGCCCGACCGTGGTGGCCATTCCATTTCAAATTCGGAACTCTGTATCGAATTCACGTCCAGTACCGGATCGGCTTCGATCGACCACGCAACAACCATCTTTCCGCCAGGTTGTCGGTATTCGCCCAACGGCGTGAACCTGCCATCGACTGCTACACCCAGCTCTTCGGCAGTTTCCCTTATTGCCGCCGCGAGCTCATCTTCTCCAGGTTCGATCAACCCCTTCGGGATCGACCACGCAGCCTCGTCTTTCCTGGCCCAGAAAGGGCCGCCCGGATGGACGAGAAGCACTTCGATGTCCCTGGAAACACGCCGGTATAGCAGAAGTCCGGCGCTACGGATTGCCATCGCCTTGTGCCCTTGTTGTGTCGATCACGAGGCCAGGCATTCCTCACAGATGCCGCAGCCGTCATCGTCCATCCACTGACGCCGGCGCTTACAGCAAAGGCAAGCACGACTATCGGGTTGTTCCTTCGTGTCTTCCGGTGGAATGATCTCGATCGTCGTGTCGATTAGAGTGTCGGCCACAAGTTCCGCCATCTCGTTGCTCCATCAGTCTATTCTAAATAAGATAGGAGCGGCGATCGATACCGGCAAGCTCTCGACGCCGGTCGGAGCGGCAAATGGCATTCCGAACCACATTTGGCGATCTCAACATCGAACGCTGGGCCTTCTTGCGACAAGTGGTATAGTTAAATTTCGGTCGTCTACCTAGACGATACGACAAAGGAATTGTTCCATGGGAGACCAGAAGCGCCCGCTGCAACCAGGAGAAACCGCCCCGGCCTTCGCACTGGCCACGGCCAACTTCGACGGAACGGTCTCTTTCGCCGACTTGAGCGGTCGCCCGTTCGTGATCGGGTTCTTTCGCGGGCTGCACTGCCCGTTCTGCCGGCGCCAGCTAGAGCAGCTTGCCGGCGTACAGCCGACCCTGCGCTCCGCCGGGGTGGAGACTGTTGCCGTGATCAACACGCCGGTGGAACGTGCCCGCCTGTATTTCCGCCACCGGCCGACGCCGATAACGCTTCTGTGTGACCCGGATTGCCGCACGCACCGGGCCTACGGTGTGCCGCATGGCGAGTTCCTGCCCGAAGGAAGCTGCGAGCAGCCCGAATGGCCCTATGGCGCAACGATGGCGCAATTCCAGGCGGCACGCATCAACCCCACGGGCGAGCTGCCGGAACCGCTGCACCCGATGGAAGCCAACACCGTACTCAACGCCAAGGACGGCTTCGAGCTTGACGAAGTCGATAATGCGATCTTCGCGAACCACGCTACCCAGCTCGTCGGGCACTTCCTGGTCAATGCGAACGGCACCATCGGCTGGGCACAAATCGAGGCGCTCGACGGACCGAACAGCCTCTCCATCTTCCCGACCGCGGCGGAGATCATCGCCGCCGCTGGCAGCCTTGGACGCTGACCTGCAGCGAACCATCTGCCAGCGTTGGCGAACTGTCCGGAAAAATTGGCACGTTACACGGACCTTAACCGTTTTTCGGTTTTTGCGTCGAACAGATGCAGTTTACTGAGATCCGGGGTAATGACGATCTGGTCGCCGGCGCGGAGATCAAGGCGCTCTCTTACCGTTGCAACGAGGTGATCGGCGCCAAACTTCGTGGTTATCTGGATCTCAGCACCGGTAGGCTCGACGAGAACGACCTCAGCGGCAACAGGGCCTTGTCCGATTGCGAGATGTTCAGGGCGAATGCCGTAGATAAGCTGCGCGCCGCGTTCCAGTGACGCTGCTTCCGGCAGCGGCAACCTGCCTCCGCCGTCCGCGATCAACTCCAGCGGCCCCGAAGTGCTGACCTGGCCTCGAATAAGGTTCATCGCCGGCGAACCGATGAAGCCCGCCACGAAAAGGTTTGCCGGCCGGTCGTAGAGATCGAGCGGCGAGCCTATCTGCTCGACGAAGCCGTCCCGCATCACAACAATCCGATCGGCCATCGTCATGGCCTCGATCTGGTCGTGGGTGACGTAAATGGTCGTTGTCTTCAGTCGCTGATGCAGTTGCTTGATTTCCGAACGCATCTGGACACGCAGCTTTGCGTCTAGGTTCGACAATGGTTCGTCAAACAGGAAGACCTGCGGATTTCTGACGATGGCACGGCCCATCGCCACACGTTGGCGTTGGCCACCCGACAGATTTTTCGGATATCTATCGAGCAGATGCTCGAGCCCCAGAATTTCAGCGGCCTCTCGAACACGTTGCCTGGTCTGTTCCTTGGGTGCTTTCGCCAGCTTGAGCGAAAAACCCATATTCGCCTCGACTGTCAGATGGGGGTAGAGCGCATAGGACTGGAAAACCATCGCAATATCGCGTTCTTTTGGCGCGACATTGTTCACGACCTTGCTGCCGATCGATATCCGGCCAGCTGAAATCTCTTCGAGGCCGGCGATCATTCGCAACAATGTCGACTTCCCGCACCCGGACGGACCGACCAGGATCACGAATTCGCCATCTTGGATATCAATATCCACCCCATGCAGAACTTCGAAGTGACCGTAGCTCTTGCGGGCATTCGCCACACTTACTGACGCCATAACTTTCTCCGGCTGAATGTTGATATCTTCGGGACGCAGCCGCTCGTCTGACACGGCTGTCGATTGCTTATCGGATTGCCGTGGCGGCTGAATAAGGCGCCAATGCCGCGTCGATCGCAGCAAGGCAGAGTTCGCGGGCCTTCGGAGCGACCCGCTTTGACACCACGTCGGAATATAGTCGGCCGAGATATTGGCTGATCAGAGTTTCGGGGATTTCATCGGGGAGCCGGCTGAACAATTCGCCGACCGCGGCGGATGCGCGAGGATCCGGCCAGTAATAGCGAATTCGATCACTATAGCTGAAATGCCGTTGCAGTCGCTCCTCATCGGGACTGCCGCCATAGTGGCCCGCCCAGCTTGCCGGTTGTTCGACCATGATTTTTTCCATGGTCGCCACCAGTCCGGTTCGTGGCGTCTTCCCGGCAAGCACGTCAGCGATCGCATCGAGACCGTACAGCGCTTCGCGCAGCGCGAAAGTCAGCCCTGGTCCGACCTTGAGGATTGCAAAGCCGCCGTCAACGAGAGCAGACAAGGCTTCGGCCGGTTGGTAGTCGGTGGAATGTGCTTCGAAAACCAAGCCGGGCATGTCGTCCAGCGAACGAATGAGGCTCTTGGCCCGTTCAGGCTTGTAGAGCGCCACGTCCGTGTTACCAAATTCCACGCCCGGCTGAACCACGATCCCAATGACCCGCTCCATTGCCGACGCCAAACCTGCTTCGGCAAACGACGCCCGGTGAACCGCCAGCGTTTTCATCGCCGCATCGGCCCGGGTAATTTCGATTTCTTCGAGTGCGTGCGTTGCACCACCTGGAGGCGGCACCTCGGTTCCGATGATATAGACCGGCGGACGGCGGCCTGAACGAAGAGCGGCCTCTTCAGCGGCCTTTGCCAATCGAGCGGCCCGCGCCGCGGTCAATTCGTCATCGAGCGCCGTGGGTTCACCGGCACAGCCCATCGACGTGTCCAGGTGAATCTTTTCAAACCCTGCCTCGACATAGGCCGTCACCATAGCCGCGGCGCGCAGCATTGCCTCCTCGGCCGCCAACTTTCTCCAGGGGTTGGGACCGAGGTGATCGCCTCCGAGGATGATGCGTTCGGCTGGAAAGTCAGTCGCTGCGGCGATGTCCTCGATGAACCTGCGAAAGTCCGCCGGCGTCATCGCGGTATAGCCGCCCTCCTGATTGACCTGATTGCAGGTGGCTTCGATGAGGACCGCCCGGTGCTCCATGCCGGCACGCCGAAGCGCTGCCTCGATGACCAGCGGATGCGCCGAGCAGACCGAAGTGACGCCATGGGGAAAAGGCAGGCTTCGGGCACCGAAAAGCTTTCGCAGCGCGATCTGCCGGTTCTCTTCGATCGACGTCATGCGAGCGTTACAACCTTCGTCAGGTGACGGGGAGAGACCGTGTCGATTTGCCGAGCCTGCGCGGCGCGTTCGCCGAGGACCTGCAGCGCCGGAAGGACAACGAGACCCGCAAGCGACAGATCGACATCGACGGCCAGTTCCAGATCGCCTGGACCACCCACACCGATGACGACCGCGCCTTTTTCTCTCAGTTCTCCCACCAGTTTCGTCTCCGCCTCCCGTTGGTCGGAGCTGTACAGCATGACCGCAACCGTCTTCCCGTCAACGAGGCTGATCGGCCCATGCCGGTATTCCAGCGGATGGAAAGCCTGGGTCATGATCTGGCTCATTTCCATGAGCTTGAGCGCTCCCTCCAGGGCGACACCGAAGAGGGGGCCTCCACCGAGAAAGACGAAGTGCGACCGGTCGGCGATAATTCCAGGAAGTGCGGCATCGAGAGCGCTCGCCAGCTGGCGGGCGGAATTCACGACAGAGGCGGGAACCTTCTGCCCGATCATCTGCAAACCGAGAAGGACCATGAGACTCGCGGATACCGTCATGACGATCCCTTCGTCCGGATGGGTTTCGGCCGCGACCATCCGATCGCAATTTTTCGCCAGAGAGCTTTCCGGTTCGACGGTTATCGCCGTCACGAAGGCGCCGGCGGCGCGGCTTGCCTTTGCTGCGGCGACTGTCTCTGTCGTCTCACCGCTCCGGGAAAGTGCGACGACGTGCGTGTTGCGCCACTCCGGCCAGAAGGCCGAGGGGCGGTTTTGCCATTCGGCACCGGGCACCGCGATTGCCTTGCGTCCGGCCATATTGGCATAGGCTGCTAGCGCAAGCGCCAGATTGAAGGACGTGCCGCAGCCGACGAAGACGAGCAGCTCCGCCCTATCGGCAGCTGAATTCGAGCCGATCGCCTTCTCCCAGTAGGGAAATTGCTCGAAAATGACTTTTTCGGTCGTGTTCATGAAGTCTCCGATTATTTGACTGAACCAGCCAACAGGCCGCTGACGAGGTAACGGTTGAGGAAAATGACGACGAGGGCGGGGATGACGATGGCGATCGAGCCGCTCGCTGTGATGAGCCCGTAGTCGATGAAGTTCTTCGTTACGAATTCCGGGATCAGAACCGTTAGCGGCTTCGTTGCCTGCGGCGAAAAAATGAGCGGCACGAGATACTGTCCCCAGGCACCAAGAAAGGTGAGGATCGCCGCGGCCGTCAGACCCGGTCCGGCCAGCGGCAGGACGATATTGAAGAAGATGTAGAGCCGGCCGGCTCCGTCGAGTTGTGCCGCCTCTTCCAGTGCGATCGGAAGAGCTTCGAACACGCTCCGCAGCAGCCATAACGACAGGGGCAGGAAGGCCGAGACATAGATCAGCGAGACGCCCAGATAGGTATCGACGAGATGCAGCTTGATCATGATCTGATAGAGCGGGATCAAGACAGCGTAGGCAGGAATGGCCAGGGTCGCGACGACAGCGACAAAAAGCGCTTTGCGGCCGGGAAACTGGAGCCTGGTGAATGCGTAAGCCCCAAGAGAGGATATCGCGACGCAAAGCAGCGTAGCGGCGATTGATGTCACCACGCTATTGAGCAATGCGGCACGGAACTGTTTGAACACCTCCACACCCCCGATCCGGGCGATATTGATGCCGAGCAGCCGGGAGTAGTGATCGAGCGTAAAGTGCTGCGGAAAGAAGTTGATCGGTCGGGTCGAAAAGTCTTCGCTTGGAGTAACCGAACTCGCGATGGTCCAGTAGATTGGCCCCAGAGACCAGATCAACAGGACGACGACACCGGTCCAAATCATCATTCGATAGGCAATAGTGGATCTCATCAGTCGAACCGTGTGTTGCGATAGACACGAAGGACGTAGACGAGCGAAATCAGCAGAGACACGAGAGTGATCACGACCGATAGCGCCATGCCATACGAGAAGCGGAGGTTCTGGAAGGTTTCGAGGTAGATCTGGACGAGCACCGGTCGGGTCTCGAGGCTGGCACCCGCCAGAACCCAGGCCTCGTCGAAGAGATTGAAAGCGTTCACGGTTGCGTTGGTCATGGCGACAGCGATCGCACTGCGAACCAGCGGCAGGGTTACCCATCCGAACATCTGAATGCGCGTGGCTCCATCGATCCGCGCAGCCTCGTAGAGATGCGCAGGGATGCTCTGCATCGCGGCAAGGACGATAACGATCGTCAAAGGCATCATGCGCCAGACGTGGACCACCGTTACGGCGACGATGGCGCTGGCGCGATCGTTGAACCAGACGTGATTTTCGAAAGGGAGCCCGAGCGCCGAAAGAATGCCGTTCAACAGACCCGCGCCCGGTTGATAAATCCAAAGCCATATGACCGAGTTCACAACGCCGGGCAGCGCCCAGGGCAAGATCACTGCTGCGAGCACCCATTGCCGCCCGACCTTGATCTGATTGATGAGAGCGGCGGCAAGAACGCCGAACACGGTTTCGGCGGTGACGGCCAGAACAACGTACATGAGCGTGTTGCTCCAGGTCGTCGCGAGCTGGCCATCCGACAGCATTCGGCTGTAGTTTTCCAGGCCGATGAATGGCGTGCCGGCCTGCATGGGGTTGACCCTGTGCAGGCTGTCCCAGACGGTTCTTCCCATCGGGTAGAAGACCAAAGCTGCCATCGTGAGAACGATGGGCGACACCAACAGCAAGCCGAGTGTGGCGTCGGCGTTGAAGCCGACCCCACGCTTGCTCGTGGCCTCTTCGGACGCCAAAGCTGTCATTGCGCCATTGCCTGCTTGGCGGCGGAAGCAATAGCCTCCATCGCCTGGTCGACGCTCATCTGTCCCTTGGCAGCGCTATTGATTGCCGTGTTTACACCGCTGGAAAATTGCGGATACCAAGGCGGCGTGCCCTGCGGGAACAGCGGCTCAACCGTCTTCGACTGCGCCACGAGAGCGTCGCCGCTGTTCAGCTTTCCGGACTCGTTCAGTTCGGAAAGCGCCGACGTGCGTGTCGGCAGGAAGCCGTTCACGGCATTCTTCTTCTGGAAGTCCTTGCTGGTAAACCATTTGACGAAGGCGATCGCCGCCTCCTTGTTGGGAGAGACATTTGGAATAGCCAGCGCTTCTGGAAGGCCGAAACTGCGCGTTTCACCGCTTGCCGTCGGTACCAGGATCGCCTCTACCTGGCCGGCGACTTTCGACTGCTTGGGATCGTTCATCTGGCCAAGACGACCAGGCTCACCGGAGATCATGATGCTGGTGATGCCCTGCGCGAACATGCTCTCATTGATCTGGCTGTCCTTCAGGCCGGTAGACGCCGGATCGACCAGCCCTTCCTTGAGGAGCATCAGCTCGAAAGCAAGCGCCTTGTAACCAGCCGAATCCGGCGAGGTGAACAGCGGATTGAAGTCCTTGTCGAAGAGTTCGCCGCCGAAGGCCTTGGTCAGCAAGTACCAGCTCGTTGACGCGCCTTCCGTCGCTGAAACCGGCAGGCCGATCGGATACTCGACAATGCCCTTTTCCTTGATCTTCTTGGCTGCAGCGACCAGGGCGTCCAATGTTTTCGGCATCTCGGTGATACCTGCATCCGCGAAATGCTTCTTGTTGACGAGCATCACCCGGAAGTCGTTGGTGTAGGGAATTCCCAATAACTTGCCGTCAACCGTGAAGATCTTGGCAACGCCGATATCCTTCACCGTGTCGGCGTCGATCACGTCGTTGAGCGGCATATACCAACCGGCCGCGCTGAACTGACCGGTCCAGGACCAATCGAATTCGGTCACATCCGCTGGCGCTGTACCGGCAACCAAGGCTGTCACCAGCTTCGGGCGGATGTCGTCCCACGACAGGGTCTGCAGGTCGACGTGAATGCCGGTTTCGGCTTCGAAGTCAGAGGCGATGTTCGGTCCCTGCGGCGATGGCATGAGCACCGTGATCGACTGACCGGCAAGCGGCTTGGCGTCCTGGCCAAGAGCCGGTGCGGCGATTGCCAAGGCCGCCGATGCAAGTAGAGGCAAGATCAATTTATGCATGTTCCCATCCTTCATTATTCTTGAGCTCAATTCACTGGGATGTGCGGTCACCGCCTTCGGCCGTGGCCACGATTTGCCCGAACCAGCCGTCGTCCAACGGCCAGTCGAGAAGTTGGGCGGCAGCCAGGAGCGCGCCGCCAATCGGGGGAAGTTTCGGCAAAACCGTAGGCCTGCCGATTCGCCGTTCAAGCGCCTCCAAAAGAAGCCGGCTCGAAAAAGTACCGCCGGCATAGGTCCAGTCGGCATCCGGATCACAGTGGCCGGCAATTGCCTTATGATGCTTCGCGAGTTCATCGGCGGCCTGCTCGATCAAGCCGACCGCTCCTTTGTCGCCGCCAAGTGCGATCTGATCGACGAGGGTCGAAATTGCTGCAATGTCCGCCCGTGCATTCGCCAGGGAGCTGGCCCAATCGCCGAGCCCATTCATGGGATTGCTCAAGTCGATGCCAAGGTGGTCAAACAGAGCCGTTGCGAGAGCTGTTGCCGGAGCGCGCCCGTCCAAGCTTTGGCTGACGAGATTGAGCGCCCTCTGCCCGATCCAATGGCTGCTGCCCTCGTCACCGACGAGATCTCCCCAGCCGCCGGTCCGCGCCGACTGGCCTTTGGAATTGCGCGCCCATGCCATTGAACCCGTGCCGGAAAGAATGAGGATACCCGGCTCGCCCGCAAAAGCACCGAGGTGCGCCGCGTCGACGTCGTTGAGGACGCGCCGGTGGACGTTTGGGAATAGGCGCTCGATCGCATCCCGCTGTAGAGCCGAAAGGCGTTCGACCTCCCCGTAGGCGGGCAGTGCTGCGGCGACGGCCGCCAGATTTCCTTCATCGCGAAAGGGAAGGAGATGCTGCTCCAGCTCCTGGAGCCAATTCGGATTGTCCATGGGATTGACCCCATGGCCGCGGGAACGCCGCAATATCCGCCCACGCTTGTCCGCGAGGGCAACCAGCACCTTGCTTCCGCCACCGTCGATGCCGAGGATCAGCGCGTCGCTCACTCTTTCGCCCTCAGATCCGCGATTGTTGCGTCGACGCCGAAGTTGACGAGTTCCTCGCGCCAATGCCGCGAAAGCCCGGAATCGGTAATGACTTTCGCAGTGTCCAGCGGCGCGACCTTGTAAGTCGCCATGGTTCCGAATTTCGAGGAATCGGCCAGGACGAAACGATTGGCCGACCGAGCCAGCATGCGCCGGTTGAGGCTCGCTTCCGCACTGTCCACGCTGTAGATCGCACCGTCGGAGCTGATGGCGCTGGCGCCAAGAAAGAGCTGGTCGAACCATAATGTTTCCAGCATTGCCTCCGCCTGAGGTCCGACAAGCGACGCATTCTCGCTGCGCAGCTGACCGCCGAGAAGCACCACTTCCAAATTCGGAATATTCAGGAATTCCTGCGCTACCGTTAGGCCGTTGGTGAATATCCTGAGCGGCATGGGGTTGATGCGAACGAGGCGCGCAAGCTGCAGGACGGTGGTTCCCGCGTCGAGAAAGATTGCCGTACGCGGATGAAGCAGGTCGTAGGCCGCGGTGGCAATCGCCCGTTTGGCCGATAGATGGCGCTTTTCGCGCTCCTGAAATGCGACCTCAACCGACGATCCTTCGGCAATGCGCGCTCCACCATGCACACGATCAATGGCGCCCTCCTGCTCAAGGATCTGCAGGTCTCTACGAACCGTGGCAAGCGATGCTCCGATCGCATCGGCAAGCGCCTGGATGGTCGAAAAGCCGTTCGCGTAGAGGTGGCTGCGAATGGCATCCAGCCGATCGACCTTCACTCCGACTGCCTGGCTCAACGAAAACCTCCCTCGCGATCGATCTCAATTTCGGTCACTTTTTCATTTCAAATGATCAGTGTCAATCAATTTTCTGACGTTTTTTGATTTATTGGATGAAATCTGGAAATGAAAAAAGACGCGCCGTGAATTCACCGCGCGTCCAAAACGAATGAACTGCCATCGGCACTAGTGCTTGTGGCTGGCTTACCCGCGGAATCTCACTGATATCTCGGCAACAAATCGCCGTGCGCGTCGATCAGGTCGTCGACAAGGTTCCAGATTTGGTCTGGAGACAATTCCGCAGACGTGTGCGGATCGAGCAGAGCGGCCTGGTAGATGCGCTCGCGGTTTCTTGTAAGAGCCGCCTCGACCGTCAACTGCTGAACGGAAACGCTCAAGTTCATGACGGCGGAAAGCTGAGAGGGGATCCGACCAACCCGGACCGGTTGAATTCCGTTTCTGTCGACATGGCAAGGCACTTCCACAATACATTCATCGGGCAGATTCTCGATCAGGCCGTTGTTTGGGACATTGCCGTATATCAGCGCCGGATTGCCAGTGACCGCGGCATGAATGATGCCGGCCGCATATTCATTGCTGCGGCACACCTCGATCGGTTTGTCGCCTTCCAGTTCTTTGCGCAGGGCATGCCACTCTTCGATCTGCACTTCGCAGCGCCGGATGTATTCGTCCAGCGGAATATTGAGCTGATCGATCAGATCCCCTCGTCCCTCCTTGAGGTACCAGGAGGTATATTCGGAGAAATGCTCGCTGGATTCGGTGACGAAGTGGCCGAGCCGTTTGAGCACATCGAACCGCACCCGATCGTCCGGCGGAACGCGGCCATCGGCGGCGAGAGCGTTCAGTCTCGGATAAAGGTCTTCCCGCCGTCCATCGCTATGAACTTTCTCATATTTCAGGAAGAAGGCGACGTGATTGATGCCAGCCGAAACGTAGTTCACGTCGGCAATGTCCTCTCCGAGGCATTGCGCGAGATGCCCGGCTGTATGCTGCACACTGTGACACAGGCCGACGGTGCGGATTTCCGGGGCCAGATCCTTGATCGCCCAGCAGTTGATGGCCATCGGGTTGACGTACTGCATCAAAAGAGCCTGCGGGCAAACCTCCTGCATGTCTCGGCAGATCGCCTCAAGGACTGGTATCGTCCGCAAACCGCGGAAAATGCCGCCGATGCCAAGGGTGTCGGCGATCGTCTGACGCAAGCCGTATTTTTTTGGAATGTCGAAGTCCGTGACGGTAGCCGGTTTGTAGCCACCGACCTGCATCATGAGGATGACGAAATCAGACCCGCGCAGCGCCTCTCGCCGGTCGAGCGTGGCGTCGATCCTGACGTTTGAAAGCTTAAGCGACTCGCAGATCCGGCGAGCGACGATCTCTGACGTCTTCAGTCGCTCTGGATCAATATCGAAGAGACTGATGACGTAGTCGCCGCCTCTCTGCGAGGATAGGACATCTCCCAGAATGTTCTGTGCAAAAACGGTGCTACCAGCGCCTACCAGGCAAATCTTCGGCATTGCAATCTCCCTATCGGTTGTGATTGCTTACTGCTCCTTCTAGATCAGAATTTCTTCCTGACATCGGCCTATTAATTCCGGAATTCGAGTCTCAGACACATGAAACATCTCCAAAGCCGCGGCGAATGGATTGGATCCCGAGGGGAGTTCCTGATCGAGCGTCACATCGCTGATGCGATGGCCGCACCGCATTGGCACGACCACGTTGAAATAAACCTGCTCATGGCAGGCCGGATGACCTACCTTTTTAATGGAAGGCAGGAACAGGTGGAGGCCGGTCGCCTGGTTTTATTCTGGGCCGCAATTCCGCATCAGACGATCGCTGTTAGCGAAAACGCGCCGCTGGTATGCGTCTATCTTCCCCTTATCGATTTCCTGGGTCTGCCGGTGGACAGGAAAGCAAGGCAGTCGATCATGCAGGGGAGATTTCTGGCGCAGGCAAATCAGGAAACGATGGATGCGTTGACCCTCCCACGATGGGAAAAGGAATGGCAGTGCGGCAGTGTGGCAAGACGGAAATTGGTCGTGGAGGAAGCACGACTGCGAATAAGACGCCTGATCCTGGACAATGCTGAAAGCGACAATTCGCCAACCCATGTCTCTCCGACATCGTTGGCCGGCCAGGCAGTGCGACACGTCGAGCTGCTGATCGACCTCATCAATTCCCGCTACGCAGATCTGGTGAGTGTAGCCGATCTCGCAAAACTCGCTGGCATGCATCCAAGCACCGCCAACAGCGCTTTCCGAAAGGTTTTGGGAATATCAGTCAACGAATACCTGACCCGACATCGGATTGCCCGGGCGATGCAGCGACTGACGGATACGGACGATCCGGTCCTCCAGATCGGTTTTGAATGCGGGTTTGGTTCCAGCAGTCGCTTCTACGAGATTTTCAAGGAGCGCACGGGGACGACCCCCCGTCATTTCCGAGAAGCGGTGAACTCCAAGAACACTCCGGCGCCTTGACGAATGGTCCGCCGGAAAAACTATTTGATCTGTTCGACTAGCGTGCGTCTACCAGGCAACGTTCTCTTCGCCGTCATGATCGCCTGGTCGGCACGTGTTACGGCTTCGGCCTCAGCCTGTTTCCCAGATCATCCCCGGTCACAACGCGCCCTGCGGCGACGGGACGCCGACGCGAATGGCCTGCGAAAAAATCGGCGAAAGACCGTCGTCGTGCGCCCTTGCAGCGATGTGTGCGGCCGACCGAAGTTGCGACAAGGGAACCGAGGTGTCCAGCGCGCGCCGGTCATAGGCGTATTCCGGCAGGTATCCGTTGACGACGAGGCGCCAGTCCATCGGCACGGCGTCGCCTGCGACGCGCATCATCTTGACGATGGTCGTCGTGCAGTTGGTCGTCAGCGAATTGTAGAAGGCGGGCGTGGCCGCAAGGGCGTTTGCGTCGGAGACGTACTCGCGCAGAAGAAGCCTCGCAGCTGCAGGCGACGCCCTCAGGCGGTAGATCTGGACGTCCTCACCGCGAAAATTGGAGCGGAGGCCGATCACATCTCTTTCGTCTGCGGCGAGGATGACTAGAGGGCTGTTTTTGAAGAGGTCCGCCAGCGGCGAGAACGTGCCTCCAGAAAGGCGACGCACTTCGATAGACCACGCCAGATAGCGGCCGTCGTCGAAGCCGAAGCTCATGATGACATGCGCGATGGTCGGACCTGACCAGTACGACATGAACATGTCGACGGTCTTCAACTTGTTCAGGTCATAACTGCGCTTCGTCCATCGTTCCGTGAAGTCGGTGGCGCTGCGCCACTCGAAATCGCGGACATTTGTCAGCGTCAACAGATCACCGTCGAATTCGCCCGTGACCTGACGAGCGACGTCCGGAGCCCACGCTCCATTTGCCTGCGGCTCGATAGTGCTCCACCAGACGAGGACAAGGACGAACGCGGCCCCAAACGCGAGGACCGCACGAAAGCGCCTTCTGCCAAAGAGCGCCACGACGACGGCGGCGCCAAAAAGCCCGAACAAGATGGCGCTGGCTTGCCTGCCGACCTCGGGCAACGGCAAGCGGTACCAAAGCGCCAGCGACGACCAAGCCGATGCAAAGACGACAAGCAAGACGAGCACTGCAATGACGATCGCACGGGCCGGTCGAATCATTTTGCTTTTCCAAACGAGTTTGAAGCGTTCGTCCTGATCGTTGGACCCTATCGGTTTCCGGACACGAAGCCCAGAACCTATCCGAAGCGACAGGCCGCCGGATCCTCCATTTTGGTATGGCTTGAATTCCGCTGGCGTGACCGACGGTGCCAGCAGGTATGACAAAACCAAGATATTCTTCATGGAAACCGCCAGCGCAGATGAAGTCACTTGACCTCCCGATCGCATGCGGCTCCTGAAGAGATTCGAACCGCGGCAACAGATTGCCGCGCAATTGGCCAATTCGATCAACTGAAGGGGCGAACACTCAAAACTAAGACGTCGCAAGGCTGGATGGCACCGGCACCGAACCACGCCCGTCAAATGACGGACGCGGCTCAGCGGGAGGCGCCGAGGGATCAGCCTATCCGACTGCCTTCGGCGGAGAAGAGGTGGATTTTCTCGGATTTGGGCGCGACGTGGATTTGCTGGTCGGGTTTTATATCCAGCCGCCGGTGCAGCACGATGGTTGCCGTCTGCGTGCCGACACGCACCGAAAGATGGGTCTCCGCACCGGTCGGCTCGACAGTCAGCACGGTGGCCGGAATGCCCGTCTCCGCAATGTCGAGGTCTTCCGGGCGGATGCCGTAGGTGCGCGCCGCGCTTTGGCTCAATTGTGGCGGAAGCGGAAGGGACACACCGCCTTCGATACGGAAGCCGCCGTCGCTGACGCTACCCTCGAAGAGGTTCATCGACGGCGAGCCGATGAAGGCGGCGACGAAGGTGTTATCCGGGCGGTCGTAGAGATCGAGCGGCTTGCCGATCTGCTCGATGCGGCCGGCGCGCATGACGACGATCTTGTCGGCCATGGTCATCGCCTCGATCTGGTCGTGGGTGACGTAAACGATGGTAGTGCCAAGGCGCTGATGCAGCTCCTTGATTTCGCTGCGCATGGTCACCCGCAGCTTGGCGTCGAGGTTGGACAGCGGCTCGTCAAAGAGGAACACTTTCGGATGGCGTACGATGGCGCGGCCCATGGCGACGCGCTGGCGCTGGCCGCCGGAAAGCTGCTTTGGCAAGCGCTCCAGCAGGGGTTCAAGTGCGAGAATGCCGGCGGCTTCTCTCACCAGCTTGTCGATGGTCGCCTTATCGCGCCCCTGCAGCTTCAGGGCAAAGCCCATATTTTCGCGCACCGTCATGTGCGGATAGAGCGCGTAGGACTGGAACACCATCGCGATATCGCGCTCCTTCGGCGCGACGTCGTTGACGACGCGGCCGTCGATGCGGATTTCACCGCCGCTGATATCCTCTAGCCCCGCCAGCATGCGCAGAAGCGTGGACTTGCCGCAGCCGGACGGCCCGACGAGCGTGACGAACTCAACGTCCTCGATATCCGCGGAAACCCCGTGGATAACGGAGGCCGCGCCGTATTGCTTCAGAACCCGGTCGATTGCTACCGATGCCATTGTCTGTCCGCCCTCACAGTTTCAATTGCCAGACGCCGGCCTCGGCGACGGCGCCGGTGAGCGTTGCCGAACGTGCGGCGGCAAAGCCCGGAATGCGTTTGGACCCCGTCCAGCGGCCGTTGTCAGCGAAGACCTCGATGGAGCCGGCATCGAGGAAGATGCGCAGGCTGGACGGTTTCGCGCCGGCGGCGACGTAACGTGGCGGCGTCACACCGGTGCGAGCGTCGAAGACAATCGCCAGACCATCGGCATCGAGTTTCACGCCTAGATCGACATCCGGATGATCGAAGGTGAGATCGAAGGCGGCGCCCGGCTCGGTGAGATCAAGTACGATCTCGACGGCGCCGGTGCCGAGCGGCACGGTCTTGCCAGCGGCAAGCGCGGTGTCATCAAGCAACTGATGGCGCAGGCTTTCGACGGCTGCGACCGGCGGGGTCAGCACGGTGTCGCCGTCGAGAAGCACGCGGCGCGGCAGGGTCATGGTCGTCGGGAAGTCGTCCTTCTTGGAAAAATCCGTCCAGTTGGCGAGCCAGGCGATGCCGACCGGCTCGTCGCCATCGACGAAAGCCTGGAAGGCATAGGCATCCGAACCGAAATCCAACTCCTGCACGAACTCCGCGGTGAAGGTGCGGCCATCAAAACCGCCGACGGTGACGGAGGTGAGGTTGCGGCGGCCGGTGGCCGGGTCGCGGCTGGTGAGCAGACCGAAGATCAGCGCCCAGCGGGTTTCTGCGTTTTTGCCGGAAAGCGGCACCATGCAGGGGCATTCCGCCGCCGTCATGCCGAAACCGTCCTCACGATGGAGGATACCGAGGAAGGTCCAGCCATCGGCGCCTTGCGCGTCTGCGGTTTCATAGAGCAGTACGACGCCGCCCTGCCTGTCGCGGCTGCCGAGCAGCATCTTCCAGCGCCCGTCCGGGCCTTTGAAGACATAGGGGTCGCGGAAATCGGTGGTGAGGTTCAAGCCTTCCGGGCGCAGCGGCATCACGATTTCCGACGGCCCGGCGACGATGCCGTCGCGGCTGACCGCGGAAAGCTGGATTTGCTCTTCCGGTTGCCGGTCACGAACATGCTCGGTGTAGAAGACGCGGATCTCCTCGCCTTCCGGGCCGGCGCCGGGGATCGCCGAGCCGGAGAAGGCACCGCCGCGGCCATCGTCCTTTTCCGATAGATGCGCCGCCGGGAAGAGGAACATGGGCAGATGCCTCCAGCGGACGAAATCCTTCGAGACGGCATGCCCCCAGTGCATAGTGTTCCAGCGCGGCTCATGAGGATAGTGCTGGTAGAAGAGGTGAGCGTTTCCGCCGAACCGTCCAAACCCGTTCGGATCGTTCATCCAGCCGAAGGGCGGGCGGAAATGGTAGCTGTCGGGCACGTCGGGGGCGGCGGTGCGGGCATCGCTGTGCAGGACGCGGATGCCCTCCTTCATCACGGTTTCCGGCCGGAAGGCGTAAGCGACTGAGAGCGCTGTGGTTGTCGCATCATAGGACAGCGTGGCACGACCGCCTTTCGCGAGCGTCACAGCGAAGAACTCAAATTCCCCCGTGCGGCGGGTCGAGGGCTCGCCGATGTCGTTGCCATCAACGGCGACGAAGAGCTTCGCCTCGCCGCCGGCATGGCGCGCCTTCAGCCAGAGATGCAGCACCGTGCCTTCGGGCAGCTCCGCTTCAATGGTTTCAGGTGCTGACGTTTCGGATTTTGCCTGCAGAGACATGATCAACCTTTCACGGCGGAGCCGACGAATGAACTGACGAACCAGCGCTGGAAAGCCAGATAGAGAATGAGGACCGGGATCATCATCAGCACCGAGGCGGCCATGGCGCGGTCCCAGTAGATGCTGTCCTGTCCGAAGAAGGTGGCGATGGCGACGGCAATCGGCCGAGCATAGTCGGTCTGAGTGACCAGCGTCGGCCACAGATACTGGTTCCAGCTTTCGATGCCCATGAGGATCGAGACCGTGGCGAGCGCCGGCAGGCTGAGCGGCATGTAGATCGACCGGTAGATGCGGAAGGCCGATGCGCCGTCCATTTCCGCCGCTTCATAGAGTTCTTTCGGCAGCTGCGCGAAGAACTGGTAGAAGAGGAAGACATAGAGCGGGCTTGCCACCCAGGGCAGGATCTGCACCGCGAAGGTATCCGTCAGCCCCGCCCGCGACATCATGACGACGAGCGGCATGATGATGCTTTCCTGCGGGATGACATAGAGCGCGACGATCAGCGCCAAGAGCGCCGCCTTGCCGCGCAGCGAGCCCCAGGCGAGAACGAAGCCCGCCATGGAATTGACGACCAGTCCCGAGACGACTGTGGCGACGAGGATCACCAGCGAATTGAAGAGATATCGGCCATAGGCCAGCTCGCCGGAGAAATGGGCGATCTCCTTGTAGTTCGACAGCGTCGGGTCGCTGACCCAGAAGGCGCGGAAGCTGCCCATGTCGGCGAGAATGCGGAAGCGGTCGTCCTTCAGGCTGGCGATCAGCAGCATGAACAGCGGCGAGATCATCACCAGCGCGATGACCAGGATGCAGAGGCTCTGCACGATGCGCAGGCTTCTCTTGCCGTTGCCCCTTGCGATTGCCAGCGGGACGGGCTGGGTCAAAGCGAGATCAGACATCGAAGCGCCTCAGGAGTTTGCGTTGCAGGAGCGCGATCAGAAGAACGATGACGAAGAGGATGACGGACACGGCCGATGCGTAGCCGAGTTTCTGCTCCTCGAAGCCGGCGCGCACCATATAGTGGACAACGGTTTCGGTGCTTTCGTTCGGGCCGCCCTGGGTGAGGATCGCCACCTGCGTATAGAGCTTGAAGGCCTGGATCGTGGTGATGACCAGCACGAAGACATGGGTCGGGCGAAGGCCGGGCATGGTGACGTGCCAGAAGCGGCGCAGCGCGCTTGCCCCGTCGATGCGGGCGGCATCGTATAGTTCTTCGGGAATGCCCTGCAGGCCGGCGAGATAGATGATCATCTGAAAGCCATAGGCCTGCCAGGCTGAAAGCAACACGATGGAGAACATCGCCCAGTTGGGGTCGCCGAGCCAGTCGATCGGCTGAATCGTGCCGCCGGAAAGGAAACCGACGATCTGGTTGAGCGGGCCGCTCGGGTACTGGAAAAGCGTGCCCCAGATGACGCAGACCACCACCATGGAGGTGATCGCCGGCAGGAAGAACAGGCCGCGCAGCAGGTTTTGCATCGGCAGCTTCTGATGCAAGAGTAGCGCGGTCAGGAAGGCGAGGCCGCACTGCAGCGGCAGCACCCAGACGGTGAAGCGCGTGACGTTCCACAGCGAGGTCCAGAACAGCGGATCGGTGAAGACGCGCTCGAAATTCAGGAGGCCGACGAAGCGTACCGGCGTCGGGCGCGGCACGAGCGGCTGGTTGGTCATCGCCGTCCAGAAGGACAAGAGGAACGGCGTGATCAGGAATATCGCCATAAGCAGAAAGGCAGGCGCGATCATCGCCATTTCCTGCCAGAGCCGCTGGTTGTCGCGGCGTTTCGCCGGACGTCGCAAAGCGGGCGTGGAGGTCTGTTGCAAAGTCATTGTTTCCTCCTCATCGGTCATCCTCCCGAGATAGTCCAGGCCCGGCCGGAGAGCCGGCCCCGTCAAACCCCTTACTGCTGCTCGAAGGGCGGGTAGCCGGCGTTGTCCTCGATATCCTCGTCGATCTTCTTGGCGGCGGCCGTCAGCGCTTCCTGCGCGTCACCACCGTTGAAGATCTTGTCGACGGCCTGCATGAAGGCCGAGGTGATCGTCGGATAGGCCGGGTGCGGCGGACGGGCGATCGCGGTCTTGGAAGCCTGCTCAAAGGCGACGGCGAGCGGACCGCCTTCCGCATAGAGCGGGGATTCGGCGGCGAAGCTCTTCAGGCCCGGATAGGCGGACTGGGTCTCGGCGTACTCTCTGTATTCCTTGTCCTTCAGCAGGAAGCTCAGGAACTTGCCGGCGATCTCAGGGTTTTCCGAGGTCGCGGAAATGCCCCAGATCCAGGTTCCGTTCGGGCTCACGCCCTTGTCGCCGATCTTCGGCAGCGGCATGACGACGATATTGTCCTTCATCGCTGCCGATGCCTCCGCGTAGAACCAGTGGCCGCCCATGGCGAGCGCGGCCGGCTGTCCTTCGGCGTAGAACTGGTTGGTGCCCGACGAAGTCGGTACGACCCAGCCCTTCTTCACCCAGTCCTGCATCATCGTCAGCGCCTTGACGCAGGCCTCGCCATCGAGCGTGCCGCTGGCCTTCCAAGTCTTGCGGTCGATCAGGTCGCAGCCGGCGCTTTCGAGCAGGGGGCCGTAGGCATAGGTGATCCACTCGGTCTTGATGCCGTAACCTCGGAAGGTGTCGATCGGCCACTTCACGCCTTCGAGCTTGGAAAGCTTTTCGAGATAGCCTTCGAATTCCTCGCGGGTCCAGGCATCATCGACCGATTTCGGAATGCGGGCGCCAATGGCTTCAAGATATTTCTTATTGCCGTAGAGCACGACCGAGGAGTCGGTGAGGCCGATCGCGTAGAGGTCCTTGTCGATCGGATAGGTGCCCTGGGCGATATTCGAATCCGTCATGTCATCGAGCAGGTCCTTGTCAATGAGCGGCTTGACGGGCTGTAGATAGCCGGACCAGACATAATTGGCGAGGAACGGAGCATCGAGTTCCATGATATCGGGCAGCTGCTTGGCCATGACGGCGGCGCTGAACTTTTCGTTATAGGCATCGTGCGGCGCGTAGATCATCTCGATGTCGACATCGGGATTGGCGGCCTCGAAGCGGGTGGCAACGTCGCCATAGGCCTTCACCCAGCCGGGATCGCCCTGGTGCATGACGTGGATGACGGTCTTCGCCTCGGCGAAACCGGCGGTCGCGACCAGGGCAGCGGACGCTAGGAGTGCGGAAAGTAAACGATTACCCATTAAAATCCTCATTTCGTATTCTCCTCCTGTTTGGCACTATTCGATGTTCAGACGGATGCCCGTTCGACCAGATGGAACGGCAGTTTATGCAGATGCGGCGGTTCGGGCTGCTCGGCCAGGAGGATCTCCATGGCAAGGCGGCCCATGGCGCGGTGCGGCAGGGCCATCGTCGTCAATGGCGGGTCCAGCCGCGAGGCCAGCTCGACCTGGTTGTCGAAGCTTGCCACCGCGATATCATCCGGAATGCGAAGGCCGGCACGGGCAAGCGCCGCATAGACTTCCATCGCCACGCGGTCATTGCCGCACAAGATGGCGTCAGGCCGCTGACCGGATTTCAGAAGCGCCTCCACATGAGAGGCAACAAGGCTTGGCGCGCGGTCGCTATAGACGCTGCGGCGCACCGCCGGCAGAACGCCGATGGGGTCGATGCCCCCCTCCTCAAGCGCCGCACGAAACCCCGTCTCGCGTAGTGTGCCGGCGAGAATGCCCGGCAGGTTGATGAAGGCGATGCGGCGGCGGCCGGCGACGAGGAGATAACGCACGATCTCCCGCGCGCCGCCCTCTTCGTCCGGCACCAGCGCGGTGACGCGGCCGGCAGCCTCGCGGCAGTTGATCATGACGCCGACGGCGCCCGCCAACCTGTCCGGCAGGGCGACATCCTTGTGGTACATGGCGGCATAAGCAACGGCGCGCGGCCGGAACTGCTGCACCTCGTCGAGCACCGAGCCGATAGACTGGCCGCTGCGGTGGTTGACCGCAAAGACCGCCATGCCGGCGCTGCGGGCCGCCCCGTCGAGGCCACGCACGATCTCGGTGGCGAAGGGCGAAGTGATTAGGCCGTCGGAGACGACTCCGACCAGCGGCAGCCAGCCCTGACGCACGCCACGCGCCGCAAGGTTGGTCACGTAGCCGAGTTCTTCCGCAATGGCTTTGACCTTCTGGCGCGTATCGTCCGACATGCGGGCGGAGCCGCCGTGCAATGCGCCGGAAACCGTCTTTACCGAGACGCCCGCACGTTCCGCGATGTCAGAAAGAGATGCTGCCACGATCCTCACCATCCTCCTTGGGTGATCGATTACCCAATAGTCGTGGCGGACGCGTTTTGTCAAGCGGCTTTTTACGCGCACTGCTCAGCGTTCCGAACACCTATCTGTCAATCGGCGCACAAACTGCCCCCTATCGGCGCGCAATCTTTACCCCCTGTAGACGATCAGCGCTTGGCCTGCCCGGCGCTGGTCGGGGTTGCCTCTGCTGCCGAAATGACCGCCGATCCGAGCGGAGTTACAAGTGACGTTTGGCCGGTACGACGCGCCGTCCGGTAAATGATGGCTCTAGTGGAGCGTGCCGCTGATCACCATTTTTGACACGAATGCGGAAAGAAGCTGGCTATCGAAATGGCCCGGCGAATTCATCATCATGTTGATCGCCTCCGCTTGCGAGAAGGCGCGCTTATACGGCCTGATTGTGGTCAGCGCTTCGTAAACGTCACAAATCGCCGCAAGCCGGGCGACGTAAGGGATCTTCTTTCCTGCGAGCCGGCCAGGATAGCCCGAGCCATCGAACTTTTCATGGTGGTAGCGACAAATGTCGAGCACCGGCTTCGGGACATGCGCGACATGGGAAACCAGCTCATATCCCCGCTGAGGATGCCCGCGGACAAGATCCATTTCCTCGGCCGTCAGTTTACCGGGTTTCGTCAAAATTTCGTCCGGGAGCGCCATTTTTCCAAGATCGTGAACCAGTCCGCCGAGTCCCAATACCCGCACATCCTCTTCTCCATGACCGAGGCTGCGCCCTAGGGTGATCATCAACGCGCTTACCGCCAGCGAGTGGAGGAACGTCAGCTCATCTTTTTCCTTCAGCTTTGCGACTGCGATCAGCGCGCCGGCGTTGTCGAAGGCTGCCGACATGATCCGCTCCACAGCTGCGCTTGCCGCATCACTGGCGAAAGAAGCTTTGATCCTGGCGTGGGCAAGCATTTGGCGGATCTGCGGTCTTGTATCCTCGACGCATTCCCTCGCCTGCTTGATATCCTTCGCCGAAAACACGGCACGAAGCTGGGTGTCAAACGCAGCCCGGTCGATGTCCTGTGCCCCGCCCGGATCGACATCCGCGCCTTTTCCGACGTCGATAACAACAGTCATCAGGCGGTTTGCCATCAAACTCTCGACCTGACCGGCGGCCGAGATCAGGAACGGCTTGAACCGGCGTGTCCTGTCTTCTCCCTCAATCTCGACGTCCTCGACATACATTCCTACCCGCAATTGGCTGACATGTATCCGTTTTCGCATCTCTGATCCGTTCAAAATAATCTTGGTACTCAAGCGTTGTCTCAGGTATCCGGGGCTGGCCCGAGCGCGAAAACCTCGCTCAGGCTATAGGGCTCCGGCACGGGTCTTGTCTTGGTTGAGCCGTTGTCCATGCTGCTCTAAAATGGCCGCGGCAACCGTTCGATCGACTGCTTTCGAAAACAGATAGCCCTGTCCGAGCTTGCAGCCGAGCTGGCTCAATTGAACAGCTTGGGGTTCTGTTTCAATCCCTTCTGCGACGACCCGGATCCCCAGCTTGTCAGCTATTCCGATCAGGCCCTCAACGATGAAGGTCCCAGCGTCGCCCGGCACCATGCGGTCGATGAAGGACTTGTCGATCTTGATGATGTCGACCGGCACCGTCAGCAGATGGGTCAAAGACGCGTAGCCCGTGCCGAAGTCGTCGAGGGCAACCCGCAAGCCCTTGGACCGAAGAGCCTTTATCTCGTCCGCTACGACATAGTCCCGTTGTCCGAGATAAACCGATTCCGTCACTTCGAGGATGATGTGCTTGAGAGGAACCTCCGCGTCCCCGAAAATTCGGCACAGCCTGTCTTGCAGATTGCCGCCACGAAAATCTGCGGCGGACAGGTTGATGCCGACATGTTGGAGAGGAAGGCCTCGGGCGAGCCAGCTGCGGATGTCTTTCGCAACCCTCAGCAACATCCGTTGGGTCAGCTCAGCAGCAATATGCGCGTCTTTCGTCGCCTCATGGAAATGCGCTGCTGCTATGATTTGGCCGGAAGGCGTGGTCATTCGACACAAGGCTTCGAAACCAACAATTTCCCGCGTATCCAGGCGCAAGATCGGTTGGTAATGCGCGTCGATCCGATCGTCTTTTAGGGCGATGCCCACGTCCCGAACCGCCCTGAAGCGTCTGGTGAGGGCGGTGCCCAGGCCGGGATAGTGTTGCACGTACCGGCCACGGTTGTGTTCCTTCGCATGATAGAGCGCCACATCGGCGTTCTGGCGGGTCTGATCGGGGTTTGTTTCGGTCTCTGCCAACGCGCCGCCAATCGTCGCGGCGGGAAAGACGACATGGCCGTCGCACGTTGAAGGAGAGGACAGTGCTTCGAGGATGGCGGATGCCCTCGCATTCAGATCAAGGTCTTTGTCGTCCGATACAATGACAGCAAACTCATCTCCACCAAGCCTGAACGTGTTTTTGGCGCCTGCTGTCGCGGAGATCCGGTCTGCAACCACTTGAATCAATGCGTCGCCGGCTGCGTGCCCGAACGTGTCGTTCACCAGTTTCAAGTTGTCGATGTCAACAAGCAAGATGCCCCAGGCGCGCCGGGATCGAGGCAGATCTTCGGCGAGAAGCTGGTTGAAACGAGCACGATTCGACAGTCCCGTCATAGCGTCGCTGTATGTCAGTCGCTGACGTTCCATCACCCGTTCTTCGCGATCGATGGCGATTGTGCAAAGATGGACACAAGCCTCGACGAGGTCCCGTTCGACGGCCTTCGGAGCGCCGTGTTCTCGATAATAGAAGGCGAAGGTGCCGATCACCCGCTCGCCGCTCTTGATCGGGCTGGACCAGCAAGCCCGCAACCCTAGCGGAAGAACCAGAGACTTGAAGTCCTGCCAACGAGGATCGGTCTCGATATCGGTGACAACGACCGCTTCTCCAGAATAGGCAGCGGCACCACAGGAGCCCGCAAGAGGTCCGGCTTCAAGATTGTCGACAGCCGCTGAATAGTCAGGCGGAAGGGAGGGTCCAGCAAGTGTGTGAAGACGGCTCCCGTCGAACGTCAGCACCGAAGCGGTGATCCCAGGAACGACGGCCTCGACCCTGAGGCAAAGTTGCTCGATCGTTGTTGCCAGCGGTTCCCCTTTGGCAATCATTTCCAGAATGGCATTCTGCAACTCAAGGATCATGACGTCACTTCCCGGAAGGAGACCCTCCGTACCAAACCGACTTTCAAATCAGGTTACGCCGTTGATTAGATTTTGATCGAATGAACGCACTCGCGAGCCATCAGCGACCCAGCCCCCAAGCGGGGTAGAAGGTCCAGACCGGTCGATCGGCTCACGGAGGCCTTGAACGATCGATCGTGGGACTCATCTCCTTTGCTCGTGGAACAGACGTTCCGGGCTGTGAACGGGTGTGATGCCCGAGTGGGCGCATGCCCGGGGCGCCTCTGATCGGCGGGCTTGGCGCCCTGTTCGACGGTGCCCATGCCGTTTGAGGCAGACGCCCTCGACCGTCGGCTTGCTTCATTCAGATGTCACGGAGAGCAGAACATGACGAAAGTTCCAACTATCGCCCGTATCTGGCGCGGCCGCACGAAGCCGGAATTTGCTGATGAATACGAAGCTTACAATCGCGCTGAGGGAGTTCCGCCACTGCTAAAGACGGCGATCGGCGTCCAATTGCTGCGCGAAGATCGGAAGGATGAAACATGGTTCACGACGATCTCCTACTGGGCCGACATGCAATCGATGACGGCGTTTACGAAAGGTGATCCGGAGCAGGTTCATCATCTGGCGCGAGATGCAGAACTACTTTGCGAACTTCCCGAGCGTATCCAGATACATAAGATAGTGGTCCCGCCTAGGCTGCGCTGAGAACCCCCGCCCTTTCGCATATCTCTGTGACGTCTCTGCTCCGTCTTGAAAGATCAATGCGCGCGACATCGGCACGAATCCAAAACGTTTTGGCTTGACTCCCAAAACGTTTTGGAGAATCTTTTTCTCACCTCGGGAGGAAGATCTTGGCGAATCTCAAACAGCTCGCGCAATCGCTGGGACTGTCGATCACCACGGTGTCGCGTGCGCTCGACGGTTATGCCGATGTGTCGGCCGCCACGCGCGAACGGGTTCGAGAGGCTGCCGACAAGGTCGGCTACCGACCGAATGCTTCGGCCCGCCGCCTCCGCAGGCAGCGCGCCGAACTGGTTGCCGTCACGCTGCCGAGCGATCCCGGCCATATCGGTCCTCCGCATTTCCTCGATATGTTGTCCGGCTGTGCCGAACACCTTGCCGCCGCCGGCCTCAATCTGGTGATTGCGCCGGTGCCGCGCGGCGAGAGCGAGCTCGACATCTGCCGCCGCTTCGTCGATGGCCGCCGCGTCGACGCCATGCTTCTCGTCCGCACCAAGCGGAAAGACGAGCGCGTCGAATTCCTGCAGTCGCGCGGCATTCCCTTCGTCACCAATGGCCGCACCGAAAGCCTGCTGCCCCATCCCTATATCGACGGCGACGGTTTTGCCGGATTCCGGGCCGCGACGCTGCGCTTCCATGCCGCCGGCCACCGCCGCATCGGCCACATCGCCGGCCCGCAGGAATATTACTTTGCACATGACCGCTGCCGCGGCTGGCGGGCGGCGATGGAGGAATGCGGCCTTGCCACCGACCTTTGTGCCGAAGGCGCGCCGCTGGAACAGGGCGGTTATCTCGCAGCACTCGAACTTCTGCGCCAACCCTCGCGTCCGACCGCACTCGTTTGCGCCACCGACGAAATGGCGATCGGGGCACTCCGGGCGCTACGCGAGCTCGATGGCGGCAACCAGATCAGCATTGTCGGCCATGACGACCTGGCGATGGGCGCCTTCACCAGCCCCCCGCTCTCGACCATGCGCATGACCGGTGAAAACCTCGGCGCGAGCTTCGCCTCGCTGCTGCTGCGCGCCATTGCAGGCGAGCCTGCCGAAGAACTCCAGGAGCTTCACGCGATCGAATTCGTCGATCGCGACAGCCACCGCCGTCCGCTTAGGGCGGCATAGACAGCAGTGCATCTCAAACAAAGAACAATGAAGGAGGAGAAGATGAAACATATCATGTCATTTGGAATTCTGGCTTCCACCGTGCTGGCCTTCGCCTCGCCTGTGCTTGCCCAGACGGTTTTCGTGTCCACCCAGCTTCGTCCGATCGAGGAGGCGACCGTCGTGCGCGAGGAGCTGCTGAAGGACGTCGGCTCGGTTGATTACGTGGTCGAGGAGCCGCCGCAGTTTGCCGTCCGCATGGAGGCCGAACGTCAGGCCGGCAAACACACCGTTAGCCTCGTCGGTGCGCTGCATGGCGAGCTCTCGCCGCTTGCCGACAAGGACACGCTCGAGCCGCTCGACGATCTCGCCAACAAGCTGGCCGCGAGCGGCATGCCACAGTCGCTGCTCGACCTTGGCAAGCTCGGCAAGTCGACCCAGCAGTACATCCCCTGGATGCAGGCGACCTATGTGATGGCTGCCAAGAAGGAAGCGCTGCAATACCTGCCTGCCGGCGCCGACGTGAACGCGCTGAACTACGATCAACTGATCGAGTGGGGCAAGAATATGCAGGAGGCGACGGGCCAGCCGCAGATCGGTTTCCCGGCCGGCCCGAAGGGGCTGATGGCGCGTTATTTCCAGGGCTATTTCTACCCGTCCTTCACCGGCGGTGTCGTGCGCACCTTCCAGAGTGCCGATGCTGCCGCCGGCTGGGAAAAGCTGAAGGCGCTGTGGGGCCATGTGACACCGAACTCGACCAATTACGACTTCATGCAGGAGCCGCTCGCTGCCGGCGAAGTCATGGTCGCCTGGGATCATATCGCCCGTCTGAAGAATGCCATTTCCGCTGCACCGGATGATTATGTCGTCTTCCCCGCCCCCGCGGGTCCCAAAGGTCGCGGCTACATGCCTGTCGTCGCGGGTCTCGCCATTCCGAAGGGCGCGCCTGACAAAGCCGGCGCAGAAAAGATCATCGAACACCTGTCCATGCCGGACACGCAGCTCCTGACCGCCTCCAAGGTCGGCTTCTTCCCGACCCTCAACGTCAAGCTGCCGCCGGATCTCGATGCCGGCGTCGCCCTGCTTGCCGGTGCGGTCACGGCCACCCAGGCTTCCAAGGACGCGGTCATCTCGCTGCTCCCAGTCGGTCTCGGCGACAAGGGCGGCGAGTTCAACAAGGTCTACATGGACAGTTTCCAGCGCATCGTGCTGCAGAACGAGCCCGTTGCAGACGTGCTGAAGACCCAGGGCGCGACGATGGCCAAGCTGATGGCCGATACGAAGGCTGCCTGCTGGGCGCCCGATGCCAAGAGCGACGGCCCCTGCCCGGTCGAATAAATCTACCTGAGAAGCGTCCGGGCGGAATGCCCGGGCGCTCTTCCGACACTCTGCTCGTCAAGGCCGGAGCCGATGACCAATAGCCGACCCTGGATCCCCTATCTGCTGATCCTGCCATCCGTCGCCTTTCTGGCGCTGCTCTTCGTCGTGCCGCTGGTGCAGACGATCTGGCTGGCGGTTTCGGACAATGGCGCGCTGTCGCTCGCGAATGCCGAGCGCATGGTAACCGACATCAATTTCACCCGCTCGGTGAAGAATACCTTCCTGCTGACGATCGCGGTCGTGCCGGTGCAGATCGCCATTGCGCTTGCCATGGGCACGATGGTCGCCAAGGTCGGCCGCGGGCGCGAGACGATCCTGTGGATCTGGACGATCCCGCTCGGCATTTCCGACCTCGCCGCCGGTCTCGTCTGGCTGTCGATCCTGCAGAATACCGGCTATCTGAATTCGCTGCTCTTCGGTCTCGGCATCATCGGCAGGCAGGCAAGCTGGCTCTCCTACCAGACGCCGGTCGCGCTCTTCATCGCCATTGCGGTTGCCGAAATCTGGCGCGGCACGGCCATCGTCATGGTCATCATCGTCGCCGGTCTCAACCAGGTGCCGAAGGAGTTCAGGGAGGCCGCCGAAATTTTCGGCGCAGGCCCGTGGACGCGCTTCTGGCGCATCACCCTGCCGCTGATCCGCCCCGCCCTGCAATCGGCTCTCATCCTGCGCACCGTGCTCGCCTTCGAAGTCTTCGCGGTGGTCTATGCGCTCGGCGGGCGCAATTTTCCGGTTCTCGTCGGCGAGGCCTACAACTGGCAGAACCAGAACCAGAACTACAGCGTCGCTGCCGCCTATGCGGTGCTGATCATGATCATCTCGCTTGCCGCCACGCTCATCTATCTGAAAGTCTTGAAGGTCGATCCGGAGCGCCTGCCATGACCACGGATACCATCAGCACGGCCGCAGACACACCCAAAGCCGCCGGCTTCGTCTCCTCGCGGCGCTGGCTGCTGTGGAGCGGCATCGCCGCACTCTGCGCCTGGGTGCTGGTGCCGATCTATCTGGTCGCGCTCGGCGCGCTTGGCGGTCGGCAGGGCGTCTACATCTGGCCGAAGACCGGGCTTCCCACGGGCATATCGCTGGAGCCCTTCATTCTCTTCCTGAAGACCGAGGGCGTCGTCCAGTCCTTCCTCAATTCGCTGGGGGCAGCCAGCATCACTGTGGCGCTTTCAATCTTGCTCGGCGCGCCGGCAGGTTACGCGCTCGCCCGCTACGATTTCCGCGGCAAGGACAGCTACCGCCTTCTGGTTCTACTGACCCGCGCCTTTCCGCTGGCAATCCTGGCGCTGCCGCTGACGGTCTCCTTCATCCGGCTCGGCCTCTACGATACGATCGTCGGCGTCGGCCTCATCCATACGGTCCTGGCGCTGCCCTTCGCGGCACTCGTCACGCAAGGGATTTTCCTCGGCGTGCCGAAGGAGTTGGAGGAAGCCGCCTGGGTGTTCGGCTGCACCCGCATCCAGGCCTTCTTCAAGGTGGTGGCACCCTTGGCGCTTCCCGGCATCGTCGCAACCGCGGTCTTTGCCTTCGTCATCTCGTGGAACGAGGTCTTTGCCGCCTCGGTGCTGACGGTGCGCAACCGCACGCTGACCGCCTACCTGCTCACCGTGCTTTCGGAAAGCCCGATGCATTACCGTTTTGCCGGGGGCCTGATGCTCATCCTTCCCTCGGTTGTCTTCATCTTCGCGGTCAGGCGCTACCTCTTCGCGATCTGGGGCATTTCCTCCAAATAACGGGACCAGAGATATGGCCAATATTGTCATCGACCGCATTCGCAAGAGCTTCGGAGCCTTCCAGGCGCTGAAAGAGGTCTCGCTGACGATCAACGACGGCGAATTCGTCTCGCTGCTCGGCCCGTCCGGCTGCGGCAAGACCACGCTGCTGCGCATCATCGCCGGCCTCGAGACGGCGACATCGGGAGATATTCGTATCGGCGACAAGTCGGTGATCGGCCTTGCGCCCAGAGATCGCGGCCTTGCGATGGTCTTCCAGAACTATGCCGTCTTTCCGCATATGACGGTCTACGAAAACGTCGCCTTCGGGCTGCGGATGCAGAAGGCCGACGACGCACGCGTGAAGGCGCAGGTCGAGAAGGCCGCCGGCCTGTTGCATATCGAGCAATATCTCGACCGCTACCCGAACAAGCTTTCCGGCGGCCAGCGCCAGCGCGTCGCCGTCGCTCGCGCCCTTGCCGTCGAACCGAAGGTTCTCCTGATGGATGAGCCGCTTTCGAACCTCGACGCGCTGCTCCGCCTCGAAATGCGCACCGAACTCAAGACGGTGCTGCAATCGGCAGGGACCACGACGATCTACGTCACCCACGATCAGACGGAAGCGATGGGCCTTTCCGACCGCATCGCCGTCATGCATGGCGGCGTGGTCGAGCAGGTCGGCCATCCGGTCGAGATCTACAATCACCCGGCGACACGTTTCGTCGGCGGCTTCATCGGCAACCCGCCGATGAACTTCATCAAGGTGCCGGTCACGAACAGCCAGGTTGCAGCCGGCGCCGAGCGGCTTGCCGCGCCGCAGGGCTCCGGCAATGAGGTGATTCTCGGCCTGCGCGGCGAGGCAGTCGAACTCGCGCCGCTGCCACAGGGCCTCGAAATGCGGGTGCGCGTTGCCGAGCCGATGGGCTCGCACCTGCTTTTGACCGGCTCGATCCACGACCAGCCGGTCCGTGTCATCCTGCCGGCCTCGGAAACCGTGAAGAGCGGCGACACGATCGGCCTGAAGCTCGACCAGAAACGCATTACCTGGCTTTCGCCCGAAAGCGGCAAGTCCTTTCCGGCCGTCCTGGCCTAAGAATACCGGAGCATCCAGAATGAACACGCATATCGACCAGGCGAAGCGCATCCTCGCCGTGAACGATCGCGGCGGCTATACCGTGCCGACCGACCGGCTCTATCCCTTCCAGTGGAACTGGGATTCCGCCTTCGTCGCCATGGGCTTTGCGCTCTACGATACCGATCGCGCCTATCGGGAGCTGGAGCGGCTGGTCGAGGGCCAGTGGGCGGACGGGATGATCCCGCATATCGTCTTCCACGCGCCCAGCGATACCTATTTCCCGGGGCCGAACGTCTGGCGTACGAAGCATACGACCCCGACTTCTGGCATAACCCAGCCGCCGGTCTTCGCGATCGCACTGCGCAAGCTGTATGAGGCCGCCGGCAAGGATGCCGAGGCGCGCACTCTCCCCCTCTACGAAGCGGCGCTGAAATGGCATCGCTGGTGGTACTCGGCGCGCGACCCCGAAGGCACCGGCCTCGTCGCACTCCTGCATCCCTGGGAAAGCGGCAGCGACAATTCTCCCGCCTGGGACATCGCGCTCGCTCGTGTACCCACCACCACCGATACCCCCGTCGTGCGCAAGGATACCGGCCATGTCGATGCCGACATGCGTCCGCGCGACGAGGATTACCACCGCTTCATCCATCTCGTCGATACTTATGCCGCTTGCGGCTGGGATCCGGCGAAACAATGGGAAAAGGCACCGTTCAAGGTCGCGGAGATCCAGACGACCGCCATCCTGCTCAAGGCCGGCGAAGATTTGGAAGCCCTCGCCCGCGAGTTTGGCCGGATGGACGATGTCGCCGAGATCGCCGCGTTGAATGCGCTGACCCGCAAGGCTATCCTCGCCCAGTGGCGCCCCGCCCTGTCACGCTTCGTCTCGCGCGATCTCGTCTCCGGCGAGGATATAGAGGCCGCGACTCAAGCCGGCTTCATCCCCCTACTCTCACTAGACCTCGAAAAGCCGATCGCGGATGCGTTGGTTGACGAGATGAGGGCCTGGTCCAAGAGCCTCAAGGTCGCCTTCCCCACAACCAAGCCCGGCAGCGCAAGCTGGGAACCGAAGCGTTACTGGCGCGGCCCCGCCTGGGCGATCATAAACTGGCTTCTGATCAACGGCCTCAAACGCAATGGCCATGCGGATGCCTCCGAAGAGCTGCGAAAATCCACTGTCACGGCGATCGAAACGGAAGGTTTCGCCGAATATTTCGACCCCGTCACCGGCGAAGGCTGCGGCGGCCTCGGCTTTTCCTGGACGGCTGCTGCGTATCTGTGGCTTGAGCGAGGCGTAGACCCTGCCTGAGCGTGGTGTCGCGCCTAACAAGCAATTTTCGCGATCAGCGCTCCAAGGATCGCTTATATGTAAAGCGTATGATTTAATCATACGGCATGCTATAAGGAGATAACGAGGATACACACCATGCGCACAACCCAACCTCTCACCATCACCCTCCCGCTGGAAATGGCGCAAATGGTGAAGGCCAAAGTCAGCTCCGGCGAATATGCGACCGAGAGCGAAGTTATCCGCGACGGCCTACGCACCTTGGCCGCCCGCGACGCCGCCGTTGAAAAATGGCTACGCGATGAGGTCCTGCCTACCTATGACGAAATGAAAGCCCACCCCGAGCGCGCCCTTTCCGCCGAGGAAGTTCGCCAGCGGCTCGATGCCCGTATAGCCGCTCACGCCAAGAAATAACGCAGGGCATGAACCGTTATTTTTGCGCCCGAGGCGAGCGACGACCTCGAAACCCTGCTGGTGTATCTGATAGACGAGGCCGGGCCGGAGACGGCTCGCAACTACGTCAGTAAGATTGTGGATTACTGCCTCAGCTTTGAGACGTTTCCCGAGCGGGGCGCCGCGCGTGACGACCTGCGGCCGGGACTGCGCGTCGTTGGGTATCGCGGCAAGGCAAGCATCGCGTTTGTGGTGGCAGAGAACATCGTATCTATCCTGCGTGTCTTCCATCGCGGCCAGGACGTCAGCTTCGACGACAATTAGCAAACGGTTCAAACCAGACGACAGGATCGACCGCTCGCCCTAATCCGGCTGCCATGGCTGCATGGTGAGCACATTGCCGCCCAGCTTGGCGAAGGCGCGCTGGCGGCAGGAGAAGACGAGGATCTGCTGGTCGCGTGACTGGCGGTGCAGCGCATCGAACATCCGCTCGATCCGGTCGTCGTCGGAATAAACAAGCGCATCATCGAGGATGACGGGCGCCGGCCGGCCGTCGCGGGCGAGCAGCCGGGCGAACGCAAGGCGGGTCAGCACCGAGAGCTGCTCCCGCATGCCGCCGCTCAGCCGATCGACATCCTCGTCCAGGCCGTTGCGGCGCACGATCTGCGGCAGCAAGGTGTCGCCGTCGAAGGTAATCGAGATGTCGTCGAACAGCAGGCCGACCAGCGGGGCGAGTTCGCTCATGACAGGCTTGAGATAGAGGTCGCGCGCGGCTGCTCGCGTCGCCGTCAGCGCCTTGCGCAGGCGATCCAGGACGGCGACCTCCGCCTCGAACCGCTTTACCTGTTCCCGCGCAGCGTCAAGCAAACCGCGAGTTTCCAACCAGTTTTCTTCCACCGCACTGTCTGAGCGGGTACGAATTTGACCGCCGAGGTCGGCAAGCTCTTCGCGTAACCTGGCAATTTCACGTGCTGCGGCGTCGGCGACCGAACGTGCCCTGGCAAGAGCGGCTTCCGCGCCGGCGAGGTCCCGCCCGGCCCTGCGCAAAGGCCCGGCCCGGAGCTCAACCGCGTCGCATTGTTCTTTGGCGCTGGAAAGCTTTGCCGCAAGGTCCCGTTGCAATTCCGTTCGGCTGCCTTCGGGACCGATGATCGCGACGATGGCCTCGAGGTCCTGACCAAGTTTGGCGTGCTCCGTCTGCGCACGCAATATTGCCTCGCCGGCCTCCATGCGCATCATCGACGCTTCCCGGGCCCGGTTTCGCGCCAGGTCGATACGCTGCGTCGCATCCGCGAGACGGGCGCGCACCTCCTCCGGGTCGGTGTCGAGTTCGACTGGGCCCTGGCTGAGTACCGCAAAGCGTGCGGCATCGAGGTGAAGCTGGTCGATACCATTCGGAGCCACGTCGGCGAACCGCTGCCGTGCCCGCACCAGTTCCTCGTGCTTGTTCCGGGCGGCAATATCGCGCTGTCGCGCCGCCCGCAAACTCTCGACACCGAGCCTGGCAAGCAATGTTTGGCGCGTGGCTTCCGCGGTCTCGAGCGCCCCGTCCTGTTCTGCCTGCCGGCTGGAATGGATCGTCAGCGTACCGACGCCTGCTATGTCGAGTTTCGCCACCCCGGCAAAGCTCTTGTCCTCGCCCCCCGGCAAAGGTTGGCGATCCATGCTCACCGAGCCGGAGGCGTCTTTCAGGTAGTCGATCCTGAGCCTGGGAAGACCGACTTCGGCTGCTGCACGCAAGCCAACGATCTTGAGATCCAACGCTTCGAGCCGTTCGATCGCATCGGCTGGAATGGCGAGCAATGCATGTGCAGCCTCCGCGTCCTCGATCTGCCGCCGCGCCGCTTCCGCCTGGTCGAGATGCAGACGAACCTCCGCCAGCCGCTCTGCGGCATGGCGCGAACGCAGTGCTGCCTCCAGCCGGGCCAGCCATTCGCGGTTTACCCGCTCATCCTCTTCGGCTGCCTGAACCTCCGCCGTTGCTGCCTCGCTTTCGGCCAGCGATGCCGCGCGTCGCTCGGCTGCATTTGAAAACTCTTTTTCCGTCACGGCGAAACGCCGCGCGAGTTCGTCACTGCGGTTCAATGCCGCGTGGAAGCGGTCGAATGCCTGCTGCGCCTCATCGCGACGGCTGGCGGCCAGGGCAGCTTCGGCATCGAGTGCCTTGAGTTCCCTGTCGTGCAGTTTAGCGGCCTCGAGCACCGACTCGGCATTGGCAATCGCCGCCTTCCGGCCCGCCTCTTCGTCCGAATTTTCCAGTTCGCTGAGTCTCGCCTGCACAGAGCGGCGGCGGTCGAGTGCGCCATGCAGCATCTCCACCTCCTTGGCCAGCCGCGCCTCCTCCGCCTGCAGCCGGTCACGATCGTCGAGCGCGGCGACAAAGCGGCCTCCGGTCTTTGGCCGGAGCGTCGCGGTGACCAGGCGATTGAGTTCATCCTCGCAGGCTTCGAGCACCGCCGACATGCGCCGTCCGCCCGTCAGTGCCTCCACCTCGCCCTGCACCGAAGACAACAGGCTTTCGCGCACCCGCTTGTCGTTTTCTTCCTCGCTCTTGCTACGATTTTCGATGCCGGTGACGCCCTGGCGCACCCAGAGCAGGCCTGCCGGGCCGGCAGTTCCGCCGGAAATGAGATCGCCGATGAAAGCCTCGGCCTCGTCGGCCTGGGCGACGAGCCGGCCGCTGCCGAGATCGGTGACGCTGGCGCGCCGTCCGCCATAGAACTGCTTGGTCAGGCGGTAGCGGCCGGCTTCGATCGTGATATCGGCCTCGACGATCGGGTTGCCGCCGCTATAGGGACGCAGCATCTGCACGCTCTTTGGCGTGCCGCCGTGCGGCTGGAAGAACAGCGCATGCAGCGCCTCGAAACAAGTCGATTTGCCGTGCTCGTTGGCGGCGCTCAGCACATTGACGCCGTCGGCGATTCCTTCGACGGATATGCCGCGGCCGGCGAAGCGTTTCACATTGTGAAGGCGAAGAGCGTTGAGTTTCATCGATCGATCGCCTCGCAATAGGAAAACAGGCGGATCAACGCCTCGCGCGCCACGCCCCTGTCGTCGCCCGAGCGGGATTGGTCTAGGCTTTCGGCAAGCAGCAACTCCGCTGTATCGCGCAGCGCACCGGCTCGGTCGATGATCTCGAGATCATCGCTCTCGCAATCGGTCCCCAGCAGTTCCGTATCGATCTCCAGATGCGCAAATTCCGGCGCGACCTGTTGCAGCAGGCTGGTCATTGCTGTGCGCCCGGTCAATCGGGCACGGCCCGACAGCGCGACGCGCAACAGGGTTTGTCGCCGCGCGAACGGTTCCGGCAGTGCCGCCTTCAGCGCTTCAACACCGTCTTCCGATGCCAGCAGCGGAAGCTGCAATGTCTGCCAGGAAAAGCCGGCGGTCGCCACAGCCGTCGTCGTCGGCATCGCTCCCTGCCCGGCAATCGAAACGATCATCGCCTGCCCCGGCCGGTCATGCTTGAAACGGTCCGGCTCGGGCGCGCCGCTATAATATGTTCTGGCGTCCACCGCCACCGATCCGTGCCAATCGCCGAGCGCCATATAATCGAGGCCGGCCAGCGCCGCGCGGTTCGGCGCAATCACGTTGGTGGCCGTGGCATCCTCCGAAAATTCCTGGATCGGGCCATGGGCGAGGCCGATGCGGATAGCGCCGTCCGGCGTGGCCGCACCCGTCATCCATTCGGTCAGGTCGCGGCCCGGCCGTCTGGTCGTGCAAGGCGCCGGCAGCAGCACGACACGAGGTCCAAGCGGAAGGGGCGCCGCTTCCGTCGCCAGTATGACATTGTCGGGCACCACGCCGCGCGCAGCACTCCAGAGCTGGTCCGCCAGCAGTGAATCGTGATTGCCCGGAAGCAGAACCCAGCGCAGCGGCGTATTCCGAGCCATCTCGCCAAGCGCTTGGCGAAGCACGGCCGGCGTCGGCGTCTCGGTATCGAAGGTGTCGCCCGCGAGCAGGATGACACCAGCCCCATGCTCTCGTGCCGCACTGGCGAGTCTCCCGATCACGCCATGCCGCGCCTCGCGCAGGCGCCCTCTCAAATCCTCCGGAAGATTGCCAAACCGCTTGCCAATATGAAGGTCCGAACTGTGCAGGAAGGAAAACATCAATCAGCCATGTTTGCGCTGCGCTGCGAGCTTTCGAGCATGGTCAAGGACCTCTCGTCCGTAGTTTCGTGATTCCGTTGTTCCGTGACAGACCATGCCTCCCGACAACAGGCGAGGCAAGTCGATCCTGGCTGAACAAGCTGTTATCCAATGCTTGTCTAATTTTGAGTGATGCTCGACATCATATTCCCCAGTCGCCGTTCAAGGAGGTAGGTATCTGTTCCATCGTGCCGCGTCGTCTGCCGGCAATTCCGCGGCTCGCGGTCGAACACCTGATAGACCTTCATGGTAAGCGGCATTTCAGGCCTCCAATATCGCGGGGAGCCGTTCACGAAGCTCCTTCACCAGCACGCGTTCATTTTCCGAATAGTCGACCGGGACGTTCACCAGATGGACGCCTCCTCCGGAGAATGCCTCTTCGAGAACCTGTTTGAACTGGCCGATATCGTCGACCCGGGTACCCTTGGCGCCGTAGGATTCGGCATATTTCACGAAGTCGGGATTGCCGAAGGTCATCCCGAAATCCGGGAACTCGTCCACCGCCTGCTTCCAACGGATCATCCCGTAGGCATTGTCCTCGATGACTAGAACGACGAGGTTGAGTTTCAGCCGGACGGCGGTTTCGAGTTCCTGGGAGTTCATCATGAAGCCGCCGTCACCACAGATCGCCATGACCCGCCGCTCCGGGTAGAGCATCGAGGCAACCATGGCCGACGGCAGCCCCGCTCCCATTGTCGCAAGAGCATTGTCGAGCAGCAGCGTGTTCGCCATCCGCGTCCGGTAGTTTCGGGCGAACCAGATCTTGTACATGCCGTTGTCGAGGGCGAGGATGCCGTCATGCGGCATCACCTCTCTTATGTCGTGGACCAGCCGCTGTGGCGTGAAGCGATCCTCCGTCGCCCGCGCGGCGATGCGCTCGAGAATGCGCTCGCGGAGATGGAGAAGCGCCTGCGCGTTTGGCAGCTTGCCCTCGAGGCGATCCGCCAGCGCCTTCAGCGAAGGGCCGATGTCGCCGATGACCTCGGATTGCGGAAAATAGACCTGCTCGACGGTCGCCGGCTGATATCCGACATGGACGACCTTCGGGCCGCCCTTGCCCATGATGAACGGTGGCTTCTCGATCGTGTCATGGCCGATCGTGACGATAAGGTCGGCTTGTTCGATGGCCTCGTGGACATAATCCCGCTCCGACAGCGCGGCGGTGCCCATGTAAAGTTCGGTTCCGCCTGGAACCGTTCCCTTCCCCATCTGGGTCGTGAAGAACGGGATGCGCGTGCGGATCACGAATTGCGCGATGTCGGAGGTCGAGCGGGGACGGGAGGCGGCGGCCCCGAACATCAGAAGCGGACGTTTGGCTGCGGCGATGAGGGCGGCGGCACGGTCGAGGGCCGCGTCGCTTGCCGTCGGCAGTTCGAGCTGGTGCGGTGCAATCAGCGCCACCTCCTGGCATTCCTCGGCTGCGATATCTTCCGGAAGCTCCAGATGCACCGGCCCCGGCCTTTCCTCTTGGGCGATGCGGAACGCCTCCCTGACCGTCGTCGGGATCATCTGCGGCGACACGATCTGCCTTGCGAGCTTGGTCAGCGGCTTCATTGACGCGACGACGTCTACCACCTGGAAACGCGCCTGGCGGGACGAGAGGATCCCTTTCTGACCAGTGATCATCACCATCGGCATCGCACCGAGCAAGGCATAGGCGGCACCCGTCGAGAGGTTGAGAGCACCCGGCCCGAGCGTCGTCAGACAGACGCCGGGCTTACCAGTCAGGCGGCCATAGGTCGCGGCCATGAACGCCGCCGCCTGCTCGTGCCGGGTGAGCACGAGCTCAATCGACGACATTCGGATGGATTCGACGACGTCGAGATTCTCTTCGCCTGGGATGCCGAAAATGCGGTCGACACGTTCGTTCTCAAGCGCTGCCACTAGAAGATCGGAGCCTTTGGTCATGGATCGTTGCCCGTGCTGTTCGGTTCGAGGCTTCCAGAAAGGAAGGCCCCTCGAAGATAAGTTCTTTTCCGGGCCTGTCCATGCGTTCGGCGGCATCGGCGGTTATCTTCGATGTTCAGCCACAGTTCCAGCTTGATCTCGGATCGTGACGGGTGCTTGCGCCGTCATTGAGCGCTGGCTGATATGGACGTTTCCGAGCGCTCCCTGAGGATGAAGCTCGCTGGAGCACGACCGGCATTTGGAGCCAGCGCTCAGTTGAAAAATACGACTTGGTCTTCACCTGCGAATTTGAAGTCGCCTTAAGACCAAGAACAAAATTGAAGATATTTGCGCCGCCGGCTTCGCGCGTGAAGCTGAGATAGGAGCCGAATCGTTCGTATTCAACGTTTTGAAGCTTTCGGATCGAGGCAAGAGTATCCTCGAAATCACGCCAGCACGCCTGCTTCACGATGAGCTCGAAAATGCGAAGGACGGCCGGGGAGAGACGTCCCTGGGCGTCGGTCGCCGGCCCGATGATCTTGGCGCGGATCTCAAGAATATCGCCCATTTCATCTCCACGAACCTTAAGGAAGGTCGAGCTGAGTGGACGCACCTCGTCCCGTTCGTAGATCCGCTGAAAATAACATTCATAGCTGCGATTGCGCATCGATGCGGCTTTCCATTCGCTCATATCGATGCCGGCTTCTCGAAGAGCGCCACAAAAGTTCGACCCCGAGACGCGCCACATCCGCAGAAACTGACTTGCCAACTCCAGCTTCGGGGCCTCGATCAGCTGCAGCGGTATCGACGTCGGCGGGAGGGGAGAAGGAGCCCCCGGATCAGGGCGGGCGGCGATGCGAGATGATCGGGCAGCCTTATTGAGAGCTCGATTTTCGAAGGGGCCGACCGGATCTTCGAGGTGATGGATTTCATGGAAAAAAACGACGATGCCTGCAAGAAGCAAAATCGATATCAAAAGCCCTGGCCAAAGCAGGGACCAGCGGTTCCTCAGCAAATGGAAATTTCGGTGCCGACGTGGACTTTCGCGAGGAGGATCGACTGGTGATAACACTTTATCCACGGCGCGACCTCACAAGCAGATAGGAGCGGCTGCGAGTTCGAGCTTAATCAATCTCGATCCTATTTGCGACCAACCGGTGTCGGTCGGCGATTGGATCAATCAGCCCCTGCTGGCGACTCCTTCTAAGGTGAGCAACGGATGCGAAAAACGGTACAGTCTGTCCGACTCACCTTCGACACTGCAAGTGTGAAGTCGCGTGTGTGCAGCGTCAAGCAGGCGGCGCGATCGATCAGGCTGCGCGTCGCAGGGTTGATGGCATATTCAGCAGCACGCTTGCCTCGGGACAAGCGGCGTCGAGATTTTGTCGTTAGATGGTGGCGTCCCGTAATTTTGTCACAGGACCTGAACCTATGCGACAACCCGGTTTCCGATAGGATAGATCGCAAACCAGAGCTGAGTCTTTCACCATGTCACAACGCAGCGGCGGGGATTTGGTGCCTGGCGCGCAAGCGGCCGTTGCCGATAGTGGTGGCCAGTAGCTGCTCGTCAAGCTTGCCCTCCCATTTGGCGACCACGACGGTGGCAAGCGCATTGCCGATCAGATTAACAAAAGTCAGCCCCTCGGCGAGGATACGGTGAATTCCGAGGATCAGCGCGATGCTGGCGACCGGGATGGTTCCGGTGGTGTTAAGGGTTGCCGCCAGTACAACGAAGGCCGCTCCGGCGATGCCCGCCGCTCCCTTCGAGGTGAGCAATAGCACCGCGATCAGGCCGAGTTCGTGCCAGAAGGTCAGATGTGTGTTCGTCGCCTGTGCCAGGAACACCGCGACGGTGGTCAGATAGAGGCATGTGCCGTCGAGATTGAACGAATAGCCGGCCGGGATGACGAAGCCGACCACACTTTCCTCACAGCCGGCCTTGCGCATCTTCTGGATGAGGCGCGGCAGCACCGTTTCGGTCGAGGTGGTCGCAGCGACGATGACGATTTCATCCCAGAGATAGCCTAGCAGCCGCCACAGGCTGACACCGCACCAATGGGCGACGCTGCCGAGGACGATTGTTGTGAACAATGCGCAGACGACGAAGAACTCGATGATTAACTCGCCCAGTGACCAGAGCGAGGCGGTGCCGAACTGACCGACGGTAAAGGCAATTGCGCCGAAGGCGCCGAGCGGCGCGAAGTACATGATGTAGCCGATGATTTTGAAGAACCCTTGCGAGGCGCTTTCGATCACCTGGAACACCGGGCGTCCGCGCTCTCCGATGGCGGCGATGGCGATACCGAACAGGACAGAGATAAACAGCACCTGCAGAACGTGTCCTTCCGTCAGCGCGCTGGCGAAGGTGTCCGGGATGATGTCAAGGAAATAGCTTGAAATGGACTGGTCGTGCGCCGTCGCGAGATAGGTCTTGATCGATGCGGTATCGATTGCGGCAGCGTCGATGTTCATGCCCTCGCCCGGACGCCACAGATCGACTGCGATCAGTCCAAAGATCAGCGCCAAGATCGTGATCGCCTCGAAATAGATGATGGATTTCAGCGCGACACGCCCGACGCTCTTCATGTCGTTCATGCCGGCGATACCATGCACAACGGTGACGAAGATGATCGGCCCGATCATCATGCGGATCATTTTGATGAAGGCATCGCCGAAAGGTTTCATCGCCACCGCAGTGGCGGGCGCGAAATGACCGAGGAGGATGCCGAGCAGCGTCCCTGCCAGCACCTGAAACCACAACTGGCCAAGGAGGCTGAAGCGGCCCGCCGGTTTTTGCGTCTCACCTTCAGGTGTCATCGTTTTACTCGCCTCCAAATACGTCATGTTTTATTTCCTCCCAAGCTGCCGCCTGGCCATGATGTCCCATCTTTCAATTGTTCAATGGCAACTGTACCGTTCAATTGGCGCGCCCGGCGGCCCCGAAACGGTGACTGCGGAAGCAGCGATGCGGGCACCCGCAAAGATCGGCCGGCAACTAACCGGCCAGCGGTCCCGTGCGTCCCTGCACATCGTGGACGATGGCCGCTCCGGCGTCTGGCGGGCCGTGAATGATGGCGGTATCGGCGCGTTCGATCTGGTCATCACATCGGGCATGCTCGATCCTCCCTCCTGTCTTGGCTGGGAATTAAGGGAGGGAATATTGAGCGGCAAAGCAAACTTGATTTGCGCACCGGTCATAAGCTGTGCTGAAGTGTGACGATGATTGCACACCGCGAACTCAACCTTCGCCACCTTGAGGCCGTCGCTGCCGCCGCGCGGCTGGGCAGCATCAGCCGCGCGTCTCAAACCATGAATTTGTCGCAGCCAGCTCTGACCCAGGCCGTTGCCAAGGTCGAGGCGCAGCTTGGCCATGTGCTATTCGATCGCCAGCCGAGCGGCGTTACCAGCACCGAGGCGGGGCGCTTGATCACGGCCCGCATCGAACGCGCGCTCGCCTATGTGGCGCGCGGCGGCCAAAGCGTGCGACGTGGCGCCCGCTTGCCGCCGCTGCCCCATATCGAGCGGCGCATCACTTTTGGACAATTGCGCGCGCTGATCGCGGTCGATCAAGCGGGGAGCTTTGCGCTGGCATCGAAGCGAATTGGCCTGTCTGAACCGGCATTGCATCGGGCGAGCCGCGATCTGGAGCAGTTGCTGGGCGTGCCGCTTCTCGTCCGGCAGGGGCGTACCGTTCAGCCGACGGCGACGGCCGCCGTGTTGCTGCGGTTCGCCCGTCTGGCGCAATCGGAGCTGGAGGCTGGGTTCGACGAATTGGAGGCACTGCGGTCGGAGGGCGCCGGACGTGTCACTGTCGGCACCATGCCGCTGGCGCGCGCAATCCTGTTGCCGCAAGCATTGGCTCGTTTCGCTCGCGCCTATCCAATGGCGTCGGTGAACGTGGTGGAGGGGCCATATGTGGAACTGTTGGCCAGACTTCGCGAAGGCGAGATGGATCTGCTGATCGGGGCAATGCGCGACCCCCCGCCGGTCAAGGACATCGCTCAGGAACCGCTGTTCATCGATGATCCGGTGATCGTCGGTCGCGCCGGACATCCCCTGCTGTCCAAGCCGGGATTTGCCTTCTCGAGGCTATTGGATTTCCCATGGGTTATCGCCGCAACGGGCGCGCCGGTGCGTCATCGGTGGGAGGAGATGTTCACAGAGCACGGCCTTGAGCCGCCACGGCTACGCATCGAATGCGGTTCGGTTCTGGTGGTCCGCGGGCTGATGCTGGAGGACGATTGGTTGACGCTGATGTCGCGCGACCAGTTCCTGTTCGAGCGGCGTGCTGGCCTGCTCAGCGAAATCGCCGGCGCTGGGCTGTCGTTGCGTCGCCAGATCGGCCTCACGGTGCGCGATGACTGGCGTCCGACACAGCTGCAAACGGCATTCACGGATATCTTCCGCACGGTTTGTGCGCAGTGGACTTCAGGAAAAGCAATGGAGCGTGAACCCTTCCGATATGCCTGATCATCGTCCGGTTCGTTAGAACGGGGCATGAGCAAACACCAAACGATCGCATTCACCGGTTTTGGAAAGCCTTCGGAGGCTTTCCGTAGGGGCTGGCGCCCGCGCCGGCTGCGACCTCGAGCGAATGCTGGTCCAGGAGCCAAGCCGCGCCACCGCCGGCTGGCTGCCCATGCCTTCCCCTTCGACGGCTGGATTCGCTGCCGAGGCGAACGCATCTTTGCCGCTACAGGAACCTCAAAGCTATGATCATCGACTGCCACGGTCACTACACCACCGCTCCGGCGCTCCATGGCGAATGGCGAGCACGACAGGAGGCTGCCATCAAATCGGGCGGCGATATCGATCCCGCCTATCCAGACATTTCCGACGATGAGATCCGCGAGACCATCGAGGCCAACCAGCTGCGCCTGCTGCGCGAGCGCGGCGCCGACATGACTATTTTCTCGCCTCGGGCTTCGGCGATGGCGCCGCATATCGGCGGAGAATTGGTGGCAAAGGTCTGGGCGCGCCGTTCCAACGATTTGATCAAGCGCGTGATCGATCTCTATCCCGAGACTTTCGTGGGCGTTTGCCAGCTGCCGCAATCCCCTGGGGTCTCGATCGCCAACGCGATCGATGAGTTGGAGCGCTGCGTCAACGAGCTCGGCTTCGTCGGCTGCAATCTCAATCCCGATCCCTCCGGCGGCAAGTTCGATTCGCCGCCGCTCACCGATCGCGCCTGGTACCCCTTCTTCGAAAAGATGGTGGAACTCGATGTTCCCGCGATGATCCACGTTTCCGGCAGTTGCAATTGTGCGATGCATGCGACCGGCGCCTATTACATTGCCGCAGACACCATTGCCTTCATGCAGTTCGTCGAGGGCGACCTGTTTGGGGATTTCCCCTCGCTGCGGTTCATCATTCCGCATGGCGGCGGAGCCGTTCCCTATCACTGGGGCCGTTATCGTGGCCTCTCCGACATGCTGAAGCGGCCGCCGCTGGTCGAGCACGTGATGAAGAACGTCTATTTCGATACCTGCGTCTATCATCAGCCGGGCATCGACCTGTTGTTCGAGGTGATCGATGTGGAAAACATCCTGTTCGGATCGGAAATGGTTGGCGCAGTGCGCGGGATCGACCCGCAGACGGGTCACTATTTCGACGACACCAAGCGCTATATCGAAGCTTTGACGATATCCGATGAGGACAAGCGGAAGGTGTTCGAACTCAACGCGCGCCGCGTCTATCCGCGTCTCGATGCACAGCTCAAGGCACGGGGGCTGTGATGGCAAATTTCCAGATGGATCCCGATTGGCTCCGCTATCATCCCGACCCGAGCAAGCCGCGCTACATTCCGCCGCCGGGTGCAGTGGATGCGCATTGCCATGTCTTCGGGCCTGGGGATGTGTTTCCCTATGCGCCCGAGAGGAAATACACACCCTGCGATGCCGGCAAAGAGCAACTGTTCTCCCTGCGTGATTTTCTCGGGTTCGAGCGCAACGTCATCGTCCAGGCGACATGCCACGGCGCCGACAATCGTGCCCTGGTCGATGCGCTGCATGCGGCTGGCGATCGTGCTCGCGGGATAGCGACGGTGCGCGACACGGTGACGAACGAGGAGCTCGCCGAACTGCATGACGCAGGGGTGCGCGGCGTGCGCTTCAACTTCGTTCGCCGCCTGGTCGACCCGAAACCGGATGCCTATTATCGTGCGATCATCGACCGTATCGCACCGCTTGGCTGGCAGGTGGTGATCTATTTCGAGGCGGCCGATCTCGAGGAGCGCTGGGACTTCTTCACCTCGCTGCCGACGACCGTCGTCGTCGACCACATGGGCCGGCCGGATGTCTCCCAGCCTGTCGATGGCCCGCAGTTCGGCCGCTTTATCCGCTTCATGACCGAGCATGAAAATGTCGTCGGCAAGGTGAGCTGCCCGGAGCGACTGTCGCGATCAGGTCCACCGAACTACGACGACGTCGTTCCGTTTGCGCGGACGCTGGTCGAGCGCTTCCCGGAGCGTGTCCTGTGGGGCACCGATTGGCCGCATCCGAACATGAAGGACCACATGCCCGACGACGGCGCGCTGGTGGACATCATCCCGCGCATCGCGCCGTCCGAGGAGCTTCAGCGCAAGCTGCTGGTTGAAAATCCCATGCGGCTCTATTGGCGGTAACCCGCCTTCGGGAATGGCCGGGCGACGCATCCCACGCAGGTGGTGGGCGGCAATCTGGATGCGCAACGCATTCATGCATCGGTTGTACGGACATCGCTGCGTGCATCGACATCTATCAAGAGGAGGAGATTAGGAACATGAGCATAGGACAACAAGTGAGCACGCCATCCCGGCGGATCGTAACATTGATGAAATCGATAATCCCGGCGATCGTTCTAATACTCGCGATGGCGGTGGAAGCACCGGCGCAGGAGAACGACTATCCGAGCCGCGAGATCAGTCTTGTCATTCCGTTCGGCCCTGGTGGAATTGCCGACATCACTGCGCGCATCGTCGCGGATTCTCTCGGCAAAAAGCTTGGGAAACAGATCGTCATCCTGAATCAGCCTGGCGCCGGAGGATCGGTCGCCGCACGGGTGGCGCTGAATGGGGAGCCAGACGGATATACGCTCGCTCTGCTGTCGAACGGAACCGCAATCAGCGTTCCGTTGTTCAAAAACCTGCAGTTCGATCCCGTCGCCGATTTCGTTCCGGTATCCAGCCTCGCCTACTTCGACTTCGTATTCGTGACCAAGGCGGATGGCAAATTCAAGTCCCTCAAGGATATTCTCGAAGCGGCCCGCGCAAACCCGGGCGCGCTCAATGTCGGGACGATTAATGTCGGGAGCAGCCAGAACCTTGCGGCCGAACTCTTCAAATCGACGGCCGGAGTGGACCTCACGATCGTTCCCTACAAGGGCACGCCGGATCTTCAAGTTGCCCTTCTCGGTGGGAGCTTGACCTGATCATCGATAGCCAGACGGCGCTAAAGGCGGCACTCCAGCAGAACCAGGCTGCTGCGATTGCATCATCTGGCTCCACCCGTTCTATCCTCTTGCCGGACGTTCCGACGGCCCAGGAAGAAGGCGTAAAAGGGTTCGATGTCACGTCCTGGAACGGTATCTTCGCTCCCGCCGGCACACCGCAGGCCGTCGTGAACAAACTGAACACGGCGCTCGTCGAGGTTCTTGGCGACCCTGACGTCAAGAAGCGGTTTGCGGATCTCGGCGTCGAGGCCCGTTCCAGCACGCCGCAAGAAATCGGCGATCGTCTGAAGGCTGATATCGACAAGTGGTCAAAGGTCATAAAGGATGCGGGCATCGCGCGGCAATAGACGGAACGCGTCCGCCAGCCTTCCCGTGCCTCACCGGCTGGGTCGCTTCTCAAGCCGATCCGGCATGTCCACCCATTCACTTCGCGATCATCCCGTCGCTGCGGCTGACGATCCTTTCGGTCGCCGTCTTCAGCGACGGGTTCGGGCTACCGTTAGAGCGTTTCATTCTATTCTAGGAGGCGGTGATGGAACTTTTCAGCAATCTCGCTTGGCGCCAGGCCTCATAACGCTCGAGGGTCTCCTGGTTTGGCGGGTAAACGCCCAAGGTCGATTTGCCTGACTCGATTTCCAGCTTGAGAAACTCTTCCTGCTCCTCCATCGCGACAGCTTCTTCGGCAATGTCATCGACATATTCCCGCGGAATAACGATCACCGCTTCGCTGTCGCCAAAGATGATGTCATCGGGGTAAACGGCGACGCCGCCGCAGGCGATTGGCTGGTTCATGTCTGAGGCATGGTGGGCAACCAGGTTCGCCGGCGCTGCCGGTCCCATGCAGTAGGTCGGAAGACCCAGCTGCGCGATATCGGCCGTATCGCGGACGCCGCCGTCGAGCACGAGACCGGCGGCGCCACGATAGACGAGGCGACGGGCAAGCATGGCGCCAATGCCGGCGACTTCCGCCAAGGAGCGGCAATCGAAGACGAGAACATGGCCGTCGGGGATCGTATCGATGGCCTTGCGCTGTTGATTGGATGGATCCGAACTGTAAGTCGAACCGTCGATATCCTCCCGTGCGGGAATGTATCGTACGGTGACGGCTGGACCGATCATCGGCCTGCCGGCGCTGGCCAGCGGCCGCACGCCGCGAACCGCGGTGTTCTTGATGCCACGCTTCAGCAACAGAGTGCTGAGACTTGCAGAATTCGTCCGCAAAAGCTTTGCGTAAACTGATGGGTCCAAAGCCGTCATGAGATCCTCCCTTGTCCGGTGGAAGCTCTAGCATAAGGAATGTATAGTTCAATAGAGAATTTAATATTTCCTATTTGGATAATGGCTGCTTGCCATTGATCGCCTTTGTCAAGATGGCGGCACCCTCCACAACCTCGCGCTTGATTGCGCGCGCCCTGTCCGGCGTCGCTTCACCAATAAACGGGACGCTGATCGTCGCGACGAGTCGACCTTCGGAATCGAAGACGGGTGCGGCAAAGGCCCGGAGGCCGAGGTTGGATTCCTGATTGTCCTCGGCGCATCCATTGCGCCGAATTTCAACAAGCGCTTCTTTCAGCGCCTCCGGATCGGTAATGGTATATGGTGTCTTCGCCTCCAGTCCGCTGCCGCAATAGGCCTCGATGTCACCGTAGTCCGAATAGGCAAGGGCGAGCTTGCCGGCGGCGCCGACATGTTTACGCGACCGGCTGCCGACCTTGATGAAAAGCGAATAATCGCCGGGACTGGAGGCTGCAAATATCGTCGTCATCTCATTGCCTTCTGGGGTGGCCAGTCTGAAGGATTCGAAAATGCGGTCAGCCGCAGCTGTCAGGATCGGCCTCGCCGCCTCGATCACCGTTGCCCTGTCGGCGCCGGGCGAGATGCGCCGCGCAAGCTCGACGAATTTTGGCCCCAACTCGTAGGACGCTCCACCATTCACCCGCGCTACAAGCCCATGCGCGGCCAATGAATTGAGGATCCGATAAACGGTCGAGCGTGGAACTCCAAGCTGATCAACCAGCGCGGCCAAGGAAATTCCCGTCTTCGCATCGGCAACGGCCTCAAGCAGGTGGGCGGTCTTTTCAACGACGGGTGATCCATGCTTTGGTTCAATCATGAACTTTGAATTCCATATGAGAATTATAATATTGACTTCGCCGGACTTGGCGAGCATGCTCAGTGGTGTGAGTGTCACATTTGACACTACGCGCTTGGTGGAGGAAGTAAAGCCATTTGGATAGCCGCCGAGGCGGTGCGCAACCGGATGGGTTTTCGCAAGACGGCACTGCGATGGACGGGATGCCGTTCGTTTGGATCTGGAGGAGGGATTTCATGAAGAAGATGAAGGCAATTGGTGCGCTGAGCATCGGACTGGCATTTCTGCTGGCTCCGGGCAGCGCAATTCGCGCCGACGCTGCCTCGGATAAGCTGACGGTCGTGGTGACCGACGAACCGAAGTCGCTCGATCCCTGTGACACCGACCTTTCGGGCAATTCCCGCATTCTGCACAACAACATCACGGAAGCGCTCGTCAATCTGAGCCCAGCCGACGGATCGGTCGTCCCGAGCCTTGCCACCAGCTGGCGGCAAGTGGACAAGCTGACCTGGGAATTCAAGCTCCGCGACGACGTCACCTTTCACGACGGCAAGGCCTTCGACGCCAATGCAGTCGTTGCCGCTCTCAAGCGGGCGCAGGATCCGGCACTGGCCTGCGAAGTCGGACTTGCGACGTTGAAGGGCGTCAAGTTCAATGCAGAAGCGGTGAACCCGACGACCCTCCTCATCAAAACCGATATCGTCGAGCCGATCCTGCCGAACAAGATGTCCGCCGTGGACATCGGTTCGCCGGCGACCCCGAACGACGGCAAGTCGCGCTCCCCGGCCGGAACCGGACCTTACAAGCTTGCAGCGTGGACGCCCGGGCAATCGGTCGACCTCGTGGCCTATGACGGCTATTGGGGCGACAAGCCGGCGATCAAGAACGCGACCATCATCTGGCGCGCCGAATCCGCTGTTCGTGCGGCGATGGTCGCCACCGGCGAAGCACAGATCGCATATGAAATAGCGCCCCAGGACGGCACCACGGAACAGGATCATGCCTTCCCGAACGCCGAAACCTCGCTGCTGAGGATCGACGCAGAAATTCCGCCGCTCAACGACAAACGCGTGCGTGAAGCCCTTAATCTTGCGATCGACCGGGACGGCCTTGTCGGCACCATCTTCCACCAGGATGCCCAAAAGGCGATGCAGGCGGTGCCGCCGTCCGTCTTCGGGTTCAATCCGGACATCCCCGTCTGGACGTATGATCCAGAAAAAGCGAAATCCCTGCTCGCCGCGGCGAAGGCCGATGGCGTGCCGGTCGACAAGGAAATCGTTATCTACGGCCGCATCGGCATCTATCCCAATTCGTCCGAAAGCCTGGAAGCCATTCAGGCGATGCTCGCGGATGCCGGCTTCAATGCCCGGCTCGAAATGCTTGAAACAAGCCCGTGGCTGAAGAAGCTTCTTAAGCCTTGGGACAAGGAACGTCAGCCGTCGATCCTGCAGACGCAGATCGACAACACCGAAGGCGACGCCGTATTCACGCTGCCGAACCGTTTTACCACCGACGGCAACCAGTCGACCATTGCCGATGCCAAGCTCGACACATTGATTGCCGACGCGTCGAAGGCAACCGGCGACGACCGCAAGCAACTGTTCGAGGAGGCGTTCAGCTACATCGCCGTCGATGCGGTCAATATCGTCCCGCTGTTCCACATGGTCACGATTGCCCGCGTCGCCGAGAACGTCACCTATACGCCCGATGTGCAGGCCGGCAACGAGATCAAGCTTAAATCGATCAGCTACCGCTGACGGCGCAGACTGGTTGCCGAACGTCCCTTGAGGAGAGCGGATGTCCTTCACCTACTTCCTGAAACGAGCGGCCTTTGCGGCACTCGCACTTGCCGCGCTGATGACATCCGCCTTCTTCCTCGTGCGGTTGACGGGCGATCCCGTCAATCTCTACCTGCCGGTCGATGCCTCGGATGCGGCCCGCGAAGCCATGCGTGTCCGCTCGATCGCTCCCTCCCGTGGCAATTCCTCGATTGGGCCGGGGACATGCTGAGCCTCAATTTCGGCACGTCGCTTTGGCACAACCGCCCGGCCATGGACGTTGTCTTGGAGGCGTTGCCGAACACGCTGGCGCTCGGTGCCATCGCCTTGACCCTGGCCTTCGTCGCTGCCGTCGTCATTGGATCGATTGCCGCTGTGAATGCCGGCGGCTGGATCGACCGGGCTATCAACGTGCTGTCGCAGGCAGCGGCCAGCGTGCCGGATTTCTGGCTCGGCCTGATGGGCGTCCTGCTGTTTGCCGTCACCTTGCGTATTCTGCCGACATCGGGTTTCGGCGGTCCGATCTATTGGATCCTGCCGGTTGCCTGTCTTTTTGCCAGACCGTTCGGGACGCTGGTGCAGATCGTCCGCGGCTCGATGATCGAAGCACTGAACGCGACATTTGTCCGGACTGCGCGGGCCAAGGGCGCGCGCGGCGGCCGGGTTACCTTCGTGCATGCGCTGCGCAATGCCCTCCTGCCCGCGGTGACCGTGACCGGTGACCTCGCCGCCCAGTTCGCCGGTGGCGGTGGCGTCGTCGAGGTTGTTTTCGGGTTTCCCGGCATCGGCAAGCTGCTGATCGACGGCATCCTGAAGCGCGATTTCGCGATCGTCCAGGCATCGATCTTCGCGGTCGCCGTCGTCATCTTCTTCATCAATATCCTGGTTGATATGCTCTATGCATCGATCGATCCGCGCGTGAGGGTCGAATGACCAGCACGTCCGCCGACTTCCTCCCTGCCCGCGAGCGCCGAAGCCGCCGCATCTTGTGGTTCATGCGCGCGCTCGCGGGTGACCCGATGGCGGTCGCTGCGACAATCTGGCTGCTGATCGTCGTCCTTGCCATTCTTGCGGATGCATCGTCGCTGCTCGGCGAAAATCGCATTTCGCTGAAGGCGCGCAACCTGCCGCCCTTCGACTTCGGCCAATCCTGGACGTTGTGGCTGGGCGCCGACGCCCTCGGGCGCCCGCTCCTCATTCGCCTCATCCAGGCGGCATCGACGACGATCGGCATAGCGCTGGTGACTGTTCTGACGAGCCTGATCGGCGGAACGCTGCTCGGCGTGATCGCCGGTTACTTCGGTGGCATCATCGGCAACCTTATCATGCGGGTGTGCGACATCATCCTGGGTTTCCCGACGCTGCTGGTGGCGCTCTTCGGGCTCTACCTGTTCGGCCCGAGCGTCGGCAACCTCATCATCGTGCTCGCCGTTACCCGCATGCCTGCCTATATCCGCGTCGCAAGAGCCGAAACTCTGGAAGTCCGGGAGAGGCTTTTCGTCGATGCGGCGCGCGTCTTCGGCGGCGGGCCTGTCTGGATATTGCGCAATCACATTCTCCCAAGCGTCGCTCCCACGATGCTGACGCTCGCCTCGGTCAATCTCGCCATGGTGATGCTGTTCGAATCCGGGCTGAGCTATCTCGGCCTCGGCATCCAGCCGCCTGCCGTGAGCTGGGGCCTGATGGTGGCGCAGGGCCAGGGATATCTGTCATCCGCCTGGTGGCTGGGCTTTTTCCCCGGCCTGGCTGTGATGCTCACCACCATGTCCTTCAATCTCCTCGCCAACTGGTTCCGGATCGTCAATGACCCGTCGCAGCACTGGCGTCTTGTCAGCCGGAGGCGCTGATGGCTCTTCTCGAAGTCAAGGACTTGCAGGTCAGTTTCGATACGGCAGCCGGCCGCATCCTGGCGCTCAACGGCGTTTCCTTCTCGCTCGAGCGTGGAGAGGTTCTGGCACTTCTCGGCGAAAGCGGCTCCGGCAAGTCGGTGACCGCATCGGCCATCATGGATCTCGTTCCCAACCCGCCGGGCGAAATCAATCAAGGATCGATCCGCTTCGACGGTGTCGAGCTGTTGCAGCTCTCGCGAAACGAGCGGCGTGATCTTTGCGGCGATCGGATCGCCCTGATCTTTCAGGATGCGCTCGCAGCGCTCAACCCAGTCTATTCCGTGGGCTGGCAGATCGCTGAAATGTTCCGCATCCACCGCCGTACTCCGGAAGGCGGTGTCGAAAAAGCCGTGATCGACCTTTTGACGGCCATCGGCATTCCCGACCCTGAAAGCCGTGCCAGGCAGTATCCGCATGAGTTTTCGGGTGGCATGCGCCAACGCATCATGATCGCCATGGCCGTCGCACTGGAACCGGATGTCATCATCGCAGACGAGCCGACGACAGCGCTCGACGTCACGATCCAGGCGCAGGTGGTCGATCTTCTGGAGACGATCCGCAAACGCAGCGATGCCGGCATGATCTTCATCACCCATGATCTCGGCGTCGTCGCCGAACTCGCCGATCGCGTTGCCGTCATGTATGCCGGCCGCGTCGTCGAGACAGCGAGCGTCTTCGAACTGTTCGAAGATGCACGCCATCCCTACAGCGTCGGATTGCTTGCCTCGCAGACGCGCATGGACACGGATGAAGACGAATTGGTGCCGATCCCCGGCTCAGCACCCAATCCTGTCGCCCTGCCTTCCGGCTGCGCATTCAGAACGCGCTGTCCACGCGCCGAAGGGCTCTGTGCAGAGGTCGTCCCCACTCTTGAAACCGTAGGGCCGGGCCGCCAGGCCGCCTGCCACTTCCCGGTATCACCAGTATGATCGAACCTCTGCTCAAGGTCCAAAACCTTTCCCGGCACTTCGGCAGCGCCTCGGCGCCAGTGCGTGCCGTCGACGATGTCAGCTTCGAGATTGCCAGTGGAGAGACGCTCGGCCTCGTCGGCGAAAGCGGTTGCGGCAAAACCTCGCTGGTTCGGACGCTCTTGAAGCTCGGACCGGCGACAAGCGGCAGCGCTTTGCTCGACGGTGTGGACATTACGTCAGCCAGCGGCCGGCGGCTGCATGAATTGCGCCGCAAGATGCAGGTCGTTTTCCAGGATCCTTACCAATCGCTCAATCCCCGCATGCGGGTCGACCGGCTGATTTCCGAACCCTGGGCATTGCACCCGGGGGTCGTGCCCAAGAGCAGCTGGCGTGAGGAGACGGTCAAGCTGCTCGAATCCGTCGGGCTGCGCGCCGAGCATGCGGACCGTTATCCCTCGGAATTTTCAGGCGGCCAGCGGCAGCGCCTTGGCATTGCCCGCGCTCTCGCGCTTAATCCGACACTTCTTGTCTGCGACGAGCCTGTCTCGGCCCTCGACGTCTCGGTCCAGGCGCAAGTGATCAACCTGCTCGCCGGACTGAGGCGCGAGCGCAATCTGGCGATGCTGTTCGTCGCGCATGATCTCGCCGTCGTGCGGCATGTCTCCGACCGCGTCATGGTCATGTATCTCGGCAAGATCATCGAAACGGGGCCGAAGCAATCGATCTTCAGCGCGGCGGCCCATCCCTACACGCAGGCCCTGATGTCGGCGGTCCCGACACCGGATCCGAGGCGTCGCGCGCAGCGCAAGCGAATCGTTCTGCAGGGCGATCTGCCGAGCCCCGCAAATCCGCCCAGCGGATGCCGTTTTCGAACGCGTTGCTGGAAAGCGACGTCGATCTGCGCAGAACAGGAGCCCGCCCTGACCGCGCGAACGGCGGCCCCTGGTCTTCTGACCGCCTGTCATCACGCCGATCCGGAAATCGCCAACGAGATCCCTCGCCTTGAAAGGAGCTGAACCCAGGCCCATCATGCCAAGGTGATCGCAAAGCTGCGCACACCGTTGCGCCGGTCATCGACGACTACTTTCCGTTCGTGTTTCCTGATTGTTTGGTGGCTGCCTTCAGCACGCCTTGCTGCAGATCCGCCTCGTCGGCAAGAATGGCGGCTGCCTCGTCGAGCAGGACGTCTTTTGCGTTCTTGCGGGCATTCTCGATGGCAATATCAGCGCTCAGGCTGCGCTCGCCTGCCTCCAGGCCGTCATCTCCAAGATCCTCGCCACCGCTTGCTTGCGCTCGATCCTTGAACCGTTTCTCGCGCGCCGTCGCTTCTTTGCGACGTTCGGCTTCATTGAGGGAAACAATTCCTTTTTCACGCTGCGCCTTGAGGTCGGCAATGTCTTTTATCAGGCGTTGGAAGTCCGGATCGCTCTCAATCCGCGCATCATGGCGGCTTTGCAATGTCGGCAGCAACGTCGTGACAGTGTCGGCGGCCGTGTACTTCGCAGGTTTGATCTGAGCCCACGGCAGGGCATTGTCATAACTGGTCTCGCCGAAGCTCGTCGGATCGGAAAGTCCTGGCAAGCCGATATCGGGCGTTACGCCGTGCAGCTGTGTCGTCCCGCCGTTGACCCGGAAAAACTGGGCAATCGTCACCTTCAGCTCCCCTAACTCGGGTTTGCTGTTGCGGACGATCTGGTCAAGATCGACGACGGTCTGAACGGTGCCCTTCCCGAAACTGGGTTCGCCGACGATCACGCCTCGACCGTAATCCTGGATTGCCGCGGCAAAAATCTCAGAAGCCGACGCCGACCCGCGATTGATCAGGACACCCATCGGGCCTGCCCAGACAGGCGCTGCAAGCTCCGAGCTCCTCACGTCGACCTTGCCATCGCTGCCGCGCTGCTGAACCACCGGGCCATTGCCGATGAACAGACCGGTCAAATCAATTGCCTCGTCCAATGAACCGCCGCCATTGTTGCGCAGGTCGATGAGAACGCTGTCGACTTTTTCTTCCTTCAGTTCGTCGAGAAGCTTGGCGACATCGCGGCTTGCGCTTTTGTAATCCTGGTCTCCTTTGCGCTTGGCTTCAAAATCCTCATAGAATACCGGCAGCGTGATGATCCCGATTTTACGCGTGGCGTCGCCCACTTTTACGGACAGCACAGTCTTCCTGGCAGCCTGCTTATCGAGACTGATTTTATCGCGCACCAGGCTGATGACGCGATGCGTGCCATCAGCTCCGGCATCTGCCGGCAGGATGTCCAGCCGCACGACGGAGCCCTTTTTCCCGCGTATCATCTGCACGACTTCATCAAGGCGCGTGCCTACCACTTCTTTGATAGCCCCATCCTTGCCTTGACCAACGCCGGTAATGCGGTCTCCGACCGCGAGCTTGCCGGACAGTTGCGCCGGCCCGCCAGGCACGAGCTCACGAATCGTCGTGTAGTCGTCGCGTTCCTGCAGCACTGCACCGATACCAAACAGCGAAAGCTTCATCGAGACATTGAAGTCGGCTGAAGCGGCCGCACCGAAATAGTCCGTGTGCGGATCGATCGACGTTGAATAGGCATCCATGAACGACTGGAAAACGTCGTCGCTTTTAAACTTGTAAGCGCGTTCGAGTATGTTTTCATAACGTTTGTCGAGTGTTTCGCGAATGGCCGCGTCGTTTTTGCCGCCGAGTTTCAACCGCAACCAGTCGCTCTTGACGCGCTTGCGCCAAAGCTCATTGCTCTCGGCTTCAGACTGCGACCATGGCGCTTTATCGCGCAGCACCGAATAATTTTCCTGCGCACTGAAATCGAAGTCCTGCTTCAGCAGGCTGCGTGCATAGTTCATGCGGTCGACAACGCGCTGTTCATAGGCGTTGAAAATCGCAAACGGTATCTTCAAGTCCTTCCGTTCTATCGCATCGTCGATCTCGCTGCGATCGGACATGAACTTGTCGATGTCCGCTTGCAGGAAGAGCATGCGGTCCGGATCAAGTGACTTGATGAACTGATCCATGATCCTGGCCGACAAGGCGTCGTCGAGTGGAACGGGCTTGTAGCTATACCGCGAAAGAAATTGTGCGCTCAACTCGGCGGCTTGCGCCTGTCGCTTTAGAGGCGCCAGAGCAGGCGGTGATGCAACTTCAGCATATGCGGACTGTGCAATTGCAAGAAATGCACCAAGGAAAAAGTAGGCTATGCGCATTCAGCGTTGTCCAATTCTTAATGCCGAGTGTCGATGTGCGATCTATGTGACGCAATCATGGTTTTTTGGCAACCAAATGGCAAACGACATGGTTTGCAAAGCTGCGGACATATCCGGCGCCTAGTTGGGGTCTCCGCAGCCGGCGCTCAATCCGCCTGCACGTCTTGCCAGGAATCGAATGTCGCAGCCTGACCGCGACGGCACCCGCTGCGGTCGACAAGATCCCAAACGATGGCTTTTTCGATATAGAAACGCCGCCCTGACTTGGCGATGCGAAGTCCGCGGTAGTCGGCGATAAAGCCGTTGGCCGCCACGGCATTCAACAACCTCTCGCGTTCGGCGCGATCGGGCGCCTCCGCCGAAAGACGCGATGGCAAAGTGACGAACTCGTCCCATGAATATTCAAAGCAGGCTTGGGCAGCGCGGTTGGCGTAGATGAAGCGCGGATCGGCGTCGGTGTTGTGGGCAAGAACAACTGCCGGCGACTGGTCGTAGAGCCATTCAGCACCCTCGCCTTCCGGCGTCAGGCTGCGTCTCACGCTTCGTTCGAAACTTTCCGCCATCAATGCGTAAAATTCGAGATCGTAAGACAAGTCGAGACCGGCGTTATAGTTGGCAATCATGCGACGCGGTCAAGCTGGGCGATCGGAACTTCAGGCGTCATCCTGGAGGTAGCGTTCCGCGAGCCTTGCCCACATGGCTGCGCCAACCGTCAGGCTGGCATCGGCGAAATCATATTTTGCGCTATGCAGGATGGCGGAATTCATGCCATTGCCGAGACGCAGGAAGCTGCCCGGCTTGTGCTCGAGAAAGTGCGAGAAATCCTCGCTGCCAGGAATGAGCGGGCAGGTCGCGACCTTGTCTTCGCCGACCAGTTCCGCCGCGACGATCCGGGCAAAATCCGTCTCATCAGGCGAGTTGACGACGACAGGATTGCCGCGATCGTAGTCGATCTCGATGGAAGCATTGTGGCCTTCTGCCACCGAGCGGGCGAGCTTGGTGATGCGTTCCTGCAGGAGGTCGCGAATGCCAGGCTCGAAAGAGCGCACGCTCAATGCGAGCTTGGCATATTCCGGAATGACGTTGACTGCATCGCCGGCATGGATCGTGCCGACGGTGATGACGGCCGTCTGGGTCGGATCGAGGTTGCGCGAGATGATGGTCTGCAGCGAGACGACGAGGTTGCACGCCACGACCACGGGATCGACGGTCAGGTGCGGCCGCGAGGCATGGCCGCCTTTGCCCTTGATGGTAATCGCGACGGTGTCCGACGCCGCCATCATCGGGCCGGATCGCAGCAGGATGGTGCCTTCGGGAGCGCCGGGGTGGTTATGGAGGCCAAAGATGGCGTCGAACGGAAACCGCTCGAACAGGCCGTCGGCGATCATCGCCTGGGCGCCGCTATTCTTGCTCGCCTCTTCCGCCGGCTGGAAGATCAGCGTCACTGTGCCGTTGAAGCGGCGGGTGCGGGCGAGATATTCGGCTGTGCCGAGCAGCACGGTCGTGTGGCCGTCATGGCCGCAGGCATGCATCTTGCCGGGCGTGCCGCTGGCATAGGCAAGTCCGGTTTCCTCGACGATCGGCAGTGCATCCATGTCGGCGCGGATGGCGATGCCCTTGCTGCCCTTGCCGGCGCTGAGGCGGGCGACAACGCCATGGCCGCCGACATCGCGGGTCACGTCATAACCCCAGCCCTCCAGCTTTTCCGCAACGTAACGCGCCGTTTCCGCTTCTTCAAAGGAGAGTTCCGGATGGGCATGCAGATACTGGCGGGTCGCCTTTAGCTCCGCCTCCATGGCTTCGAAGTCGGAAAGGCGAGCATAGGCATTGTCGAGCGTGGGCATGAAAACATCCAGTCTTGATCGAAAAGGGCATTGCTCCGGCCCGAGGGTCGAAGCAGAAGCTGACACCAGTCAGAGAAAACGGGCGAGAAAAGCCTGAGTCCGGGGATGTTGCGGATTGCCGATGACATCCTCGGGCTTGCCCATTTCGACGACATTGCCGCCGTCCATGAACACCACCCGATCGGCCGCCTCACGGGCGAAACCGATCTCGTGGGTAACAACGATCATCGTCAGGCCCTGTTTGGCCAGATCGCGCATGGTGGAGAGAACTTCGCCGACCAGCTCCGGGTCAAGCGCCGAGGTGGGCTCATCGAACAGCATCAGCTTCGGTTTGATCGCAAGCGCGCGGGCGATGGCGACGCGCTGCTGCTGACCGCCGGAGAGCTGGCGGGGGTAGCTATCCGCCTTTTCCGACAGACCCACCCGCTCCAAAAGCCGCAGGGCGTTCTCGGTCGCCGCCTTGCGACTTTCTCCGTGCACGCCGATCGGAGCCTCGACGATGTTCTGCAGCACTGTCATGTGCGGATAGAGATTGAACTGCTGGAATACCATGCCGATCTTGCGCCGCTGGCTGGCGATCCGGTTGCTGGACAGCTTTTCCAGCCGGTCCTTGCGGAGACGGTAGCCGATCTGTTCGCCATCGACTTCGATGAACCCCTTGTTGATCGCTTCGAGATGGTTGATGCAGCGCAGGAAGGTCGATTTTCCTGACCCGGACGGGCCGAGCACCACGACGACTTCCCCCGGCATGACGTCGAGGTCGATCCCCTTCAGCACTTCGAGCTGGTCGAAGGACTTGTGGACGTTGCGGGCTCTGACGAGAGGTTTTGCAATTTCGGCAGCGGTCAATGGCTTGCCTCCTCGACAAGGGTCTCGGATTTGGCGGCAGCGGCATTGTTGCGCCGTTCGCTGCGGCCGTAATAGGCCTCGATATAGCTCTGGCCGAGATTGAGGATGGAAGTAATGAAGAGGTACCAGAGGACCGCGACCAGCAGCATCGGTACGATCTCGAAGGTGCGATTGTAGATCGACTGGACGGAATAGAGCAGATCGGCCATGGCGATGACGCTGACGAGTGACGTTGCCTTGATCATGCTGATCAGCTGGTTGCCCGTCGGCGGCACGATCGAGCGCATCGCCTGCGGAATGATGATCCGCCACAGCGCCCTCGCCTTGGTCATGCCGAAGGCTTCCGCCGTCTCGAACTGGCCGCGATCGACCGAGAGCAGGCCGCCGCGAATGATTTCGGCCATGTAGGCCGCTTCGTTCAAGGCAAGGCCGACGATTGCCGCCGTCATCGGCGTGATCACCGAATTGGTCTCCCAACTGGCGAGCGTCGGGCCGAACGGAATAGCGATCGAAAGCTCGGGAAAAAGGGTCGAGAGATTGTACCAGAAGATCAGTTGCACCAGGAGCGGCGTGCCGCGAAAGAACCAGATGAACAGCGACGCCAGCGAACGTGCAAGCCGGTCATTCGACAGCCGGGCGATCGCCAGTCCGAGGCCGAGAACGATGCCGATGGCCATCGCGACCACCGTCAGGCCCAAGCTGACGTAAAGGCCGTTGATAACAGTCGGATCGAAGAAATAGGCCGCGACGACAGGCCAGCCGAAATTCTCGTTATGGGCGACGATCCACAGGAAGTTGGCGGCAATCAGGAGCACGACCACCCACAGGACGAGCCGGCCCGTTTGAAAAGGCTTGTGGGCGTGGGCAACATCCCGGAAGTCCGCACCGCCCAAAGGCGGTGCGGCAGTCGTGCGGTCATTGCTCATTTCGGCAGGGCTCCACCAAGATTGAGGCCGGGCTGCTTGATCATGTTGTTCTCAAGACCCCATTTCTTCATGATGGCGGCATAGGCGCCGTTATCCATCAACGCCTTGATCGAGTCGAGCAGAACGGGGCCGAGCGGCGAGCCCTTCGGCACGACGGCGCCCTGATAGAGATCCTCAAACCCGTTTTTCTGGCCGACGCCGCTCAATTCCAGCTGGCCGTTTGCCTGAGACACGAAATAGGTCAGCGGCGCCTGCGAGGAGAAGAAGGCATCGGCGCGTTTGGAACGGACCGCCAGGATCGAGCTCGGCTGGTCGGTATAGGACTGCACTTCGGGCGCGGGCTTGCCCGCCGCCTTGCACTTTTCGACCTGGGCCTGGATTACCTTTTCGGCGGAGCCGCCGGCCATGACGGCAATGCGATTGCCGCAGGCGCTGTCGAGCGAACTGATGGCCTTCGGATTACCCTTCTGGACGGAGAAGACCACGTATTCCTGCACCCAGTCGACGAAATCATTGGCCTCTTCACGGGTTTTGAAATCACCGATCGGGCCGAAGGCGAACTGGTATCGGCCGGAATTGATGCCGGCGAGCAACGCGCTCAACCCGCTGACGGTTTCGTGCTCGATCTCGACGCCGAGCATCTGGCCGATCGCATCGGTCAGGTCAGCGCTGGCGCCGGTCAGTTTCGTACCGGTGACGATCTCATAGGGAGGAAAGGAACCGTTGTTGACGGAGATCATCTTGCCGTCCGTGCGGATCTTCTCCGGCAGGCGGGCGCGAAGAGCCTCGTTGACGGTCTGCTTTGCGACGGCCGCCTCCTGGGCGAAGACCGACGTCGTCATCATCAGGCCCAGCAGGGCGGCGGAAGCGATCAGTTTCGAATGCATGTCATTCCCCTTTTTTGGTTTTGCGAAAATGGTAATTCAACGTTGAGGCCTGTGATGAGTTTCATTGGCCTTGTTCACTGGGCCTTGGCGTGCCACGGAAACAGCTCGGCGGGCGTCAAAAGGCGCGGCATGATCTTCTGTTCGTAGAGTTCCTCGGCAAAGTCGGCGATCATTGCCTCGTTCTCGGCAAGCCCGCTGGCCCTCCAGGTCGGCGGCAGATCAGCCGCGCAGCGGCGCAGTTCGTCGATCATCCAGGGCGTGGTGTCGGCGTATTTCTCGCGCTTTTCCAGCCAGAGACGCTGGGACTCGTCGATCACCTCGCTGAGTTCATCCATGATCCAGGGATGCTCCTTGACGATATCAGCCTTGAAGCCGATCAGATGCATGCCTGGGACATAGCCAACCTCATTGAGGTAAGCGACTTCGGCGGCGCGGAAATCATCCAGCACCTGGCGGAGCGGCGATTCTTGGTCGAAGAAACCTTTCGGCATGAAAGGCGTAAACACGGCGTCGAGCCCGCCATCCAGCAAAAGATCTACCATCGGACGCTCGCCGGGAGCAGGTTCGATGCGGCCAGGCCGTCCAAAACCGTCGAGCCGGTCGACGATCGGATGGGCCTCGGTCAGGCGCCCGGCATACCACATGGCATCCTCGACGCCGACGCCTTCCCGGCGCAACGCGGCACGGGTCCAGGTATTTCCGGAATCTCGCCAGCCGGTCACGCCGATGTTCTTGCCGGCCAGATCGGAGAGCTTGCGGATCGGACTATCCTTGGCGGTGATGATGCAGCGATGGCGGAAGCCGCGCATGATGAAGTTCGGCATGCCCAGAACCCGATCATCGCCGTCATGGCGCATCTGCGAATAGCGGCTGAAGGACATTTCCGCGGCGTCATGCGCTGCGTCATCGGCGAGGCTCGAGACCAGCGTGCCCACACGATCCACTTTGATATCGAGACGGGAAGAACTGACATCACCGAGCACAAGCGGTGTCATGTAATCCCAGTCCCTAAGGGCGATGCGAAGCGTCACAGGCATGCAAAAACTCACAAAATTGCTCGACGGGTGGCAAATTAAATGTTCAAAATAGAGAGTACAAATGTTATTACGTTATTGAACATTTAAAGTGAGGGAAAAATGGGCGACGCGGTCGAAGCCTCCTGGTTTGCCGAAAAAATAGCCGACCGCAGCATCAGGGGAATCGCTCTCGAAACGAGCGCGTTGATCCGTGCCGGTGTCCTGCCCGTTGGGACACGCCTGCCGGCGATCCGCGATATCGCTTACGAATTGCATGTCAGCCCGGCGACTATCTCCGAAGCCTGGAGCGAATTGCGGCGGCAGAAGATCATCAGTGGCCGGGGGCGCAACGGCACCTGGGTCAGCGGCGACCGCTTTGTCGCCAAGCCGGAACGTCTCGCCAGCTCGGGAAATTATGCGGCAGGTGTGCTCGACCTTACCTTAGCCGGACCGGATGCAGCGCTTCTTCCCCGCCTGGCCGAAGCCATGGCCTATGGCGCGTCCGTCGATGATCTCAACAGCTATGAGCGCAGCCGGATCGTAGCTGAGTTGAAGGACGCCGTTTCAGAGCGATGGCCGTATGAGGCGGAAGCCTTTCTGGCCACCAATGGCGGTTACAACGCCGTCTATACGATATTGCATGCGCTGGTTTCCTCGGGTTCGTCGGTCGCGATCGAACATCCGACCGCGATGCGGCTGCTCGATATTCTGGAAGATCTCGGCGTCAAAATCATCCCTGTCGCCTGCGACGGCGAAGGCCCCCTGCCGGATTCGTTGCGCGAAGCATTGCGGCAACGTCCGGCCGCTTTTCTGTTCCAGCCGCGGCTGCATTCGGTGACCGGCGTTACGGTCAGTTCATCCCGCCTCGGTCAGCTAGGAGATGTGCTGGAAGACAGCGATACGCTTGTTATCGAGGATGACGGCGTCGGCGACGTGTCGGCAGCGCCTCCGCAGTCGCTGGGCGGCCGATTTGCGGAGCGGACGATCCATATCCTCTCGCTCTCGAAAAGCCTCGGCCCGGATCTCCGTCTCGCGGTTCTGTCGAGTTCCGCGCCTATCGTCGACCAGATCCAGTCTTACCGCTCCTTCAGCGCCGGCTGGACGAGCCGCATCCTGCAAGGGGCCGCCGCCTGGCTATTGCGCGATCCGGAAACCTGGCAGCTTATCGGCGAGGCGCGCGAGATCTATCAGCAGAGGCGCGATGCTCTTGCAGATGCACTTAGCGAACGGGGAATACCGATACCGCCAGGCCAGGGCCTGTGCCTCTGGGTGCCCGTCGTCTCCGAACCATTCGCGATGGTGACGCTCGCCGCACGCAATATCGCTGTCAACCCGGGCAACAAATTCTCCGTCTTGCCCAGCAATCATATTCGAGTGGCGACCAGCACGCTTAGCGATCGCTGCGAGGAAGCCGCCGATGCGATCGCTCTGGCTCATGCGCCGTGAAGGTAGGGGCCTGCACCTCGCGTACTACTTTCCCTCAAGCCATTCCTGCAGCTCTGCCTCCGCCCGCTCGAGAGCACTGTAGTTCAGGAGTTTGCGCATGAAAGCGACCGTGACGGCGCGGGCGCGCAGATTGAAGCGGCCGTCCTCGTGGTCGTCACCGGCGCTCTGGTAGACGTCGAGCTTGTCGTATAGCTGCTGCAGGCGGTTCTGCACGCTGCGCAGCGACAGGCCCCGGCGTTTGGCGATGGCCCGGTCGGTGAGGCCGAGCGCGATATCGACGAGGATCTCGTATTCGGAATCGGTGAAGCCGTTCGTCTGGCCGAGGCTCTTCTGCTGCAGGCCCCGTACCTCGCGGTCGATGACGCACTGGCTCTCGATGAAGATCGAGCGTAGCGCAAGCTTCAGCCGCTCGTCGGAGGCGGATTTCAGCACATAGCCATAGGCGGCGCCATCCGGCACGATGCGGGAGACGCCGCGCACATAGGCCTCATCCGAGTAATTCGACCAGAACAGGATGCGGGTCTCCGGCCGCTCTTTCCAGATGGTGCGCGCCGCCTCGATGCCGTTGCGGTTCGCCATCTGCAGGTCCATGACGATATGCGCCGACTTGTGGTCGCGGGCGAGCTTCTCGCCGACGGTTCCGTTCTCCGCCTCGATCACCGTGTCGCATTCCGGCAGGGCCGCGTTGACCGCCTCGTGCAGATAGGACCGGTGCAGCGGGTCGTCCTCGACGATCAGAACCTTCATGGTGCCCTTCTCCTCAATTTGGCCCGCTCGGCGGGTCGTGCGGTGCGAGCGGTAGCACGACGCGCACCACAGTTCCGCGATTGTTGTGGCCGGGCCCGGTCGTGAACCGCGCCGAAATCAGCCGCGCACGGGTCTTCATATTGTCGATACCGCCGCCGATCCGGCCCCGCGCCTTGGCGAGCCCGGTCCCGTCGTCGGAGATTTCGATTGACAACCGATCGTCATCGGCCTCGAGCCGCACCATGACGGCCAGCGGAGCGGCATGGCGCACCGCATTGTTGATCGCCTCCTGTGCGATCCGGAACAGCGCGACGCTGACGGTCGGTTCCAGTCGCTCCAGTGCGCCGTGCGTCTCGTCGACAAGGCCCCATTCGATCCCCGATCCGCTGTCGCGGGTCGATCGGTCCAGATGATGTTCGATCGCCTGGGCGAGGCCGAAGAGCTGGAGCACGGAGGGTTTTGCCTGTTCGATGATCTGCCGCAGATCCTGCATGCAATGCTGCAGGGAACGGGAGATCGGCTCCAACGTCTCGGGCGCCATCTCGCCGTTGCGCGACAGCCGGTCGATCCGGCGGGCGAGCCGCGTCAGGTCGGCGAGCGTCTGGTCGTGCAGGTCCATGCCGATGCGCTGGCGTTCCTGCTCCAGCGCTTCGGTAAGTTTCAGCGCACCTTGCCGCAAGCCCTCCTCGCGGGCGCGGGCCTCTGCCTCGACAATGGCCGAGCGTTGCGCCTGCTCGGCTGCCTGCAGCGCGAAGAAATAGGGCGTCAGCAGATCGGCAATGATGCGGGCGCGTTCGATATCCTCCATCGTATAGACGCCCGCCCTGTGCGACGAACAGGAAAGCGCTGCGATGATCGTGCCCTGCACCTTCATCGGCACATGCAAGCGGCTTCTCAGCGACTGTTCGACGATCGGCCGCTTGAATGCGCCCTCGAAGTGGAAACGCGGATCGGTCATGGCGTCGTCCGCCAGCAGAAAATCCACCTCGCCCCAGAGCAGCGAGCGGATGGGGCTGTTGACAACAGGCGCGCCGGCAAGGCCGCCCCAGGCAGTCTCGATGCCCGTCTCATAGGCCGTGTGGTAGTTGCCGCCCTCAAGCAGCACGCAGACATCGAGGTGGTCGTGCGGGATGATATGGGCGACCTCGGCCGCGACGGAACGGATAGCCGAGCGGAAGTCGAGCTGGCCCGCGAGCAGCCGGGAAATGCCGAGATAATGGTCGAACATGGCTGCGGGTACGAGATGCAGCATCGTCAGTTCCTCCCCGAGACGGCGCCGGGCTCCTCAACCCGCCGCGACTCCTTTCCAGTAAGCGCCTGCGGGAGCGCCGCCGTCTTGCGTAAACCCGCAGCTTGTTGCGCAAAACCCGCAAACGGATTGCCGCCTTGCCCCTGTACAGGCCGATCGATCTCCCGCATCCTGCCCTTACTGAGAGGAGGAAGCTCAGTGCAAGAACAATTTTCACTCGAACCCAGTTGGGCTGGCAGGAGTGAAGCGATCCGCCGACAGGCGCGATCATCAGGGAGGAAGACATGACAATCAGCAAGATGCTTCTGGCATCGGCCGCTATCGCATGCGCCGCGATGCCCGTTTCCGCCTTTGCCGACACGTCGGCCAAGAAAATCGCCCTTTCCAACAATTATGCCGGCAACTCGTGGCGCCAGGCCATGCTGACGAGCTGGGGCAAGGTGACAGGCGAAGCCGTGAAGGCCGGCACCGTTGCCGCAGCCGACCCTTTCACCACTGCCGAGAACCAGGCGACGGAACAGGCGGCGCAGATCCAGAACATGATCCTGCAGGGTTATGACGCCATCGTGCTGAACGCCGCCTCGCCGACGGCGCTGAACGGCGCGGTCAAGGAGGCCTGCGACGCCGGCATCACCGTCGTTTCCTTTGACGGCATCGTGACCGAACCCTGCGCTTGGCGCATCGCCGTGAACTTCAAGGAAATGGGCCGCAGTGAGGTCGAGTACCTGTCGAAGAAACTTCCGGACGGCGGCAACCTGCTCGAGATCCGCGGCCTTGCCGGTGTCTTCGTCGACGACGAGATCTCGGCTGGCATCCACGAGGGTGTCAAGCAGTTCCCGCAGTTCAAGGTCGTTGGCTCCGTGCACGGCGACTGGGCGCAGGACGTGGCGCAGAAGGCTGTTGCCGGCATCCTGCCGAGCCTGCCCGACATCGCCGGCGTGGTAACGCAGGGTGGTGACGGTTATGGCGCCGCACAGGCGATTGCCGCGACCGACCGGAAGATGCCGATCATTATCATGGGCAACCGCGAAGACGAACTGAAGTGGTGGAAGGAGCAGAAGGACGCGAAGGGTTACGAGACCATGTCCGTCTCCATCGCGCCCGGCGTCTCCACGCTCGCTTTCTGGGTGGCCCAGCAGATCCTCGACGGCAAGGAAGTCAAGAAGGACCTCGTCGTGCCCTTCCTGCGCATTGACCAGGACAATCTCGAAACCAACCTCGCCAATACCCAGGCCGGCGGCGTCGCCAACGTGGAATACTCGCAGGCAGACGCAATCAAGGTCATCGAGTCGGCAAAGTAAATCTCCCGGCAACTGCCGCGCGGCCGCAAATGGCCGCGCGGGATTCTTTATGAAGCGGGCATGGCGGGCAGCATGGATGACGTTTTGAAGGCGGTGATCGCCGTCGATGGCGCCAAGATGAGCTTCGGCGCGGTTAGGGCACTCGATGGCGTGACCCTCTGCGTCATGCCGGGCGAATGCGTCGGGCTTGTCGGCCACAATGGAGCCGGCAAGTCCACCATCGTCAGCGTGATCAACGGCGGTCTCACACCGCACGAAGGAGGTGTGGCGAGCGACGGCGAACGGCTGGAGCGCTATGGCATCAATGCCGCGCGTGCCCGCGGCGTGCGCTGCGTCTTCCAGGAGCTTTCGCTCTGCCCCAACCTTTCGATCGTCGAGAACACGCGCATCATGCATCGCCATCTCGGTGGCTTCGGCTGGCGGCGGCGCGCCGCAAAAATCATCGAGACGAGCCTCGACGCGGTCTTTCCCGGCCACGGCATCGACAGCAGCCGGGCCGTGGGAGATCTTTCGATCGCCGAGCGGCAGATGGTCGAGATCGCCATGGCCTTTTCCGACGCCGGCATTGCGCCGCGGCTGGTGATCCTCGACGAACCGACCTCGTCGCTCGATGCAAGCCTTGCCCGGCAGATGCTCGATCATGTCCGCCGCTTCATCGCCATGGGCGGGTCCGTCATCTTCATCTCGCATATTCTGCACGAGATCCTCGAAACCGCCGACCGCATCATCGTCATGAAGGACGGCCGCGTCGTCGCCGAGCGCCCGGCGCATGGCTTCGACCATCACGGCCTCGTCGAAGCCATGGGCACCGTTGCGAAGGAGGAGACCAAGCAGCGCTCGGCGCGCGAACAATCCACCGCTCCGCTCATTCTGTCCCATCAGGCGAAGGGCCTTTCCTTTGCGGCCCGCAAGGGCGAGATCATCGGATTGGCGGGTTTGGCGGGCCATGGGCAGACCGAACTCCTGCTCGCCCTGCATGCCGCCCAGTCCGGCAACTGGCTGCCTGAGCGCGATCCGCTCGTCACCTTCGTCGCCGGCGACCGCCGCCTCAACGGTGTCTTCGAGCTGTGGAGCATCCTGCGCAACTTCTCCATCGCCTCGCTCGGTGACCTCTCCCGGCGCGGGCTGATCCTCGCAGGGGCAGAGGAGACGAAGGGCGCCGACTGGAAGCGGCGGATCGAGATCCGCACGCCCGATATGGACAACCGCATCCTGTCGCTTTCCGGCGGCAACCAGCAGAAGGTGCTCTTTGCCCGGGCGCTTGCGACGCGCGCGCCGATCGTGCTGATGGACGACCCGATGCGCGGCGTCGACGTCGGCACCAAGCAGGAGGTCTATACGATCATTCGCGAGGAGGCGGCGCGCGGCCGCACCTTCATCTGGTACTCGACGGAGATGGACGAGGTCCGCCTTTGCGACCGCGTCTACGTCTTTCGCGAAGGCCGTATCACGACCGAACTCGTCGGTAATGCCGTCAACGAGACGAATATCATTGCCGCCTCCTTCGAAGGGGTCGCCGCATGACGTTCCGGCTGTCGTCCGACGCCATGCGTCTTGCCATTCCTGCCCTGTCGCTGACGTTGCTGCTCGCCGCCGTCTTCTGGCTGCAGCCGCGCGCCATGAGCTATGTCGGCCTCAACCTGTTGTTCAACCTGGCTGTGCCGATCGCGCTTGCGACGATCGCCCAGATGATCGTGATGGCGGTGAACGATCTCGATCTCTCGATGGGGGCCTTCGTCAGCTTCGTCGCCTGCGTCACCGCGACCTTTCTGCGTGATGCCCCGGTGACCGGCGTCCTGATCCTTGCCGGCGCGATCGCAACCTATGCGGCGCTCGGCGTCGTCATCTATCTGCGTAACCTGCCGTCCATTGTCGTGACCCTCGGCATGAGCTTCGTCTGGGGCGGCCTTGCCGTGCTGCTGCTGCCGGCACCGGGTGGGCAGGCGCCGGACTGGGTGCGCTGGCTGATGACCGTCAAGCCGCCGCTGGCGCCGATGGCGATTGTCGCCAGCATCGTCATCGCCTTGGTCGCCCATCTTCTCGTCATGCGGTCGTCGCTCGGCGTGCTGATGCGCGGCATCGGCGGTAACCAGCGCTCGGTCGAGCGTGCCGGCTGGTCGATTGTCGGCGCGCGCGCTGCCGCCTATGGTCTTGCCGGCCTCTTCGCGGTGCTCGCCGGCATTGCCCTCGTCGGCCTGACAACCTCGGCCGATGCCAATATCGCGCTACGCTACACGCTGCTGTCAATCGCCGGCGTGATCCTTGGCGGCGGCGAGTTCATCGGCGGCCGCGTCTCCCCGATCGGCGCCGTCATCGGCGCGCTGACGCTGACGCTCGCCGGTTCGTTCCTGTCCTTCCTGCGGATCTCGCCGGACTGGCAGATCGGGGCTCAGGGCGCAATCCTGATCATCGTGCTCGCACTCCGCCTGATGCTGAACCGCATGGAGAAGCGGGAGAAACGCCGATGACCCCGCTCCTTCGCCTATTCGGCAAACCCTGGATCTGGTCGTGGCTTGCCGCCTTTATCGTCTGGTTCCTGACGATCATGGTGACGCTCGGCGCCAGCACGCTTGGCCTGTCGCAGGCAGCCCTCACCTTCGCAGCCTTTTCGGTCATCGTCGGCATCGGCCAGATGTTCGTCATCACGCTCGGCCCCGGCAACATCGATCTCTCGGTTCCCGCCACCATGACGCTTGCCGGCACGGTGGCGCTGAAGCTGATGAATGTCGAAAACGGCATGATCCTGCCCGGCCTTCTCGTTGCCATCGTCATCGGCCTTGTCGTCGGCCTCGGCAATTATGCGCTCATCAAGGCGCTGCGCATTCCGCCGATCATCGCCACGCTGTCCATGAGCTTCATCGTGCAGTCCGCGGCGATCTGGACGAACCGGGGCTTGCGCATCAAGCCGCCGAGCGCGCTGGCGGAATTCACCACGTCGAACACGCTCGGCGTGCCGAATGTGGCGATCGCAGCACTCCTCGTCTCGCTCCTCGCCTGGTTCCTGCTCGAGAGGACGATCTACGGGCGCTGGATCTCGGCGATCGGCCAGAGCATGCCGGCAGCCCGCATGGCCGGCATACCGGTCGACGGCACGCGTTTCGTCACCTACCTCTTCTGCGCCGTTCTCGCATCGGTCGCAGGCTATCTGCTCGCCTGCTTCTCGGGCGGTGCGGCGCTCAACATGGGCTCGGAATATCTGCTGATGTCGATCGCCGTCGTCGTGATCGGCGGCACGGCAGTCGCCGGCGGCGATTCCAACGTGCCGGGCATCTGGGGCGCATCGCTCTTCATGTTCCTTGTCGTCTCCATGCTCAACACCTACGGGGTCGGCGCGGGCATCCGCCTGATCATGACCGGCCTCATCATCATCAGCGTCATCATGCTCGCCGGCGGTCGCCGGGCCGGCATGCGATAATTGGGAAGACCGCCATGGCCGAGGCCAGCATCTACGAAATCCATGATCCGCGCTTCCGGCAGATGATCGTAACGAGCGCCGGCCTCGACGAACTCTATTCCGGCTGCCGCTGGGCGGAGGGTCCCGTCTGGTTCAACGACGCGAACCAACTGCTCTGGAGCGACATTCCCAACCAGCGCATGCTGCGTTGGACGCCCGAGAGCGGCGTCTCCGTCTATCGGCAACCGTCCAACTTCACCAATGGCCATACGCGCGACCGGCAGGGACGGCTGATCTCCTGCGAACATGGAACGCGCAGCGTCACCCGCACCGAGGTCGACGGCTCGATCATCGTGCTCGCCGACCGTTTCGAAGGCGCCAGGCTCAATTCGCCGAACGACGTGGTGGTGAAATCAGACGGCACGATCTGGTTCACCGATCCCACCTACGGCATCATGTCGGACTACGAAGGTTTTCGCGCCGAGCCGGAGCAGCAGACCCGCAATGTCTACCGGCTCGATCCGACGACCGGCGCGCTTGCGGCCGTCGTCACGGATTTCATCCAGCCGAACGGCCTCGCCTTCTCGCCCGACGAGACAATCCTCTATGTGGCGGATTCGGCCGCAAGCCACGACGAGAGCCTGCCGCGTCACATCCGCGCTTTCGACGTGATCGACGGCATCAGGCTGGCAAACAGCCGCGTCTTCTGCCTGATCGACAACGGCATCCCGGACGGCATCCGCACCGACGTCAACGGGAACCTCTGGTCAAGTGCCGCCGACGGCGTGCATTGCTTCGACCCGACGGGCAAGCTGATCGGCAAGATCCGCGTACCGCAGACCGTCGCCAACCTCACCTTCGGCGGCCCCCAACGCAACCGGCTGTTTATTGCGGCGACGCGGTCGGTTTATTCGGTCTATGTCGCGGTGAGTGGGGCTCAGGTGCCGTGAGGTTGGTCGCCTTGAACCAATACAAACCGTTGCTACAAAATGCTCGGCGGCCCACGTATGCTGGCCGCCGAGCTCCACATAAATCTCTTCATCATATAGGCTGATTGAACCCTCCGCTCGAGTCCGTAAGACCATGCATTTCCCGGATCAGATCGGCCGCCCGCTCTCCGATGACAACACAAGGCGCCATCGTGTTGCCGGTGGTGATGCGAGGCATGATCGAGGAGTCTGCGATGCGAAGGCCAGCGATACCGTACACTTTGAGCTCGTTATCGACCACCGACATGCTGTCGCGTCCCATCTTGGCTGTGCAGGATTGATGCCAGTAGGTGACCGCCGAACGCCGGATAAAGTCGATCATCCCTGATCGGTTGCGCGCGCCCGGAGCAGTCTCGGCCGTTACCAACGGCTTGAAAGCGTGGCTATTTCCCAATCCCCGGCATAGCTCCACCGCGGCCAGGGCAGCAGCCATGTCTTCTGGTTCGCTCAACGAATTGGGTTCGATGAGGATAGGGTCACTTGCGTTGGGGCCGGAGAGCCGAAGCCAACCACGGCTTTTCGGCTGGGCGAGACCGTTAAACATCGTCCACCCATGTTGCGGCGTTTCGAGGCCCGTCTCGATCGGTGACGGCACAGCGAACTCCAACTGGCACTGAAGAATGTCCGGCTGCGCAAGACGCGAGTTGCTTTTCCAGTAGAGTTTTGCTTCGCAGCCGCTACCACCGACGGCTTCTGGTTTTCGATATGCCCAGGTGCACCCGAATGCGAGATGATCCTGATGATTGCGCCCAACGCCCGGTAAGTGTTGAACCACGGGAATGCCGTGGGCTTGCAGCTCATCTTCTGGACCTATGCCCGACTGCATCAACACTTTCGGAGTGTTGATCGCGCCTAGCGACAGTACCGTTTCGCAACGCGCAGTGAATTGACGCAACTGATCATCGACGAGAACCTCGACCCCCGTCACACGCTTGCCATCGAAGATGAGGCGCGTGACCAGTGCGTCGGTCAGCACAGTCAGGTTTGGGCGCGACATGAGCGGGCTGACATAGGATCCAAAGACAGACTCCCGCTTGCCATCCCGGATCCGCAGTTCAGCGATAGATGCGCCGCCCGGGGCCTCCATCATTTCACCATTCGGGCTATCGTAGACGGGAATACCGATAGTGGATGCCGCACTCAACAAGGCCTCTGCGATCGGTTGGGGCGCCTGCGGCTGCGCTACGTAGGCCGGTCCGCCCATGCCTCGACGCGTTGGGTCCGGAGCGCCCTGCCAATCTTCGATCCGGCGATAGTAGCCGAGGATAGACTGATAGCCCCACGCGTCATCGCCGGCTTCAGCGGCAAAGTGGTCCCAATCTCCCTTGTGCCCCCTGGCCCACACCATGACATTGATGCTCGAACCGCCGCCGAGCCCCTTGCCCATGCTGAGAGGAAGACGTCGGCCGTCCAGGCCAGGTGCCGGTTGTCCGACAAAACCCCAGTCCCGGATCGAGCCGAGATTGAGCGGCCACTGCGCAGGGTTTGTAACGGTCTCGGCCGCATCGTCACCGCCTGCCTCGAGCAGTAGGACGCTTGCATTTCCATCCTCTGCCAGTCGCGCGGCAACGACGGAGCCGCTGGACCCGGCGCCGCAGACGATGAAGTCGAAAACACCACCGACCTCGTTCTGAGGAATGGGCGGATTTTCGGGTGCATTTTGGTCATGACTATTCAGCTTCACGTGACTACCTCCGTGAATGGATTCAAAACAATAGCGAATTTGCTGGGGATCCCGGGGGCGAATGCGGGCAATGGATCCCAGTCCGAGATCGTGCGGCCTTCCATGTGCTCGCTTCGGCCCGACCTCGCTCGGTTCGACAGCCCCTGCTCGTCGTCATCGGGACAGTGCGGACTGTCCCGATGAGGCTACGTCTGTCATCGCTTCTTCGCCGAGACGGCCTTAGCGGCCTGATCAATGGTATCGGCGACCACCTTCGGCTGCGTCATGAACAGGGCGTGGCTTGCCGAAACCTTGGTGATCTTCGCCTTGATGCGCTCTGCCATGTGGATCAGCATCGCCTGATCGAATGCATTGTCTTCGGTAGCGATGACGGCCCAGCTCGGCTTAGTGCGCCATGCAGCATTTTCCAACTTCGTGCCGAACGCCGACATGTTGATCGGGACCTGCGCATCCCTCATGAATGCAACATCCGCATCACTGACGTCATGAGCAAAGCCAGCCTTGAACTTTTCCGGGCTGACATATCCAAAGCCATCTTTCGTGGTCTCAATGACGAATTCCGATGCAGGAGCAAATCCTTGGTATTGCTGTGCCGTTGTCTCGCCGGCATCGGGGGACAGAGCGGAAACATAGACGAGGCCAGCAACCTTTGCGTCGATGCCCGCTTCCGTGATGACCGTGCCGCCCCAGGAATGTCCAACGAGAATGACCGGACCATCCTGCCGTTCCAGCGCACGTTTGGTGGCGGCAACGTCGTCTTCGAGGGAGGTCAGCGGGTTCTGGACGATCGTAACGCGATAGCCGCGCTTGGTGAGATTGTCGTAAACACCCTTCCAGCCAGAACCGTCCGCAAAGGCGCCGTGGACAAGCACAACGTTTCTGACCGGCTGGTCTTGAGAGATGGTGTCCGCTGCGTTCGCCGGCAATGCGGCGGCGGACAGTGAGGCTGCAGCAGCAATTGCGGCTACGGTGGTCGTGGTCTTGCGTGTCATGGCTATCTCCTCGTTAACTGCGATAACTGTTATCGCGATATATGTAAGCTCGCAGACTTTGGGTTTCGCGTCAAGATAATTCTTATCGCGATATTTAATTTCTCTCTAGAATGGGCTATATGGAGTCTACAGGAGCTCACAATGACCGCACGCCATAACGACCCGCCCCCTCTGCACGACCAATTGTGCTACGCAATTTACACTGCTGGTATTGCCATCCAGCGTGCTTACAAGCCCCTTCTCGATGAGTTGGGCCTGACGTACCCGCAGTACCTCGTGCTCAACGTGCTGTGGGGCGAGGATGGGCAGACGGTGGGCGCCATTGCCAATGCCCTTGCCCTGGAATCCAGCACGCTGACGCCGCTTCTAAAGCGCCTTGAGGTATCCGGCCTGCTGCGTAGGACCAGAAACCTGAGCAACGAGCGCCAGGTGTTGATTGCGTTGACCGACGAAGGCAGGGCGTTACAGCACAAGGCTGGTTGTCTCAGCGACACCTTGCTTGCAGCTTCGACCCAGACGCCACAGGAATTGGGCGCTTTGAACCGCGACGTCCGCCATCTCCGCAACGCGATCTATTCCCAGATCGGCGGCTGGGACGCGCCCGCCTGATTTGCCGTGTATGTCGGCGCCTAAGCTGTTGGCACTGTCCCCCCATCGATTGTATATTCGGTACCGGTGATCGATGCAGCCCGGTCCGAGGCGAGGAAGGCAATCAGGTTTGCGACCTCTTCCGGCTTTGCCGGACGCCCCAGCGGAATGCCGCCCAGCCCGTCCATGATGATCTTTTTGCCACCCTCGAGGTCTGTTCCGGCCTGCTTCGCCAGGCGCTCTGCAAGGTGGACCGAAGCTTCCGTTTCGATCCAGCCTGGCGACACCCGAACGACACGAACACCTTTGGGCGAAACTTCCTTCGACATCGCCTTGCTGTAAGTGGAAAGCGCTGCCTTCGCCGCAGCATAGGCCGTCGTCGATTCCGGAAGCGGCAGGACTCTCTGGATGGATGTCACATGCACCACCACACCGTTTCCTTGAGCGACCATGTCCGGAACCAGTTGCCGATCCAGGCGAACGGCTGGAAAAAGGTTGAGCGACAGCTCCTTATGCCAGTCGTCTTCCGACAGTGCAGAAAATCCACCTCCGGCCGCTGAAGAGCCACCCAGCATATGGACGATGACGTCGACGCCGCCAAGGCGCCGCCGTGTGGCCTCTGCGACGATTGCACATCCCTCTTCGGTGGTCAGGTCCGCCTCGACGAACAGATCTTCCGACAGGCTGTCCGGACGGGCCCGAGCGGCTGTCAGCACCTGCGCGCCGAGCTCCCGAAACAGTCTGACGGTCGCGGCACCAGTACCTTTGGTTCCAGCCGTAATGAGGGCCCGTTTGCCTCTCAGGTTGAGAAAGTCGGCCATTATAATATCTCCAGCCTGACGATTCTGTCGTCCTTGATGGTGAAGGCGTGGGTGAGCATCACCGGGCTACCGGGAAACTGGCCGCTCACCCTCGCCCGGACGAGTGCCTTGTCGCCGTCAACCGCGGATTCCACGGGTTCGGCACGGTATTGGGTCGCCTTCTTCGCAGCCACCCACCAGTCGCGGATTGCGACGGCGCCCTGATGGCGAGCGTTCTCATCTTCGACCACGGCATCGACCGCGAGGGTCTTCACCAGCGCATCGGCATCATTGCGACTGTCGGCGTCAAAATACATGTTCACGATATGGGGCAAATCCATCCTGTTTCTCCTCATGATCTGCTCCGATAGTTAGCGCTCGACCATTGCATAGATAAGTGGGATAAACCGGAATGCGGTATTGAACGGATCGGGACAATGGAACATGCCAGCTTGAAGGAACTCGAAGCGGCCATTGCGATTGCCCGGCGCGGGACATTCCGCGCAGCAGCCATCGATCTCGGCATGTCGACCACCGCGCTCAGCCACACCATAGGCAGGCTTGAGGCCGGGCTCGGCGTGCGACTGTTCAACCGCACCACACGCAGCGTGTCGCTGACTGATGCCGGCAGGCTGTTTGTGCAGCAGGTAGGGCCTACGCTTCAGGATCTCCATGCTGCTCTGGATCTGGTGCGCTCCCACCGCGAGACTCCTTCCGGAACACTACGGATCAACGCAGCGCCGTTTGCGGCGCGCGCCATCATCTCACCGCTCGTGCTGGAGTTCCTGCGCCGCTATCCCGACATGACTGTCGATATCGTTACCGAGGGTAAAATGGTCGATATCGTCAAGGACGGGTTCGATCTGGGCGTCAGGGTTGAAGGCCTCGTTCCCAGCGACATGATTGCCGTTTCGCTCGGCCGGCCTCAGCGACACGCAGTGGTTGGGTCTCCCGAGTATTTCGAGAAACATGGTAAGCCCATGGTGCCTCCGGATCTTCTCAATCACAGGTGCATTCGTGTTCGCCTGCCAGACGGCTCCTTGTTTCGATGGCGGTTCGAAAAAGACGGCGAGCCGGTGCAGATAGACGTGCGGGGGCCAATCGCACTCGATGAGGCCAGCCTTACGCGGACTGCTGTGATCGAAAGCGCCGGCGTGGGCTACCTCTTTGAACAGGACATTCTCTCGGACATAGAGGCGGGGCGCGTTGTTCGTGTTTTAGAAGATTGGACGCTGCCGTATCCAGGGCTATGCCTATACTATCCTGGACGTCGAAATCTATCGGCTGGCGTCCGAGCATTCCTCGACTTAGCTCGTGAGTTCTCCCGAAAAGCGGCTTGACCCACTGCCTTCACCTTGAACGGTTTCGAACCGTTGGCCGGTGAACCCTCCTGCGTCGCTCCTGTCTATCGCCCGCCCTGCTATTGCGCCGGTTCCAGCATCGCGCAATCTTCCCCTCCGGTGCACTCTCCAGAGAGGGTACGCTGACCGAGCGCAATGATAAGGACGGTCGCGGCCCCGGCGGCTGCAGACACCCAGAATCCGCTCTGGGGACCGTAGCTGTCGACGACCCAGCCCGAGACGAAGGCGCCAAGCGCCATACCGATGCCGATGCCGGTCATCACCCAGGTGACGCCCTCCGTCAGCACCGATTCCGGTACACGACGCTCAATCAGTCCGAAGGCCGTTATAAAGGTCGGCGAGATCGCGATGCCGCTGACGAAGACGGCGATAGCAAGCAGGGCTACCGAGCTGCCGGCGATGAGAAGCGGCAGCGAGGTCAGTGCGAGGATCGCAACAGCGATCAGCAACTGACGATGCAGGGGGATGCGCAGATTAAGCGCGCCGAGGGTCAAACCCACTAGGAAGGAACCGAGGGCATAGACACCGATCACCAGGCTTGCCGCATTCGGCTGACCAAGCTCTTTGGTGATGGCGACAACACTCACTTCAGCGGTTGCGAAGGTCGCGCCGACGAAGATCAGCGCGAGTGTGATGATCTGCACCGGACGCTGGCGGATCGCGGAGCCAACCGAAGCTGCGCCGGCGACATGCCGCACCCTCGGCTCGGTGCCGCGCTGCACGATGAAGGCGGCCGTCCCGAGTGCCAGAAAAGCTGTGCTCACCATCATGCCGGCTTCCGGGAAAAGTGACACGGCGAGCCCGACCGACAGCGAGGCGCCGGCGATATAGACCAGTTCGTCCGCCGCACTTTCGAACGCGAAGGCCGTGTTGAGCTCGGGCCGATTGCGAAAGAGTTCCGTCCAGCGCGCCCGCATCAGCGCCGGAATGCTCGGCATGGCTGCCGCGAGGAAGGCTGAGGCGAAGAGCGTCCACACCGGCCAGTTCTGGTTGGTCGCGGTGATCAGCGCGATAAACGCCAGCACGGATACGATGGTTGTGGGAACGACGACTGCCGTTTGGCCCAGCCGGTCGACCGCGCGCGAAATCTGCGGCGAGATCACTGCATTGGTGAGCGCATAGGTCGCCGACACGGCCCCTGCCAGCCAATATTCGCCATGTGCCTGGGAGAGCATGGCAACGATGCCGATCGGCGCCATGGCGATGGGAAGGCGTGCGAAAAAGCCGGCTGCGGAGAAGCCCTTGGCCCCAGGTGCCGCGAATATCTGTTTATACGGATTTGACATGGGACGATCCTTCCAGTTATCGGAGAGAGCACTTATATACGGAGCGTATGTGTTTAGATAATGCATACGTCCCGTATGTCAATGAAAAAGATACGCGGCGTATGCCAATGGAGAAGCCATGCGCAAACCGCGCCAGGAGATGATCGCAGAGACCCGCGGCAAACTTATCGCAGCCGGCCGGCGCGCCTTTGGCACGATCGGCTACGCGGAAGCGTCGATGGACGATTTCACCGGCGAAGCGGGATTGACGCGCGGCGCCCTCTACCACCACTTCGGCGACAAGAGGGGCCTGCTCCAAGCCGTCATCATGGAAATCGACGCGGAAATGACTGAACGGCTGAACGAGGTCTCGGCCGCCGCTCCGACGCGCTGGCAGGGTTTTGTCGACGAGTGCTCCGCTTATATCGAAATGGCGCTTGAGCCCGAAATCCAGCGTATCATGTTTCGCGATGGCCCGGCTGTACTCGGCGACATCTCGCAATGGCAGAACACCCCCGGCTGTATCGCCGCCCTCTCCCGCAGCCTCGACCGTCTCAAGGCCGATGGCGAGATCATCGACATCGACACCGAAACCGCCGCTCGCCTCATCAATGGCGCCAGCAGCCATATGGCGCTTTGGATCGCCAATGCGGAGAATCCGGAGGCTGTTTCGAAGCGGGCGGTCGCGGGATTCAAGGCTATGCTGGGCAGCCTCCGCAGACAGCAATGAGGTGATTGATTTCCCGTTCAGGCGCCGTAGGCCCAGGTCGGTCCTCGACGATCGCGTTCCCGCCCCTCTGTAGCCGCCACTCCACACTCTGATACGTTTTTGGCACTTCTTGAAACATGCCAGATACGCAGACCCGTCAGAGATCACTCCGTCACGAAATGTCGCCCTGGGCGACAAGAACATGGAGTGCCACATGAAGAAGTTTGACAATATTCTCGCCTGGCGCCGGCTTGCCCGCGGAGCAATGGTGATGGCGGCTGGACCGATGTTGCTGTTCCCAGCCGGTTACCTTGTGCCAGCGAGTGCCGCCGACGTCACATCGGCCGGGCCAGCTACGTCCATCGGGGCCGACGAAACGATCCGCCCGTTCCAGATCCACGTTCCGCAGTCACAGCTTGACGATCTGCGCAAGCGCATTGCCGAAACGCGTTGGCCAGATAAGGAGACCGTGAGCGACACCTCGCAAGGCATCCAGCTTTCGCGCGTCCAGGATCTGGTCCGTTACTGGGGCACTGATTACGATTGGCGCAAAGCCGAGGCGGAGCTCAATGCCCTTCCGGAATTCATCACGACGATTGACGGGGTCGATATCCAGTTCATCCATGTGCGATCGCGTCATCCCAACGCCCTGCCGGTCATTCTGACCCATGGTTGGCCGGGTTCGACCTTCGAGTTCATCAAGGCGATCGGCCCTCTTACAGATCCGACTGCTTATGGCGGTAAAGCGGAGGACGCGTTTGACGTGGTCATCCCTTCCATCCCCGGCTACGGCTTTTCGGGTAAGCCGACGGAGCTTGGCTGGGGCCCCGACCGCGTTGCGCGAGCATGGGACGTCCTGATGAAGCGGCTCGGCTACGCGCACTATGTTTCCCAAGGCGGCGACCATGGTTCCGTTATCTCCGACGCGCTGGCGCGCCAGGCACCGAAGGGCTTGCTTGGTATCCATCTCAACATGCCGGCGACCGTTCCGGGCAATCTCACCAAGGCGATCAACAGTGGAGACCCGGCTCCCGCAGGACTGTCGGCGCCCGAGCGTGATGCCTATCAATCGTTGAGCACCTTCTTCGGCCGGAATGCCGCCTATGGGGCCGTGATGGTGACGCGTCCGCAGACGATCGGCTACTCGCTTTCCGATTCGCCGTCGGGCCTGGCTGCCTGGATCTACGAAAAATTTGCGCAGTGGAGCGACAGCGAGGGCATTCCCGAGCGTGTTTTTTCCAAGGACGAAATGCTGAATGACATCACATTGTACTGGCTGACCAACACCGGGGCATCCTCGTCGCGGTTCTATTGGGAAAACAACAACAACAACTTCAGCTCAGACGCCCAGAAGACCAAAGAGATCAAGATCCCAGTGGCAATCAGCGTATTCCCAAAGGAGATCTACCAGGCGCCGGAGAGTTGGAGCAAGGAGGCTTACCCCACGCTGCATTACTACCACCGTGTCGATATGGGCGGTCACTTCGCCGCCTGGGAACAGCCCCAGCTTTTCGCTGAGGAACTGCGAGAGGCATTCAGGTCGGTGCGTTGATGACATCGCCTGCAGAATGACGGCTTGGCAAATCCGCGGCTGAGAGTGGCGAATTCAAAGCCGCGGAGAATCCAGCTCGAACCGTTTCATCAAATCATCCTCATCTCACTGTATTTTCCTGGGGTCAGTTCAATGCGCCACCGGCCGCCAATACCTCGTCCGGCGTATCGACATCGAGCAAGGCTGCGTCGCCAACATCGACATCGAGCACGGGCAAGCCTGATGCCGTGACGATATCGCGCGCGCCGACATCGCCTCTAAGTCTGTGGATTGCCTGATTGAGAGAATGGGGCAGGATAACGGGATTGCCGGGCTTGCCGTGTGAGACGGCGCGCACGACGGCCTTGCCGTCCGCGTTGCGAAATGCGGAAATCAGGGCATCGAGATGCGTCGTGGAAATGCCGGGCATATCGGCCAGCATGACGAGAATGCCTTCGGCGCTGTCAGCGTCATTCGATGAGAAGCCTGCTATGAGTGAGCTCGCCATGCCGCTGGCGTAATCGGGATTGTCGACGAAAGTCAGAGCGAGCCCCTGGAGCGCAGCTTCAATTTCGCTTCTTCGATGGCCCGTGACGACAATAACGGAGGCTGCATCCGCACCGAGCGCGGTCAATGCCGACCGCCGCACAAGCGGCACGCCATCGAACTCGGCCAGCAGCTTGTGCTTCCCGCCGTCACCCATGCGGCTTGCCTTGCCGGCAGCGAGAATGACGATCGCGACCGATGCCTTACGCATAAGCCACCAGTCTTGCCGCGGCGATATCAGCCAGAACCGACAGGGCGAGCGAGGTTGCATCCCGCGTCGGGCCGAACATCCCGATGGGCGCCTTGATACGACCGATGTCGTGCTGCCCGAAAGCCATGGCTGTCAACCGCTCGACCCGCCAACGATGCGTCCGGGTGCTGCCGAGAGCGCCGATGTAGAACCCGGGCGAGCGAAGCGCGGTCTCGAGAATGGCGGCTTCGGCGTCGAGGTCATGATGCAGGAGCACGACGGCCGTGAAGGGGTCGATGATGTCGGCTGCGACCCTGCCCCCCTCGCCCTGTCCCTTGACGATCACGTCGTAGCCGGAAGCTTCGGCCAGTCGTGCGACGGCCTGCGCTTCGATCGTCTGCCCGGAAAGGACGACGCGGGTGCGGGGACGGTAGACCGTCAGGAAATCGCGCTCGAGCCAGCACGCCCGGGGCGGTGGGTCTACCGGTTCGAGCGTCTGCCGCTCTGGCAAATATGCAAGGCCGGCTGCCTGCCTGCGTTCGAGACGCTCCAGAACATGCCGCAAAGCTCCGGCATCTTTCAGGACGTGGATTGCGACGGAGATTCCGCCGCCGCAGGGAAGGACGATGTCGAAGAAGGGCGAGCCGTCGCCGAACCTGACCGTGCGGTCGCGCCCTTGCGCCATTGCAAGAAGCGCTTCGGAAGCGACCGCGGCTTCGACACATCCGCCAGAGACATAGCCGCAGAACCGCCCGTCTGCGGCAACCACCATATGAGCGCCGAGCGCACGCGCCGCTCCGCCTCGGATGTCGACGAGGGTCGCAAGTGCCGCCGCGCCGACATCATGGGCGTCTATCGCGAAGCGAAGCAGTTCCGCAGGATCGTCGGTGGACGAGGCCCTGACGGGAATTGGCGCCGTGATGGGCGCAAGTGTCTGATCCATCGGAAATCCTACAGGAAGTGACGGCGGTCCGCTTTCGAGACCGCCGCCGAAATAATCACGCCACGTCCGGCAAGCCGCCGATGAGCTTGTCAAGCGTCAGCGGATAGTGCCGAACCCTGACGCCGGTCGCGTTGTAGACGGCGTTGGCGATTGCTGCCGCGACGCCGCAAAGGCCAAGCTCGCCGACGCCCTTGGCCTTCATCGGCGAGGACATCGGATCGGTCTCGTCCATGAAGATTACCTCCTGGTGCGGAATGTCGGCATGCACCGCTACTTCGTAGCTGGCGAGATCGTGGTTGACGAAGAAGCCGCGTAGCTGGCGAGATCGTGGTTGACGAAGAAGCCGCGGCGGGTGTCGACCGCCAATTCCTCGGACAGCGCGCCGCCGGCCCCCATCGTCATCGCGCCGATGACCTGGCTGCGGGCGGTGATCGGATTAAGGATTCTTCCCGCCGCACAGACCGCGAGCATCCTGCGGATGCGGCTTTCTCCTGTGGCTATGTCGACGCCAACCTCCACAAAGTGCGCTCCGAATGTCGATTGCTGATGTGTTTCGGTAAGCTCGCCCCATTTGATCGTGTCCTCGCCGACAAGACCATCCGGACCGGCGGCCTCGGCAAGAGGCACCGAACGATTGCCCGAGCGAGCCTCGCCATTCTCGAAGACGATATCTTCGGAGTTGAAGCCGAGCTTCTTGGCGATGGCCTCACGCAGCTTGACACAGGCTGCGTAGACGCCGGACGTGGAAGAGTTCGCACCGAACTGTCCGCCGGAACCCGCAGAAACCGGAAAACGCGAGTCGCCGAGTTGGACGGCGACTTTGTCGATCGTGACCCCCATCATCTCGGCGGCGGTCTGGGCGATGATCGTGTAGCTGCCGGTCCCGATGTCGGTCATGTCGGTTTCCACAGTCACGACGCCTTCCCGGTCGAGCTTTACCCGAGCTCCGGAGGGAAGGACGAGGTTGTTGCGGAAGGCGGCGGCAACGCCCATGCCGACCAGCCAGTTGCCGTCACGCCTGGAACCGGGTTTCCCCCGGTTACTCCAGCCAAACCGCTCCGCACCGAGCGTGAGGCAGCCGATGAGATTGCGCTGGGAAAAAGGCCGCTGCGGCTTTTCCGGATCGACCTGCGTGTCGTTGACGATCCGAAACTGCACAGGATCGATCCCAACTTTTTCGGCAATCTCGTCGATGGCGATTTCGAGCGCCATCAGTCCGGGGGCTTCGCCCGGAGCGCGCATGGCATTGCCCTCCGGGAGGTTGAGCGTCGCCAGCCGCATCGCGGTCATCCGGTTCGCACCCGCATAGAGAAGCCGCGTCTGGTTGACGGCGGTCTCCAGTCCGCCGCCCGGAAGATCGCCGGACCAGCTTTCGTGCGCAATGGCGGTTATCTTGCCGTCACGCTCGGTTCCAATGCGAATCCGCTGGATCGTCGCCGGCCGGTGGGTGGTGTTGTTTATCAGGAGGGGGCGGGGCAAGGCGACCTTGACGGGCCGCTTTACTGCACGCGCGCCGACAACGGCCAGCACGGCATCCGCCCGCAGGAACAGCTTGCCGCCGAAGCCGCCGCCGATGAAGGGCGACATGAGGTGGATCTTCTCCTTGTCGATATCGAGTGTCGTCGCAAGGTCGGAGCGCCACCAGTCGATCATCTGGCTGGAGGTCCAGACGGTCACCTCGTCGCCGTTCCAGGCTGCGATCGATGCGTGCGGCTCCATCATCGCATGCGACTGGTCGGGCGTCGTATAAGACGCGTCAACAGTGACGGGAGCTGACCTGAAGGCAGCCTCGAAGTCGCCGACCGCAGTGTCGGGCTGTTGCGATTCATCCGGCTTGACGGCCGAATCCTTTGCCTGGCCGAGGTCGAACACACCCTTTTCTTCGGCATAGTCGACCTTGACCAGGGAGGCTGCGGCGCGTGCCTGCTCGAAGGTCTCGGCGACGACGACCGCGATTGCCTGGTGATAGTGCTGAATCTCGTCGCCGCCAAAAAGCTTGGCGGTGTTGAACTTGCCCTTCTTCCGCTCGCCGATGTCGAGCGTCGTCACCACGGCAAGCACACCGGGAGCCCTCTTGGCTGCGGAGACGTCCATGGACGTGATGCGGCCCTTAGCGATGGCCGCGCCGACCGGATAACCATAGGCGTAGCGCATGTTCGGATCGTGCCACTCATAGGCGTACATCGCCCGGCCGGTCGTCTTGAGCTGGCCGTCGATGCGGTGGATCGGCTGACCGACGACTTTCAGATTGTCGATCGGGTTGGTTGTCGCTGGCGTATCGAACTGCATGGCTCAACCCCTTGCTTCGGCAATGACCGCGCCGAGCGTGCGCTCGACCAGATCGACCTTGAAACGGTTCTGTTCGGTAGGATGGGCGCCGGCAAGAAGGACGCCCGCCGCCGCCTGCGCGCCTTTCGGCAACTCGGCTTCGGCTGCCTCGATGCGCCATGGCTTATGGGCGATGCCGCCGACGGCGACGCGTCCTGTCCCATCCGGCTGGATCACGGCTCCGACCGAGACGAGCGCGAAGGCATAGGAGGCGCGGTCGCGGACTTTGCGATAGATGTGCTTGCCGCCGATCGGGGGCGGCAGCAGGACCGCCGTGATGAACTCGCCGCGCTCGAGAACAGTCTCGATATCAGGCGTGTCGCCGGGCAACCGATGAAAGTCGGCGATCGCAATCGCGCGACGACTGCCGTCGGCCTTGACCGTTTCCACAACTGCATCGAGCGCCCGCATGGCGATGGCCATGTCACTCGGATGCGTGGCGATACACGCTTCGCTTGTGCCGACCACTGCATGCTGGCGGCTGAAGCCGCCGATGGCGGAACAGCCACTGCCCGGCTGCCGCTTGTTGCACGGCTGGTTCGGGTCGTAGAAATAAGGACAGCGCGTGCGCTGCAGGAGGTTGCCGGCCGTCGTCGCCTTGTTGCGCAGTTGCCCGGAGGCGCCCGCGACAAGCGCCCTGGAAAGCAGGCCGTAGTCGCGGCGAACAGTTTCGTGAGCTGCAAGATCGGTGTTGCGGACCAAGGCGCCGATGCGCAGCCCACCCTCCGGCGTGGGCTCGATCTTGTCGAGGCCGAGACCGTTGACGTCGATCAGATGCGTTGGCGTTTCGATCTCGAGCTTCATCAGGTCGAGGAGATTGGTGCCGCCGGCGATGAACTTGGTTTCAGGATTTAAGGCGGCCGCCTTGGCCGCGGCCTCGACGGATGAGGCGCGTTCGTAGGTGAAGGCTCTCATGCTTTTATCCCCGCGACTTCCGAAATGGCATCGATAATGTTGGAATAGGCGCCGCACCGACAGATGTTACCGCTCATGCGTTCGCGGATCTCGGCCGCAGTGACGGCCGCCTCTGCCGTAAGATCGCCAGTGACGTGGCTCGGTATGTTCGCCTTGATCTCTTCGAGCACCGCCACGGAGGAACAGATCTGTCCCGGCGTGCAGTAGCCGCACTGGAAGCCGTCATGCTTGACGAAGGCCGCCTGCATCGGATGAAGGTTTCCAGGCTGGCCGAGGCCCTCGATCGTGGTGATTTGATCGCCTTCGTGCATGACCGCCAGTGTCAGGCAGGAGTTGATGCGGTGGCCGTCGACTATGACGGTGCATGCGCCGCATTGGCCGTGGTCGCATCCCTTCTTCGTACCTGTGAGATGCAGGTGCTCGCGCAGTGCGTCGAGCAGCGACGTTCTATTGTCGACCTCGAGATCGCGGTTCTCGCCGTTAACCGCGAAAGAAACTTTCGATGTATAGGCCATGTCATTTCCTGGGGACTGTGCCGCCGCGGGCGCCACGGCTCCGGTGACCGCAATCGTTGCGGCCGACGAGATAAGTAGATCTCGGCGGGAAAGTTCCAGTTGTATCCGGCTTGGCATGAACTGTTCCACTTTGCTCGTTGGACATAGGCGCGCGTCAACGCCGTCTGCTGAGGTAGTGCAACTCCGCCTTCTGATTAGGCCCTTTCCGTTGCATACGGTTATCGATCTGGCTCATGAATTCCCCGAGCCGCGGTCATAAGATGCCGCGAACCACATCTTCAATGAAGTTGGCTTGGATGCGGAAGCGCCGGCGGAGTAACACCCGCCGATGCGCGCGAAAAAAAGCAGCGCCATGCGCAAAAAATGATGCTTTTCCGGCTTATCTTTATTCCCTACTCCCTATCGAAGCAGGTGACGAAAAGGGATGACCGCATGCCCACGCCGTTTTACTGGAACGAGCTCAATACATATGATTTTGCCGACCTCTCTCCCGAGACCACGATTGCCGTTCTGCCCATCGCCTCGACGGAACAGCACGGCCCGCATCTGCCGATCGCAACGGATGTCGCCATCGCGACCGGCATGCTGGCGGAGCTGAAGAGGCAGCGGCCGGAGGATCTGGACATCCTGGTCCTTCCGACACAGGAGATCGGCAAGGCCAACGAACACATCCACGGCCCCGGCACGCTGTCGCTCAGTGCAGAGCTGCTCATCCCCGTCTGGACGGCGATTGGTGCCAAGGTTGCCGAAGCCGGGCTGCGGAAGATGGTGATCGTCAATTCCCACGGCGGCAATGTCGACATCATGAGCATCGTCGCGCGCGAACTGCGCGTGCGCCATCAAATGGCGGTGGTCTCCACGCAATGGGGCCGTTTCGGTCATCCGGAAGGCATGGTCAGCGATCATGAGAGCAGATACGGCATCCACGGCGGCGATGTCGAGACGTCGTTGATGCTGCATTTCCGCCCCGAGCTGGTGCGCATGGACAAGGCGCAGAACTTTGCCTCGAAGGCCGAAGGGATGCGGCAGCAATCCAAATATCTTCAGCCTCTACCACCGCATTCGCTGGCCTGGATCGCGCATGACCTCAATCCCCTCGGCGTGGTCGGCGATGCCTCGATCGCCACGGCCGAAAAGGGCGAGGCGATCTGCAGCCATCAGGTCAAGGGGTTTGTCGAGCTGCTCCGGGATCTCAAGGCCTATCCGCTTTCGAATCTCTATGTGAAATAGGCTCAGCGGCCGGTTTCACATCCGGTGGGATATGACCCTTGGCCTGCAATTCCTGCACCAGGCCGAGCAGTTCGGCGAGAAGATATTCGACGAAAAGGCTGGTCGCTGCGTCGAGGGGCGCGCGGGCACGGGCAAACAGCTTCATCTGCTGATAACGCGTATGCGGCTCGGCGATCGGGCGGAAAACGAGTTCACCGCGCCGGCATTCGGTGATGACATCGAGCGGATTGAGCAGCGTCAGCCCCGTGCCGCATTTGACCAGCTGCTTCAGCATCTCCGATGCATTGGTTTCCAGCACCGGCTCGACCGAGATTGGCAGGCGCGCAAAAGCAAGGTTGATCACCTCGCGCAGGCTGGTGCCCGGCTGCGCCAGAACCAGTTTTTCCTGGGTGACATCGGCCAGGTTGATTGGCCCGGGGCCGATCAGGTGATGCCCTGGCGGCAGCACGACACCGATCGGGATATCGAAATTTCCGAGCGTGCGGATGCCAGGCGTGGCGGGGATGTTGAACCCGAGACCGATATCCACCTCGCCTGATACAACGGGGCTGGCCGTCGTGCCGCCGGTGTCGTTGCGCAGTTGGACGAAGACGCGCGGATGCTCTGAAAGAAAGCGCGCGATGATTTCGGGCAGCGGCCCGGCGGCAAGCCCAACGGTCGTCACCATGCGCACCTTGCCTGCCTGCTGCATCTTGAGGCTGCGGATGCGCCCTTCCAGGCGCTCGTAATTCTTCAGCACGTCCCGGATATGCTCGATGCAGAGTTCGCCGGCAGCCGTCAGCCGCAGGCCACGCGGGAGCCGTTCGAAAAGCGGCGCTCCGATCTCCTCCTCCAGCGCCAAAATCTGCCTGTTGACTGCCGACGACGCCACATTGAGGCGCGCGGCCGCCTTGCGGATCGAACCGCAACGAGCAATCTCGTTGATGTAGAGAAGGCGTCTGGAGTGCAGCATGGTCTCTCCGATGCATAAATTTTGCGCAGGGCGCACAAATTATCTTCAGCTTTCCGACAGATGCCGAAAAGGCATCAATGCGCACGAATTTTGATGCTTTTCAAAGCGCATGGCAATGGCTCAAATTCCCTCAAAAGGAGGCCGAGCAAGGTCTCCCTCGGTCAAAAAGGGGAACTGCCGACCATGTTGAAAGCACAGACGAAGACGCAATTCCTGAGCTGCCTCGGCCTCGCCTCGATGCTTGCCGCCGCCTCGCCGGCGCTTGCCCTCGACAAGGTGAGCTACGGGACGAACTGGCTTGCCCAAGCGGAACATGGCGGCTTCTACCAAGCCGTCGCCGACGGCACCTATGCAAAATACGGCCTCGACGTCACCATCGTCCAAGGCGGCCCGAATGCTGCAAACAGCGCGCTGCTGATCTCCGGCAAGCTCGATTTCTACATGGGTGGTCCGCAGGGAGAGATATCCGCTGTCGAGCAGGGCATTCCGCTGGTCGATGTCGCCGCGATCTTCCAAAAGGATCCGCAAGTACTGATCGCCCATCCGGATAACGGCGTCGACAAGTTCGAGGACCTCGCCAAGCTGAAAACGCTGTTCCTCAGCAAGGATGGCTACCTCACCTATTTCGAATGGATGAAAGCCAACTTCAAAGGCTTCAAGGACGAGCAGTACAAGCCCTATAACTTCAGTCCCGCCCCCTTCCTCGCAGACAAGGAGTCTGCCCAGCAGGGATACCTGACCTCCGAACCCTACGAGATCCAGAAGCAGGCAGGCTTCGAGCCAAAGGTCTTCCTGCTCGCCGACAACGGCTACTCACCCTATTCGACGATGATCACGACAACGCAGGCGATGATCGATGGCAAGCCCGATGTCGTGCAGCGCTTTGTCGATGCCTCGATCGAGGGCTGGTACAATTACATCTACGGCGACAACACCAAGGCGAACGCGCTGATCAAGAAGGACAATCCTGAAATAACGGACGGCCAGATCGCCTATTCGATCACCAAGATGAAGGAATACGGCATCATCGAATCCGGTGACAGCCTCGACAAGGGCATCGGCTGCATCACCGACGCCCATTACAAGAAGTTCTTCGACGAGATGACTGCCATCAAGGTCTTCAAGACCGACACCGACTATACCAAGGCCTTCACCACGAAGTTCGTCTGCAAGGGCGCCGGAATGGCGCTGAAGAAATAAGCCTCCCAGGCCAGGTCCGCCGCTCGTCTGGCGGCGGACCGCACTCCTTCGATAAATGAGCGAGAAAATGTCCCTAGCCGAAACCAAGGCGGCGCCTTCCAAGGAGGCGAGAAAGCGGCCACTGGTCGTCATGCAGTCGGTGTCGAAGGTCTTTTCCAGCGGCACGACAGCGCTTTCGGGCATGTCGCTGACGGTCGAAAGCGGCGAATTCATCAGCCTGCTTGGCCCCTCCGGCTGCGGCAAGTCCACGGCGCTGCGCATCATCGCAGGCCTTGGCGACATCACCGCGGGCAAGATCGACTGGCCAAGTTCACGCATCAATTCGAAGGGCCTGCCTGAAGGCGATATCGGCTTCGTCTTCCAGGAGCCGACGCTGATGCCGTGGAAGACCGTTTTCGGCAACGTCTACCTGCCGCTGAAACTGCGCGGGATCTCCAAGGCGGAAGCCCGCGACCGGATCACCGAAGCGCTGGCGACCGTCAATCTTCAGGATTTCGCCGATGCCTATCCGCGCGAACTCTCCGGGGGCATGAAGATGCGCGTGTCGATCGCCCGCGCGCTGGTGACAAAGCCGAAGCTGCTGCTGATGGACGAGCCTTTCGCCGCGCTCGACGAGATCACCCGCCAGAAGCTCAACGACGACGTACTGCGGCTGTGGAAGACGACCGGGATTACGGTGATCTTCGTGACGCATTCGGTGTTCGAATCCGCTTATCTCTCGAACCGGATCGTGGTGATGAAGGCGAGACCCGGCCGCGTGCATGCCGATTTTCCGCTGACCACCAGCCTCGAGCGGGATTCGCATTATCGAACCTCGGAACAATATCGGCAGGCCTGCGAAAAGGCGTCCCGTTCGCTGATCGAGGCGATGGGCGGATCGGAGGAGCACTGATGAGCGTCGAAAGCATCGAAGCCGCCGAAGCCGTATCCCCGCCCGCCTCCCAACCGGCGAACGCCCGGCGGCGTGAGCTGGCGCTGCGCATCGCCGTGCCTTTCCTGGTCATCACCGTGCTCATCATCGCTTGGGAGCTTTACGTGGTGCTCTCGGGCGTTCCGCCATACATTCTGCCCGGTCCCGGCGCGGTGGCCGCTGCCTTCGTCAATGATTGGGGCACGCTTGCGCCGGCCCTCTGGGTCACGACCAAGATCACCTTCATCTCGCTGATGCTGGCGCTGATTGGCGGCGTGGGGTTTGCAATCTTCCTGGTGCAATCGCGCTGGATCGAGATCGCCTTCTATCCGCTCGCCGTTATCCTGCAGGTGACGCCGATCGTGGCGATCTCGCCGCTGATCCTGATCTACGCTCCCTCCACGCAGGTCGCGCTGCTCATCTGCGCCTTCCTCGTCGCATTCTTCCCGATCCTTTCGAACATGGTGCAGGGCCTGAAGAGCGTCGACCATAACCTCATCAACCTCTTCGAGCTCTATGGTGCCTCGCGCTGGCAGACGCTGCTCTTTCTCAAACTGCCTGCCGCCCAACCCTATTTCATGACCGGCCTCAGGATCGGCGGTGGCCTTGCGCTGATCGCCGCCGTCGTCGCTGAATTTGCCGCGGGCTCCGCCGGTGCCGGCTCCGGCCTCGCCTTCCGCCTGCTGGAAGCGCAGTACCGGATGAACATCCCGCGGCTCTTCGCGGCGCTGTTGATGCTCTCCATGCTTGGCGTAGCGATCTTCGGCCTCACCACCCTCATTGCCTGGCTGAGCCTTCACCGCTGGCATGAAAGCAGCATCAAACGGGAAAACTGATGACCTATTCCTTCATATCCCCGCCAAATGCGGCCCGCTTCGTGCTGAGCAATGCGACAGTGCCCGCCATCACCGTCGAACATGTCGGCGTGCCGGTCACGGAAGGACTGGCCACGGTCGATATCGTCATCAGCGACGGCATGATTGCCGCCATCCGGCCGGCCGGCGCCGCACCCGCCGATTATGCCAGGATCGATCTCAAGGACGGCATGGTCTGGCCGTGTTTTGCCGATATCCATACCCATCTCGACAAAGGCCATATCTGGCCGCGCCAGGCCAATCCCGACGGCAGCTTCATGGGCGCGCTCGATGCCGTCAGGGCCGACCGTGAAGCCAACTGGTCGGCAGCAGACGTCAAGCGGCGGATGGAATTCTCGCTCCGCTCCGCCTATGCCCATGGCACCAGCCTGATCCGCACGCACCTGGATTCGCTTGCGCCGCAGCATCGCATCTCCTTCGAGGTCTTTGCCGAAATCCGGGATGCCTGGAAAGACAGGATCGCACTGCAGGCGGTCGCCCTCTTCCCGCTGGATGCCATGGCAGACAGCGCCTTCTTTACCGATCTCGTCACAACAATCCGGCAGAGCGGCGGCCTGCTTGGCGGCGTCACACGGATGGGGCCGGAGCTTGTCTGGCAGCTCGACACGCTCTTCAGGACTGCCGCGGAGCATGGCCTAAATATCGATCTGCATGTCGACGAGACGGATGACCGCGGCGCCGAGACGCTGAAGGCAATTGCCGAGGCCGTGCTGCGCAACGGGTTCGGGGGCAAGGTGACCGCCGGCCATTGCTGCTCGCTCGCCCGCCAGGACGAAGACACCGCCGCGCGCACCGTCGAATTGGTCGCCAAGGCAGGGATCGCGGTCATCGCGCTGCCGATGTGCAACATGTATCTGCAGGACCGCCATCCCGACCGCACCCCGCGCTGGCGCGGCGTCACCCTGTTCAAGGAATTGGCCGCCGCCGGCGTCGCGACTGCGGTCGCATCCGACAATACTCGTGACCCCTTCTATGCTTATGGTGATCTCGATCCGGTCGAGGTCTTCCGTGAGGCCGTCCGGATCCTGCATCTCGACCATCCGCTCGATACCGCCGCCCGTGTCGTCACCACCTCGCCCGCCGCCATCGTCGGACGGCCGGACAAGGGCCGCATCGCCGCCGGCGATCCGGCCGATCTCGTGCTCTTCAGCGCGCGGCGCTGGAGTGAATTCCTGTCCCGTCCGCAGTCTGACCGCGTCGTGCTTCGCCGCGGCAAGGTGATCGACCGCAGCCTGCCGGATTACCGTGAACTCGATAACGTCGTTGGAGCCTGACATGGCCGATTATCAGAAGATCAAAAAAGAACTCGAGGGCATCGCTGTTGAGGACAATCCAGCGCTGGTGCGCCAGAAGAGCCGGGATTTCTATTGGTACTCGCCGATCCTGAAGGCGCAGCTCGACAATGTTTCCGCCGATCTCGTTGTCACGCCGAAGACCGAGGACGAGGTCATCCGGACGCTGAAGGTCGCGTATGCGCATGGCGTGCCGGTCACGCCGCGCGGCGCCGGCACCGGCAATTACGGCCAGGCCATGCCGCTTTCCGGCGGCATCGTGCTGAACCTTGCGGCGATGGACAAGATCAAGGAGATCCATCCCGGCCGTGTCGTCTGCGAACCGGGCATCGTACTTGCCCAACTCGACAAGCAGACCAAGGCCCATTCCGGCCAGGAGCTGCGCTTCCACCCCTCCACCGCGCAGACGGCGACGGTCGGCGGCTTCATCGCCGGCGGTTCCGGCGGCGTCGGCTCGATCACCTGGGGCGGCTTGCGCGACCTCGGAAATATCCTGCGCCTGCGCGTCGTCACCATGGAAGCCGAACCGCGCGTGCTCGATCTCACCGGCTGGGATCTCCAGAAGGTGAGCCACGCCTACGGCACGAACGGCATCATCACCGAGATCGAGATGCCGCTTGCACCCGCCTATGACTGGGTCGATGTGCTCGTCGGCTATGACGATTTCATGGAGGCGGTGCGCTTCTCCGACGCGCTGGCGAAATGCAATGGCATTCTCGTCAAGGAGATCGCGCCGATCGCAGCTCCCATCCCTTACGACTATTTCACCCGCCACAAGCCCTATATCCGTCAGGGCCAGTCGATCGTCGTACTGATGATCGCGCCACATTCCATGGATGCCTTTCTGGCTTTCACGGCGGCGCAGAAGGGCGAGATCATGTTCCGCTCCGACAAGGTGGAAAGCATGCGCGGCATCCCGCATGCCTATGAGCTCGCCTGGAACCACACGACATTGCGTGCCCTGAAGGTCGATCCGAGCTTCACCTATCTGCAGGTTCAATATCCGGGACCCGATCATGTCGCCAAGGTCCGGAAGATGATGGAGATCTTCGGTGACGAAGTGCCGGGTCATCTCGAATTCATCAAATTCGACGGCCAGATCCAGTGCTCCGGCCTGCCGCTGGTGCGTTATACCACCGAGGAGCGGCTGGAGGAGATCATCAAGATCCACCAGGACAATGGATGCCCGATCTTCAACCCGCACCGCTATACGCTCGAAGAAGGCGGCATGAAGCGCACCGACGCGGTGCAGCTCGCCTTCAAGCAGGAAACCGATCCGAAGGGCCTGCTCAATCCCGGCAAGATGATTGCGTGGGAAAATCCCGATTTCGATTTCAATGCCGGCAAGAACTATCTCTTCCCCGGCCTGGCAGCCGTCATGGAGGCGTCATGAGGGTTCTTGTCCTCCACTCTCACCCGGTCGAGGAAAGTTACGGCAAGGCGCTTTACCGGCAGACCGTCGAGAGCCTTGAGAAGGCCGGGCATATTGTGGACGCCTGCGACCTCTATGAAGAGCAGTTCGATCCGGTGCTCTCGCGCTACGACCGGCTCGTCTATCACGACTATCCGGAAAACCTGAAGCTGGTGGGATCGCACGTCGAACGGCTCAAGGCGGCCGAGGGGCTGGTGATCTGCACCCCGATCTGGAACTTCGGCTTTCCGGCAATCCTGAAAGGCTATTTCGACCGTGTATGGCTGCCGGGCGTGTCCTTCGAGCTGGTCAACGGCAAGGTGGAATCGCGGCTGCGCCACATCCACAAGCTCGCCGCCGTCCTGACCTATGGCGCAACGCCCTTCCGCGCCTTCGCCGCCGGCAACCCGCCGAAGAAGATCGTCAAGAGGGTGTTGAGGGCGCAGATCAATCCGGTGAGGCCGGTAACTTTCCTCGCCCATTACGACATGAACAATTGCACGCCGGAGACGCGGGCAAAATTCCTCGCCCGTGTCGGAGGCGCGATGGAGCGCTTTTAGAAGATTTTCGCGGCCGTAACCTCGACTTCGACCAGGAACTCGGGGCGCGTAAAGCCGCCGATGACGAGCAAGGTGGAAACCGGCTTCGGATCGAGCGTATAGCGATCTCGCACGGCCATATAGGCCGGGAAATCCTCACGGCGGGTGACGAAGCCCGAAATGCGGATGACGTCGGCAAAACTCATTTCCGCCTCTTCGAGGATCGCCTTGATCGCCTCGAAGCAGAGTTCAGCCTGAGCACTGATATCGCTCGGAACAGTATTGTCGAGACCGATACCAAGCTGACCCGACGTGACCAGAAGCGATGCGCCGGGCGGCACCAGCAGGCCGTGATTGTAATTTCCAAAAGGCCGGCGCACCGAGGCCGGATTGAAGGTCTTCTTCATCGATCTCTCTGAAATATTCCCATAGGTCCGCAGATCCCGCGACCCTACAGGATGCGGCGGGATATGAGAATATCGCCGTCTTCCACGATGTCTTGCGACAAAAGAGGCAGGAAGGCCGTGGCAGCATCACTTCGGGCTATTGGACTTGCGCTCGCCTGAATTTCAGCCAAAATCCTGATGGTAATACGCGGGCCCCTGACAGCAGGGCGGCGTGCCTGAAAAATATTCCTTTAATAAATCAAAGATGATCGCAGATTGATGGCAGCGTGGCGGCGGAAATCGGCCAGCCGAGACTGAACAATTCGAGTTTAGATCTAGCTTCACGGCGCGGATGCGACATGACTTTCGTAGAATCGCAAGGGGACAGAAAGTATCGGACCAGCGAGAGAGTGGGCGGGCTCGTTGAGTGCTCGTCGCTGCAGGTGGAGCTCCGGCGTTTCGATCCGGGCTGGCAGGTCGACCTTACACTCGAATGCACGGAAATAGCCGTTCTGCTGTCGGGTCAGTCGAAGATCAGGTGGACTGGTGACGGTCACAGGAAGGAGGCTATCGCTCGGCCCGGTGTCGCTTGGATATGTCCGGCTGGTGTCCATGAGAGCGATGTAGAAATCATCGGCACCATGCCCGAGTCCCTGCACATCTTCCTGCCGCCGTCGCTCGTCGGTGAGAGCGCTCTTTCGAACTTTGACATCGACCCGGCCAGGGTGCAGCTCGCCTATGCCGGCGGCGTCCCCGATCCCATGGTGCTGCAGATCGGCCAGCTCTTTCGCGGTTTGTTGAATCGAAGTTTAGAAGCGACCGATCGACTCTTCCTCGACGGGATTCAGATGGCGCTGGTGGCGCACCTGCTCGGCACCTATTCATCTGGCCGGTGGCGACCTGCCGCGCGGGCGCCGGCCATCGATCCAAAAAGGCTGCAACGCGTCTTCGATTTCATCGAAGCCCGCATCGCCGCACAGATCTCGCTGAATGACCTTGCTGCCGAGGCCTGCCTTAGCCCCTTTCATTTTGCCCGTATGTTTCGCAAAGCCACCGGCCTGACCCCGCATCGCTACGTCACCGAGCGACGGATCGAGGCGGCCAAGGAAAAGCTGCGGCTTGCTCGATCCTCGCTCGTGGAGATCGCGCTCGATACCGGCTTCGGCTCGCAAGCGAATTTTACCCGCGTCTTTCGCAAGATGACTGGCTTGACGCCCGGCCAGTACCGCACGCTCATCACCGATTAATGGTAACCGCCTGCCGGAGCGCACACCGGAGCGCAAGATTTGCGCATAGCGCAGCAAGAGCTGAAAATACTGCAAAACCCTTTTCGGCCTACACCTGTCTCATCGAACGGGGAGCACTCATCCCCAAACGAAAAGAGGAGGCAGGCAGATGATTACCACCGACCAAGCTCGCAGGATCATCGCCGCAGGCGAGTCGCGGGCTCAAGAAATCGGCGTGCCGGTCAATATCACGGTCCTGGACGCCGGAGCCCATCTCAAGGCGTTCAGCCGAATGGACGGCGCAGTGCTCGGTTCGATCGACCTTGCTATGGGCAAAGCCCGGACGGCCGTATTGTTTCAAACCACAAGCGAGGCCGTCTGGGAATATTGCAAGCCCGGCGCTCCCGCCCATGCCCTCGAATTATCCAACGGCGGCTTGGCTCCCTTTCCCGGTGGCATCTCGCTTTTTGCCCGCGACGGCACAGTGATCGGCGCCGTTGGCGTTTCCGGCGGAGCGGTGCCGCAGGATCTCGAAATCGCGCAGGCAGCGGCTGCAGCCGTCGTGTGATGCTTGTGCCGATCCTTGATTTTGACCAACCCCAAAGTATCGAAAGGAATATCGCATGACCAAGACCATTTTGATCACTGGTGCAGGCTCTGGCTTCGGCAAGGCTGCCGCCATCGGCATGGCTAAGAACGGCCACAGCATCATCGCGACCACGCAGGTTTCGTCACAGGTCACGCCGCTGCGTGAGGAAATCGCCGCCCTCGGACTCAAGGACTTCCGCGTCGAGCGTCTCGATCTCACCGATCCCTACGACATCAAGCAGGCGCAGGGCTGGGACTTTGACGTCCTCTGGAACAATGCCGGCATGGGCGAAGCCGGCCCGGTCTGGGAAATCCCGATCGAGCTCGTCCGCAAGAACTACGAAGTCAACGTCTTCCTGCCGCTGGTGCTGACCCAGGGCGTCGTCCAGAAATGGGTGCGCGAACGCAAGAGGGGCAAGGTGGTCTTCACGTCCTCGATGGGCGGCCTCTTCACTCCGGCCAACTGGGGCACCTACGTCTCCACCAAGCACGCTTTGGAAGCGATCGCCGAAGCGCTGCAGCAGGAACTCGCCCCTTATGGCATCAAGATCCAGACGATCAATCCGGGCGCCTACTACACCGGCTACAACGAGACGATGGCCGACAATCCGTTCCGCTGGCTGGACGACAGCAAGAACTTCACCAAGCGCGCAGATCTGCGCAAGGGCTTCGACGATTTCTTCGCCACCCCCGAAGGTAAGATGGACCCGAAGGAAATGATCGACCGTATGATCGACGTCGTCCCGGCCGACACCGGCAGGTTCCGCAACGTGGTTCCGAAGGTAGTCGAGGACATGCTGAAGGAGCATCAGCTGAGAGCCTGGGAAAACCAGATCTGATCAGCGTTTTTGGCGGCGAGCGCTGCAAGCGGCACCCGGCCAGCGGATGTCGCGCCACCAACCCGATCCTTGGAGGAACCCATGTCCACCACCGCAACCGCAACAGTCCGCAGCCAGGAATCCTTTGTCCACCGCATCTTCAACGCTGCCCTCGGCATCGCCGCCACCATTCTGGCTATGGGTGGGCTGGAGGCTCGCGCCGCACCGCAGACGCTGACTGAAACCGAACGCCGCAACAAGACGACCGTCGAGGCTGGCTTTGAAGCGTGGGCGGCCGGCACAGGCAGCCCTTATGACCTCCTCGCCGACGACGCCCGCTGGACGATCGAGGGCTATTCGCTGGCGTCGAAGACCTATCCTAGTCGCGAGGCGTTTTTACGCGAAGTGATCCGCCCGTTTAATGCCCGCATGAAGGCGCCGCTGAAGCCCGCGATCCGCAACGTCTATGCCGACGGCGACACTGTGATCGTCTTTTTCGACGCCCGCGGCATCGCCCGCGACGGGGAGCCCTACGCCAACACCTATGCCTGGTTTCTCGACATGCGCGACGGCCGTATCGTCCGCGCCTCGGCCTTCTTCGATTCGGTCGTGTTCAACGCGTTCTGGACCCGCGTGACGCCGGCCGAATAGCCGGAACGGCCACATACTGGATCCATGCAGCAATCAGAAACCAACCTGCCGGCAGTAAAATCGCTCTCTGGCCAGTGCTCCGGGAACGAACGCGACTGGAACCGCTGGATGCATATGCTCGGCAATCATCAGGACGGCATTCAAGTTATCTCGTGTATTCGATCTGGAGTCGGTTGTGCTTCATCTTTGCGTCACGCGCCGCGAAGCGACCAAGTGGATTGGCCTGTTGCCTTCAAAGACCCGTCCGCTGCGCTGCCCGTCCGCCGCGCTTTTGTCGCCGTCCAATTGAAACTGGTTGACTAGATCCCGCAGGCGGCCTGCCTCGGAGGACAATGAGGCAACGGCAGCCGTCGATTGCTCGACCATTGCCGCATTTTGCTGGGTCGCCTGGTCCATTTGATTGACGGCCGTATTGATCTCGGCAAGTCCAGTCGACTGCTCGCGCGCCGATGTGGCAATCGCATCCATGAGTTGGTTGATCTGGACGACGTGCTCACCGATCGACTTCAGCGAGGTTCCGGTTTCGAGAACCAGTTTCACGCCATTTTCCACGTCAGTTGACGACTTCTGAATAAAGCCTTTGATTTCCTTGGCGGCTTGAGCTGCCCGCTGGGCAAGCTCGCGGACCTCCTGGGCGACCACGGCAAAACCTTTGCCCGCCTCTCCCGCACGGGCGGCTTCAACGCCGGCGTTCAGCGCCAAGAGGTTCGTCTGGAAGGCGATTTCATCGATTGCACCGATGATGTTCGAAATCTGCTGTGAGCTGTCTTCGATGCGTCGCATGGCCTGTTCCGCCTCAGAGACGACCGTTGCCGACCGCTGGGCACTGATATCGGCTTCTTTGGCCACATTGCGCGCCTCGTCGGTGCGTTTGGTCGACATCGTCACATTCGAGGTGATCTCGTCCAAGGCTGCAGCCGTCTCCTCGAGAGAGGCGGCTTGTTGTTCGGTGCGTTTGGAAAGATCCTGCGCGGCAGATGCAATTTCACCGGTTCCGTTGTCGATGCTGTGTACCGTCTCGAGCACGGCGCCGATGGTCGCACCCAATTGCCGGAGCGAAGCGTTGAAGTCTTCGCGCAAGGCTTCGTATTCGGCCGCAAATTGCTCCGAAAGCTGGAAGGAAATGTCGCCTGATGCAAGCCGCCGGAGACCTTCGCCCAATGTCGTGGTCGCGAAGCGCAACTGTTCCGCCTCGCGTTCGGCGCGCTGCTGGGCTGCGGCGCGCGCTGCCTCGCTCTCGCTGCGGGATTCGGCGGCTTCCTTCTCCAGCCTGACGACGTTGAGGGCATTCTGACGGAAGATTTCAACCGCGCCGGCCATCTCGCCGACTTCGTCGGCGCGACCGGCATAGGGAATATCGCTGTCAAGATCGCCATCCGACAAGCGCCTCATGGCGGAGGCGATGCTTCGGATTGGGTTGGCGATGCCCGATATCGCAAACAAGATGCCGGCTAAGGCAAGAAGCACGGCCAGCGCTGCGATCGCGGCCGTCAGCATGAAAGCGGATTGTGCGGAAGCACCGCTCGCGGCCACAAAGCCTTCGGCCTGGCTGAGAATAAAAGCAGCCAGATCTGCCACCGCCTTGTTCACCAGCTCGGCTTGTGGCTCCATATTTTCCTTGAAGAAGCGGATTGCTTCAGGCGTCTTTCCGTCATTTTCAAACGCAATCATCTGCTCTGCCAGCGCGCGATATTTGGCGAGTTCCGGCTTGATCTGATTGATCAGTTCGCGCCCCCGCTCGGTGCGGACGCCTTTTTCGTATTCGGCGACAACTTTCTCGAGCGTGGCAACGGCGGCATCGATTCGTTGCTGCCCGACATTCCGCTCCTCCGCTGTATCCTCCAGGAGGTAATGGGCATGGACCAATTTCAGGTCGAGGAAGTCATCCTTGATCTCGCGAGCCGTCACAAGCCGCTGCATCCAGAAGGTCCCGATCTGCTCAGTATTGGCACGAAGTGTCGAAATCGTGCTCAGCGAGATATAGGACAGGCCAACCATGAACAGACTGATGATCGACAGCTTTAAGATCAGGGCTTGCTTGATGCTCGGGCGCTTCATGCGGGTCTCCTCGAAGGTATCTGGAACGACCGGCATGCCGGCTGATGCAAGATCTCGCGCTAGATTCAATAATTTAGTATTAACTAAACAATGATCTCGCTCTATTTTCCTGAGATCTTCTGATCAGATCCATACTTCCGCGATCAATTAAACGCCCTGCGACTTAAAGTTCCTGGAAATCCAAGGAAATAGCAGCCATGGCGAGCGAAAATGGCAGCGCCATCAGGTCTCGATACCAAGAAATGAATCGGTCGACATTGACCCGGTTTTGGACATCGAGCCCTGATGAGAGGGAGTAGATCGGCACGATCTGGTCATCTTCGCCATGGAGAACGAGCGTTGTAACGCCAATCGCCTTCAGGACGGGAAATGCCGATCCGCTCACGCAGCTGTCCTGCCGTCTGTGACGTCGGCAAGCACCTGCATGCTTGCCAATAGGTCCACGGGACAGATACTGGACCCATGCACCAATTAGAAAAGCAATTTGCCGGCATTGAAATCGTTCTCTGGCAGTATTCCGAGAACGAAGGCGATCGGAACCGCAGGATGCAGTCGCTTTCACCGGATGAGCTGGAGCGCGCCGCGACCTACCGCTTCGAACGGGATCGGGCCTCGTTCGTTGCCGGCCGGTATCTTTTGCGGCAACTGTTGAGCGTGCAAACCGGGATGTCGCCGAGCAAGGTCCCATTGGCTCCGGACAGGCACGGCAAGCTGAGGCTCGAGGGTCGTGATGGGCCGCAATTTAGCCTCGCCAATGCTTACGGGCTTGTCACCGTCGCTGTCGCTTCAGGATGTGATCAACTGGGAATCGACTGTGAACGCGTCGACACCGAGATCGAAGCGGCGGCGGTGGATAGTTATTGCAGTGCAGATGAACGGCGCTGGCTCATGGAACTGCCTGCGCGCGGCCGCGCGCGCGCGGCCATTGTACTTTGGACGCTCAAGGAGAGCCATTTGAAGGCACTCGGCGTCGGGCTGCGCGAGGATCCCCGCAACGTCGCCTTTTCCTGGAAGGACGGCATTCCAGTCATGGTCGATGATCGCGATCGGCGCTGGCATCATCGTCTGGTCGACAGCGGCAGCCAGCACGTCGTCGCGCTGGCTGCTCGCTCTCAATTCGGGCTCCCCGGCATTTCGACGCGCCTGTTTCAGGACGACAGCATGCCGTCCGAATAGCCGGCTCGGAGCTGATGAGGCATTGCGGAAGCGGTCTCCGTCGCCCAGGCGAGTTGCCCATTGTCGGGTTCCGCATCGAAGTGCTGCCGGCCGAGAAGCGCATTGACGATGGTTGCGCTGCGCCAGGCCATGAGGCTGAGCTGAGAGTCGGCGATACCGTGCGAGTATCGCCCTGCATTCTGCGCAAACAGCCGGTTGGCCCTCGGACCCGTCCACTGCATCGTGTAGTCGTCATTGAGAAGCGGATAGCCGTTTCTGTCGAGCGTTATCCTGTCGCCCAGCGAGCCGAGAGCATCGGGCAATCGGAACCGGTAGCCGGTTGCCAGAACCACCGCATCCGCATGCAGCACCTCGATCCCACCGTCGAATTGGTTCCTGACGATGAGCCGATAGGCATTGCCGTTCCGCTCCATCTGGATCACATCACGATTTGGGGCCAGAGATGCGTTGAGCGTGCTCGGCTCGAGATAGCGCAACGCATAGAGGCGTCGATAGATCGCGTGAATCGTCGAAATCGACAAGCCGTCGCTGGTCAGGATCGAGTTCTTCAAAGCGGCCTGCTTCTGCTCGCCGCCGAGCTTCAGATAGGCCTGCACGTATTCCGGTGAGAAGACCTGGTTCGAAAACGGCGTGTCGTTGATCGGCTCGAAATTGTGACGCCGGCTGATCCATGTCAGCTCCGTCATGGAATCGGGATCGGCAAGCAGGGCTTCGACGACCTCGCCGCCGCTTTGACCGCCGCCGACCACGACGATGCGGGCAGCGCCGAGATCGCTGAGACGCGATTTGGCCTCGCTGTTGTGAAAGCAATCAGCACCCAGAAACGGTTTTGCCCAGTCGGGCACGAAGGGCGAAGATCCCGTGCCGATCACCAGGTTTCGCGCTTCTTCCTGCCCGTTGTCGAACCGCAGGAAGAAGCGGTCGTCGCGGTGCTCGACGTCGCGGATCTCCGTGCCAAAGCGCAACCCGTCCAGGCCGTTGGCGACCCAGGCGAGATAACGTGCAAACTCCTGCCGGGGAACGGCCTCATAATTGGCGTTCAGGAAAGCGTAGAGCCTTTTATGGGCAACCAGATAGGAGACGAATGACCAGCGGCTGGTCGGCAGGACCGGGGTGACGAGGTCTTTCAGAAAGGACGATTGCAGTTCGACGCCGGGCATCATCATGCCCGGATGCCAGTCGAACGCTTCTCGCCGCTCGAAGAAACGGCTTCTGATCTCAGGTGCCGACTCGAACAGGCAGGCGAGGCTCAGATTGGAGGGGCCGATGCCGATGCCGGCAATATCCAGCGGCTCGGCATCCCTGCGGGCAAAAGCGACGGTCATGCGATATCCTTCTCTGTTTCCTTGAGACGCAGGGCAAGCCTTGAGTGGAAGGCGGGAGACCCGATCATGTGCAGATGGTTGGTGCCGGTGATGATTTCGGCCGCACGCGCCCGCGGCGACAGGCGGCGCCAGTCGATCAGATTGAGGCCGCGGTTGAGGCTGTCGTCGGCAGCCCAGGGATAGATCGGCACATCGTGGGGAACCAGCCGGTGCTTGCGGAAGATCAGGGCATTGTCGATCAGCACCCAAAACGTATGCTCGCGACTGCTGATATCGGGCCCGTCGTTTGGAAGCGGGTCCTTTTCGTCGCCGACAAAGCGCAGGAACTGATCGTAAGTATCCGCGTCCATCGTCGACAACAGCCGGTCCCATTCGGGGCGCATCGCCGTTTTTCCAAGCCATGCCTCTACGTCTCGATGAAGCTCATCGCGCTCGCCCGGCCGGAACCTCGGCTTTGCTCCGATCGCGAATTCCGATCCGAGATCGCAGACGTCGACCATTGCCATCATCCTGACGTCGACCTCATCACCGAGGGCGCGGGCGGCCTCGTAGGCCAGAAGCCCGCCCCACGACCAGCCGAGGAAATAGCAGGGCGCTCCCTGGCTATGCATCCTGATGTAATCGACATAGCTCTCGATGATCTCTTCGACCGGAGCGCCGACTGCCTTTTTCTCGGAAAGCGAGTGGCAAATGAAGCCAGTCGCCGGCTGATCGGCTCCGAGATAATCGACGAGCTTGACATATTCACGGGTGCTGACGAGAAGCCCCGGAAAGCAATAGAGCCGCGGCTTGGCGCCGGAAGCACGCAACACGATCACTTCCGAGATATCCCGCTCGTCGCCCTGCTCCACGACGCCGGCAAAGGAGCGTATGGTCGGGTTGTTGAAGATATCGGCGACGGTGAGCGGGGTTTTCGGCCGGCGCTGCCGCAGCTGCGAAAGGATGCGGATCGCGCCCAGCGAATTGCCGCCGATCGCGAAGAAATTGTCCTCGACGCTGATCGCTTCCAGCTTGAGAACCTGCCGCCAGACATCCAGCACCTCTTCTTCAAGCGCGGTCGTCGGCTCGACGATGGCACGCTTGACCGGCTGCGGCGCCGGCAGCGCGAAGCGATCGAGCTTGCTGTTCGGATTGGTCGGCATTTTTTCCAGTTCGACCACGGCAGCCGGCACCATATAGGACGGCAGGCTACGTTCGAGACCGGCGCGGATCGTCTCGACGTTCAACGTCTCGTCCTTCTTCGGAACGACGTAGGCAACGAGCGCCTTTTCACCGCCGGCATCGTCATCGCGCAGGACGACCAGAGCTTCGCCGACGCCGGGTTGCTGAAGCAGAGCCGCTTCGATCTCACCAAGCTCGATCCGGTAGCCGCGAAGCTTCACCTGATGGTCGACACGACCGACGAATTCGACGGTTCCGTCACCACGCCAACGCGTCAGGTCGCCGGAGCGATAAAGCCTGCCGCCCTCCGTGAAGAACGGATCGGGGATGAAGCGGTCCGCTGTCGTGTCCGGCTTGCCGAGATAGCCGCGTGCGATACCCTCGCCGCCGATATAGAGCTCGCCGGTGACGCCGATCGGGCAAGGATTGAGATCGGGGTCGAGCACATAGACCCGCCTTAATCCGACAGCACGACCGAGCGGAGCATAGACCCCCTGAAATTTCGTGCCGGCCCTCACCTTCCAGACCATTGGCGTCATGATGGTTTCGGTCGGCCCGTAGCCGTTGATCAGCCATTCCGATTTCAGCGCCCGCGACAGTAGATCGAAGGTCGGTTGCGCCAGCCCCTCGCCGCCGAAGGAGTAAAGCCGCATCGGCGGTGCGCCGTCGGTTATATCGGCCCATTCCGCCAGTTGCTGCAGATAGGTGGTCGGAATGCTGGCATTGTTGGCGCCGTGCTTGCGCATGGCCGTCAATGTCTCTTCCGGCGTCCACAGCGGCTGATCGGGAAGAATGATGCTGCCGCCCTCCATCAGCGGGTTCATCCATCGCTCGTGCCCGCCATCCGAACTGAAAGGCAGGAACGGCAGCTCGCGGGAGGCCGAACTCATGCCGTAGACACGCGAGGTGTTCTGCAGATGGTGCGTCAGCGGACCGTGCTCGACGGCGACACCCTTCGGCAATCCCGTCGATCCTGACGTGTACATGACATAGGCGAGCTGATCCTTGTGAGTGGGAATATCAAGGGGCGTATCCGGCTCGCCGTCGAGGTCGATCTTGTCGAGTTCGAGGATAATCGTGTCGAGCTCTTCCGGCAGCCGATGGCGAAGCCAGCTATGGGTCAGAACGATCTTGACGCCGCCATCGCGCAGAATGTGATGGTTGCGCACCGGCGGATGGTCGGGCTCGACCGGGATATAGGCGCCGCCCGCCTTCAGCGTCGCGAGGATCCCGACGATTGCCTCCGGCGAGCGCTTGATGAAGATGGCGACCGTCACCTCGGCGCGAACACCCAGCTGCCGCAACCGATGTGCGAGGCGGTTGGTGCCCGCCTCCAGCCAGCCATGGCTCCACTCCTCGTCGCCGTAGACGATCGCCGTCTTCTCCGGCGTCTGGCGCGAATGGGCCGATATCAGCTCGTGGACCGGTCTGTCATCGTTGACGACGTCGTCTTCATAGGGCGCCGACAACTGGTCGAGTTCGTCACTGCCGACGAGTTCGATGTCCTTGATCCGCACATTCGGCCGCGCAACGATCTGCTCGAGCACAAGGGTGAAATGCCGGGAGACACGCGCGATCAGGGCGCTGTCATAGAGATCCTGTGCATAATCGATCAGCCCGGATGCGGCCCCATCCAGACCCGCCTCGATCACCAGGGAAAGCTCGCTGTCAGCGCGCGCACCCGGCGGCTCCAGATTTGTTGCGTGCCTGGAGACCGGATGCGGCTCGCGGAATTCGAACAGGGCCTTGACCACGGCTTCCTGGGCCGCCGCTTCGTCGACGACCAGTTCCTGGGTGATGCGCTCCAGCGGAACGAGCCGGGCAAAGCCCTCCTCCGTTGCCGATGAGATCGCTGTGATGACATCGTCGAGAGAGCTTTTTGATGCCAGCGACAGAATGAGGGGAAGGACCTGTTCGGCTCGGCCGCGGTTCGCAAGGTGTTCCTTCTGCGGCCGCGCGATGAGGAGCCCGGTCAGCAAGGCGTAATTGCCGCTGTAGCGTGCCAGCAGCGCGCAAAAGGCGGCGTGAAGCACGCGCTCGACCTGATATCCCGTATGCTGGGCATGCCGACCGAGCTTTTCCCAGAGATCCGGCTCGATCGAAAATCGATGCTGAGCGCGCGCGACACCTGCCAGCCCGCCGCTGTTGAAGCGGGTGGGAAAGGTCGAGGCCGCGTAGTCGAGACCGATCGTGTTCCGCCAATAGGAGAGGGATTCCTGCGCCTGCTCGGTCTGCAGCCATTCAGCCTCCCGCGTTCCGGCCAAGATCTCAGTCAGCTGCGTGTCGCCGGAGGGTGCGCCGTCGAGAATTCGCGTCAGGGAGCCGGCGAGAATAGACTTCTCGCGATCGTCCGAGATCACAGGATGAAGCACGATCGTCAGAAGCGACTGCCCATCGGCAAGCAAGATAATCTGAACACGCGTCGGTGGACCAGCAAGGAGATCGAAGCGCCCGTCGCGGAAGGCTTTCTGGGCGGCCAACGCATCCGGCTCTGCAAGAGCAGCGCTTTCGCCGACAATCTCGATCGGTACCGCGCTCAATGCGCCGCAGTATTGCTCGACGCGACCGCCTGCCAGCCGGCGGAACCGGGTGGCAAGCGACGGATGTTGCGCCACGAGCGTTCGGCAGGCGCCGACAATCGTCTTGACGTCGACCGCCGGGCGCAATCGCAGCGAAATGACCTGGTCGGGAAACACTGTGTCATTGCCGATCTGCTCCAGCGACCAGATACGCTTCTGCGCGATCGTCAGCGGGAAGCTCTCGAAGACCGCGTCCGTTGCGACATCGGTCGGATAGGCATCTGCGAAGTTTGTGATCTGTTTGTTCATCCGTGCCATCCAGCCCGTTTTCAGAGACGCGCATCGCCGGCGATTGCCGAGCGCAAAGAGAGGGGGCGCGGATCCGCCCAGACTGCAGCGATATGCGCCAGGCATTGCTGGCGCGAACCGGCAAAGCCCGCCGGCTCCCAGCCCAGGGGAATCCGCTTGTCTTGCGGCCAGACCGAGTAGCGACGCTCGGTGTCGATGACGGCGATCCAGAGATCGTCGTGAGGTTCAAGATTATCCATTCGCAGCTCCTGCGGTGATGATGGTCATGCGCAAGTGACGGATCCGACAGGCTGCAGTTTAGAAAATTGATGAGAAATTTTTTCTTCGCTTACCCCTAAACCCAGCGGGAGATGGATCGTCATTCTACTAAATCGGCGCAGGAGCACGCTTCATGCTCGCAGCACCAAAAGCCCGACCGGTCCTCGACCGGCCAAGGAGAACATCATGGATTTCGACGCCGTCAAACAAAGGCGCGCTCTGCAGTCACGCAGCTACGTCAGCCTTGCCCCCAATCTCATCCACCTCAAGACCGCTTACGGCCACCACGAAGCCGCATTCGAGGTCGAGGCCGGCATCGCGTCGGTGACCTTCTACCATGGCGATCCGGTGCAATCGGCAGAGCTTCTGATGGCGGCTGCCGAAGCCGTGACGGCAGAAGATCGCTCGATCACCTCAGTCGTCTTCGAAGGGCATCAGACAAGCCTTCCCAGACACATTGCGGATGCAGGCGGAAGGCTCGATTCGGCGATCCTGTGGCAGTGGCCCTCGCTCTGGCTGCCGCAGCTGTCCTATCCGCTGCCGCCCGTGCAGGAGATGACCGCGGGCCGGTATCATCCGCGTCGACCCGCAAAGCCGAAGGGCACGATCTACAGGCGTTTCATCCCCTGGCTGGAACGGGAAATCACCTTCACGGTGGCCGATCCGGAGACCGATCTTGCAGCATTTCATCGCTGGATGAACGATGAGCAGGTCAACACGATCTGGGAGGATGCGGGTTCGATCGACAAGCACCGGGAGATCCTGGAAGAAAGGATCGCAGATCCGCATGTCCTGCCGCTGATCGGCAGTTTCGCAGACATTCCCTTCGGCTATTTCGAAGTCTATTGGGCGAAAGAGAACCGGCTCGGTCCCTTCTACGACGCCGACGACTATGATCGAGGATGGCACGTCGCGATCGGCGAGTCCGGCTATCGTGGCAAGAAATGGATCAGCGCATGGCTTCCCTCGCTGATGCATTTCATCTTCCTCGACGATCCGCGCACGAAGCGCATCGTCGGCGAGCCCCGCGCCAGTCACGAACAGCAGATCCGCAACCTCGACCGTTCGGGTTTTGCCAAGGTCAAGCATTTCGATTTTCCGCATAAGCGGGCACTCCTGGTGATGCTCGGCCGCGAGCGTTTCTTCGGCGATCGTCTGTGGGTGCCGGCATCATGAACGATATGAGCGACGTCAGCGGCAGCTTCCGGAAACGGCAGCGTCTCGCACCGGAAGACCTTGCCAGTCCTGAGCTTTTCAGGCTGCTGCTTCGGCTTGGCCTGCCGGCCATGTTCGGCCTGTCGATCAACGCCGCCCATCACACGATCAACATGATCTTCGTCGGGATGATCGGTGAAGACCAGATCGCGGCGATCATGATCGTCCTGCCGATCCTGATGCTCATCGCCGCCTTCGGCGAGGGGATCGGCGTCGGTGTCGCAACGGAGGTCGGGCGCACGCTCGGAGCCGGCAACCGATCCCGGGCCGGCGCCATTGCCTCGATCAGTCTTGCTGCCGGCGTCGTTTTCGGCGCGGCAAGTGCCATCGCAATCGTCGTATTTCCAGATTTGCTGCTGTTCGGCGCCACCCCTGCCCTTCAGCCGCTCGCGCAACATTATCTGATGATCATTGCGGTCTCGGTGCCGCTGACGATGGCGCAGATCATTCTCGATTTCCTGGCGATCGCAGAGGGCAATGCCCGCTTCAGCATGTGGACGCTGGTCGCCTGCTTTGCGCTGAACATGATCCTCGATCCGATCATGATCTTCGGCTTCGGCTTCGGCCTGCAGGGCGTTGCAATCGCAACCATCCTGTCGCAGCTCGTCGCGCTTTGCATCTATGCTGCCTACCACGCCAGGCGACTTGGGACGGTCCGGCTGACGTTTGGCTGGCGGTGGCGAGATATCGGTTATCTCAGGCCTGTCCTTGCTGTGGGCGCGCCGACGACGCTGACCAGTCTCGCAACCGCTGGCGCGATTGCGGCAATGGTGTCGCTTGCCGGCACCTATCACGGAGAAGCCGGCATCGCCGGCGTCGGGATTGCCTTGCGGCTGCTGGCGGTCGGAACCCTCCCCGTCATCGGCATTTCACTCGGGGCCCAGTCGATCCTGAGCTTTGCCTGGGGCCGAGGCGATACGGCCCGAGTGCTGTCGACAGTCCGCATCCTGACAGTGGTCACAAGTGCGGTGAGCGGCGCATACGGGTTGGGGGCGCTCGTTTTCTCCGAGGAGCTTGCCTCGTTCTTCACCGACGATGCGGTGGTGATCGGGATCGCAGGGCAGGCGATCATCGCGACCCATCTTCCCCTTCTGTTTTTCGGCCTGCGGCAAACGGTGTTGATCCTCTTCCAGGCTCAGGGCAGACCGAAAGCGGCGGTTGCCATCGGCCTGGCGCAGAATGGCTATCTTCTCTTTCCGCTGCTTGCTCTTCTGCCGCCGTTCTTCGGCTTTTCAGGCTTGCTGGCGGCAATATTCCTGGCCTCTGCCCTGACCGGCCTGCTGTCGGCCGTCTGCCTGGCGAGGACGCTCAGCGCGCTCCGGCAGCGCTCTGCCGATCATCTGACCTCCATCCGTCCATATCCCAGCTTTTGTCCATGAGAGGATGACCATGAACCAGTCGATCAACCCGCACGACCTTGGCGCCCATGCGGTCGCTGACGATCTCTTTACGCCTGTCGATCCGGCGGCATTCAACGCCGTGTCTCCGCCGATCTTCCAAACGTCGCTCTTCACCTACGACAGTTACGAGGCGATGGAGGATGTCTTTGCCGGACGCACGCGTAACTACATCTATTCGCGCGGCGACAATCCGACGGTTCGCGAATTCGAACTGCTGGTCGCCCGCCTCGAGGGCGCAGAGGATGGACGGGCTTTCTCCAGCGGAACGGCCGCCATTACATCGACAATTCTCAGCCTTGTTGAGGCAGGCGACCGGGTCGTTGCGGTGCGCCATCTCTATAACGATGTCTACCGCCTTCTGGTGAAGCTGCTTGCCAGGCTCGGTGTCGCGGTGGATTTCGTCGATCCCGCCGACCACGACGAGGTCCGCAAGGCGCTGTCGGGTGCCAAGCTGCTCTACCTTGAAAACCCCACATCCTTTGTCTTCGAGCTTCAAGACATTGCGGCGCTGTCGGCCATGGCAAAGGAGGCCGGCGTCACCACCATCATCGACAATTCCTGGGCAACGCCGCTCTTTCAGAAACCGATCCAGCATGGCGTCGATATCGTCATTCACGCCGCCTCGAAATATCTCGGCGGTCACAGCGATACGGTCGCCGGCGTCGTCGTCGGCTCGAAAGAGGCCATCGCCAGGATCAATTCAACGTCTTACCCCTATGTCGGTGCCAAACTGTCACCGTTCGAGGCCTGGCTGCTGCTGCGCGGCATGCGCACGCTGCGTGTCCGTCTCAAGGAGCATGAGCGCAGCGGGCTTTTGCTGGCCGGGCGGCTGAAGGAGCATTCTGCGATCGGACGCGTTCGTCACCCGGCATTCCAGGAACATCCCGGAAGGGCGACGCTGACGGGTTATGCCGGGCTGTTTGCCTTCGACCTCAATCCCGATATCGATGTCGCACGTTTTGTGAATAGCCTTCGCGACATCCGCCTCGGTGTCAGCTGGGGGGGACCAGAAACGCTGGTGGTCCCCGCCAAGGTCGCGTTGCAGATCCCCGACCGGATGACTTCCTTCATCCGGTTCGGCGTGAGCGAGCAGACGGTTCGTTTCGCCGTTGGCCTGGAAGAGCCGGAACTGCTGTGGAGCGATTTGCAGCAGGCGCTGCACGCAGCGAAACGGTAGGCTCCTGCCGGTGCGCATGATCGGGGCGGGAAGCAGGTTCGGCGATCGCCAGATGGCAATGTTCCTCTGCCGCCTTGATCATGAAGTTGACGAGGGTCCTTGAGACGCCGAGTTCGGCTGCAATATCCTTCTGCGGCACGCCGTTGAGGCGATGGCGAATGAAGGCATCGTTGGTTCGCTTCGGCAGCGCCTCGAGCGAGGCAAGCACATTGCGCAGGGTCTCGGCAGCGACGAGCTGGTCGAGCACGGTGGGGATGGGAGCCGTAATCTCCTGAATCTGGTCTATCGACCTATGGTTGTTCATCTTCTGGCGTCGCCGGCGGCTCTCATCGAGTGCCAGATTGTAGACCATCCGGAAGGCGTAGCCGATCGGGCAACGAATGTCGTCGGTCTTGACACCATAGGCTTTAATGACTCCATCTTGAAAGATATCCTCGGAATATGACTTTGATTTGACAACGCTTTCAATCGTTTTAAGGAGCTTATCCTTGTTTTCGATCATGGCATTGACCACGGCATTTCCGTTCACATCACGATGCAATGTGTGCATTGTCCTGTACCCTTTTTACAAATGGAAAATCAGGCTCTGTCGTTGCTGGCTGGTTCGGTCTTAGCCTTCCTTTTTTGGAGGAAAGTACACGATTTGATTGCAGTGTCTATTTTAAGGTGATAACAGGAGTCAAGTTTAAATCGACCGATCGGAGGCGAGAAAAATGGGAAAAACAATTGAGATCCTGACCGGCAAGGCAGAGCTCTGCCGATCGATCATGGGGGCTTTGCCCGACTGGTTTTCAGAACCCGAGGTTATCGAAGCGAGTGCCCAGGCGATCGAAGACCTGCCGGTGTTCGGTTATGTCGAAGCGGATGTCGTGACCGCGTTGATGGCTTTGAAGCCGCACCCGCCCGGCGCCGTCGAGATCGCGCTGATCGCGACACGACCCGAACATCACGGTCGCGGCGCCGGACGCCATCTCATCGATGCGGCCGAGCGTTTCGGCCATGAATCGGGTGCGCGGCTGCTGACGGTCAAGACGCTCGCCCCGCGCGGCCTCGACGAACCGCAGTTCGAGGCGACGCGGCGCTTCTATGACCGGAACGGCTTTGTGCGGGCGGAGGTCTTTGCAAAGCTCTGGCACGAGGACCATCCATGCCTGTTCATGGTCAAGCCACTCGCCGGCGTCCAGGCAGGTGAGACTGCGCTTTGAGACGACGGGACTTTCTGCTTGGCGCGCATTGGCAATAACTGGCGCGCAGGGCACCCGTCTCTACGCGCGGTGGACGATAGGAGCTAATGGCGCCCGTCCGGCAACGGACAGGCCTCACCGCAGCCAGCCACGCCCGGCAGATTATAGCGCAGGCAGCAGACTTTCCGGCGAGCGAACTCGAGGCCGCATTGCTGTCGTGCAATGCGGATCATGCCGAACATCGGATTCCGCCTGCCGCATGGCCATTGAGCTTCTTCCAGCAGCGCCAGGCCGCCTTCGACGAGGTGGGGCTCGTGATGATGGGCGATCTCCTTGAGAATCCAGGAGAGATATGCCGCGACATTGTTCCAGAGAAGCTTCGGAGCGACGCCGGCATTGGCGGCGATCGCCGCGATCACCGGTTCGGCGTGGCGGCGCATCAGCCGGTGAAGCTCGCAGGCGGGATCGGTGGTAACGTCTGGTCTTTCGGACATCACGAATGCTTCGGGCTCGCCCGTATGTTCATTGCAGACGAGCGAAAGCCGATCGATCTCCAGCGGCAGCCCGATCCGGTGCACGAACATGTGGACGCTGGGGGCAATCGTCAGCATGCTGAAATAGTAGAGCGTCCACATGGAGACGATCGCGCGACGGTCGCTGCCTGGAAACTTTTGCGCATATCGGCCAATGATATCGTCAAAGATTGCACGGTCGCAAAGATTCCTGCAGGGAATGACAATACCCGTCTGGGGCGGGGAACCGAGCAGCTTGCCGCGACAATAGGAGAACGGGCCGTCGCCCACCAGGCCGTCGAGGTCGACGGCCTGGTGGGC
>NZ_JACCEY010000022.1:195153-272073 GCF_013591995.1 Rhizobium sp. WYCCWR 11146
CCGCCGCCATATATTACCACCGATACTTCAGGGTCGCCGTCATGTTGCGGCCCTGGCCGAGATAGCAGAAGCCCTCGTTGCAGACCGTGTCGCGCTGGTCGGCAATATTGCGGATATTGAAGGCAGCCGTCAGACCCTCGTAGTTCTTGTCGATCGCGCCGAAATCATAAGCGGCAGATGCATCGACGTAGAAGCTCGAAGGGTTCTTCGAGGTATTGGCGGTATCCGTCCAATTCTCGCTGACATAACGGACGCCCGCGCCGACCGACAGGCCGTTGAACGGATTGGTTTCCTGGAAAGTATAGTTGGCCCAGAGGCTTGCGACATGCGCGGGCGTGAAGGCCGGCGTGTTACCCTCGTTATTGCCCCCGGTGACCTCGGAATGATTGTAGGTGTAGGCAGCAATGAGATCGAGACCGTCGGCGATTGCCGCGCGGGCTTCAAGCTCGATGCCCTTTCCCGTCACTTCGCCGAGCGAGTCATAGGCAAGGGTCAGCGGATTGACCAGCACCGGCTTGTTCTTTTCGACGATATGGTAGGCGACCGCCGACAGCAGGATGTCGGTGCCGGGCGGCTGGTACTTCACGCCGAGCTCGTACTGTTCGCCCTCCGTCGGCTCCAGGATCTTGCCGGATGTCGACCGGTTGGTCACCGGATCGAACGAGGTCGCATAGGAAACGAAGGGCGCAATGCCGTTGTCGAAGAGATAAAGTGCACCGGCCTGCCAGGAGAAGGCATTCTTGTTGACGTCTTCCGAGTCGTTCAAGCCGAAGGAGGGGTAAGTCGTGTCACGCGTCTGGTTGACCCAGGTCTGGCGTCCGCCGAGGTTGAAGCGCCAGTTTCCAGCCTCGATCTGGTCCAGGGCGTAAACGCCGACTTGGCGCATATCGGCATCGGCAACGATGAAGTTATAGTCCGGCGTTGCGCCCGAAACACCATAGGTCGGATTGGCAATATCGAAATCGAATGCCGAGTTCACCGCCCCGATGCCGTAGCCCCAGTTCGACTGGAGATTGGTGTAATCGAGCCCGAACAGCATCGTATGGGCAAGCGGGCCGGTATCGAACTTCGCCTCGAGCTGGTTGTCGACCTGGAAGACATTCATCTCATCCCGGATCGAACTTGCGTTGCGATGGGCGACAGTCCCGGTCCAGCTGGAAACGCCGAGGTAACGAGCCCTGAGATCGAGATGGGAATAACGCAGGTTCTGCCGGAAGGTCAGGCCGTTGTCGAATTCATGCTCGAACTGATAGCCGACCTGCTGCTGCTTGACCTTCTGGTAGTCATAGTCGGGATCGCTCGCCCTGATGTCGAGGATCCTCCCGTCGACGGTCGTGATCGCGCCGACATTGGCATCGGTCTCGTCGGACTGCGCCAGGCCGTACAGCGTGAAGGATGTGCCTTCGTCGGGCTTCCAGGTGAAGGACGGCGCCAGGAAATAGCGGTCGTCGGCAATATCGAAATTGTTGTCGCCGTGACGGGCAAGACCGACGATGCGATAGAGAAAATCGTCGTTCCCTTCGCTGATCGGTCCACCGAAATCGAACATCGCCTGAGCCCGATCCTTGGTGCTGTAGGAGATGCCGACTTCATGGATCGGCTCTTCGGTCGGAAGCTTCGATATCTTGTTCACCAAACCACCCGGCGATCCCGAGCCGTAGAGAACGGATACCGGCCCCTTGATCACCTCGACGCGTTGCAGCTGATAAGGATCGGTGCGGAACATGCCGTAATTGATGTAGGGCTGGCGCAAGCTGTCACGATAGTCGCCAACCGTCGTAACGTTGAAGCCGCGAATGAAGATCTGGTCGAATCGCGGATCGAACCCGTTCGGTCCGGTTGTCACGCCGGCCGAATAGCGCACGGCCTCGATGATGCTCTGGGCGCCACGCTGCTCGATTTCCTTCTCGGTGGTCACCGAGACCGAACGCGGCGTCTCGACGAGCGGCGTGTTGATCTTGGTCGCAGCCGAACTGTTCTTGGCGGCAACGGACGTCCGGTCGGTCTTGCTATCAGAGGATGCGCCTTGAATGACGATCGGTTCCAGCGCTGTCGCGCCGGCATCTGCGGATGCGCTCTGGGCTGATGCCGGCGATGCTGTAATGCCGATCAGGACGATCGCTGTCGTGACAAATAGGCTATCTCTATAAATTCGCGATACATTATTAGAAACATTCAAAAAAACACGCGCCATTGCTTGGTCCCTACGTCACGGATGCGGGCGGAACCTATGGAGCGAAATTGGCTCTGTCAACATAAGATGATTGTTTTAGTCATCTTTTAATCGATAAAATTGCTGCGTTCGACGCTCCCGAACAGGTTGCACTCAGCATCGAGGCCCGTAACGTTCTGTTCGGGTAAATTGCCAACGCAGGCGGTTCTGTCGTGCGAGGGACCAAGTGCGGACCGAGACGACTGTCAATCTGCCGGTCTCGATGGGGCGAACCGTAAATTTGGCCCGGCACCGGTGAGACTTTGAACCGATGTGACACACTTAACAACATACTGTCGTGAAGTGGTCCAAAATCATTAGGGCAAGCATATCGTCTTTCGGGGCGGAATTCGCGGCTCGTCTTGTCTCCGACCGTCTGCTCCCTAGATCCGACACATGGATACCGAGCGAACCACAGCTCCTATCAAATCGGTAAGGGCGTCTTCGCGGAAACCTCTTCAGAGGTTGAGCCCGGCCATTGTAGAGCAAGTCGAGCGCCTGCTTGGTGGACGCACGCGTGATATCCGCCTCAATGGCGAGCTGACTCAGCTTTTTGGCGAACGCTCCTGGCCGCGGACTGCCAAGATCATCCGCGCGTGGATGGTTTGAGTTATCGTGCTCGACGTCCTGACGTTGGGCCTCAACGCGATCTTGCTTCCGGCTGAAACGGTCATGTCGATGCTTTGGCCAGCGTCTATCCTTCCCCCCGCGGCTCTTGTCGCCGCGATAGCCTTCCTGCGGCCGCACGCTTTGTGGGTGCAGGGAGTTTTCCTCCTCTCTGCTGTTTTTCTCATTCTCCTGTCGGTCGCCTTGGTGGGCGTCAATACCGGTGGCGAGTTTTATGAGCGGCATTTGACCATCATGCTTTTTGTGGCCGTCACTGCCATTATCATATTTCCCGTTCCACTCGGTTGGGCGATGGCGATCGGTGCTGCCGCCCTTGGTATCTACCTTGTGTTTCAGCTGCGCAATCCGGGCATCGAAGTGGGAAGTGCTCTGGCCGGGACGCTGTTTTTCGCCAGCGGGGTGGCGGCAACCATCGTTGCCCGACGCACCGCCACCATCTTCGCTCAGAAGACTTTCTTGCTCGAGTTACGAGATCGAAGCCGGCTCGCGGCGCTTACCGACGCCAACTCGCAGCTGGAATTGCTGGCGCGGACCGACCCGCTGACGGGTGTCGCCAACCGGCGTTCGATGATGGAAACGCTAAATCATTTCTGGAACGAGGACCTTAAACGAACGAGCGGCGCGGCGATGCTGATGTGCGATGTCGACGACTTCAAACATCTCAACGATAATCTCGGACATGCCGAAGGCGACCGTTGCCTGGTGAAAGTTGCCGGCATCATTCAGAGCAGCATGAGAGACGAGCGGGACCAGGTCGCCCGGTACGGAGGCGAAGAATTTCTCGTCTTTCTCCCAAGCTCCGATGAACAAGAGGCCGGGTTGGTCGCTGAGAGAATTCGCAGCCGAGTGGAAGCTGCGTCTCTTCCAAATCCTACCTCCCGCGTCGGTCCCTGGGTCACTGTCAGCATCGGCATAGCGATATTGATGCAAAACGGTGAACTCGTGTCAGCAGAGCACATGCAGCGCCAAGCGGATGCGGCCCTCTACCTTGCCAAAAAGACCGGCCGCAACCGGGTCGTGGTCCATTCTCCAGAGGTCGATCAAAGCCTCCAATGAAGTAATTCCAGCAAAAGTACGCTGTTCCTGTTTGTCCTTCTGGTGCCCAAAAACGACCGCCTTAAACGGCTTCGAGCCGGTTTGGTGTCGACCGTCCGAGCTTGCCCATTTGACAGATATCCTACAAGTCGATATGTAACATCCATCTTATCGACGATGCGGGAAAGTGACCGGGGCATGACATTGAAATCGATGAAGCCGCTGACGCGCGCCCCGCTGTTGCATGTCTCCGTGCAGGAAAGTCTGCGCGCCTATATCGACGACAATGGCCTTGCGCCGGGAACCCTGCTTCCGGCGGAAGGAGAGCTTGCCACCCAGCTCGGTGTCAGCCGCAATTCGCTGAGGGAAGGCATCAAGGCGTTGGAATCGCTCGGCGTGCTGGAGACGCGGCGCGGCGTCGGCATCTTCGTGAAGGCCTTTTCCTTCGAGCCGCTTCTCGACAACCTCGCTTACGGCCTCGGCGGCGCCCTGCGGCAGATCGAGGAGGTCCTCGAAATCCGGCGTACGCTGGAAGTGGGATTGATCGGCAAAACGATCGACGTGATCGGCGAGGAGGACATCGCCGAGCTGCGCGCCACGGTCAATCGGATGCGCGCCCATGCCGAGCGGGGCGAAACCTTTGCGGAAGACGACCAGCTGTTCCACCGACTGCTGTTTCGCTGCCAGGACAATGAAACGCTCGTGCGGCTGATCGATGTCTTCTGGCTCGCCTTCTACAAGGCATCGGATTTCGTCAATCTTGAAAATGCCGATCCGATGGCGACGTGGCGCGACCATGCCGCGATCGTCGATGCGATTGAGGCAAAAGATCTGGAGGAGGCGCGCAGGCGCCTGGATCGTCACTACGAGGGCATCGCCCGGGTGATTGCCAACAACAAGACAAGTTCAAACGTGGGAGGAACACATGAAAAGACTGTCTAGATTATCCGTTATTGCGCTTGGCGCTCTGCTGTCGACGGCTGCCGTTCCGGCTCTTGTCGTTTCGGGCGCAGCAGCTGAGGCTCAGGCAGCCACGCTGTCGGGTGGCTTCGATGTCGGCCCCGGAGGCTTCCAGGGCAACTTCAATCCGCTCGCCGCGACCGCCGGCTTCACCTGGCTCAGCGTCTACTACGAACCGCTGATCACCTATGACGAGAAGCTGCAGAAGGTTATCGGCGCGCTGGCAAGCTCCTACGAGGTCAGCTCCGACCAGATGACCTACACGTTCAAGCTGGCGGACGCCAAATGGCATGACGGCAAACCGTTCACCGCCAAGGACGCAAAGTTCACCATGGGCCTTGCGATGGATGCGAAAACCGGCTCGGTGCTCGCTGCCCGGCTGAAGGGCATATCGTCGGTCGAGACGCCGGATGAGCACACTGTTGTCATCAAGCTCAGCGCGCCGAGCAGCAGTTTTCCCGACACGATGACCAAGGTGATGATGCTGCCCGAGCATGCGCTCTCCTCGATTCCGGCCGACCAATTAGCGAAGAATACCTGGTGGTCCACCGCTCCGATCGGCACCGGTCCGTTCAAATTCACCAAATACGTCTCGGATCAATATGTCGAACTTGCCGCAAACACCGATTATCGCGGTGGCAAACCCGCACTGGAACGCGTCATCAATCGCTATTTCGCCAACCCGGCTGCGGCGATCGCGGCGCTGAGATCCGGCGAAATCCAGTTCACCTATGTCGATTCCAACGACGTGCCGACCTTCAAGGACAACAAGGACTTCAAGGTCATCGAAGGCAACTCTTTCGTCGTCAACTATCTCGGCTTCAACCACGAATCCCCGCTCTGGAAGGATGTGCGCGTCCGCCAGGCGGTGATGTACGCGATCAATCGCGATGCCATCATCCAGAGCCTCTACGGCGGCGCGGCCAAGCCCGCCAACTGCGCCTATGTCGCCGAACAGCTGATACCTCAGGGCATCGACAGCTATGCCTATGATCCTGAGAAGGCCAAGAAGTTGCTGACGGAAGCCGGCTGGGACCAGATCAATGGCGGCAAGCCGATCACGCTTCTGACCTATTACACCACGCCGCTGGCCACCAACGTGCTTGCCGCAGTTCAGGCGATGCTTGCCCAGGTCGGCATCAACATCGTCCCGCGCGCCGTCGATGCGCCAACCTATAACAGCATCGTGCTCAATGCGACGCCGGACATTGCCCAGTTCCAGTTGGTTTATGCCGGGCTGCAGAACGGACCGGATGCCGGAAGCATCAATGTCGGCCTCAACGAGAAGCAGATCCCTCCGGCCGGACCGAATGTCGCCAGGGTTCGCATGCCTGACCTCACCAAGGCGCTCGATAGTGCCTTGGCCGAGCCGGATAGCGCCAAGCGGGATGCCGCCTACCAGGACGTCTGCAAGGTGATGAACACGAACCTACCCTGGGCGACGCTCTGGGTGGCAAATCGCTACGGCATCGTCTCGACCAAGGTGAAGGACTTCGTCTGGACGCCGGCGCCGGGCGGCGGTCCCTACCAGGCCAACCCGCAGAAATGGTCGATCGCCGAATAGGCGTTTTCCTGGAAAGCTGGAGGGTGGCTTCGGCCACCCTGACCAGATGGCCTGAACAAGACGGCCCGACAAGACGGATTGCCGATGCTCCAATACAGTCTCAGACGCCTGATCATAGGAATAGGCATGCTCGTCGCCCTGAGCATGCTGATCTTCCTGCTGCTGCGCCTGACGCCCGGCGATCCGATCGACGCCTATATCGATCCGAACCTGCCGATGTCGCCGTCAGACCTTGCCGATCTGCGCAGAAGCCTCGGGCTCGATCAGCCCTTGCCCGTGCAGTATCTGGGCTGGTTGCAGCAGGCGCTGACGGGCAATCTCGGCTATTCGATCAAGCGTCTCGATCAACCGGTTCTGGGTCTCGTGCTGTCACGGATTGGCCCGACAGTGCTCTTGATGGGCACCGCACTTGCCTTCGCAATCGTCGCAGGCATCACCTTCGGGGTGATCGGCGCCGTCCGCCGCAATTCGCTTGCCGATCTCTCCTTGTCGGTGGTTGCGCTTGCCGGCATTTCCAGCCCGGCATTCCTCAGCGCGCTGATCGGCCTCTATATTTTCTCCGTCCGCCTGCACTGGATGCCATCAGGCGGCATGCTGACGCCGGGCGAGGAATTCTCGGTGGGCGATCTCCTCCACCATCTGATCCTGCCGGCGGCACTTCTGTCTGTCGCGCAAGCTGCGTTGATCATGCGCTACATGCGCGCTTCGCTGCTCGAAGTCCTGAACCAGGATTACGTGCGCACGGCCCGTGCCAAGGGTGTTCGCGAGTTCTGGGTCATCAGCAAGCATGCGTTGCGCAATGCGCTTCTTCCGATCGTCACCCTGATCGGTTCCACCATCGGGCTTGCAATCGGCGGCGCCATCTTCATCGAGAGCGTATTCAACTGGCCGGGCATGGGGCTGTTGCTCGTCGATGCCGTGCAGACCCGCGACTACCCCGTCATCATGGGGGCGACGCTCGTCATCGGCGCGTGCGTTATCGTCGTCAATCTTCTGACCGACATCACCTATGCGGTCGTCGACCCGCGCATCAAGGTGGGTTGATCATGCTGGCACGCTCTTCCGAACGCCGGAGCCCCGGTCCACTTGCCCGCGCCTTCAGTCGGTTTCTGCTCAACCGCGCAGCTGTTGCCGGCGTCTGCATTGCCACGCCAATGCTGCTGCTGATCCTCTCCTATCCCCTATGGTGGGCTTTCCGGCCGAACGACATCGATCTTCTGGCCATGAATAGCGGCCCGACGGCAACGCACTGGTTCGGAGCCGATGGCGTCGGCCGCGACGTCTTCGCGCGCGTGCTCGAGGGCGGCCGGATTTCGCTGCTGGTCGCTGTCGCATCGACCGCGCTTTCGGCAGTCATCGGTTTTCTCTTCGGGGCAATCTCGGCGCTTGCAGGACGCTGGACGGACGCCGTCTCGATGCGCTTCGTCGATCTGGTGATGACCCTGCCGCCCGTCATCTTCCTGCTTGTGCTCGCTTCGATTGCCGGCACCGGCATCTGGCCGACGGTGCTGGTCATCTCGCTGCTCTCCTGGCCGCTGCTTGCGCGCATGATCCGCTCGCGGCTGCTGGAATTGCGCGAACGCGACTTCGTCATGGCCGCCCGCGGCATGGGCGCCGGCATCGGACATCTGCTCTTTCGCCACGGCCTGCCGAACTCGATCGATATCCTGGTGGTCTATGCAACGCTTCAGATCGCCAATGCCATCCTGCTCGAGGCGGGGCTATCCTTTCTCGGTCTCGGCATCGCCCCGCCGGCGGCAAGCTGGGGCAACATGCTGAACGCGGCCCGCTCGACCGCGGTGCTCGAACAATATCCGTGGCAATGGCTCTTCCCCGGCGCCGCGCTCATCCTTGCCGTCCTGGCAATCAATTTCATTGGCGATGGCCTCAGAGATGCCTTCGACCCGCGTGCCGAACTGAACTGACAATCGAAAGAAGCGAAAATGACCAAATTCAAGGGTGTCGTCCCCCCCGTCGTAACACCGCTCAATCCGGATCTCACCATCGACTACCCATCCTATACACGCGTGCTCGAGCATCTGATCGATGCCGGCTGCCATGGCGTATTCGTGCTCGGTTCGACGAGCGAGGTGATCTTCCATAACGAAAAGACCCGGCGGGACATCATCGACCATTCGGCCAAGGTGGTGAATGGTCGGGTGCCGCTGATCGTCGGCGTCATCGATCCGACCACGGATCGCGTCATCGCCCATGCGAAGGTTGCAAAGGCGGCCGGCGCCGATGCAGTCGTGGTGACGGCGCCATTCTATACCGTCACCAGCCAGTCCGAGATCCTCGATCACTTCCGTTATATCCGCGACGCGGTGGATGTTCCCCTGGTCGCCTACGACATTCCCGTCTGCGTTCACGTCAAGCTGCAGCGCCAGACCGTCGTCACGCTCGCCAGGGAAGGCGCGATTATCGGCCTCAAGGATTCCAGCGGCGACGACGGCAACTTCCGCTATGCGCTGCTCGACCTTGCCGAACATAAGGACGTCTTCCTGATGACCGGCTCCGAGATCGTCGTCGACACTGCCTTGCTGATGGGCGCCCATGGCGTCGTTCCCGGTATCGCCAATGTCGATCCGCACGGCTATGTCCGCCTTTGGGATGCTGCCCAGCGCGGCGACTGGGTCGCCGCGAAGAAGGAGCAGGAGCGCCTCTGCCGCCTGTTCGAAATCGTGTGGGTCGCGCAGGGCCGGGTCAGCGGCGGCGCAGCCGGCATCGGCGCCTTCAAGACCGCCATGCGCAGCCTCGGCATCATCGATTCCGCCGTCATGCCGCGGCCGCGTGCCTCCCTCAACGATGCCGAAACGGCGAGGATCGACGAGATCCTGCGAGCAACCGGCCTGCTGAACTGAGCCGGCTGATGGAACAGACCGCCGAACCCGTGCTCGACATCAAGGGATTGCGAACGATCTTCCGCATCCGCAGCGGCGAGATCACGGCGGTCAACGATATCGACCTGACCGTTGCCGCCGGCGAGACGCTTGCGCTCGTCGGCGAATCCGGCTCCGGCAAGTCGGTCACCAGCCTGTCGGTCATGCGGCTGCTGACCCGCAACATCGGCGTGATCGCCGCAGGCAGCATCCGCCTTGCGACGGGCAACGGCGTGGTCCGCGATCTCGTCTCCCTCGACGAAGAGAGCATGCGCAGGATCAGGGGCGACGACATCGGCATGATATTCCAGGAGCCGATGTCGAGCCTCAACCCCGTCTTCACCATCGGCGACCAGATTGGCGAGCCGATCCGCATCCATCGCGGTGCCGACCGCAAGGCGGCAATGAATGCAGCCATCGCGTTGCTTGAAAGCGTCGGCATACCGGACGCTCGACGCCGTGCCGGCCAATATCCGCACGAACTGTCGGGCGGCATGCGGCAGCGCGCGACGATCGCCATGGCGCTCGCCTGCGATCCGGCGCTGCTGATCGCCGACGAGCCGACGACGGCGCTCGACGTGACGATCCAGGCGCAGATTCTCGACCTGCTTCTCAAATTGCAGCGCGAGCGCGGCATGGCCATGCTCTTTGTCACCCACAATCTCGGCGTCGTCGCCGAAATCGCCCATCGCGTTGCGGTGATGTATGCCGGCCGGATCGTCGAAGAAGGGCCGGTCGGCGAGGTGTTTCGCAATCCCAAGCATCCCTACACGATGGGTCTTCTTGCCTCGATGCCGCGCCTTGGCGATGCGGCGCGGATGAAACAGGCCGGCGAAAAGCTTGCGGCCATTCCCGGCATGGTTCCGAGCCTGATGAACATGCCGAGCGGCTGCGCCTTTTCCCCGCGCTGCAAATTCGCGATCGAAGCCTGTCGCGCTGCCGTTCCCGCGCTCGAACAGGTCAATCCGCAGCACCGCAGCCGCTGCATCAGATGGCAGGAGATCTAGATGAGCGCACCGCTGCTCTCCGTCCGCGACCTTTCGAAACATTATACTTCCCGCGGCACGCGGCTGAACATTCTTGAGGGCATCTCCTTCGATATCGGCAAGGGTGAAGTCGTCGGGCTTGTCGGCGAATCTGGCAGCGGAAAGACCACGATCGGGCGTTCCGTCCTTCGCCTCGTCGAACCGTCGTCAGGCAGCGTCCGTTTCGACGGGACGGAACTCACGGCACTTTCCGCCTCGGCGCTCAGACGGCAACGGCCGCGCATGCAGTATATTTTCCAGGACCCCTTCGCCAGCCTGTCGCCGCGCATGACGATCGGCGAGATCCTGACGGAAGGCCTGAAGATCCAAGGGATCGGAACCGCCCGCGACAGGCTCGAACGGGCGCAGTCGGCCTTGGCAAAGGTCGACCTGCCCGCCGATGCGATCAATCGGTACGCGCATGAATTTTCCGGTGGCCAGCGCCAGCGCATCGGGATTGCCCGTGCGTTGACCTTGTCGCCCGAATTCATCGTCGCCGACGAGCCGGTCTCGGCGCTCGACGTGTCGATCCAGGCGCAGGTGATCAACCTACTGCGCGACCTGCAGCAGCAGCTTGGCCTGACCATGCTGTTCATCTCGCATGACCTTGCCGTCGTCGAATATATCTGCGACCGGGTGATCGTGCTCTATCTCGGCCGCATCATGGAAATCGCACCCAGTGCCGATCTCTATGCGAGACCGCAGCATCCCTATACGCGCGCGCTTCTCTCGGCGATTCCGTCGCCCGATCCGGATGCCCGCCGCAACAGGCAGATCCTGAAAGGCGATATTCCAAGTCCGGCCAATCCGCCGAGCGGATGTGTTTTTCGCACGCGCTGTCCGAGCGCGCTGGAGGCCTGCGCCGCCGCCGTTCCCCAATTGCGGGAAATCGCGCCCGGCCACTTCAAGGCCTGCATTCGCGACGACCTCAACTGATCCGTCATCCATCGGAGAAAAACAGATGACTGCGAAGACGCCGCATCCCGCCATCAGCGGAAATTGGGCGAGCCTGCTTCTACCGATCGCGGCCGATGACAGCATCGAATTCGACAAGCTCGGCGAAGAGATCGACATCCTCATCGATGCCGGCGTCGATGGTATCTATTCGAACGGCACTGCCGGCGAATTCCACAATCAGACGGAGGCGGAGTTCGACAGGATCCAGGCAATGCTGGCCGAACGCTGCAAGGCATCTTCAACGCCATTCGTGATCGGCGCCTGCCAGCCCGACCCGCTGATCATGCTCAATCGCGTCCGCCGCGCCGCCGCGCTCGATCCCCGCGCGATTCAGGTCATATTGCCGGACTGGTGGCCGCTCAACGATGCCGAAGCGGTCGACTACCTGAAACGAGTGGCCGAGGTTGCCGACGGCATTCCGCTCATCCTCTACAACCCGCCGCATGCAAAACGCGTGCTGGCGCCAAGGGAGCTCGGCATGGTCTGCGCGGCAGTGCCTGAGGTGATCGGCATCAAGCTCGCCGATGGCGACGCCTCCTGGTATGCCGAGGCACGCCGGCATCTGTCCGGGCTTTCGCTCTTCGTCCCAGGCCATCATCTCGCAACCGGCACCAAGGAAGGTGTGGCAGCAGGCTCCTTTTCAAACGTGGCCTGCCTCAGTCCCCGCGGTGCTCAGACCTGGACGGTCTCGATGCGAAACGATATCGACGCCGGACTCGATCTGGAGCGACGCATCTGCACGTTTATGGACGCGCATATCGTCCCGTTTCGCCAGGAATTCGGCTATTCGAACGCCGCTCTCGACAAGCTTTTGGGTGCGATCGGCAATTGGGGACCCGTGGGCACCCGTTTGCGGTTTCCCTACCGCTCGATAGACATGGCAGAAGCGGTCAGGTTGCAACGCATCGCACGCTCCGAACTCCCCGATCTTTTCCCCTGAGTTTGCTCAAAGGACGGGCCTGGCACGAAACAAGCTGCGTTGGCTCGCCTTGATGGGCGCCGAACCGAAGAGACAAGGCCCGATGGCGCAGAACGAAAAGCTCTACCATCCCAGCCGAGCCGATATCTTGCTGGAGGCTTCCTTCAGCAGAACGATGAAGCGATCGACATCGCTTTTTTGCGTGCGAAAGGCCGGGGCGCCGACATTCACCGCGGCGATCACGGATCCGTCGAATGCCAGAACCGGCACTGAGACGGAGACGAGTTGCTCGCTGACTTCACCATAACTCACACAAAATCCCTGGCGGCGGATTTTATCCAATTCAGCAACCAACTTGCCACGATCCGTGATCGTGCGCTTGGTCAGCCGCGGCAAAGTCTCGGGGATCATTTGCAACTGCACCTGGGGGTGGAGATAGGCGAGAAGCACCTTGTACGAGCCGGCCGTGAGCGGCCGCCTTCGACCGATCATCGCCTGAACCCGCAAGTCACGCATCGGTTCGAACTTTGCAATGCACAGGGATTCCCCATTGTCGATGATCCTGAGCTGGGTCGTTTCGTTCGCCTTCTGGCCGACTTCTTCAAGAATAGGATTGGCTATTCGCACCAGATCAACCTGTGTCGAGGCCGCAGTCCCGAGAATGATCGCAGTCGTCCCCAGCCGATAAGTGCCTGTATCGCTCTTCCGCACTAGGCCGCGCCGTTCCAGTGTGCGTAACATGCGCAAAATTCTCGGCTTGGTTTCCGCAAGGTTCTGCGCCACCTCAGTCAGTCTGATGTCCGGGTTTTTGGCGACATTCAGCAATACGTCGATGCAGACATCAACAGATTGCACAATATCGCTTTTTGATGATTGTCTTTTGTCCATGGGACCAGAATTTTCTCCGCGACCGAGGCTGAAGGATTGGCATAGTTTCAAGTTACGCCTACCGTAACGCGCTTGTTTTCCGTTTGACAGCCCCCTTGAGGCCCCCTTACCAATTTGTGTCAAGAGTGGACGGGAACCCGCTCGTACCGACCAAGCAAGGTCGGCCCAAAAACGCTAAACCGGGATGGAAGAAATGGCCGCAAAAATATTGACGCGGGCAGCGATCGGGCTGCTCGGAACGATCGCTATTCCTGCAATGGTCGCCGCACAGGAAACCCCGCTGACGATCGGGATGTCGACGACGCCAACGACGCTGGATCCCCATGAAGACAGTTCGGCGCCAAACAATGCGACCTCGCGCCATATCTGGGACAGCCTCATAAACCTCACGGGAACGTCGGCAAATGCCCCGGAACTCGCCACCGAATGGAAGGTCGTCGACCCGACCCACTGGGAATTCAAGCTGCGGAAGGGCGTGAAATTCCATGACGGCAGCGAGTTCAACGCCGATGACGTCATTGCGTCGCTTCTGCGTGCCCGCGACAAGCCCAGCCAGAGCTTTGCTTCCTACACCCGCAATATTGTCAATGTCACGGCCACGGATCCCTATACCATCGTCGTCCAGACAAAGGTTCCGGATCCGATCCTGCTGAATTCCGTCAGCCGAATTCGCATTATCAGCGCCGATTGCAAGGAGGCGCCGGTCCAGGATTTCGACAACGGCAAGTGTGCAATCGGAACCGGGGCCTATTCCTTCGTCTCCTATTCGCCAGGCAGCAACCTGACCTTGAAGCGCAATGACAGCTATTTCGCTGGCCCCTCGCACTGGTCAAACGTCACGCTCCGCTTCCTGCCCGATGACGGCGCCCGTCTGGCATCGCTTCTCTCCAACGAGATCGACATTGTCGAAACCCTTCCTGCCGATGGAATGGCACGCGTGGAAGCGAGCGATAATCTGCAAGTCATCAACGGCCTGTCTTCCCGCTTCGTTTATCTTGGCCTCGATGTCAGCCGCGATGTTTCACCTTTCGTGAAGGCTGCGGATGGCTCCGATCTCGACAAGAACCCGCTCAAGGATGAACGGGTGCGTCGTGCAATGCTGATGTCGATCAACCGGCCGGCAATCGTCGACCGCGTCATGCAGAAGAACGGCACGGTGGCCGACCAGTTCGTCACCCAAGGCTATGCGGGCTATTCCGAAAAAGTCGAGAAGGTGGGTTATGATCCCGCCGCCGCCAAGGCGCTTCTGGCCGAGGCCGGTTATCCCGATGGCTTCAGCCTGACCCTGCATGGCCCCTCTGGCCGTTACGTCAAGGATGCCGAAGTTCTGCAGGCGGTCGGCCAGATGTTCACGCGCATCGGCATCAAATCGAAAGTCGAGGTCCTGCCCTGGTCGATGTATTCGGAAGCCTACTCAAAAGGCACCTACAGCACCTATTTCGGCTCCTGGGGTGTGAACACCGGCGAAACCACCAATCCGACTGTTGCGCTCGTCGCCACGCGCGACGAGAAAAAGGGGACCGGCAGATATAACGGCGGCGGCGTGTCCGATCCGAAGATCGACGAGGTGCTGGCCAAGGCCAGTTCGACGCTCGATCAAGCCGAACGCGCGCCCCTTCTCGAGGAACTGTCGACCGAGACCTTCAACAACCTCTGGCTCCTGCCGATGCATTACGAAAACGTCGTGCTGGGCGCAAAGAAGACCGTGTCCTACACCCCGCGCGGCGACAAATATACGCTCGCTTACGACGTGAAGCCGGTGGACTAATGCATGTCGTCCAAAAGCGCGCAGCGGTTTTGGGACAAATAAAGACTTGAAGTGCGTCGCATCGATCCACTCGCTGCGACGCGGTTTAAAACAGCAGCATGGGGCCGCACCGGGCCGTCCCTTTCTTCATCTCCCAGGAGACATTCATGCAGGAACTTGGAACGGGCGAAGCCGTCGCCCGGGCGAAGGCCATCTATGACTATGGCCAGACGGCCATCTTCGCCTCTCAGGCCGATCCCCGCCTCCATATGGTGCTTTATGTGCCGCCAACGGCGGCAGACGGCCGCAAGCTCGACCTCCTGGTCGCGGTCCACGGCACTGGGCGCACGTCGGCCATCGACTTCCGCGACGGTTTTGCCGAATTCGGGCTCTACAACGATTGCGCCATCCTTTGCCCGATCTTCCCGGTTGGCGTTCTCGGCGATGGTGCGCGTTCCGGCTACAAGTTTCTTGAGGAAGGCGACATCCGCTACGATCAGGTCGTCCTCGCCATGGTCGCGGAGATGGCCAACAAATACCGCCAGGACTGGTCCAAATTCGCCATGTTCGGCTTCTCCGGCGGCGGGCATTTCGTGCATCGTTTCACCATCCTGCATCCGGAAAAGCTCTGGGCGGCATCGATCGGCGCACCTGGTTCCGTCACCCTTCTGGATCCCACGCGTGACTGGTGGGTCGGCATTCGGGATCTGGAAGCGCGCTTCGGCAAATCCTTCCGGCCCGAGGATCTCGCCAAGGTGCCGGTGCACATGATCGTCGGCGATGCCGATCTGGAGACCTGGGAAATCACCCACAAGCCGGGCGGCAAATATTATATGGACGGCGCAAACGACGCCGGCAAAACGCGGCCCGAGCGCCTTGCCGCCCTGGCGAGCTCATTCCGCAAAGCGGGTGTCGATGTGACGTTCGATTGTGTTCCGGGCGTTTCTCACGACCGGATGAAAGTTCTCGGTCACGTCAAGGCCTTCCTGGCAAAGGTACTCGAGGAGCGGCGCGCGAAATGAGAAATGCAACGATCGTGGCGCCTCAGCCGGAGGCCGTCGAAGCCGGTGCGGAAGTTCTCGAACGCGGCGGCAATGCCATCGACGCAGCACTCGCCTGTGCCTTCGTCCAAGGGGTGGTCGACCCGCAGATGGCCGGCATCGGCGGCTTCGGCTCCATGCATGTCTACATGCCGAAAAAGGGTGTGCACGAGATCCTCGAATTTTATGCGCGCGCGCCGTTGAAGGCTGCGCCGGACATGTGGCTCGACAAGATCAAGCACGAGAGCCGCGACGGCTTCGGCTACGTGCTTGAAGGCAATATTTCCGATATCGGCTACCTTGCCGTCTGCACCCCCGGCTCGCTCAAGGGCTATGACACCGCGCTGCGCGACTACGGCACCTTCGATTGGGCCGATCTCATCAAGCCGGCTATCCGCCTTGCCCGTAACGGTTTCATTATCCGAAACCATATGCACTGGTATTGGGCCAAGGACCAGTCGAACGACGGTTTTGCCAACACGCTCGACAAGCTGCGCTTTTCTGAAACGGGCCGGAGAACCTATTTCCACGATGACGGCACGATCAAGAATGTCGGCGACCTGCTCGTCAACAAGGACATGGCACAGACCCTCGAACGCATCGCGCGAAGCGGCGGCTCGGACATCTTCTATCACGGCGAACTGGGCGAACAGATCGCCGACGATTTCAAGGCAAATGGCGGCTTGATCGATCGGCAGGATCTGGCGCGTTACGAATTGTCGAAGGTAGAGCCGGTTTGGGGCGACTACCGCGACAACCGCATTGCTACCTCACCTCCGCCAGGCTCGGGCTTCCCGATGCTGGAACTCCTGCATATCATGGAGCAGTTCGATGTCGGCTCGCTGCGGCATGGCAGCGCCGAACATATCCACATCCTGTTCGAAGCGATGAAGCGGATGACGATCGACAAGGACGCGCATATGGGCGATCCCGCCTATGTCGACGTGCCCTATGAAAAGCTGCTGTCGAAAGAGCATGCAAAGGTGCATGCCGGCGCGATAAAGGCGGGCGAGATCGCCAGTGTTTCGCGTCTTGATAGCTCGCAGCGCGACACCACCCACATCTCGGTGATCGACAAGGACGGCAATGCCGTCGCGATGACCCACACCCTCGGCAGTCCCTCGGGCGCGATCACGGACGGCCTCGGCTTCATGTATAATGGCACGATGAGCCGCTTTAATCCGCTTCCGGGCAAGCCCGGCTCCATCGCGCCCGGCAAGCGGCGTCCCAGCTCGGCGGCACCGACGATCGTCTTCAAGGGCGATGAGCCCAGCATCGTCATTGGAGCGCCAGGCGGCAGCTATATCGCGCCCGCCGTTGCGCAATGCCTGATGAACATGATCGATTTCGACATGTCCGTGCTCGAAGCCGTCTCGGCGCCGAGGATCGTAGGGGTGTCGAACACGATCGACATCTGCAATCGCATTCGCCACTCTGTCGAAGACGAGCTGCGGACGCTGGGCTACCAGGTGGCGCGGTCACCGCAGACATATGCGTTCGCAGCAGTCCACGCGATCAAGATTGACGGCGGCATCTCGAAAGGCGCGGCCGATCCGCAACGCGACGGGATGGCGATCTCCGTCGGCTAAAGCATGTCGCGCAAAAGTGCGCAGCGGTTTTGCGACAACGACATGCGTAAAAACAAAGACGTCGATTCAAAGTGTTACAGCCTTTGCGGCTCTCGAAAAGACGTACGGCGCTGTAGGGAGAGGTTCAATGGTCACATCCATTATCAGGCGGTTGATACAGGCGCTGTTCGTCATTGTCGCGATGACGATCATTGTCTTCATCGGCGTCAATGTGATCGGCAACCCGGTCGACATCCTGATCAACCCGGACGCCAATCAGGCGGAGCGGGCACTCGTTATCGCGCATTACGGCCTGGATCAGCCGCTGTGGAAACAGTATCTGCTGTTTCTCCAAGGGCTTCTGCACGGGGACTTCGGCAACAGCTTCGTTTATGGGCGGCCGGCGCTCGGCCTGATCCTCGAACGCCTCCCGGCGACGCTCGAACTGGCGATCACGGCTCTCGGCATCGCGCTGCTGTTCGGCCTGCCGCTTGGGCTGTATGCAGGGCTCTACCCCAATCGGATCTCCTCCAAGCTGATCATGAGCGGCTCAATTCTGGGGTTCTCGCTTCCGACCTTCTGGGTCGGTCTCATGCTGATCATGGTGTTTTCCGTCGAGCTCGGCTGGTTGCCGACAAATGGCCGCGGCCCAACGCGGGAACTGCTTGGCGCACAATGGTCGTTTCTGACCGGGGACGGCATCAGGCATCTTCTATTGCCGGCCTTCAACCTGGCTCTGTTCAAGACGTCGCTCATTCTTCGGCTGACCCGCGCCGGCGTGCAGGAGGTCCTTCCCCAGGACTATGTGAAGTTTGCCCGCGCCAAGGGATTGCGAGAGCGGCGGATCATTTCGGTGCACGTTCTCAAGAACCTGATGATCCCGGTGGTGACGATCATCGGTCTCGAGTTCGGCTCACTGATCGCCTTTTCGGTCGTCACCGAAAGCATCTTTGCCTGGCCGGGCATGGGCAAGCTCATCATCGACTCGATCAACCTTCTCGATCGCCCCGTCATCGTCGCCTACCTGATGATGATGGTGCTGCTCTTCGTCGTCCTCAATTTCATCATCGATATCTGTTATACCCTTCTGGATCCGCGGGTCCGGCTGGAAGGAAAGGCTTGACCCCATGGCCGAACCACAAACGCAAGACACCAGCGCTCCAACGCCCGAACCCAGTCGTCTCTCGAAAGGGATCGCGGATTTCTTCAGCTCTCCGGCAGCGGCGATCGCCTTCCTCACGCTGGTGATCATCTGTTGCCTGGCGCTGTTCGCGCCATGGATCTCTCCGCAAAATCCCTATGATTTGATGCAGCTCGACATCATGGATGGACGACTGCCGCCGGGGTCCGAATCCATGACCGGGCTTGTCTATCACCTCGGTACCGACAGCCAGGGCCGCGATATCCTGTCCGGCATCCTCTATGGGCTGCGCACGTCGTTATTGGTGGGCGTTCTGTCGGCTTTCGCCGCTGCCATCATCGGAACCTCAGCCGGACTGTTCGCCGCTTACATGGGAGGGCGCACAGAAACCGCGATGATGCGGCTCGTCGACCTGCAGCTGTCGTTTCCCACCATCTTGATGGCGCTCATGATGCTTGCCGTGCTTGGCAAGGGCGTGCCCAACGTGGTGATCGCACTGATCATCGCCGAGTGGGCGACCTATGCCCGCACGGTCCGCGGCACCGCTCTGGTCGAGCGCGAGAAGGAATATATCGAGGCGGCCCGGATGCTGCGCCTGCCCGGATGGCGCATCCTCTTCAGGCACCTGCTGCCGAACTGTCTTGCGCCGGTCATCGTCATCGCCACCATGCAGATCGCCCGGGCAATCGGCCTCGAAGCAACCTTGTCCTTCCTCGGTCTCGGTGCATCCGTGACCGAACCCTCGCTCGGCATGCTGATCTCGACGGGCTACCAGTATCTTCTGACAGGCCTTTACTGGATCAGCTTCTTTCCCGGCATTGCGCTTCTGGTCACGATCGCGGCGATCAATCTCGTCGGCGACCGGCTGCGCGATGTCCTCAACCCGAGGAACATGTCATGACCCCATTGCTGCAAGTGAGCAATCTTGTCACCGAATTCGGCGGCGGCAGGGGACGCCCCAGCCTTTGCGCCGTCAATGATGTGTCGTTCACGGTGGAGCGCGGCAAGGTCCTTGGTCTTGTGGGAGAATCCGGATCCGGAAAGTCGGTGACCGGCTTTTCGATCATGCGGCTCCTTGATAAACCCGGCCGGGTTGTCGGCGGCAGGGTCATCTTCGACGGCGCCGACATCGCGAAATATTCGGACGAAGAGATGCGGCAGCTGCGCGGCAAGCGGATCGCCATGGTATTCCAGGATCCGATGATGACGCTCAATCCGGTCCTGACGGTCGGAACGCAGATGGTGGAAGCCGTCCAGGCACACGAGCGAGTCTCGAAGGATGCCGCCCGGCAGCGGGCGCGGGATGCTTTGGCGCTGGTCGGCATACCAAGCCCTGAAGAAAGGCTTGCCGCCTATCCGCATCAGTTTTCCGGCGGAATGCGCCAGCGCGTGGCAATTGCCATCGCGCTTCTTCACAAGCCGGACCTCATCATCGCCGATGAACCGACAACGGCGCTTGATGTGACGATCCAGAGCCAGATCATTTCCGAATTCCAGAAACTCACGGAAGAGGGAAGTACGGCGGTGATCTGGATCACCCACGATCTGGCTATCGTTTCAAGATTGGCCGACGAGATCGCCGTCATGTATGCCGGCCGCCTCGTCGAGACCGGACCGGTGGGCAAGGTTCTGACCGATCCTCACCATCCCTACACCGCCGGTCTGATCGCGTCCGTTCCTTCGCAAAACAGACGCGGAGAGCCCCTTCACCAGATCCGCGGCATGACGCCGGCGATTAACCGGCTCCCACAGGGATGCAGTTTTCGTACGCGCTGCGATCGGGCAACCGACGGCTGTCTGGTCATGCCGGCGCTCATGCCGGAAGGCGATCGCTCCTTCCGTTGCATTCATCCCGTAACGAAAGAGGTAGCATGATGACGGTGACCGCCGCGCCCCTGATCGAAGCGAGGAACGTGTCGCAGCGCTTCGGAGCCAAGCCCGACCTCGCCGCCAAGATCGCGCTCAAGCTCAAACTGGCCAAGCCGGCGCCTGTCGTTCACGCGCTTGATAATGTCAGCCTCAGCATTCGGCCCGGAGAGGTTGTCGGCCTTGTCGGCGAAAGCGGCTGCGGGAAGTCGACGCTCGGCCGCGCCATTGCAGGGATCACCTCGCCAAGCCAGGGCCACATTCTCTGGAAGGGGATGGACCGAAGCGCCATGTCGAAAGGCGAGCAGCATCAGTTTGGTCTCGCCAGCCAGATGATTTTCCAGAATCCGATGGCGGCTCTCAATCCGCGCATGACCGTCGAGCAGCTTATCTGGGAGGCGCCTCGAACACATGGGCTTGCCCGCTCGACGGAACGCGACGCCTATGTCGACAGATATTTGATGCTGGCCGGTTTCGACCCGGCCATGAAAAAGCGATACCCGCACCAGTTTTCCGGTGGCCAGCGGCAGCGCGTCAATATTGCGCGCGCGCTCGCCGTGCAGCCGAAATTCCTCGTCTGTGACGAAAGCGTCGCGGCGCTCGACGTTTCCATCCAGGCTCAGGTGATCAACCTGTTCATGGAACTTCGTGACAAGCTCGACCTGACCTATTTGTTCGTCAGCCATGATCTCGGCGTCGTGGAACATATTTCCGACCGCGTTGCGATCATGTATCTCGGCCGCATCGTCGAAGAGGCGCCCGTCGAGGAGGTTTTCAGGCGGCCCAATCATCCTTACACGAAAGCGCTCTTGGCCGAAGTGCCGCGCATCGAACCCGGCAAGCGACAGTTCAAGCCCGTCGATGGCGAACTGCCCAGCCCGATAAACCCGCCGAAAGGCTGCCACTTCCATCCGAGATGCCCGTTTGCGATGGACCGCTGTCATATGGAAGTGCCGGTGAAAAAGGAAGTTGCACCGGGGCACTTGTCGGCTTGCCACCTCAACGATGAATGATCTCAAGCGATAGGATCGCTGATTGCTTCAGGCCAAAATCATCCCGGTTCTAATGTGCATGAGCGCCGCCCGGACGGGACACTTTTTTCAATCCGGCTCCCGCTGCAGCGGTGTCCGCCAGGGACGCATCGCCGAGCGAGATGACGCCGGTAAGGCGTTTGTCACGATTGACGACGGGAAGGCGGCGGACCTGGACCTGCCCCATATTGCGGGTCACGTCGTCGACATCTTCGTCTTCGAAACAATATTTGACATCGCGCGACATGACTTCGCGCACCTTTGCATCGCCCCCTAATCCGTCGGCAAGTCCGCGCACGACAAGATCGCGGTCCGTGATGGTTCCGACGAGCCGGTCATTGTCGCCGACCGGCAGGAAGCCGATCTGCCTGTCGGCCATGCATCTCGCGATTTCGGCTATCGTCTGATTAGGGTTGGCGATTTCTACATCGCGCGACATGATCTCTGACACTTTCATGGTCTTTCCTCCTGTTGTGCGGTTAGCGGAACGTCAAACGTTGCGGTGAGAGTCGTTCCAGGCTCCATTTATGCCCGCTCCTCCTGGTCACTCCTCGACCCATCTTCAACGGGGCTTATCAGGATCCGACCAGAGGGCCCGGACTTCTGCCGGCAGTCCGTGGCGCACTTTCCGCACCTTGCTTGCTCGGATCACTATAGTAACATAGGCCCCGAAAACCGACCTTACGGTTGGCGTCGATTGAACATGATGATGGCTCGAATCTATCAAACCAGTCAGGGAGACGAAAGTTCCGGAAGCCACCGTTAAATGCACCGGCCGCTTCGTCAGGAATCCGACGTGCCCTCCTCCTCCACGAATATCCCCCAAGCGGCGATGAAGAGAGCGGCTATCAGCGGCCCGATCACGAAACCATTGATGCCCAGGAGAGAAATGCCGCCAATGGTGGAAATGAGGACAACATAGTCGGGAAGCTTGGTCTCCCTGCCGACCAGGCGCGGCCGCAGAAGATTATCGACAAGACCGATGACAAGGGCGCCGACCGCAACCAGCACAATCGCCTTCACCCAAAAACCGGCCAGGGCCAGGTAAATGGCCGTGGGGACCCAGATCAATGCGGCGCCGACCGCAGGCAGCAGCGACAGGAAGCTCATCAGTACGCCCCACAGCAGGGCTGGCTCGACGCCGAGGGCCCAGAAGGCGATGCCGCCGATCGAACCCTGGATGATGGCGATGATAATATTGCCTCGCACGGTCGCGTGAACGACCGAAGTGAATTTGGAGGTGAAGCGAAGGGTATGGGCATCGCTGAGAGGCAGCGCTCTTCTGATGGCGCGGGCAAGGGCGCGCCCATCCCGGAACATGAAGAACAGGATATAGAGCATCACGCCGAAGGTGACGAAGAACCGCAGGGTGTTCTGACCGAGGCTCAAGGCGCGTCCGGCAAAAAAACCGCCGCCCTGCATCAATGCCGAGGAGACGCGGTCCTGAAACGTATCGACGCCGTTCAGCTCGATGCTCCGGAGCCAGTCGCGGAGGAACAAGGGCAATGCTTCCTGCAGATTATGAATAAAGCTCCGGACGTCGATCTCGCCAGTGTCCATACGTTGATAGAGATGGTTGCCCTGCTGGACGAGTGAACTGAGGACGATCAGCCCGGGAATGATCACGACGCAGAGACAGATCAACACAGACACTGCTGCAGCAAGGTTTCCCCGCCCACCCAGCCGAGCCTCTATACGGGCGTGAAGCGGGAAGAAGATGATAGCGAGGACGACTGCCCAGAATATCGCCGAATAGAACGGTAGCACGACGGCGACGAACGCAATGGTCACGAGGACCAGAAGCACATAGAAACTGACACGCTGAAGGAGCATCCGATCTTTCCGCTTCGAGACCGCGGTGATGGTAGCACAGATAAGGCGGCAGCGCTGGGCCTCCCTTCCATCCTACTCTAACGGCTCGATGCCGTTGGCGCCGTCCCGCAACCGGCCGGAACTTCTTCTTCAGATCTTAGTTATGCGGCTCATGTTAGTGAAGCCAGTCCAGCCGACACTCGGAACAACAATTCACGTTGAAGATCAGGATGTTCACATCCTTGACGGTGGCAACCCACATGGCATTCCAGTCCTCCTCCTGCATGGCTGCGGCAGTCTTGCGCAGGAAATTTTGCTTCCCTTCGACAACAGCGATTTCCGGATCATTGCACCCGACCGCCCCGGCTATGGACTGAGCACGCCGCTTGCACCGGCTGAGCGTGGACCTGAGGGACAGTCCTTCTGGCTTGAACGCCTTCTCGCCTCTCTTGACCTGCCGGAGGTGACGATCGTCGCGCACTCGATCGGCAGCGCAGCCGCGCTACACCTTGCGGCAAGAAGACCGGACCTCGTCAGGGGACTTTTTCTCATCTCTCCATGTTGCGGGCCGGTGCCGCCGAAGCCGTTGATTGTGCTTAGATCGGCGGTCGCTCCGGTGGTCGGGCCGTTGATCCGCCAGCACGTCATCGGCCGGTGGCCCGCATTCTTTCTCGATCGAGGCCTGAGGTCGTCCTCCTTTCCCAATCCCCTGCCTTCTCATCTCTCGGACCTGCCGGCCTCTCACGTGGTCAATCCCATTACCATCCGCACGATGGCGGACGAGTTGCGCGCCTTCAACCGAGACATGGAGCGCCTTCCAGATCTGCCTGGCGATCTTCCCCTGCACGTTCTCTTCGGGATGGCGGACCGCGTGATATCACCGAACTGGCATATCGATTGGCTTTGCAGGAAGCATCCGGGGCCGATCCTCAGATCGCTGGAAGGTGTCGGGCATTTGCCCCATCATGTGGTCCCTGGCGTGGCGCGACGGATGCTTGGTGATCTTGTGGAGGCATGCGCACAAGAAACGGAACTCCCGCGTGTGAGGAGCATCGGCTCGCAGGCGGTTGCGGAAGCGCCATCTCGCAAAGAGTACATGCCGATCTTCAGAGGAGATGAATGCCCGGCCCTCGAAGCGCCGCGGCATTCCAGAGTAGCGATGGGGCAATACCAGCCACAGGAGGCCCGTGCCCCGATCTCCGCCTTGAGGGAGGAGATGATTTTTCTGTTGTCGCAAATGAAAAATCTGATTTACTGACGCTTCGCTGCTTGGCTTTAAGGGGGATATTGCCGATGCCGTGGACACGCAGAAATATTGTGCTTGGTGGATTGGCGTTACTTGGCGCCGGTGCAGTGCAGAAACCGGTATTTGCCGCGGCGTCTTCCTTTTTCGACGGCACCATCGTCGACAATGGCGTGACGTTCCGAAGAACCAACTTCGCCAAGATCGACAAGAAGTGGCACCGCCAGGTCGTCAAATATTTCAGCAGCGAGCCGATCGGCACCGTTGTCGTCGATACGAGGCACCATTTCCTCTACGTGATCATGGAGAACAAGACCGCCATCCGCTACGGCGTCGGCGTCGGCCGCGAGGGCTTCAAATGGTTTGGCCGCGCCACGATTGACAGCAAATCGCTGTGGCCGCGCTGGACGCCGCCGCCGGAGATGCGCAAGCGCCATCCCGAACTGCCCGAATTCGTGGCGGGAGGCTCACCGAAAAATCCGCTCGGTCCCCGCGCCATGTACCTGCATCGCGACGGCGTCGACACCGGCTATCGCTTCCACGGCACGCTGGAGCCGTGGAGCATCGGCAAGGATGCCTCCAGCGGCTGTATCCGCATGTTCAATGAAGACGCCATCGATCTTTACCAGCGTTGCCCGATCGGCACCGCGGTGCAGGTTCTGCCGCATATTGCCGACCAGGCTGAAAGTGCGGCGCAGGTCAGCCAAGCGACCCCGGTCGAATAAGGAATATCACCTTGATGTCTGCTCCGACCGGATACATGAGGCGCCTTGCCGCCGCAGCCATGCTCTTGGCGCTCGCCGCCTGCAGCACCACCGATATCGCCTCCGTGGAAGAACCTGCTGCGGCGCCGATGACCGGCCAGACCAACGATCCCGCGCCCGGCTTCGAAAACGTCGCGATGGGCAGCGAAGAGGATTTCATCCTCAATGTCGGCCGGCGGATCTACTTCAAGCAGGACTCCGCAACACTCGATTCCGTCGCCATGGCAACCCTGGATAACCAAGCCGCCTGGCTCAACAGGAACCCCTCCTGGCTGCTCAAACTGCAGGGATTTGCCGACGACTCCGGCTCCGCATCCAGCATGGAGACGCTGTCGCAGAAGCGCGCCGATGCGGCGATGGCCTATCTCGCCTCGAAGGGCGTGGACGCCAGGCGCATGTGGGCCAAGGGCTACGGCAACGACCGCGAAGTCCGCGACTGCACGGAGCGCTCCTGCAAGGTGCAGAACCGGCGCGTCGTCACCAATCTGCGCACTCAGCCCGACGCGGTCTGATCCAGCTCGAACCACTCAGCGCTTGGGGCAGACGCGTCAAGCGTTATCGGCCGGGCTCACTCGAATACGATATGGATCTCGCCAGCCTGCGTTTAATACGAAGGTGGCAGCACGTAGTCGAATGGTGACGGCAGTTCGATGATGAACCTGATATCCGCGGCATTGGCGGCCACGATCAGTTGGTAATCGCCCGGTTCGGCGCGGAAGGCACCAGACTCGACGTCGAAATAAGCGAGATCGCGGGGCAGGATCTTCAGCTCGGCTGTGCCCGTCTCACCGGATCGCAGCGAAAGCTTTGCGAAGGCCCGCAGTTCCTTGTCCGGCCGCTCCACCTTGGACTTTGGCGAGCGCACATAGAGCTGGACCAGTTCCGATCCGGCCCGGTCGCCGATATTGGTCAGATCGACGCTGATCGTCACGCCTTCGGCACCCATTTCGCTCGCTGAGAGCCGCGCCTCGCCCCAGCTGAAGCGTGTATAGCCAAGGCCGAAACCGAAGGGGAAGAGCGGTTCGACAGCGCGCGTATCGTGATGACGATAGCCGACGAACACGCCTTCGGCATAGCGCACATGCCCATCCTTACCCGGATAGACGGCTGGATCACCTGTTATCGCGGAATTGTCGGCAAGCGCCTTCGGAAATGTCTGCGGCAGGCGCCCACCGGGCTCGACATCGCCGAACAGGACATCGGCGACGGCATTGCCCAGCTCCTGCCCAGGATACCAGATCTGCAGCACGGCGCGAACCTTGCCGAGCCAGGGCATTTCCACCGGGCCGCCGGTCTGCAGCACGACGACGGTGTTGGCGTTGACCGCCGCGACCCGCTCGATCAGTTCCTCCTGCCGACCCGGAAGCCGCATGTCGGGCAGGTCCAAGCCTTCGGTATCCCATTCGCCGTCGCGGCCGACGAAGAGAAGCGCCACATCGGCATTCAGCGCCGTCTCGACGGCGTCCTGCATATCGGCCTCGCCCAAGGGCTTTTCGACGCCGAACCGAATGGCCGTGAGGTTGATCCCCTCCCCGTTTGCCACCGGTGGGTCATATTCCACGGTGACGGCATGGGCTCGGCTCGGATCGAGCGCCACCGTGCCGCGCTGTTCGTCATTGGCGGTGCCGAAATAATTCTCGCCGCGTGTCCAGCCATCATGGCCGTCGACCGTGAGCCTGCCGTCGACGAAGAGCCGCGCCAGTCCAGCATTGGTCATGCCGAAGACATGATCGCCGCTCTCCTCCGGCACGAATTGCATCGTCATCCGTGCCGAGAAATCGGTTGGGTCGAGCTCGGCCGACGGCAGCTCGAACCAGAAGAACTCACCCTTGTCGACGGTTTCGACATGAAGCGGAGTGCCCTGGCAACCACGCCCCTTGAAATATTCGACGGTGATCTTTCCCTTGGCCACCTCGATCAGACGGTTGTGGCGGCAGCCGACGGCGTGGCTGACGCTGTTGGCATTGGAAAGGGCGGCTCGAATCCCTTCGAGCGGGCTGACCGTGTAATGCGCCGCGATCTGCGCGCTGCCGCCGCCCATCACACGCGCGCTCGCGGCGTTGGGTCCGATGACGGCGATCCGGTCGAGCGACGTCTTGGCAAGCGGCAGGATGCCGTCGTTCTTCAAAAGGACTGCTCCCTCTGAGCCGAGACGCCGGATCAGCGCCCGGTCTTCCGGCAGGTCGACTGCCCGCTCGGTGAGGTCGGGCCTCTTCTCGAAGGCACCGACCCGCTCGAGCAGCAGCAGGATCCGCCGCGCCGCCGCCCGCACCGTTGCCGCTTCGACCCTGCCCTCGCGCACGGCCGCAACCAGCTTCTCGCCGCGATCGCGCGCCGGGCCGGGCATTTCGAGATCAAGACCGGCATTGATCGTCTCGGCCGTCGAATGCGAACCAAACCAGTCGGACATGACGATCCCGTCGAATCCCCATTCCTCGCGCAGCACCTTGGTCAGCAGCCACTCATGCTCGCTCGTATAGGTGCCGTTGAGGCGGTTATAGGAGGACATGACGGCCATCACGCCGGCGCGCCTGACAGCCTGTTCGAAGGGGGGAAGGTAGATTTCGCGCAGCGTCCGCTCGTCGATATCGGAAGACATGGTCTGCCGCTCGATCTCGGATTCGTTGCCGGCGAAGTGCTTGATCGTCGCGGCGATCCCCTGGCTCTGCACGCCCTTGATATAGGCGACGGCCAGTTCCGCGGTCAGCATCGGATCCTCGGAATAACATTCGAAATTTCGCCCGTTGAGCCCGGAACGATGAATATTCACTGTGGGCGCGAGCAGCACCGCGGCCCCCTTGCTCTTCGCCTGGCAGGCAAGCGCCACACCCATGCGCTCGACGAGATCGGGATTCCAGGTGGCGCCGAGCGCGATGGCGACAGGAAAGCAGGTCGCCTTGACGCCGCCGACCAGCGAACCCGCGCCGCGGGCGCCATTCGGTCCGTCCGTCACCTTGATCTTCGGCACATCAAGACGCTCGACGGGAACCGTCGTCCAGAAATCGGCGCCGGACAGCAGGGAGACCTGCTCCTCGAGCGTCATCTTGTCGAGAATGGAATCGATCATGCAAACCTCCCCTTCAATGGAATTCGGGCATTGCGAAGTGCTGGCCGAGCATGCCCGGGCAATTCATCCGGCGGCGGCATCAACTTCTCCACGCGCCAGACAGTTCTTAAACCTACCGATTACTCGGTATTTTTAAGATGTCAACTGCCGAGCCGTGATGTATGGATGGAGGGCGGGAGAAAGAGGCAGGCGGAAGAGACGATGGCAGAGTTTTCTGAATCGAAGACCGGACAGGACGAAAAGCGACGGCGCAGATCCCGCAAGGGCGAAGCGCGCCGTGCGGAGATCCTGACGGCTGCGATGCGGCGCTTTGCCGAAGACGGCTACCAGAATGCCGCCATCGGCGATGTGGCCCGCGACGTCGGCCTGTCGCTGCCCGGCCTGCTGCACCATTTCCCGACCAAGGTCGATCTGCTGCTCGCCATTCTGGACAAGCGCGATCTCGAAAGCGAAAGCTTCATCGACCCCCATCGTTCCGATCTCCGCGGCTTGCTCAAAGGCATGGTCGAGGTCTTCCGCCGCAACGCCGAAATGATCGAGGTCATCAGGGCCTTCGCCATCCTGAATGCCGAGAGCCTGATGAAGGATCACCCGGCCAAGGCCTGGTTTCTCGATCGCGCCACTCAGCTGCAGAATGACATCGCCGCGACCTTCGAACAGGCCGTCGCCGATGGCTCGATCGACGGCAAAATCGATGGCGGGGCGATGGCGGCCGAGCTGATCGCGGTGATGGACGGCCTTCAGATGCTCTGGCTGCGCGATCCCACCCGCTTCGACATGGTCGGCGGGTTGGAAGCCTATGTCAGCCGCCTGCTGGCGAGCCTTGGCCTGGAGGATTGAGCTTGGCTTGCGGCTCTGTGCTCGGGGGCCGATCGAGGTGACGCTCTATCGGAAGATCTATCATCCATCAAAGCGTGCCAACCAGACCATAATGCGGCTTACAGCTTCGTAATACCTCTGCCCGACGAGCAGACCCGTATGTGTCGTACCCCAGAGACCTAGATATTCGCCACCGATGTGGCGTGCTGTCGCCAGGCTTCGATGATCATCGGATTCGTCGTTGACGGCGCAAATGACGAGGCTGGGGCACGTGATCTTCTCGCTTTCGATGGAAATCCCGTCCGCCCCGAAATGAAAGGAGAATGCGCTGAATGCCTTTGCAGATTCCATGGACAGATACTTCCGCTGGAATTCGATATCCTCGAATGTTTCATCTACACTGATTTGCTCATCGCGTGTTGGAGCAGGTACGACGAGGCCGGGCGGTTGGGACGCAAGATCCCGATACGGCGCCTCAGCATACACTTCCCGGCAAATGCTGGAATCGATCAAGACTAGCCCGGCAATCTTCACACTTTCCGCCAGTTTCTGGCTCAGGATTCCTCCCATGCTGAATCCGATCACGATGGGCGGGGTTCCACATTCTTTGACAATTTCGGAGATCACCAGCCGGATGTCTTCCAGGTAATCTTCAAACAGGATTTTTGTGAAATCCACCGACCTGCTTTTGTAGTGGCCTCGCAGGTTGACGCAATAAGAGGTCCATCCAGCCGATATGAAATGAGGAATGTATTTGCTCCACATCCAGCTCCCGGTAAAGGCGCCGTGAACAAAGAGCAAAGGCGGCCGAACGGACTGCCCTGGATCGCTGTGCCCATGAAATATTTCGAGAAATAAGTCATTCTCTCCGATGTATTTTTCCGTGTGCTCGGGTCGTTCTTTTGCATAGTCCCGCATACCGCTCACTCCTTTGATATTGGCTGGCTGGCATCGAGACAGAGGATATTTCCTATGCAATATTGATCAATTACGGCTCTTGGACTTACATAAAGGACAAAATATCTTCAATCGGGTGCTGATGTGGACAGTCTCGCAAGCGTTGTCGCCTTCGTTCACGCCGTCGAACAGCAGAGCTACGTCGCAGCCGCGAGGGTTGCCGGAGTTTCGCCGTCCGCGATCGGAAAGGCGGTGGCGCGTCTCGAAAGCCGGCTGGGCGTGCGGCTCTTCAACCGGACAACGCGCAGTATCAGCCTGACTGAGGAAGGAGCGGTTCTCTACGAGCGCTACAAACGCATCATCGACGACATGGATGACGCAGAGGCCACAATCTCACGAAGCCGGGAACGTCCAAGGGGGCGCCTTCGCATCAGCGTACCGCATATCGTCGGGCACCACCTTCTTATGCCGATCCTGCCCATTTTTGCCGAGCAATTTCCGGAGATCGAACTGGACATCGATTTCGAAGACAAGGTTATCGACCTGGTGGCAGAGGGCCTGGATGTCGTCGTGCGGAGCGGTGAACTTGCCGATGCACGATTGATTGCCCGCCGTCTCGGCGATCAGCATTTCGTCGTTTGCGAAAGTCCCGATTATTTCAAGCGCCATGGGCGACCGGAGACCCCGGATGACCTCTCCCAACATGCCTGCATTCAATTCAAATACCCATCCAGCGGTCGTGTCGCGCCGTGGGCATTCCGCCCGCCATACGATCGGGTAATTTTCCCAAGAAGCCTTACATTCAACAATACGGACGCAGGGCTGCGGGCAGCACGGGACGGTTTGGGCCTTGCGCATCTGCCTGTCTACGTCGCAGAGCCCCATATGCGAACCGGAAGTTTGATCCCCGTCCTGACCTCCTTCATGGTGCCGTACGGTTCGCTCTCGCTCGTCTGGCCATCCAATCGTCAGCTTTCACCCAAAGTCCGCGCTTTCGTGGATTTTGTCGCTGCGAACTTTGCCGCCCGCCCCGACGCTTTTCGCCCGTTGGATGCGGCTGGCATCTCATCCAATTCTAGGAGATAGCAGGCGCTTTCAGGAGCGCCCGCCAGTTCTTGAAATCATGGTGCGGCATGCTGCCATAGGCCATTTGATTCCCGGCACGTATGGCGGTCAGGCATCAGCCATTCTGCAGCTTCCAGGTCCTGACTTCGAACGGCATGATGTCGGCAGGTCCCTTTCGCTCCATCGGCTCTTCGAGAATGTTCAGCGGCTGCGATGCTGCCCATCCGGAAGGCAGGTTGAGGGCGAGCCTGCCGCGCCGGCCGGCCGGTTCGTAAAGGCGCAGGATGAGGCCGTCGCCCTCTTCCGCCGGCTTTAGGCCTGAGAACGCGACAGGGATGCCGGTGACCGCAAGCGGCGCAAAAATGCCGGCGGAGAGGCCGCTGAATTGAGCCGAGACGAGCGGCTGATTGAGATCGATCGCCTCGTCGAGAACGCCGCCTTCATGCCAGGCGCCTTCATGCGGCATCAGTGCATAGGTGAAGCTCTGCTCCCCTTCGTCGGCCAACGGATCCGGATAGATCGGCCCGCGTACGAGGCTCATGCCGATCACATTGCCGCGGGCGCTATGGCCGTATTTGGCATTGTTGAGCAGCGCGACCCCGAAATCCGGCTCGCTGATATCGACGAAGCGGTGCGCGACGGCCTCGAACATCGCCTGCTCCCAGGACGTATTCGTGTGCGTTGCCCGTTCGACGACGCCGAAGGCGCATTCGAAGGTCGCCTTGCGGGCCTGCGCGGCGACCGGGTTCAGGGTTCGCAGCAGCGTGCGGCGATCATGCCAGTCGATCGTCGTTTCGATGTCTAGCCGCCTGGCGTTGGCCGTCAGCACATAGGTCTGCGTGACGCTCGAATTCCGGTAGCGGTAAACGACGCGGATCGCCGCGCGGTGCGGGCCGTCTTCAACGAGGGTGATACTATCAGGCGTATCGAGGCGGACGGCCTTTTCGGCATAATCCGCATCGATGTCCCAGGCGTCCCAGTTGCGCGGCTTGTCGGCCGGATAGACCCAGAGCTGATTTGCCGAGCCGTCGACCGCTTCCCGGCCCGTTGCCTTGTGAAGGAGGCTCGAAACCGCCCCGTCCCTGCCGATGGAGACCGAGAGGTGCTCGTTTTCGAGACGCTCGGGGCCTGCCTTCAGCCCGCCCGCCGGCTTGAGCGAGCCCTTGTCGAAGACCGCGACGGACAAGGGGGCGACGAGATCGGCGGCCGCGACGACCGTGCCGTCGGAGAGCGTTGCGCTGAGCGGTCTGGCCGCAAGAGACGGATTGACGACGACGAGGGCATCGCCAACCCCGCCTTTCGGCAGCTTGGCCGACAGCGCTTGCAAGGCATTTGCCTGTTCGGTTCCAGCACGTTCGATGACGCCGCCCAGTTCCTGCTCGGCATCCTGATAAACTTCACGGATGCTCGAGCCCGGCAGAATGTCGTGAAATTCGTTCTTCAGCACCACGCGCCAATCCGCTTCGAGGCTTCGGGGCCTGTCTGCTCCGAGCATATGCGCCAGCGAAGCGATGGTTTCGGCGGTGATCAGCGCGCGTTCGGCCTGGCGATGCTTGCGCTTGACGCCGCTTTGCGACGTCAGCGTGGCGCGGTGCAGTTCGAGATAGATTTCGCCATCCCATACCGGAAGGTTCTGTTCGCCTGCGGTGCGGTGCGCCTGTTCGTAATAGCTTTTGACGGTGCCCCAGCGTGCCTGCGGGATCGCCGGGAAATCGCGCAGCTGCACCTCGCGCTCGACCATCTCGGGCGTGACGCCGCCGCCGCCGTCGCCATATCCGACGGCCAGCAGCGAGGTATCGTGCTGTGTCTTGCCGCGGAAATTCTTCCATGTCGGCACGTAGCAATCGGCTTGCACGAAGCCGTTATAACCCTGCATCGGATTGTCGAACGTGTGGGTCAGCACCCGGCTGCCGTCGAGACCCTTCCACCAGAAGAGATCGGATGGAATATGGTTGGTCTCGCTCCAATTGACCTTGATCGTGAAGAAGCTGTCGATGCCGCCCTGCCTCAAGATTTGCGGCAGCGCGCCTGAAAAGCCAAAGCAATCGGGCAGCCAGCAGACCGTATGGCGCGTGCCGAAGGTCTTTTCGAAATAACGCTGGCCATAGAGAACCTGACGGGCGAGACTTTCGCCGGTCGGCATGTTCGTGTCGGGCTCCACCCACATGCCGCCGACGGTTTCCCACTTTCCTTCCGCGACCTTCTGCTTGATGCGATCGAGAAGCTCCGGGTCTTCCTCTTCCATCTGCGCGTAATAATGGGCGGTCGATTGATTGAAGCGGAAATCGTCGGAGCGCTCCATCAATGACAGCGCCGTATTGAAGGTGCGCCGCATTTTCCGCCGCGTCTCGCGATAGGGCCAAAGCCAGGCGAGATCGATATGCGCATGGCCCGTCAGCAGCAATTCTCCATTCGGCGGGAAGCGCTTCTGCAGCTCCTTCAACTTCGCCGTCAGAGCCTCGAAGGCTGTGGCTGCCGAAGCGCTCTGCTCCTCCGTAAGGCCTGCCGGATTAGCCTCGAGCTCCGGCAGTTCCCAGATCTTCTGCTGCATGACAGCGCTTGATGTGCGGGAGATATAGGCCGCCGTATCCGACGGCCAGTCGAGACTGCGCAACGCGTGCTCGGCGGCATCCATCAGGTGCGGCACGACTTCATGCTCGCCCAGCACATCGATTGCCTCGGCAACCTGCTTTAACAGAAGATGCAGGCGGTGAGCTGGACCATCGAGCCAGATAAATCGGGCCTTGTTGAGCCGTGGAGCGCGATTGGGCTCGCCGAATGGAAACCGGGCGACGGTTTCCGTTGCGATCGAAAAGCGGCGGCCCTTCAGCGGGAATTCCTGATGGTAGGGATCGAGACCGAATGTTTCCGTCTCGCCGTCGGGGTAGCTGAGCGTAATCAGGCTCTCGCCGCCGAGGTCGAGCTGCAGGCGAATATCGCCGAGAGGCCACGCCTCCGGCGCTTCAGCGGTCGCGGCAAAATGCACCACCCCCTGGCGGTGCGGCCAATCCTGGTGATGGCCAATCGGCTCGCCCTCGAACGTCCAGCCGTCGATCGCAGCACTTTGTCGATCTCGCCAATGCGCCAACTCGGCAATGCGAACTTTGAGACGATCGAGGCGCTGGGCAATGGTCAGAGGCATGGCTTATCCTGTTGAAAATCGACGGCTGACAATCTTGTCGTCATGCTTTTGGGGTCATGGTCATGGTTTGGGGGAGATGAAGATGGCGCGACCGACATCGCGATTGCCCGGCCCCTCCTCCAAGCAGGCTTGCAGAGTCTTAGATTAAGTAACTTTGATTTGGCGTCAAGCCCGGAAGAAGCGAACCGCTCCGGCTTTACCGGATGTCACTGTCACGCCATGTTCTTGCGAAAGCTTGCTTGCTCGATCAGACGCTCTCATGCATGAGGTCAGATTACAGGGAGCGCACCGAAAGTCGCTCCACCAAATTGCAGGACATAACTCGACTGGTCGGGCAAACTTCGCTTCCCGCCACCACGCTATTCAACAATTCCGCCCCTTGCAGACCGAGATCGTAATATGGCAAAGCGGCAGTGGTCAGCTCCGGCCTCAGCGCCAGGGAAACCGTCCGGAAATCGTCAAAGCCGACAATACTGACATCCTCGGGAATCCGAAGACCCAATGCCATGGCCGCGATGTAGATTTGGATCGCCATTTCGTCGTTGCCGCTCATGATTGCGGTCGGTCGATCCTTTTGTTGAAGCATCTCGGTGGCGGCAGCAAAAACGTAGTTCTTCTCTGCTCCTACCGGTCCTTCCATGCCAAGGCGGATAGTGAGGTCGTTCTCCGCAAGGCCAAAGTCTCCGGTGGTTTTGCGGAAAGCATCGAGGCGCAGTTCCGCACCAAGCAAAATGGGATTGAGCCGGATATAGCCGATCTTTCGATGCCCCCGCTCAAGCAGATAGCGTGTCAGATCCTGAGCGCCCTGGTAGTCATCGGGTTCGATCGACGGCAACAGCTCGCTCGTTTTTGGTCGGCAGTTGATCATGACTGTGGGGATGCCGACGTCGCCGATTTCGGGGTCAACGATGCGATGGTACATCGTTACGTAGAGAACACCGTCAATGCGGTGCGATTGGAACATCTTCCAAATTTTAATCTCCTGCTCGGATGCGCCGCCGGTGTTTGCCATCAGAATGGTCTTGCCGTTGGCATTGGCCCAATCCTGGATCCCGCGAACGATATCCACTGAATAGGGCGTCGTCGACACGTAGTCAGCGATGATGCCAAATGTGTTGGAGCGACTTGAGCGTATTTGGCGCGCGGCCATATTGGGCACATATCCGAGGTCCCGGATTGCCCTTTCGACCCTCTCCCTCGTTTCCTCGGTCACATATGGTTCGCCGTTAATGACGCGAGACACAGTTTTGTTGGAAACTCCCGCCACCTTCGCGACGCTGACTATGCTGACCATGTACGCCAATCTCCTTGCCGGGATTCGTTTTAAACCAGACGCATGACAACGTCGACATATTTTTATGACAACGTCGTCATTCTGTATTGACAACGTCGTCATACGAAGATTACCTTCGCAGCAAGAAGGAGGGCTCAGTGCAAGTGCAGCGGGCCAACAGGGAGGTATCGATGAAGAAATTGCTTGGTGCCAGCGCACTCGCGCTTGTTTTCATAGCCGCCACTGCCAATGCCGAAACCATCAACATTCTGGTGGAAGGTGGCGGCGAAATGTTGCAGAAGGCGGTCGCCGAGAAGTTTACTGCCGAAACAGGCATCGAGGTGAACTTCACGACCGTTCCCTATCAGGGTGTCTTTGACAAATTCTCAGCCGAAATCGCGTCTGGCTCTTCCGCGTTCGATGTCGTGACGATCGACGTTGTGTGGAATGCGAAGTTTGCAGGCCACGTCGAGGATCTCTCGGCTCTTTTCACCGATGCGGTTCGCGCGGATCTGCCGCCTGTCTTGCTTGCCGATGCGAAGGTCGGTGACAAGCTGATCGGTATGCCTGCCTGGGCCAATGCCGAGATCGTGTTCTATCGCAAGGATCTGTTTGATAAGGCGGAGGAAAAAGAGGCATTTCAGGCCAAGTATGGCTATCCTCTCTCGCCGCCCAAAACCTGGCAGCAGTGGCGCGACATTGCGAAATTCTTCACGCGTGACACTGACGGCGATGGAAAGACTGACTTCTGGGGCACCGACACCATCGGCACGTTTTCAGAGGAATGGATGGCGCATGTGCTGCAGGCGGGTTCGCCAGGAGTGATCCTCGATAAGGACGGGCAGGTCATTATCGACAATGAGGCGCACAAAAAGGCGCTTGAATTCTACATCGCGCCGCACTGCATTGATCATTCCGTCCCTGAAAATGTGAACGAAATCGGCTGGGGCGAGGCGCAGAACCTGTTCTATCAGGGCAAAACAGCCATGATGAAGTTCTGGGCGCACGCCTACAAGATGACGCCTGCGGATTCAAAGGTCAGCGGCAAGGTCGGCGTGGTACCGATGCTGGCCGGTGAAGCCGGGATCGCAGCTGTTCCCGGCCCTTGGTACAACGTCGTTCCCTCGACATCCCAGCACAAGGACGCCGCGAAAAAATTCATCTCGTTTGCTATCGCCAATAATGCCCTGGGTATCGAAGCTCCCCTCGGCCTTGCAGCGACGAATTCCGCCTATCGCAGCTATTCAGGCAAGACCGGCTATGAGCACTTCCCCCCACTTCTTGAGACGCTAAGCGCGCCCGCCACCCAGGGCCGGCCGATCAATGAAAAATATCAGGAAATAGTCGATGAAGCTGTGCTGCCCGCTATCCAGCAGGCACTCACCTGCCAGGCAGATATCGGGGAGGTCCTGACGGAAGCCAAGGAAACGATCGAGGACATTCTCAACTAGCCTCGTACATTCCTCCACATCGTGGGGCAAAATATGCCCCACTCTTAGCTTTCGGAGACGGACATGTCGGGTGAAGACCGATTTGTACTTTGCATGCTCGCGCCTGCTGTCGCCATCCTCGGCGTGCTGGTCGCTTACCCGGTGGGGCTCCTGGTATTCGATTCCTTTTTCAAGGTCGATACGATCACGCCCCATATTCGCGAATGGGTCGGCCTGCAGAACTATGTCGATGCCTTGACGTCGAAACGTGTCATGGAAAGCGCTCTGCGGACCGTTCAGTATTCGCTCTTCGCGCTGTTTTTCGAGTTCACGTTCGGTTTCTGTGCGGCGCTGCTTTTTTCGGCGCTTGCCGGTCAATCGCGGTGGCATCGCACGATCTTCGCTCTGCCGCTGATGGTTCCGCCCATCGTCGCGGGTCTACTTTGGCGATTTCTGCTCGTCGGCAATATCGGCATCCTGAACTACGGGCTCGTCCGTTTGGGTCTGATTAGCGATCCAGAGGCAATCGCATGGTTGTCCAGCGAAGATATCGTCATCTATTCTGTTTCCTTTGCCGACATCTGGTTGACGACTTCCTTTGTCGCCCTTGTGTCCTATGCCGGGCTGACGAACATCCCGAAAGACCTGCTGGAGGCAGCGCGGATCGACGGGGCGAATGCCCTCAAGCGCTTCTGGCATGTCACCCTTCCCCTCATGCGGCCGGTGATCGCCGTCGTGGTGATCGTGCGAGGCGTGGATGCTGCAAAGACATTCGACCTGATCTGGATACAGACGCAGGGTGGTCCCAGTCATGCTTCCGAAGTGTTCTCGATGAACATCTACCAGCGCATGGTTCGGTTCGGCGATCTCGGCGAGGCTTCCGCGTCAGGAACATTGTTCCTCATCGTCATGATGCTTTTGGCGGCAGTCGCCTATTGGAAGATATGGAGGCCGGTCCATGCGTAGAGCTCCCCGCCTCAATCTCAGCGGAATCCTGATCAACGCGGCAGCCCTCGTGTTGGTGCTATCCTACGCGCTGCCTTACATCTATCTCCTCATGACCTCCATCAAGCCGGCGGCTGATGTGCAGCAGATCCCGCCTAGCTTCTTTCCCGCCGTTGTCTCGTTCGAGAACTTCCGCGAAGTGCTGCGATCCTCCACTTTGCCGAGAGCCTTCGTCAATTCACTCACCGTCGCGGTACTGACGACGGCTCTCTCGCTTGCGGTGGCCGTGCCTGCCGCTTACGTTGCCACGCAGTACCGGCGCCGGATCACCACCATTTTCCTGCTCTTCGCCCTGGTGACGCGCATGGTGCCGTCGGTGGCGCTCGGAGTGCCGCTGTTCCAGCTTTTGAAGTCTGTGGGTCTGCTCGATACCATTCCAGGCCTGGTGCTCGCTCACACGTCGGCTGCGGTACCACTGGCACTGCTGCTCATGTCCGCGTTCTTCGAGGGCATACCGAAGGAGCTCGAAGAAGCGGCGCGCATGGATGGCTGCACACGATTCCAGGCGTTTCGAAAGATCGTGCTTCCGGTCATGACAGGGGGAATAGCGGTCACCGCGCTCTTTACCTTCATCACAAGCTGGAACGAGTTTCTTTACGCGCTGCTGCTGACGTCCGAGGCGACCAAAACGGCGCCGATCGTCATCGCTGAATACAATTCGGTCTATGGGCTTGCCTGGGGGGCGATGACCGCGGCAGCCGTCCTCTACTCGCTGCCGGTCATCATCGTAACGCTCGCACTGCAAAAACAGATCGTCGGCGGCCTGACTTTCGGCGCTGTAAAGGGATGAGGGAGGCAAAGGCATGGCCGGCATAGAACTGCGCAATATCAACAAGGTCTACGGAAACAGCTTTCACGCTCTGCACGATCTAAGCTTCGACATCAGGGATGGCGAGTTCATGGTTTTCGTCGGCCCGTCCGGATGCGGGAAGTCGACGGCGCTCAGGATGATTGCTGGCCTGGAGAGCATTACGAGCGGTGAGCTCAGGATCGGTGACCGGATCGTCAACGATGTCGATCCCAAGGATCGCGACATCGCCATGGTCTTTCAGTCCTATGCGCTCTACCCGCACAAGACCGTGCGGGAGAACATTGCCTTCCCATTGCTGATGGCAGGCCTGCCGAAGACCGAGATTGCCAGCCGCGTAGACGAAGCAGGCCGCATCCTCGAACTGACGACTTTGCTCGACCGCAGGCCGGCACTCCTCTCAGGAGGCCAGCGTCAGCGTGTCGCCATGGGACGGGCGATCGTCCGCAAACCAGCGGCCTTCCTGATGGATGAACCGTTGTCGAACCTCGATGCCAAGCTGCGCGTGCAGATGCGCGCCGAGATCGCCAGCCTCCAGAGAAAACTGAATGTCACGACGATTTACGTGACCCACGACCAAGTCGAGGCGATGACGATGGGTGACCGCGTCGCTGTCATGAAAGGCGGTGTGCTGCAGCAAGTCGACACACCGCAAAACCTGTACAATCGTCCTGACAATGTCTTCGTCGCCGCCTTTATCGGATCGCCTTCGATGAATTTGTACGAGGCCGTTCTGAATGGAAGGACGCTGACCCTGGGCAGCAACAGCCTGGAAATCCCCGACCGGGTTTTCGCAGACCGCCCCTCGCTCAACGGTGCGTCCAACCGTCAGCTCATTGTCGGTATCCGCCCGGAGCATATGAACGACGCCGCAATCCGGCCCTCTTCGGCCGAGATTTCGGCCCCGGTTACTCTTGTCGAGGCGCTAGGTTCTGAATCCATGGCGCATCTGAATATCGACGCAACCCGGGTGGATGCCGGCGACCCGGACGCCATCGCCGACATCGGCAACGGAAAGGCTGCTGTAGCCCGCTTTTCTCCGAAGAGCACAGTCCGCGCAGGTGACATCGCGCGCATCGCTGTCGATGCCGACGAACTCCATTTCTTTGAACCCGACAGCCGCTCCAGCATCTGGTGATGGTGCGCAGGATCCTGCTCCAAACTCGAACAAGAGAGCCGGTTGAACGCATTTCCCCAGGCGGCTTGGGCACGACAAGCCAATCAAGAACATCGGCCTACTCTCGCTGTGGAGTAGGAAATGGCCGAGGAGACATGAACTATGGCAAGTGACAACTTTTACGACGTAACACAATATCCCTTAGGCAACCCCCAAGAGGACATTGGATCGGTCATCAATAGCATCATTGCGGATATTAAGAGCAGGCAAGCGGTTCGCGACCAGAATGACGGCGGGAAGCCTGGAGCGGTGATCTATATTCCGCCAGGCGATTATCGTCTTGCCACCCAAGTCGTTATAGACCTGAGCTATCTGAAGATTGTCGGCTCGGGACATGGTTTTACGTCTTCGAGCATCCGTTTCAATACACCCGCAAACGAACTGGCACAGTGGCGTGAAGTGTGGCCGGGCGGAAGTCGCATATGTGTGGACATGTCTCCGGACGCCGCCGACGGTGAGGCTGCCGGAGCCGCGTTCTACGTCAAGCGCACCGGCAATCCTCGCATAAGCTCTGTGGAGTTTGCCGATTTTTGCATCGATGGCCTGCACTTCATGGACGACGGTTCGGGGCAGAATGATGCGGAAAATACCTACAGGAATGGCAAAACGGGAATCTATGTGGGCAGCGCCAATGACTCATTCCGAATAACGGGGATGGGCCTTATCTATCTGGAACATGGCGTGACTGTTCATGACGCGGATGCGCTGGCAATAGACAACAATTTCATTGCAGAGTGCGGCAACTGTATCGAATTGAAAGGTATGGGGCAGGCCTCGAGGATAGCGAATAATTTTGTCGGAGCCGGATATAGGGGACATTCCGTCTACGCTGAAAATTACGGCGGCATCCTGGTCTCTTCAAACAACGTCTTCCCCCGAGGCGCCAGCAGCGTCTATTTTTCCGGCGTGGTGCGTTCCTCGATCACAGGAAACAGATTCCATTCCTTCTATCCCGGAATGCTGGTTTTTGCTGCGAATTGCTGCGAAAACCTGGTCTCCTCAAATCACTTCCTGCGAGATCGCGAGCCGTGGGCGCCCATGCAGAGGTACGATAACGGCCTGGATGACCTGTTCGGACTTTTGCACATTGATGGCAGCAACAATTCGGTAATCGCCAACCACATTTCAGAAACGATCGATATTCAATATATCAAGCCTCTCGCCGCAAAGCCTGTGATCATCAATGTCGTTTCCGGCAGCGGCAACTACATCGCCAATAATCACATCGTGGCCACAACCGAAATTTCGCAAATCAACGACGCACCAAACAGCGCCTGTTTTTCAACGCAAGTGGGCGCATTGCTTTCAACGGACAATTTGAAGGCGCTCGAGGTAACGGCAGTATTGGTGCAAAGGGGTTCGGTGCGGAATACAGTTCTGGATTCAGGCAGTGTCGAACAGGTCGAGATGGACAGAACAGCGAATGCTTTCAGGGGTACTCCAGTTCTTGGGCAATCGTCGGCAGAGTTTCATTAGATCGAGCATAGCTAGGCCGTCGGTCGAAAATTCAGTGACTATTCGGAGTTGTGTTCATGGCGAACCAAATGGACCGGGAAGATGGCCGGTTGATGAAGCAAAACCTTTTCCTACCCTCGGGGTACCGCTTGGAATTTTGGGCCGCGGGCGACGGCTTTTTTCGCGTAGACATTGACGGGAAAACGGTTTGGCATGTTCGGTCATTTGCCATCCATTCGGAGTTTTTCAAATATCACCACAGGGAAGCTTGCGAGGTCAACATTGTCACCAATGCGCCGGACGCTGTTCTGTGGGCCTATGGATATCAGCCTCAAACCGTGAATGAGACCGGTATAACAGTGTTTGAACTCTCGCAAAGAGGGATCCTTCAACGCACCGGCGCGGAAATTGAAGATTGGCTTCGGTCCGATCCGGATCGTCCTGCGTTTCATTTCTCGCCAATCCGGCATTGGATGAACGACCCCGTAGGTCTCTGCAAGATCGACGAGCTATGGCACCTTTTTTATCAATTCCATCCCGGCGGCAGTGATTGGGGACCGATGCACTGGGGACATGCGACCAGCCGCGATCTGGTCAATTGGCTTCACATGCCGGTATTTCTGCATCCCGAACAGAACCTGTGGCGTCTCGGCGCCACAGGAGGCGCATTCTCCGGCAACGCCTTTCGGGATCGAGATGGAAGTTTGATGTTCTTTTACACCGAGCGCCTGCCCGCCTATGACCTTTTCGAGGGCTATCGGGAAATTCAGAAAATAGCGCGCCCGGATCGGAGGATGATCAAGGCAGAAGGCATTGTGACGGTGTTGGAAGAGCGTCCCGACGGTGTCGAGCACGACTTCCGCGATCCAAAAGTTTGGTGGGATGACACAGCCAACGCCTATCGCATGATACTCGGCGCATCGATCGAAGGCGATCCCGCGGTGTTGTTGTTCGGCTCCGGCGATGGCCTCGATTGGCAATATCTCAGGCCGCTCTACCGTGCGCCGGTTAACTTCCGCCAAGAAGGCGCGCGTGCGGTGGAATGCCCGGATTTCTTTCCGCTGGAGGAAAAGTGGGTTCTGGTGATGGGTTTTGTTGGCCATGTCGAGCCACGGACACGGCGCCACAATCTCCTTTATGCCCTGATCGGCGAGTTCATCGACGACTGCTTCGTACCCGACATGCCGGAGCTGCAATTGCTGGATTTCGGCACCGATTATTACGCGATGCAGAGTTTCGAAGCGGGAGGGCGCCAGATCGCCTTTGCCTGGCTTTTCAATTGGGAATATCGCAAGCCTGAGGGCTCAGCCTATTCCGGGGAGATGTCCCTACCACGTGTTCTAAGTTTGAGTGAAGACAGGAAGAGGCTGCGCATGCTGCCGACGATCGAAGTCGACGATCACTTTGCCGCTGACCCTATCGTTGAGGACCAAAGCGGCAAATTCTCGCTACCGATGGCCCCCATTGAAATCCGCCTTTCCGGAGCTTTGGAAGGCAGCAAGATCGTTGCGACGCAGGGCGGCGAACTTGCCTTCGAGGTGGGCGTCGCTGGCGGTATCCTCTCGATCCGGCTCGCCCAGGACGACGGCTCGATCCATTACGTGGCGGAGCTTGGCGACGGAAAGGACCTTCGTCTGTTTCATGATTGCGGCATCGTCGAGATCTTCGCCGATGGCGGAACTGTTTGTGGAACCCGTCGCGGCTACGTGAATATCAACCCCGATTACCTGGAAATCTCATCGTCCGCTTCAACGCGGGTGCTGGAAAGGGATGCGAAACGCTGCTGTGCTGCCGCGAGATGAGCTATTGAGTGAAACGCCTGGGCCTTCACGGAATAACGAGATCTTGATCGACGACAATAGTTATCGAAACCCCTGTTTGACCGAGAATTGCACTGATATGGCAGATTTCAGGCAGCTGGGGAGGGTGGGATGTTTCAAGTCCGCAAATTATTGACAGCCACGATAGCCGTCATCGTGATTGCCGTATCGTCGTCATCCTGCACGACGACCTCGAATGACTCGATGCAAACCGGCTCGGTTGGATATACCGGCACCGACTATTCGCTCAGACCTGCCTGCCGCGATGGATTCGGCAACGATCATCCTTGCAGCTATTAGTGACCAATAGAGTGAAGCTTCCATTGCCATGTCGTTTCGACGATCTGTTGACGCATTGCGCGGCATTCGCCCCGCCGCGCGTCGTCAGCGCCTTGATGGCGCTGATCCCGGTTGATAGGACGTTCAGCCCAAAAAGCGGCCGCTAAGCCCGGCTTTCCCATAGCCCGTGGATGAAGTACACAACCGAGATGGTGCTCTAGGAAAGACAGTCATGCGGTATCTTCGGTCAGGGCCGCGTCGGCTTCACACTCAGGAGATGGGCGCCCAGCGCGCCAAAACGGTCGGTCTGCGGTCCGGCGAAATCGCCGATCGAAACATTCGCGTCATTCTGGAAGCCATCCGCCGCCATGGCCCGCTGACGCGGATGGAACTCGGCCGGCATTGTGGCCTGACCGGTCCGGGCATTACCAATATTCTCCGCCGGTTGGCTGACGAAAAGCTTGTCACCTCCAACCGCCGCAATGGCGTTGGCGGAGGGGCCACCGCTACCGAGTTTGCCTTGCGCCCGGAAGGTGCTTTCTCGATCGGCGTCAAGCTTCGCCAAAGGCGTGGCGAGGCCGTGCTCATCGATCTGAGTGGCCAGGTCCATGACCGGGTCTATATCGAGCTGGACCCCGCTGACAAAGTCGGCCTGGTGCATGCGGCCGTCAGGGATATGGTCGATCGCCACGCGACATTGCCGATCATCGGGCTCGGCATCGCCGCCAACGACTGGACGGACGATCAAAGCGATCAGATCGCCGCGATGTCGACGATCGCGCGTCCCTATGTCGAGAACGAGTGCACGGCGAGCCTTCTCGCCGAGCGCACGATCGGCAGCTCCGGCAGGGAAGGCGGACTTGCGATGATCATCATCGACGACGACGTTCAGGCCGGCTTTCTCATTCGCGGTATTCCCTATTCCGGCGTGCATGGCCGGGCAGGCAGCATCGGCGAAATGCTGACCGGTCCCGACAATGTCCAGCTCAATACCGTCGTCGGTTTCGAGTCCTTGCGATCACGGATCGGCGACCGGGACTTCACCCGTCTGCTGCAAGGGGAGGAAATCTCCTCGCCGTTACTGTCGCAATGGATACGGGAAGCCGCAGGCCATCTGCTCGACCCGATCATCGCCATGGCCGGTTTCCTCGCGCCGAGCGTCGTCATGATCGGCAGCGACCTGCCGCAGTCCGTGATCGAAGCGCTGATCCATCAGCTTTCCATCGAGCGGCGCGACACCTCGACGAGACCGTTGCTGACGCCCTGGATTTCGCCGATGAAACCCGCGAGTTTCAGCGGCGGCGGCGTTGCGCTCGGTGCGGCACTCCTGCCCTTCCTCAACACTTTGCTGCTGCCGCCGGCTTCGGCCTGATGGCCCAACCAGCCGCTTTGGCGCGACTCAGCCGAGCGCTTCATCGGCGTGGCTGAGATCGGAGGCCAGCGCCTTGTCCAGGACTTTCTGGATATTGGTCGCCCGCCGGAACGAGGGTTCCTGGGTCCTGCCCGCCCGCACGGCCTGGACGAAACGCTGGTAGTTCGTCTCGACCGGATCGAAGGGGACGTCACGCCAGGTCGCCGTGTGCACGTCTTCTCCAAGACAGGCGCGTAGCGTCGATTTTCCGGTGTCGTAGATCATCTCGATCGAGCCGGTTTCGCCATAGACCCTGAGGCGCAGCTGATCCATCTGTCCGGCCGCCGTGCGCGTCGCCTGGATCGTCCCGATCGCCCCGCCGAAGAAATCGACATTCATCGTAAAACTGTCATTCGCATCGAGATCATACTCGCCGATCTTGTGTCCCGGCGCCTTGTCGAAGGTCTTCAGCCGGGCGAAGACATGAGCAACGTCGAGCCCGGAACCGTATGATGCGAAATCGACGATGTGAATTCCGATATCGCCGAGCGCGCCGTTGGATCCGTGTTTCTTGCTCAGCCGCCACAGCCATTTGCTTTCGCTCTTCCAGTCGCCCCAGTGGCGGCCGACCAGCCAGCTTTGCAGGTGGGAAGCCTCGACGTGCCTGATCTCCCCGATTTCGCCGGCGAGCACCATCTGCCGGCCTTTCTGAAGAGCAGGCGAATTGCGATAGGTGAAATTGACCATGCCGACCTTGCCCGATCGCTCGATGGCCTCGGTCATCTCCATGGCCTTGACCGCATCGGTGGCGAGCGGCTTTTCGCAGAAGACGTGCTTGCCGGCGGCAATGGCCTGAAGCGTCGTCGGGTGGTGAATGCGGTCCGGCGTGACGTTTGCCACTGCGTCGAACTCGCCCCAGGCGAGAGCATCCTCGAGGGTCGTGAAATGATTGGCGATGCCATGTTCGGTGCAAAAGGCCGCGAGCCTTTCCGGGACGACATCGACGCCGCCCACCACGCTGACGCCTTCGATCGCCTTGAAGTTGGCGGCATGCTGGTTGGCCATTCCGCCGGTACCGAGAATGAGTAGACGCATCTTATCCTCCATGGAATTAACTTCCCGCGGCAGTTCAGCCGGGCAAAACCGCACTCGCGCCATCGCAGCCATCCGCGATTGCCTCGTGCTCTTCTTCAGGAAAATTGCGGTGGATGCGCCGCGCGTGCCGCGGGACGCTCCATCACTTTCACGGCGCATGTTCTTTTCCGGAAATCGATCTCGATTTTCCGGAACTGTGCGCTAGCTGCTGTTGATTGTCGCCAGCATCTCAACCTCCCAGGTTTGGCCTTCCAAGCTGTGGCTTGACATCAAATCAAAGTAACTTAATCTAATTAATGCAGCACGGAAATGAGGAGAGGTCAACTGACCGCCAGGCTGTATCCGTTCAAAATGGGGAGGAGACCCATCATGAAGAGCGCCACCGTCAGCGCATTTGCGCTGAGCACCATGTTATTTTCAGCATCCGTTTCATTTGCCCAGGAACTTGCCACGAAGGACAGGATCGGCCTTGCCGATGCGCCGAAATCCCTCGTCGTCCGTCTGACGAACGATAGTCCCAACAATTCCGATCCGGCGATCGCCGAGGGCTATCAGAAGCTGTTCGTCGATTTCATCAAGAAGCATCCGGACTGGAAATTGCAGATGCAATTCATGTCCTCGGACATCGGCACCGAACAGGCCAAGATGCTGGAGCAGGCCAAGGCCGGCAACGCGCCTGACTGCGCTGCCGTCGACTCCTTCGTCCTCTCGCAGTTCATGGTCAATAAAGTTCTTGCGGACTTCACGCCGTATTTTTCGAAGGAGGAAGTGGATGACCTGTTCCCCTTCATCCGCAGCGGCATCACGGATAAGGATCAGACGGTCCGCGCCTGGTGGTGGGATACGGACCTTCGTGTGCTCTACCGCAACAAGTCGATCGTTGCGGATGCGCCCCAGACATGGGACGACCTGAAAACGGCCGCGCTCGCCTCCACCAAGGAAGGCATGGAAGGCGTTCTCTTCAACGGCGGGCGCTGGGAAGGGACGACGTTCGACTGGCTCGCGAATTATTGGGCGCTGGGCGGCAAGCTCGTCGACGACTCAGGCAAGCCGGTATTCGGCGAAGGCGAGAACAAGGAGAAGTTCCTAAAGGCGCTGAATTATTTCAAGGATCTCGTCGATTCGGGTGCCGCGCCCAAGCGCGTCAGCACGATCGCGAATTACGACGATATGAATGCCGCGGCGGCAGCGGCGACGACGGCGCTCTTCATCGGCGGCAACTGGCAATATGCGCAGCTGAAGGCCACGCTCGACGAGGACGAGTTCAACAACTGGACCTTCTCGCCGATCCCCGGCCCCAGCGCCGATGAGCGTTCGACCGGAACCGGCGGCTGGACGATCGCATCCTTCAGCAAGGACAAGGACAAGATCGAGATGTGCGCCAACCTCGCACGCGAGGTCTATATGGGGCCGGCAAACGCGCTGCAGCAGCAGTTGCCGACCAGGAAGTCGCTGTTCGACAAATATGAGGTCTTCTCCACCGAAGCCAACAAGACCTTCGCCGCGGCTCTGGTCGATGGACAGGCACGCCCGGGTGTGCCGATCTATCCTGAAATCTCCAACCAGATCCAGATCATGATGGGCGACGTGCTCTCGGGGACCAAAAAGCCGGAAGACGCCTTGAATGCCGCCTTCAATGCGGCGCTGGAGGCCTACAAGCGTCTCTAGTGCTTCCGACCGTGACGGCGCCTGCCCGCCAGGCGCCGTCGACATTGCGAAACCCCGCACAGAGAAGCCAATGAGCCCCATTGCCATCGAGGCTGACAGCCCGCCTCAAAGCAGAACGTTCATGCGCCGTTTCGCCGGTGCGCCCCTGCCCTGGATCATGCCCGTGATCGTCGTCATCGGCATCTTCTACCTTTACCCCGTCATCGACGTTTTCAGGCTTTCATTCACCAATGCCACGCTGATCGGCGACAATCAGGATTATACGCTGGGGTCGATCACCAATGCGTTGAGCTCGCCGCAGCTACCCGACATTTTATGGGCGACCCTGATCTTTGTCGGCGGCAGCGTTATCGGTCAGCAGATTTTAGGCCTTGCGGTCGCCGTCGTGGTTATCCGCGGCGAAAAGCGCGGCCTGTTCGGCACCACCATTTTGAGGACGACGGCGCTGGTTGCCTGGGTTGTTCCCGGAATTGCCGGCGGCATCATCTGGCAGATGCTCTTTTCCGAAGCGCCTTATGGTGCGTTGAACAGCATTCTGCGGTTGATGCACATGCCTGTTGTCGCCTGGCTCTCGGATCCCGCAATCGCACCGTGGTCTACCCTTATCTCCAACATATGGCGCGGCACGGCATTTTCGATGGTCGTCATGTATGCGGCGCTGAAGTCGATCGATCCCTCGCTCTATGAAGCGGCGGAGGTCGACGGTGCGACGGCATCGCAGCAGTTTTTCTTCGTCACGCTTCCGCAACTGCGCGCGGCAATCCTCGTCAACATGATCCTCATTACGATCCAGACGGTGAATACTTTCGATGCGATCATCACGCTGACGGGCGGTGGTCCGGGGCGTGCGACCGAGGTCATCTCGCTCTACGTCTTCAATATCGTCTTTAGAAACTACGACCTGTCCGGCGGCAGCGTGCTCTCCGTGCTCATGCTGATCATCAGCCTCGGGCTCGCCTTTATCTATGCGTCGTTCCTGCCGAAGGAGGAAGAGCAATGAGCGGACGGACCGGAACGCGGCTCGGCGATGCCATGAGCTATCTGTTCATGCTGGTAATGTTCGTATTCTTCGCCGGCCCCCTCACCTATCTCCTGTCGATGGCGATGCGTGACAAGCGCGAGATCTATCGCGGCGCGGCGAGATATATTCCAAACAATCCCACCATCGACAATTTCATCACCGTTTTGAACAACAGCTATTTTCCGATCTATCTCTGGAACGGCCTCAAGCTTGCCGCCCTTAGCGGACTGGGCGTCCTGATCGTCGCACTGCCCGCGGCATACGCTTTTTCCCGCTTTCAGTTCCGGGGCAAGGGCCTGTCGATGATGGGGCTGCTGCTTTTCCAGATGATCTCGCCGCTTGTCATCATGGTGCCGCTCTACCGCTACATGAACCGCCTCGGCCTGCTGGATACGCATTTTGCCGTCGTCATGGTCTATATCGCGCTTGGTGTTCCGCTGGCGACCTGGCTTCTGAAGAGTTCGGTCGACGGCATCCCGCGCAGCCTCGACGAAGCGGCGATGATCGATGGCTGCAATCGATTTTCGGTCTTCTGGCGCATCATTCTGCCATTATCGGCGCCGGGCATCGCCTCCGTCTTCATCATCACGGTGATTGCCGGCTGGTCGCAATTTCTGGTGCCTTTTCTGTTGCTCACGAAAAATGATCTGATGCCGATCGGCGTCGGGATCTTTAACTTCCGCGGCATGCAGACCGACTCGTCCATCCAGCTGCTTGCCGCCGCCTGCCTGATTGCGGTCGTTCCGGCGATCGTCGCCTTTCTGTCGCTCCAGCGGCTGATCCTCGGTGCGATGACCAGCGGCGCCGTCAAGGGATGACGAGCGGTTCAGGCGATGCGCAAGGAAGGATTTCGAGCATGAACCAGACACTCGGCGCCAGGCTGTCCCCGGATCTGACGGGCGCCAATGTCGAAGATGCAGGTGAGCACAACAGGGCCGTCGTCCTGCGCTGCATTCACCGTCAGGCGCCGATTTCGCGGGCTGAAATCGCTAGGCGGACGGGTTTTACCAAACCGGCGATCGCCCGGATCGTCGATCGCCTGCTGGACGAGGGCCTGATCATGGAAGCCCGCCGGCGGCATGGGCTGAGAGGCCAGCCGGCGATCGAACTCGAAATCAATCCGGATGCCTGTTTTGCCATCGGCATCAACATTGATCGCGACCATCTGACGATCCTGGCCGTCGATGCGGTCGGCAATGTCCGCGCCCGCGTACACCACGAGAAACGCTTCATTATGCCGGCGGAGTTCCTGCAGCTCACGGCCGATGCGATTTCGCATTTCCAGCGCAGCCGGCTCATCGACGACGCGCGTCTCGCCGGCATCGGTCTGGCGATGCCGGATTGGCTTGGCGAGATTTCGCTCCTCGGCAAGCCCAAGGCCTATCAGGAATGGACGGCATTCGATGTGCGCGCCGCACTGGAGAATCTCACGCAGCATCCCGTCTTCATCGAAAACGAAGCCAATGCCGCAGCCCTTGCCGAACTCGATTATGGACTGGGTGCTGAAAGCAGCAGCTTCTTCTACATCGCCATCAATCCATGCCCGGGCGGCGGCCTCGTGCTCGACGGCAACGGTCATCGTGGCGCCATGGGCCTCAGCGGCGAAATCGGCTGGCTGCCGATCGCCGACGGCCGGGATGGGAAGGCCCATAAGGTCCAGCTTCTCGGCGAGATATTCTCGCTGTTCTTCCTCTATGATTTCCTTGCGCAACACGGCGTCGAGGTGAGTGTTCCCCACGATCTCCTGACGCTGGATGCGCATGGCAGGCGCCTCGTGTCGCAATGGCTGAAGGAAATGAGCGCGCATCTGGCTGTCGCCGTCAAGCATATCGGCATGGTCGTCGACCCAGACGCCGTCCTTGTCGGCGGCAGATTGCCGATCCGCATCGTCGACGAATTGCTGCGCTACGTGCATGAGCATCTCGATGCCGAGGACACCAACCTTCCTTCGCTTCATCGCGCCTCGCTCGGAGAGGATGCCTCTGCCATGGGAGCAGCGGCCATGCCGATGGCAGCAGCCCTCATGCTCGCATCGGCGGACGCTGCTCAACGCACACGTTCGCCACTCAAGAACATGGATCGCCTGAACAGTTGAATCGGCCGCATGGCCCCAGGGATTTGGTGAAGATCGGAGGATTTTGATGAAGATCGGCTTTTACACTTCGACATTCAACGATCGCCCCCTGGAGGAAGTGGTTGATTTCGCCGCGTCGGCCGGGTTCGACGCCATCGAGATCGATGTCGGCGGTCATATCAAGACGCCGGATCGGGTGGAGGCCGCCGTCGCGCTCGCGCGCAGCCGCAACCTCTTCGTGTCGTCGATCACCTATTTCGGCAATCAGCTCGATGCCGACCGGGCAAAACGAACGGCACTTCGCGAAACGACCGCCGAATTCGCCGGCGCGATCGGGCAAGCGGGCGTCCCGATCTTCGTGATCTTCCCGGGCCGGGACGACACCGCAAGCGACGAAGCCAATTATGATGACTTCGCCGATTTCGCCAACGGCCTGATCGCTGAGACGCAGCCCTACGGCCTGACCTTCGCAATCGAGAACTGGCCGGGTCCGAAGGACAATTTCATCGGAACGACACCAAGAGGGTGGCAGGAGCTTTTTCAGCGGATCAGGGATCCTCGTTTCGGGCTGGAATTTGATCCCTCGCACCTCGTTCGCATCGGCGTCGATCCCTATCAGGCGATGGAGGCGGTGAAGGATCGCATCGCCATCCTTCATGCCAAGGACACGGCAATCGATCCGGAGAACCTGCAGGCTGTCGGCTATCACGGCAAGGGCTGGTGGCAATACAAGCTGCCGGGGCTCGGCCTCATCGATTGGCCGAGGTTTCTGCGCCAGGCCCGCGGGGCTGGTTTCGACGGCACGCTGTCGATCGAACACGAGGATGCCGCCTATGGCTGGCCGGGCAAGGACTTGGCCGCGCGCAAAGACGGCGAGCGCCTCGGCCTCGATTATTTGAGAAATGTCCTGAGCGGACTTTGACAGCGATTTCGGGAGGACGGTAATGGCCCATGTTTCGGTCAACAATGCGCGCAAGGATTACGGCGCGTTCAAAGCCATCAAAGGCGTCTCGGTCGATATCGGCGACGGCGAGTTCGTCGTTCTGGTCGGCCCTTCGGGCTGCGGCAAATCCACGCTCTTGAGGATGATTGCGGGCCTTGAGGGCATCACTTCGGGGCAGATCCAGATCGGCAAGCATATCGTCAACGAGCTTGCCCCCAAGGACCGGGACATCGCCATGGTGTTCCAGAATTATGCGCTCTACCCGCATATGACCGTTGCCAAGAACATGGGCTTTTCGCTGCGGCTGAAACGGATGCCGAGGACGGAGATCGATCAGCGGGTCGGCAACGCCGCGAAGATCCTCGGTCTCGAAAGTCTCCTGGAGAGATATCCCAAGCAACTGTCGGGCGGCCAGAGACAGCGTGTGGCGATGGGGCGGGCAATCGTGCGCGACCCGGCCGTCTTCCTCTTCGACGAGCCCCTGTCGAACCTCGACGCCAAGCTCAGGGTGCAGATGCGCTCGGAGATCAAGGAACTGCATCAACGGCTGCAGACGACGACCATCTATGTCACCCATGACCAGATCGAAGCCATGACCATGGCCGACAAGATTGTCGTCATGAAGGACGGACTGATCGAGCAGTCGGGTTCGCCGCTGGAATTGTACGATCGTCCGAACAACCTCTTCGTCGCCGGCTTCATCGGCTCCCCGGCGATGAATTTCATCAGCGGCAACATGACGGAAGACGGGTTTCGAACCGCCGACGGCCTGCTCCTGCCGAGCGAGCGCCGTCCGCCTGAAGCCGTGATCTACGGCATTCGTCCCGAACATATCCGGTTGGACCCGGGCGGCATCGAGGTGACGACGGTGGTCGTCGAGCCGACGGGTTCGGAAACGCTGGTCATCGTCCGGCTGGGAACGCAGACCTTGACTTGCGTCTTCAGGGAACGGATCAGGGCAACCCCCGGCGAGGTGCTGAGGATCGCGCCAATCCACGATGCGGTTCATCTGTTTGCCGGAGACGAGCAGCGGATCACCTCAGGCGAAGCCCCGTTGAACTGACCCGGCCGATTGCCCCTCCCCTTCGGCCGGCGCCGGCCGGGGGCGCGTTTTCCGCGCCCCCGATGCGGCCAAGCTCATAGAGCGACTACGTCGCCCTTGTGAATGACGGTCGCACGACCAAGACCACGACTGCAAGCGAGCGCTGATGTCATCCCGCTCTAGCTGGCGGCGTTCCTTTTTTGCCGAGGAGGGCTGCGCGGATCTGTTCGCTTTTGCTCAACAGGGGAGCGGGGACCGGTGCTATCTGCTCGGGCGCGTCTGTCTTACCGGTGGTCTGCTTGAGGCTCAGAAAGCGTTTTTGCGCGACCAGCCGGTCTTCGGACGACAGTGGTTCGACAGGTTCACCGTCAAGACTATGGCGCATAGAATCGGGTTGGGCGCTGGCGAAATAGTAGCGCCGGCAGTGGACATAGGCCGCGGTCGCTCGCCTGAGCGCGGTGACGCCGGCATCCGGCTTCAGGAGCGGACGGAGTTCATTGAAAAGGCCGACGGCAAAAGGAAGGACAGGATCTCCCGCCTTGGCCGGAAGGACGCCGACCGGCCGTATCAACAGCACATTGATCGCGGTTGCCTTCTCCACGTCGAGCTCGGTTGCAGCAATCGGTCCGCGGCTGATCTTCCAGGGCTTGTCCATGCGTCCTCCATGTAACGTCCATAGCGATCGACTGTGATGGTATCTTGACGGACAGGGCGAGTAACGGAAGTCGCATATCGTCGGTTCCACTGCAAGCAGGTGAAACGCGCAAACAGCGGCCAAGTGGCGAAAAGCCGTTCCCCGGGGCTGATATGGTCCGGTGTCGTCGGCTGGCTTTTCATCTAATCGTTTTTATCGAGGAATATGCATTGACCTGCCGCATCGATTACACTTCTTATCCGCGCCCAAGATGGAGTGACCGGCAGGGGAGGATATATGCGGGTTTTCTCGAGCATTGACGAGCTGCGCCACACGCTCGACGCGCTGAGGCGGCAGGGGCGGACGGTCGGCCTTGTTCCGACGATGGGCTATCTCCATGCCGGTCATATGGAACTGGTCGCGCGCGCCCGCGCCGAGAACGACATCGTCGTCGTGTCGATTTTCGTCAATCCGCTGCAATTCGGCCCGGCGGAAGATCTCAGCAAATATCCGCGCGATCTGGAACGCGACGCCGCCATGCTGAGGCAAGCCGGCGTCAATTTCCTTTTTTCGCCAGGCGTCGAGGACATGTATCCCCGCCCGATGCTTGCTGTCGTCGACGTTCCCGATCTCGGGCGCGAACTCGAAGGGGCGGTACGGCCCGGGCATTTTGCCGGCGTCGCCACTGTCGTCTGCAAGCTTTTCAACATCGTGCAGCCGCAAACCGCCTATTTCGGAGAGAAGGATTACCAGCAGGTCGTCATCATCAAGCGCATGGTGGACGATCTGGCCGTGCCGGTGCGCGTGATATCGGTGCCGACGCTCAGGGACAGCGACGGCCTCGCATTGTCGTCGCGCAACGTCTATCTCAGCGAGGCGGAGCGGCATGCCGCGGTGATCGTCCCTCAGACCCTTGACGAGGCAGAGCGGCTGGTCGCCGGCGGCCTGACCGATCCGGTGGAACTCGAGGCAAAGCTCACGGCATTTCTCAATCGCGAGCCTCTGGCAAAGCCCGAGGTCGTCGCCGTCAGGGATGCCGCAACGCTGCAGCCGGTCACATCGATCGCAGAGCCTATCGTCGTGGCGCTCTTCGTTCGGGTCGGCTCGACACGGCTGCTCGACAACAGGGTCGTCAGTAACAATCGAGTTGTCGGAAACAAAAGGGTGATCGGCGGGCAGAGCTTGCCGGGAAAGGGAGTGACCAGATGAGCGCGGCCGGAATTCAGAAGCGCATTACGCCACCGCGCATCTCAGCCATGAAGGGCGGCAAGCCGATCGTCTGCCTGACCGCCTATACGACGCCCATGGCGCGGCTACTCGATGAGCATTGCGACCTCCTGCTGGTCGGGGATTCGCTCGGCATGGTGCTCTACGGCATGGAGTCCACCATCGGCGTGACGCTCGACATGATGATCGCGCACGGCAAGGCGGTGATGCGCGGCGTCGACAAGGCCTGCGTTGTCGTCGACATGCCGTTCGGCAGCTATCAGGAATCCAAGGAGATCGCCTTCCGCAATGCTGTGCGCATCCTGCAGGAAACCGGCTGTGATGCCGTCAAGCTGGAGGGCGGCGAGGAGATGGCCGAGACCATCGCCTTTCTGACCAAGCGGGGGATTCCGGTTATGGGCCATATCGGCCTGATGCCGCAGCAGGTCCAAACCGCAGGCGGTTATCGATCTGTCGGCCATTCCGAACACGAGACGTCGAAGATCCGCCGCGATGCCCACGCCGTTGGCGGCTCGGGCGCCTTTGCTGTCGTCATCGAGGGCACGGTGGAGCCGCTCGCCCGGGAGGTGACGTCCGCCATGCACGTCCCGACCATCGGCATCGGCGCCTCTTCGGCCTGCGACGGCCAGGTTCTGGTCTCCGACGACATTCTGGGGCTCTTCAACGATTTCACCCCGCGCTTCGTCAAACGCTACGACGAACTCGGCAAGAGGATTTCGGCCGCCGCTGCCGCCTATGCCGACGAGGTCCGATCGCGACAGTTTCCGGCAGCGGAGCATACGTTCAAACGGCGATCTTGAGGCGAGGCCATATCAGGTCCATCACCGGGCGGCATACTGTTCACGCATGCTGTCGGCCGACCGGCGAACCGCCTCGGAAACCTGCTGGAGCTGTTTGGCCATGGGCGTCGAATTGCGCCAGATCATGCCGATGGTTCGCGACGGCTGCGGAGACTGAAAACGGGAGATCGAGACGTGCGCCGAGCGCGTTTCGAGGGGAACGGCCATCTCGGGAATCAAGGTGATGCCGATACCGGCGCTGACCATCTGGACTAGGGTGGAGAGAGAGCTGCCTTCCATGACTTCCCGGGGACGGGCCTGCCCGATCTTGCAGAACGACAAGGCCTGATCGCGAAAGCAGTGGCCCTCCTCGAGCAGCAACAACCGCATTTCGCGCAGCGCCTCGCGTTCGGGCACCGGCTTGCCCTCGTCTTCGGGCCGCCGAACCAGCACGAACTCTTCCTTGAAGAGCTCGAGTTCTGCCAGGGAGGGTTCGGACACGGGCAAGGCAACGATTGCCGTGTCCAGCTGGCCTTGCGCCAACTCCTGAACCAGCTTCGACGTTTGCGTCTCGCGCACCTTGATCTGGATGCCGGCAAAGCTCCTATTCAGATCGTTGATGATCGCTGGCAACAGATAGGGCGCAATCGTCGGGATGATGCCGATGCGCAGCCGCGTCAGGAAAGGATCGCGCGCGGCGCGCGCCAGATCCGCCAGTTCGTCCACGCCACGCAGGATATCGCGGATCCTGAGAGCGACGGCCTGGCCGAAAGCGGTCAGCTTCACCTCACGCGCGTTGCGCTCGAAAAGCTCGCCGCCCAACTCCTGCTCAAGTTCTTTGATCTGCATTGACAATGCCGGCTGGGAGATCGCGCAGGCGTCGGCAGCGCGTCGGAACCGGCCATCTCTTGCCAGTGCTTCAAAATAACGTAGCTGTTTCAGGGTAAGGTTCTTCATAACCTCAGCTTATCGCAACGATCAGTAAATCCAACTTAAATTTATTACATGCTTCCGATATGAAGACTGCAAGGGGAGAGTGGGGCGCCAGCTCGGCTCATCTTTTTTACGCGCAGACAGATCAAGCAATGAAGGAGACGATCATGGACAACCCCACTGACAGCGCAGGCAAATGTCCTGTGCCACACGGCAATACGCCTCGCAGCAGTCGATCCAACCGCGACTGGTGGCCGGACCAGTTGAACGTGCAGATTCTTCACCACAATTCCGGCCGCGCCGACCCCCTCGGCCAAGCCTTCGACTATGCTGAGGAATTCAAGAAGCTTGATCTCGACGGCCTGAAGAAGGATCTTCACGCGTTGATGACGGATTCGCAGGATTGGTGGCCGGCCGATTTCGGTCACTATGGCGGCCTGTTCATCCGCATGGCCTGGCACAGCGCCGGCACTTACCGCATCACCGATGGCCGCGGCGGCGCCGGGGCCGGCCAGCAGCGTTTTGCGCCGCTCAACAGCTGGCCTGACAACGTGAACCTCGACAAGGCCCGCCGCCTGCTGTGGCCGATCAAGCAGAAATACGGCAACAGGATCTCCTGGGCTGACCTGTTGATCCTCACCGGCAACGTCGCGCTCGAATCCATGGGTTTCAAGACCTTCGGTTTCGCCGGCGGCCGCGCCGACGTCTGGGAGCCGGAAGAACTCTACTGGGGTCCTGAGGGAACCTGGCTGGGTGACGAACGCTACAGTGGCGAACGCGAACTGGCAGAGCCGCTTGGCGCCGTGCAGATGGGCCTTATCTATGTTAACCCGGAAGGCCCCAACGGCACTCCGGATCCGCTGGCATCCGCCCGCGACATCCGTGAAACATTCGCCCGTATGGCGATGAACGACGAAGAAACCGTGGCGCTGATCGCCGGCGGTCATACCTTCGGCAAGACCCATGGCGCTGGCGATCCGTCGTTTGTCGGTGTCGACCCCGAAGGCGGCGAGCTTGAAGCTCAGGGCCTGGGCTGGACCAGCAAGTTCAACACCGGCGTCGGTCGCGATGCCATCGGCAGCGGCCTCGAAGTGACCTGGACCCAGACGCCGACCCAGTGGAGCAACTACTTCTTCGAAAACCTGTTCGCTTTCGAATGGGAGCTGACGAAGAGCCCGGGCGGCGCTCATCAGTGGCAGGCCAAGAACGCCGAAGCCTCCATTCCAGATGCCTACGACGCCTCGAAGAGGCACCTGCCGACCATGCTGACCAGCGATCTCGCGCTGCGTTTCGATCCGGTCTACGAGAAGATCTCGCGCCGCTTCCTCGAAAATCCCGAGCAGTTCGCCGACGCTTTCGCCCGCGCCTGGTTCAAGCTGACCCACCGCGACATGGGACCGAAGGTGCGCTACCTCGGCCCGGAAGTTCCGGCCGAAGACCTGATCTGGCAGGATGTGATCCCGGCCGTCGACCACCCGCTCGTCGACGACAAGGACATTGCCGACCTGAAGGAAAAGGTTCTCTCCACTGGCCTCACCGTGCAGGAACTGGTCTCGACCGCCTGGGCGTCGGCCTCGACCTTCCGCGGCTCCGACAAGCGGGGCGGCGCCAACGGTGCGCGCATCCGCCTTGCCCCGCAGAAGGACTGGGACGCCAACCAGCCGGCGCAGCTCGCCAAGGTCCTCGGCGTTCTCGAAGGCATCCAGAAGGACTTCAACGCCGCCCAGACCGGGGCTAAGAAGATCTCGTTGGCCGACCTGATCGTTCTCGCTGGTGCTGCCGGCGTCGAGAAGGCGGCAGCGGCCGGCGGCAACGCTGTCAGCGTGTCGTTCACGCCGGGCCGCATGGATGCTTCCGAAGCCCAGACCGACGCGCATTCCTTCGCAGCGCTCGAGCCGCGTATCGACGGCTTCCGCAACTATGTGAATGGCAAGCGCCATCAGTTCATGAAACCGGAAGAAGCACTCGTCGACCGCGCCCAACTCTTGACGCTGACCGGGCCCGAGCTGACCGTCCTCGTCGGCGGCCTTCGCGTGCTGAAGGCAGGCGACCCCGAGCAAGGCGTCTTCACTTCGCGTCCCGAGACGTTGACGAACGACTTCTTCGTCAACCTGCTCGATATGGGCACGCAGTGGGTTCCTCTCACCGGCAAGGAAGGCGTCTATGAAGGCCGCGACCGCAAGACTGGCGCCGCCAAGTGGACCGGCACCCGCGTCGACCTGATCTTCGGCTCGCACTCGCAACTTCGCGCCTTCGCCGAAGTGTACGGCCAGGCCGATACCAAGGAGAAGTTTGTGAGGGACTTCGTCGCCGCCTGGACCAAGGTCATGAACGCCGACCGTTTCGACCTCGTCTGATCGGCAGCATTTTGCCTGGGCGCAGTTTCGGCTGTGCCCGGGCATTTTCTTTTTTGGATCGGCTTGCGCTTCCACCGCAGCGCTTCTTCTCCCTCATCGCTGTGCCTGTCACAGAGATCCGGTGCGCCCAAGTCCTTGGGCGCGGGAGACTTCCTTGCTTTGATAAGAGTCATTCGCCGCGCAGACGCGCGGTGGCTGTATTCCTGTGACATCTTTCGGGCCAAGCCTGAGGAAGGGAATGAGGAGTGTGCCCCGATCGTGACACCGTCTCTGGGCTTTTAGCGAGGGAGGATGCCGAAAGGCGAAAGTGACAGCAGATCGGGATCGGTCGTCGCTGTTACTGTCGCTACCTGGGCATGGCTTATGCTGTAGCCGTAGGTGAGGACGCGGTCACCGTCGATCATGAAGAATTGCGCCTGATCCAGGCCGGGCCGCAAGGTACCCGTAACCGTGACGGTCTCGTACATTCTTGCCAGGTGCAAAGGCTTTTCCGGAACGACACGAACCAGTTGGTTGGGCGGAGGGGAAGGCATGTGGCTGCAGGCTCCGGCCCAAGGCACGAGCATGAATTCATAGACAAGATCACCATCCTGGTCGATCGGCAGAACGAAGCCCGTCAATTCGACCGGATGCTCCTCGCTATGCCAGGCGAGTGTTTCGCCTTGTGGGCCGCTAACCGCCTTGCCCGACAGCGGAACTGTCGCTTTGGCCTGATCGGCCGGCCGTAAAGCGCTCCAGAAGATAGGCTGAGCTGCAGCCAAGCTGTCAGAAATTGGCCATGCGGAACCGAATGCCAGCGCCGCGAACGTCAGGAAGAAAGGTTTGTGCTTCATCATGGCATCTCCACGGGGCCGGCCGCTTGACCACCTTGCCGCCGCCGTACGGATGCTACTCTCGATCCCGCCTAGCCGTCAAAGCTTCGGGTGTGGACTACCTCTCCTCCATCATGCTCGGCTCCGTCCTGGACAGCAGCGCCGAGGATCTATTGCCATCGACCGGAAGCAAATGCTTGGGGCACAGGCCCCGCCACGACGAAAGAGACGTTAGCGTGCTTCGTCAGCAGTCAAGAGACCCCGCGTGGGTGAACACGGGATCTCCCTGCCGGACCGGCAGGCCGGTGAATTCTTACTTCTCCGGCATCATCGAAGAGTGGTGCGAGGTAATCAGCCAGTTCTCGTCCTTGAACTCATAGGTATAGGTGTAGCGGGCGGGAACCTTCGAGCCGTCCTTCAGGCTGAAGGTGTAGGTGCCGGTGTCGACGGCCCAGTTGCAGCCGATCTTGATGTCGCGGCTATCGATATGGCCCTTGGGCTCATTCGCCAGGAAGTGCTCGAAATAGTCGATCCGTTCCGCCTGGGTCAGGCGAGGCTTGTCCGACAAGGTCGCGAGAAGCACGGAGTCTTCACTGTAATTCTTGGCGACTTCCTGGGGGCTCAGGGTCGCGAGTGAGGTATTCCAGCGGTCGAAGAGCTTGGCGATTTCCGCCTCGCTTGTCGGCGCACAGGTTGCGGTTTCGGTAGCCGCCGCGGCCGACTGGACCTGAACGAAACCGAGAACGAGGGCGGCAGCAATGATGGTACGCATTTTGACTTTCCTATGTAGCGGTTCCGGCGGACATCGCATCGGTCGACCGCATGACCGACATCTAAGGTGCCCGATGCCGCCGCCCCATCTGCCGGGTGGCTCCGATCGGGTCTGCCGAACGGCATAGATGACATTCCTGCCGGAATGACTATCGTGCCCGCGTCATTCATCTCGGAGCAGTCCCGTCAGGCATGAACCACGATACAGGCACGACGCATTCGCCGAACGTCGCGGAATTGAGGGCTCTTTACCGGGCGGCGGAAGCGCGCGCGGCCCGGCTGCGCTTCATCATCGAGGCCCGAAACCTGCTTGACACCCAGGCCTTCCAAACGGCTGCCCTGGAGGTTCTATCGCGGCTCGCCGACTTCGCGGGAGCAGCCTTTGCCGAGCTCGTTTTTCCATCCTTGCAGGGAGATCTGCCGGTGCAGCTGATGGTCGGCAAGTCGACGAGCCCGGGAAGCGACAGCATCTTATTTACCTCGCAGGACGGCTCCGGTTTCCACCTCACGCTGGTCGGTCCGTCGAGAGGCCGCGCCATCGACGCCGACGATCGGCAGACATTGGAGGTGGTGGCAGGTCAACTGGCCGACGCTTACAATCTTGATCGGCAGGCGGCGGAAAATCAGGCGCTTCTCGGCGATCTGGAACGGCAGCGCAGCGAACTCGCAGCCCTCGTCGCGCAACTGATCCAGGCGCAGGAGCAGGAGCGGCAGCGAGTAGCGCTCGATCTTCACGACGGCTCGGCGCAGCTGGCTGCAGGCCTCAGCTATCGCCTGCAGGACCTCGCGGCCCGCATCGGCGAGGCGCATGTCCTGAAGCCCGAGATCGACCAACTCGCTGCACTGGCGCGCCATTCCGTTGCGGATCTCAGGGCGGCCATCGCCGATCTTCGCCCGCCCGAACTCGATGATCTCGGTGTCGCCGCGGCCCTGCGCACGCGTCTCGATGCGATCGACGGTCTCGAAGTGATCGCCGATCTCGATGCCGCCTCCGATCTCTGGCCGGCATCGACGGGGATCATCTTCTATCGTGTCGCGCAGGAAGCGATCACCAATGTGATCAAGCACGCCGAGGCGAGCCGGCTGGTCGTCCGTCTCTTCGAGGATGACGCGGGCGAAGCGCATCTCGAAGTGATCGATGATGGCAAAGGCATCGGCGAGTTGCGCCATCCTCAGATGCGGGGCGGGCAACTTGGCATCGTCGGCATGCGGGAACGGCTGGCGCTGCTCGGCGGCCGGATCGAGATCGAGGCCGGGTCTTCGGGCGGCACGCATGTCCGCGCCGCCGCCCCTCTTGCGCAGGAGACGACATCAGAATGACGGCATCGATCCTTGTCGCCGACGATCACGACATCGCCCGTGCCGGTCTTATCGCCATGATCGGCGGTCAGGAAGATTTCCATGTCGGCTGGGACGTGCGCGACGGCGTCGAAGCGGTGGATGCCTCAGCGCTCAACAAGCCGGATCTGGCACTCCTCGATATCCGCATGCCGCGCATGGACGGCCTCGCCGCGACGAGGGAGATCCGGCGCGTGTCGCCGGGAACACGCGTCATGATCATCACGATGCATGACAGCCTCGATTATCTGGAAGCGGCGATCGAGGCAGGCGCCACGGGCTACCTGCTGAAGGACGCCAGCCGGGAAGACATTCTCCGCACGATCCGCCGCGTCCTTCAGGGCGACGCCTTCTTCGACGGTTCGCTCGTCGCCAAGCTGTTGCGCCGCGCCGCCACCAAGCCGCAGACCAACAGCAGCGCCCTGGAGACGCTGACCATCCGGGAGCGCGAAGTCTTGTCGAAGGTGGCCGAGGGTCTGACAAACAAGGAGATCGCCAGGACCTTGAAAATCTCGCCCGGCACCGTGAAGATCCACGTCGAGCGCATCATCGGCAAGCTGGGCGCCGGCGACCGGACGCAGGCCGCAGTCATGGCCGTGCGCGGCGGGCTCGTTGCAACATCCAGCGAAGAACAGCCATGACCCTGCGTTTCGCCGATCTGCCGCTGAGGGCGAAGGGCATCGTCATCATCACCGTGCCGCTGGCGCTGCTGCTTGCGGCTCTCGCTTCCGTCTTCGTGGCCGACCGGCAAAGCCGGATTGCCGAGGATCAGGTGCGGGTCACGCTCGAGATCCAGTCGGGCATTCAAGAGATCCATGCCTCGATCGCCGAAGCGGCCACCGCGATGCGCGGTTATCTGCTGACCGGCAGAACCGATTTTCTCGATCCCTTCAACCGGGCCGAAGACAGGCTGCCCGTCGTGCTCGATGAAGTCGGTCGCCGGTTGCGGGATGACGAGCAAAAGAGCCGCCTCGAACGCATCCGCACCCTCGTCGTCGCGAAAGTCGACCGTCTCCAGCTCCTGAAACAGGCCGACATCCTGCGCGCCGGCGGACGCGAGGATCTTGCGGCCAAGCTCATCGAGGGCAAGCAAGTCCTCGATGTGCTGAGACAGGAAATCGACGCGATGAGCCGGCGGGAGGCCGATCTGCTTCACGCGAGGACGGAGGCTGCCGACCGGGTTCGCACGCTGTCACGAAGCCTGATGATCGCCGCCGGCTTCCTTGGGTTTGCCGGCGCGCTCGTCGCCGTCTTCCTGTTTTCGGCGAGCATCGTGCGTCGCGTGCATGCGCTGAAAGCCGAGGCGCATCGGCTGGCGCAAGGTGAGGTCGTGATGGTGGCGGATCCCTTCCGCGATGAACTCGGGAGCCTCGGACAGGCGCTCGAAGATGCGAGCGTGCTTCTGAAAAAGCGCGAGGCTGATCTGACCGAGAGCGAGGAGCGCTTTCGGCAATTGGTCGAAGGCGTCAGCGACTACGGCATCTTCGGGCTCGATACTTCAGGACGGGTGATAAGCTGGAATGCAGGCGCCGAGCGGATCACCGGTTATGGCGCCGAGGAGATCGTCGGCCAGCATTTTTCCCGCTTCTATCCCACGGAAACCAGGGACACATTTCCGGCAGAAGAGCTTGCCGAAGCAGCCCTTCACGGACGCACCGAAGCGGAAGGCTGGCGCGTTCGCAAGGACGGGTCGCAATTCTGGTCGCACGTCGTCGTGACCGCACTCCATAACGAGACGGGCTGGTTGCGCGGCTTTTCCAAGATCACGCGAGATATTACCGAGCGCAAGCAAATCGAAGAAGCCCTGCTTGGCGCCCGTGAGGATGCGATCCGTGCGAGCAACGCCAAGAGCGAATTTCTGTCGCGCATGAGCCACGAACTGCGCACGCCGCTGAATTCCGTCCTCGGCTTCGCACAGCTTCTGGAAATGGACGTCACCGATACCGAGTCCAGGGAGAGCGTTGCGCAGATCTTGAGGGCCGGCCGGCATTTGCTCAGCCTCATCGACGAGGTTCTCGACATGGCGAGGATCGAGGCTGGGCACATGGATCTCGCTGTCGAAGCACAGCCCGTCGCCGAGGTGATCGATGAAGCCGTGTCGCTTGCAAGACCGCTCTGCGGCAAGCAGCAGATCACGATCGAGGTCGTCGGGCCGGTCGAGCCGGATCTTTCGGTGCTCGCCGACCGACGGCGTCTGCTGCAGGTGTTCCTCAACCTCCTCTCCAATGCGGTGAAATACAATCGCCCCCAGGGAAGTGTAACCGTCAGCCACCGCGCGATGGATGGCGGCCGTATCCGCATCGAGGTCAGCGATACTGGTCCCGGAATTCCGGCCGAACGCGTCTCCCGGCTATTCACCCCGTTCGATCGGCTGGGGGCGGAACGGATCAGCCAGGAGGGAACCGGTCTCGGGCTCGCGCTCTCCAAACATCTGATCGAAGCCATGGGCGGCACACTTGGCTTCAGCAACCGTAAAGGCGGCGCCACGTTCCAAGTCGATCTGCCGCGCGCGCCTGCAGCGGTAGAGGCAAGACCGGTTGCGATGGGAAGCCCGCCGTAAGGCATCGCCTTTGATTTGGCCGCCCAGCTTGATATCAGTTTGGCATCGCTTCAACGAAATATTGGGTCCATGACAGATTCCACCGATATCGTGCGCCGATCGACGATCCTGATCGTCGACGACGAGCCCGCCAATGTCTCGCTGTTGGAGCGTATCCTCAAGCGCGAAGGCTTTACGGCGCTGATCAGCACCACCGAGCCGCGCGAGGCCTTGCGGCTCTTTCGCGAACATCCTGTCGATCTCGTTCTTCTCGATCTGATGATGCACGATCTGGACGGTTTCGCCCTGCTCGAGACCTTTGCGAGGCTCATCCCTGAAAACAGCTATCTGCCGATCCTGGTGCTCACTGCCGATGCGACCTTGCCGACGCGCAGGCGCGCACTTTCGCTCGGCGCCAGAGATTTTCTAACGAAACCATTCGATGCGATCGAGGCCATCCTGCGTATCTTCAACCTTCTCGAAACCCGTATCCTGACCCTGGAGCTTGCCAAACACGGGCTGACAACGCCGAAATCGGAGCGTCCCCGAATTGATTGATGCGGATCGCGCCGACAATGGGGGCCAGCCAGGACGCCGGCCCCACTCAACTCAGAACATGGTGTTCTTGTTTGCCGCCTCTTTCGAAACGGCCTGGATCACGTCCCAGTGCTCGACGATCTTGCCGTCCTTGACGCGGAAAATATCGACGATCGCCTGGCCGAGGTCGCCTGCGCCGTTCGTCGCATGCACATGCAGCCAGACCAGATCGCCATCGGCGGCGCTGCGGACGATCTCGGCCTTCGATTGGGCATTGTCCTTGAAGAAGCCGGTGAAGAAGGAAATCAAAGGCTTCTTCCCGTCGGGAACTTGGGGATTGTGCTGCCGGTAATCGTCAGCGACGACCGAGGCGGCCTCGATATCGTGCTTGTTGAAGAACCTGTCGTAGAATTCCACCACCAGCTTCCGGTTGGCGTCCTCGATCTTCAAATCCCGCGAGGCCGATTCAGCAAAGGCCCCGGCCGGCGCGGCGACACCTGCCAAAATGACGAGTGCGAAAAGCGATTTCCCGAATGTCATGCATCAAGCTCCTTGGTACGGATTCGCGATCTAGTCTAGAAAGAAGACTATGAGAGCTGGTCTATGAAACCGCGGCATGCCGAGCAAGAAGGCAGGTTTTAGTGGCAAGGTCAGCCGACGATGACCGAGGACGGAGCATGCCCAAGGAAATGGACGATCCGAAACAACAGCCTGGGGCGGGATGCCCGATCAGAGGCGTGCTCGATCGTATCGGCGATCAATGGAGCCTGCTCACCCTCGAGGCACTGGAAGACGGAAAGAAACGCTTCAACGAGCTGATGCGCGAGATCGGTGACATCTCGAAGCAGATGCTGTCCAAGACGTTGAAGCATCTGGAGCAGGACGGCTTCGTGCGGCGCACCGTCTATCCGGAGGTTCCGCCTCGGGTGGAATATGAGCTGACGGATCTGGGGCAATCCTTCCTCATCCCCATGAAAACCTTGATCGGATGGGCCGAGCAGAACCATGCGGCAATCACCATCGCGCGGCAACGGCACGAAAACGCCTAGCGGCGAAACCCTGTCAGGCCAAGAGCACCTTGCCCCCCGTTCGGAAGGGAAGCGCGGACAGCAGGGCTTGCCGGACATTTTCCAAGGGGAATACCTCCCGCACCTCGGTCGCGATGACCTTCGAAACGATGTGCGCCGCGACCTCGGAATAGGCCCGTTGGACATCCCCCGTGGCCTGCGAATGAACCCATTCCCGGAGGTGAAAATAGGAAAAGGCGATATCGGGATGGGACGCCCAGAATGAATTCGGGATGCTCTGCCCCGAGAGCAGACCGTAATGCACGAAGCGTCCGCCCGGCCGCAGCGCATCGGCGAGGACTGCGGCGCGCGCTCCTCCGACGCAGTCAAGCACAGCGTCGAGCCCATGCCGGCCGGTGAGCCCGGCGACCAGATCGCTTTCGCTTTCTTCCCTATCGATGATGACAGCCTCGACCCGGCCGCGCAGGCGCTCAAGTGATGCCTCGCTGCGGACGATGGCGACCGGCTCCACGCCTGCCGCGTTGGCGAGACCGATCAATATCGCTCCGATCGAAGAGGCGGCGGCATTGATGGCGATGCGCATGCCCGGCCTCAGCCCGATCTTGGCATGCAGCATCAACCAGGCCGTCATCGGATTGACGTAGCTCGTCGCAGCTTCGAAGTCGGTGAGCTCGTCAGGAACACGCAGGCACCAGCCGGGATCGGTATCCTTGAATTCCTGCCACCCGCGGGCGCTGCGCACCGGCAGCACGCGTGCCCCGGGGGGAAGCCCATGAACCTCTTCACCGCACTGTTCGACCACGCCGAACGCTTCGAAGCCGGGAATGAAAGGCAATGTCGTGCGTCCGCTATAGGCTCCCGATATGGTGATGATATCGGACGGATTGATCGCCCGCGCCAGCAGGCGCACTCTCACCTCGTCGCGCCGCAGCGGCGGCAGTGCGGCCTGCTCGAGCTCGACGACATCCTGAGCCGGGCCGAATTTTCGCACGACCGCCTGATATTGCATTGCATCCCCCACACACTGCGGTTAGATCACCCCGTCGAATTTCGGTGATCGAATGAGCGTTGACGACAGGCCTTTAGCATCGTTCCGGGTCTCGATGCGAGACATCGACATCTATGGTCATGTCCACAACTCCCGTTATCTCGATTATTGCGAGGATGCGGTCGTTGAGTTTCTGCGGCAACGGCAAATTCTCAGCCATTTCCGTCACACCTCCTCCGGCGTTGCCTATCACGTGAAGAAGGCGGAGATCACCTATCACGGCCCGATCGATCTTGACGATGTTATCGAGGCAAAGGTGGACGTGGAGAAAATCGGGCGCACGAGCCTGTCCTTTGCCATAGAGCTCTTTCGCCAGCGCGATGGCGCTCATTGTGCATCGGCGCATTTCGTCTGGGTCTGCGTCGGCCTCTCCGACAGCCGCCCGACGCCGATTCCCGAAGCGACCAGAGCCGCTCTGTCTCCAGGCTGATTGCCGATCGTTCAAACCAGCGGGTGTCCATGCCGATCCATGCGCAGCTTCTTCGACATGCAACGGAAACACCGGACAAGCCGGCGCTGGTGATCGATGGGCACTCGCTCAGCTATGGCGAGCTCTATGTGCGCGCCAAGGCAATTTATCGGTTTCTCCAAGATCTCCCTCGCTCGAATCGCCGCACGCTCGATCTGCCCGGTGTGGAGAAGCTTGCCGCTCTCAGCCTTGGCAACCATATCGGCTTTGCCGAGTATTTTGCGGCGGCCACCGCTTTCCCGAATGCCTGCGCGGTCATCGACCCGATGATGCCGGCGGAAAGGGTCGAACGCATAATCGAGCGCCTGGCGCCTGACGTTCTGATTGTCGACGACGATGCCGGGCCGAGTGCTGAAATTGCCCGAAGACTCGGCATTCCCGTTGTCGCTGCCGGAGCCGAGGCCTTCGACCTTGCCGCGGCGGAAGGTGAAGCCGAGCTGCCGGCCGATACCGACAAGATCTTTCTGATCGGTTTCACCTCGGGGACCACCGCCGAACCGAAAGCCTATTATCGCTCGCGCGAACAATGGCGCCGGAGCCTCGATCGCGGACGCGTTGTTTTCGAACTCGAAGACGCGCCCTCGACAATGTGCCCGGGAGCGCTCGCGCATGGCCTGGCGCTTTATGCATTGGTCGAAGCTGTTGATGCCGGGGCAACCTTCCATTCAGTCCGGAAATGGGATCCCGTCGCAGCCGCACGCACGCTCTCCTCCTGGCACATCGAACGGCTGGTCGCCGTGCCGACACATATAGCGGGCATTGCAAGAGCGTGGGCGGGTGAACCCGCTCTGACCTCCTTGCGCGACGTCCTGACCGCCGGCGCAAAGCTTGACAGGAACGGGGTCGAGTCCATGCGTCGCCTTTTTCCGAAGGCGCGCATCCGGGAATATTACGGCGCATCCGAGATTGGATTCATGACCGTCTCGACCCTTGTCGGGAGCGAGATCGATTTTCCGATCGACCGGGTAGGACAAGCCTATCCCGGCGTGGGAATTTCCATTCGCGATCCCGATGAAAACGACGTCGGGACCGATGTGGCGGGAACTATATTCGTCGACAGCGACCTGATCGCGGATGGATATCTTTGGGGCGACGACGGTCAGGCCTTCCGGGTCACAAAAGCCGGGGCGACGGTCGGGGATCTCGGCGAACTCGACGCCGATGGTATGCTGCGGGTGATCGGCAGGGCGGGCGGCATGATGATATCGGGCGGCAACAACGTTTATCCCGCCGAAGTCGAGAGTGCGCTCAAGGCCTGCCCCGGCATAGAGGATGCCGTTGTCTTCGGGCTGCCGGACGCCTATTTCGGTCAGCGGATCGTCGCCGTCGTCTCGGGAGAGACGATGGACCCGAAAATCCTGGCCGATCATTGCGCGCAGATGCTCGGGAAGTACAAGATCCCCAAGCAATTCTACCATATAAGGTCCTGGCCGATGACGAGCAGCGGCAAGATCTCGAGGGGGCAAGTGGAGACATCGGTGATCTCAGGAGACGATCTTGTCCTACGCCTATCAGCCTGAGGAGGATTGGCAGCCGGTCGTGGTTGCCGCCTACCGGTCGCCGATCGGCCGGGCGTTCGGATCGCTTGCTACTGTCGCGGCGGAAGATCTGCTTGCGCCGATCATCCGTCGCATTGTTTCCGAAACGGGAATTGCGCCGGAAAACATCGATGATGTGCTGGTGGGCAACGCCGCCGGCGGCGGCGGAAACATCGCGAGGCTGGCAGCGCTGACCGCAGGTCTGCCCATGGCGGTTCCGGGTGTTTCGATCGACCGGCAATGCGGCTCTGGCCTGGAAGCGATCATCATGGCGGCCCGGCTGATCCAGGCGAAAGCCGGTTCGTGCTTTCTCGCCGGCGGCGTCGAGAGCGTCAGCACCGCGCCATGGCGCGTAGAAAGACCAAAGGCGAATGGGATGCCGCCGCGATTTTACGGGCGCGCCCGGTTTTCGCCTGAAGCGATCGGCGATCCGGAAATGGGAATTGCCGCCGAAAACGTCGCCCGTCAATTCGGCATATCGCGGCAGAGACAGGATGAATTCGCCCTGCGCAGCCATAGGCTCGCCGTAGCGGCGGCGGAGGCGGGGATCTTTCGGCCCGAGGTCGTTGACATTTCCACCGGCCACGGTCTGATCGAACGGGACGAGTGCCCGCGCCCGTCCACATCTCTTGAGGCGCTCGCAAACCTCCGGCCGGTCTTCCTGGCCGATGGTTCGGTGACAGCCGGTAACGCTTGCCCGCTGAACGACGGCGCCAGCCTGGTGCTGGTCATGAGCCGCGCAATGGCGAGAAGTATCGGTATCGAAAAGGGCCTTGCCTTCATCGACAGCGCCGCTGCCGGTGTGGATCCCAACCTGCTCGGCATCGGCCCGGTCGCCTCGACCAGAAAGCTATTGCAGCGTCAGCCCGGGCTCTCGCTCTTAGACATCGATGCCATCGAATTCAACGAGGCTTTCGCGGCCCAGGTTCTGGCATCGCTGGATCAGCTCGCTATCCCTGCCGACGCGATCAACAAGGACGGCGGAGCAATTGCCTTGGGCCATCCGTTCGGCGCCTCCGGCGCAATCCTCGTGACCCGGCTGTACAGCCAGCTGATCCGCGACGCCGGGGGAAGTTGGGCGCCCGGCGCGACCGCCCTGGCGATGATCGGCATCGGCGGAGGCATAGGGCTGACCGCCATGTTCGAGACTACCCAGCTTTCTTGATCCGTCGAAGGCGCAGACCGTCAGGCGGCGGCGCGTTTGTGATCTGCCGGATGCTGAAGCCGGAAGCCGATCGCCAGTCTGTTCCAGGCGTTGATCATCGCAATACCGATCGAAAGGGCCACGAGCTCGTCATCCGAGAAGTTGGCGTGTGCCTCTTCATAAACATCATCCGGCGCATGGCTTTTCGCGATCTGAGTGAGAGCCTCGGCCCAGGCGAGTGCGGCCCGCTCCCGAGTGGTGAAGAGCTGCGACTCCCGCCACGCGTTCAGAAGCAGCAGCCGGTCATCCGTTTCGCCGAGCTTCAGCGCGTCCTGGCGGTGCATGTGCAGGCAGTGAGCGCATCCGTTCACCTGGGAAACGCGCACTTTGACAAGTTCGAGCAACTTCGGATCGAAGCTTTTGGCAATCCAGCCTTCAACGGCCACGAGGCCGTCGATGCCGCTGTTCTTATGGGCCATGAAGTTCAGACGCTTGATCATTCTTATCTCCACCGTGAGAGGATTGATGACGCAAGCCTCGGCTTGCAGGCCAGTGAATACGCCTTGCCTTCCGGGTCGGCCATCTGCCCCGACGGTACATCAGGCCGATGCTTGTCGACGTGATGTTCCGCCATTTCGGCCGGCTGCCTCGACCGCAGAGCTAGCTGGCCTACTACGTTCGCATAGGGTGACAGCGACCGAGGAAGAATAGTTTGGGGCCGCGATCCGGCGCATTCTCCTGCTCATCGGTTACACCGGCCGCACCGGCGACGGTCCCGATGAAGTCGCTTCGCTCATCGAGGACGCGGTTTCGCCACGCCGAGCAGTTGCCTGCTCGCTTTCAAGTCAAAGGCAAGTCAACAGAGGAAACTCCTCGTAAAGGACAAGGAGACTACCCATGAAAATCGTCGTTATCGGCGGCACCGGCCTCATCGGCTCGAAGACCGTGGAAAGATTGCGCAACAAGGGGCACGAGGTGTTGGCGGCTTCGCCGAATTCGGGCGTCGATACGATCACCGGCAAGGGTCTGGCCGAAGCGCTCGCCGGGGCACAGGTGGTTCTCGATCTCGCAAACTCGCCCTCGTTCGAGGACAAGGCCGTCCTGGAATTCTTCCAGACGTCGGGCCGCAATCTGCTCAAGGCAGGGGCTGCCGCCGGCGTGAAGCATCACATCGCCCTGTCGATCGTTGGCATGGAGCGACTGCAGGGCAGTGGCTACATGCGCGCCAAGATGGCCCAGGAAGAGCTGATCAAGAGTTCCGGCATACCCTATACCATCGTGCATTCCACCCAGTTTCATGAATTCATGGCCGGCATCGCTCAGTCGAACACGGTCGGCCAGACGGCGCATCTGTCGCCGGCCTATCTGCAGCCGATCGCCTCGGACGACGTCGCCGACGTCATGGCCGAGGTGGCGCTCGCCCCGCCTGTCAACGGCACGATCGAAATCGGCGGGCCGGAAAAAATCCGCCTCACTGAAATCGTAACGCGTCTCTTCAAGGCGACGAACGATCCGCGTCAGGTGGTCGCCGATCCGCATGCCCGCTATTTCGGCGTCGAACTCGAGGACAATTCCCTCGTGACCGGCCCCAAGGCGCGGCTCGGCCGGATCCGCTTCGACGACTGGCTCAGCCGGCAGCCGCCGCAGAAAAAGAGCGCCTGACAGCGAGGCTGCACCTGTGGACCCATTCTATCAAAGGAGACTACACATGCTCAGGAAAATGATTTCAGCAGCGGCCTTCGGCGTTGTCCTTGCTGCCGGCACTCAGGCTCACGCCGGAGGTGGGAAAGCGAAGGTAAGCGTCGTTTTCGACCAGAAGCTTCCCAATGTTCCCGGCAAGAGCATGAAGGCTGTGATGGTGGAATATGAGCCCGGCGGCATGTCGCCCGGCCACACCCATCCGAATTCGGCCTTCATCTACGCCACCGTTCTCGAAGGGGCGATCCGCAGCGCGGTGAACGACGGCCCGGTGAAGACGTATAAAGCCGGAGAAAGCTTCGCCGAATTTCCCGGCGATCACCACAGCGTCAGCGCAAACGCCAGCGACACCAAGCCGGCGCGCCTGCTTGCGGTCTTTGTGCTGGACACGGACGAGACGGAACTGACGATCGACGACAAGTAAAGTGCTGCTTGATGCCCGGCGCCGCCGGGCATCGTTTCCCCGGGTCACGCAGCCTGCAGCGCCAGTTCCAGGTCGGCGATCAGATCGTCCGGATGCTCGATGCCGATCGAAAGACGGATCGTCGATTCCAGAACGCCGATGCGCTGGCGGACATCGGCGGGCACGCCGGAATGCGTCATGGCGGCCGGATGGCTCGCAAGCGATTCCGTGCCGCCGAGGCTGACCGCAAGCTTGAAGATCTGGAGCGCGTTCAGGAATTTGAACGAGGCTGGCTGACCGCCGCGGATGTCGAACGAGAAGGTGGAGCCAGCGCCCGTGCATTGGGCTATGAAGGTCCGGCCGGCCGGCGATTTCGGATCATGGTAGGGCAGGTAGTGGACCTTCTCGACCTTCGGGTGATCGCGCAGATAGTCGGCGACGGCCTGCGCATTGCTGTTTGCCCGCTCCATGCGCAGCTGCAGCGTTTCCAGCGAACGACCGAGCATCCAGCAGGAATGTGGATCGAGTTGGGTGCCGATCGCGCCGCGCAGGGCCTTGATCTGCTTGGTCACCGCCTTGCGACCAAGAACGGCGCCGGCGATCAGATCCGAATGTCCACCGACATATTTCGTCAGCGAATAGAGCGAGATATCGGCGCCGTGCTCGATCGGCCGCTGGAAGACCGGTCCGAGCAGGGTGTTGTCGCAGACGATGATCGGCATATGACCGTGCCTTGCACCGATCGCGTCGGCCACGCGTCGGATCATTGCGATATCGACCAGACTGTTGGTCGGGTTGGCCGGCGTCTCGATCAGGATGACGGAAACGCGGCCCTTGGCCATCGCCTCGTCAGCCGCCTTCTGCACCGATGCTTCGCTGACGCCGTCAGCAAAGCCGACGGCGGCGGCGCCGAGGTTCAGGAAGGTCTTCGCCAGCAACGTTTCCGTTCCCCCGTAGAGCGGCTGCGAATGCAGTATCGCATCGCCCGGCCGGACGAAGGCAAGCAAGGTGGTGGCGATCGCCGACATGCCGGATGAAAACAGCACGCCGCTTTCCGTCCGTTCGTAGACGGCGAGCCTGTCCTCGACGATCTCGCTGTTTGGATGGTTGAAGCGCGAATAGACGAGGCCGGCCCCCTTCCCTTCAGGCGGCTCGAGGCGGCCCGACACATAATCGAAGAAGTCGCGGCCATCCTCGGCCGTCTTGAAAACGAAGGTGGAGGTCAGGAACACCGGAGGCTTGACCGCCCCTTCCGAGAGTTCGGGATCGTAGCCGTAATTTAGCATCTGTGTTTCGGGATGCAGCGCATGATTGCCGATATGAGTTTTGGAAGGATGCGGGGCGGTCATCATAGTCTCCTGTGTCGGGACTGCAGAAATGGCAGAATACATCAAAACCATATGAGAGAAGCAATCATCGCGGTCAGCTGATGGTCTTGCCCAGAGTGTCGGCGACATAGGCCCCGCGCGACCCCATCGGCAGCGGCGTTCCCGTCGTCGTGTCCTTCGCGGTCTGATGCTCCAGTTCGGCGTTGAGTTCTCCTCCGACGATCAGAATGACGACGGAAAGCCAGATCCAGATGAGAAAGCCGATCAGCGCGCCGAGCGTTCCGTATGTCGCGTTGTAATTGGCGAAATGGTCCAGATAGAAAGAAAATCCGAGGGACATGGCGGCCCAGGCGATCGTGGTCAGAACCGCGCCCCACGTCATCCACCGCAGCTTGGCAGGCTCGCGGCTGGGGCCGAAGCGGTAGACCGATGTAACGGCCACTGCGACGACCAGCAGAAGCAGCGGCCATCGCAGGAGAAGGGCCATGTGCTCCTTGAATTGATCGAGCCAGAGATAGGAGAGAACAACCGGCATGACCCCGACGAGTGCCACCATGACAACCGTCAAAAGCATCGCGCACAAGGTGAAGCAGAGGCCGATCAGGTTCAACCGGACAAGCCCCCGCTTCTCTTCCTCCTCATAGGCGACGTTCATCGCGTCGAAGATCGCCAGAGTGCCGCTATGCGTGCTCCAGAGGGCGATGCCGAGGCCGACGAAGAAGGTGATGCCGAGCGTCGCGTCGCGCCGATCGACGAGCTCCTTGATCTGATTGGCAAGAAGATCGAACGCTCCTGATGGCATGAGGCCGGCCAATTCGCGAAGATGTTCGGATATGGTGGCCGGATCTGCAACCAGCCCGTAAAGTGACACCAAAGCCGCCATGGCTGGGAAGAGTGCCAGCAGCAGATAAAACGTCACACCCGCGGCAATCAAAGTGACCCGGTCGGCGAGGACCTCGTGGAAGACGCGCCAGAACACGTCGCGAAGGCCGCTGAAAGGGATAGCCTCGGGCACGCTGGCGCTGCGACCATGATCGTCAGGTGCGCGGCCGGTATCCCCAGAGCGAGCGACCGACCTGCGCTCAGTCGCCTGCATCAACACAAGTGCGCCAATCGCTGTGGCCATCATTGTCGCCGCAATGGAGAATCTCTTGAGGTGAAGCACATCAGGCATGAGCTGGTCTCCGGTCTCGTGCGGAGATAACGCAGGGTGCCGCTAAAGGATGCAAGCCGTTGCTTTCCTGCGGACATTTGATGCAGGACCGAGATGGCCCGTTTCCCTAATCGGGTCAGGAGGCAGGATTGGGACGATGGAGCCGCGCCGCCGCTGCGCTCATAAGTCATTGATATCGCTGTATCCACATCCTGCTACGGAAGCAAATCCGGACTTTAGTTTCGTTACCGCTGTGGTGGGAGGCCTTTTAACAGATCTACCGATGGGGCGGCTTGGCAGCCCCGAAGCAGTAGATTGGTGTGCGGCTCATATCGAAAGCGCGACTTGGACCTGAATTCCACCTGCCGCCATTCGATACCGGCGCCTGCCAGCGACCCGCACCTGCAGCCGACGCGCTGTGCAGCAAGCCCGCCAAAACAATAGCGCCGGTGACAATGGCCTGCAATAACCGTTTGCGTTATCAACGGGCAAATAGCGGGTTCGCCCCTGTGAGCCGATTGCTTTCGCTCAGCGCGCCTTATGCCAAGCGTCGTTGAGGCCGAGCCACTGCCATGCCCGCGGACGCGATCTCGATGGCCTCGGTGGTTGCTTGATAGCGGGGCGGCAATCGGCAGAACGCGCCGCGATCGATCAAATGGCCACGCGTAGCCAGCCGCGCGGCGAGGAGGTGGGCATACGACGCGCGCCGCTCCGAACGTCGGCCAGTACGTAGCCCGGCGTTATTTTGCCATAGGCCCCCCCGGCCGCCACCGCAAGCGCTGCTCGGCATCCCGTTCACAAGGCGCAGGAACATCTGCCGACATATCGGCCGGGATGAACGCAGGTCTTCTACACTGGCTGACAGCGAGGGCTGCACGTCATCAAATAGCGTGCATTGATGACGGGCGCGGCCTGTCTGACATGATGGTGCGTTCATGGTACTGCGGCCGGCAATCTCAGGACAAAGCGGACCCGACGCTGCCGTTCCCCATGCGCGGCTCGCTGCTGCAAGCAGATCGGCGGTATTCGTCGCTGCGTCAGGTGCGCTGACGGCCCGCCGATCGATGTCAGCGACCGCCCTTTCGCAACGGGCGGATGCGCCGGAAGAATTCGGCCGTGAACTGGCGATCCTCCAAGATCGAAGGGCGTCCCCTCCCCTTCCGCGAGATCCCTCCGCTCGGTCTTATGTAGCACCGGATGATAGCGAGGCAGCCGTACTGTCGGCTGACTACTACACAGAAGCCGGCTTTATGCCGGATGGGCAACCGACCCTGCGCCCTTTCCCAGGCGAATCCGCAAACCCTAGCTGCAAGGCCGAACGTTGCCTGCTCATGCCGTTGTCCGCGGACAACCGGATCATCAACGTGGTAGTCGCCAGATCGTTTGCGCATGAACTGATCTCCGCAGCAACTGGGTTCGCGCCGGGAAAATATCCCTGATATCGCCGTACTGATTTGCGGTATTAGGGCCGCCTCGATGGCTCTACCTAGTATCGTAGAGCCGCGCTTTCATGCGTCTTGCCGAACAGGCGCGGCGTATTCGGCTCCAAGAGTCCCGCCGGGTCTGCCGGCAGTTTCGCAATGCCGAGAACCTGCTCCCGTCTAAGAGGAGCAGAGCGCCGCCCGTTCGAAGAGGCTGCGAGGCTGCCGACGCTGCGGCTTCGCTCACCGAAAGGGATCCGCGGCAAGGTCGGTGGGACGCCGCGGCGGGGTCATCCTCGCCGCTCTTGCGCCTCCTTGATGAGGTGGCAATAGAGACCGCCTGTCGCTCGGCATTGGCTAACGGCGATGCTTCGGTCCGGCCAGATCGGTAAGCGTGCGGCTCCGTGCTTCGAGGCTCCTGCGGCGCGTCTCAGGCAAAGGCTGGAGAGAGGGCGGCAGGTGAGGGCGGCGACTCCAGCAGCCTGTCAGTTCGCGGTGCATCGATCGGTTCGGCCGTCCAAGCTATGCCTGTTGGTCCTCCTTCCTGAGCTTTGCAGGCCAGAGGACGAAGTCTCGAATGGTGCAGCGGATGGCTGAAAGCTGACGGCAGCATCCGCATGTGCTGGGGCGGATGGTTGGATGCTGTCGCCGTCGTTGGTCATCGGCGTCCGATCGGTCGGCTCGGCGATCGCCTTGTTCGACATCTCGGCCAACTCGGCCGTCAGTCAGTTGGAGATAAGCAAGGCCATGCTCTTGCTCGGGCGAAGGATTGGGCAAGCCAGGTCCAAGGCGGATCGTCGTCGATCATTGAGGCAATCTCCATTCGCGCGTCCGGCTCTTGGCGCACCAGCCGCGCGATCTCCTGTGCCACTTCAATCATTTTGTGGTGGGCAGGTCGGCCCGCTGAAGGTCGGGGAAACTCCCTCCGCCGGGTCCTTTACTCGGCAAGTTGTCCGCGGACAACCCCTCGCCTAGAGCCTTTCCGGGTTAGATTGCAGCATTCTGTTGGCTCAAACGGAGTCGGATGGTCGACCGGCCGGCGCGTGTCGTAGCC
>NZ_JACCEY010000022.1:272239-326619 GCF_013591995.1 Rhizobium sp. WYCCWR 11146
GGGTATGCCCTTCGCCAATCGCCTCTGCCCTGACGAAAACCTGCTCCGGCAGAATGCTTCAATCTAACCCGGAAAGGCTCTAGCCCTGATCGCGTGCGAGTGAGGCTGCATTTGTCTGGCACTTCGTCTGCGACATCCGCGCAGCCACCAGGCTTGAATTCGTCGCATCGCAACACTACCTCGTGACAGACCGAAGCGCTTAACCCCTCCGAGCCGCTTCGGTCCGATGGACAGCCCTCCTCCTCCCAGGCTGTCGGTCACTATCGAAGCCCGGCGCACCTCTCCCGCGCCGGGCTTTTGTCATTCTGGCAATCGCCGCCGGACGGGCAACGATTCCTCCTTTTCCATTCGTGTCGATCCGGTCCTGGCGAGATGTGCCGACATCGGGGTATCCGGGGCCGGCGACTGGTTATCTGTGTCGCCAATTTGTGCCGCGACGGCGGCGCCGCCTTCAGCAGTGAGCGATGAGTGCTTGTTTCATGGGATCGCTGGCGAGCATGAGCCAAGGCACTGCCGATCAGCTATGGTGTGGCCGCGGCCGTTTGCTGATCTTTGCCACCGGTCTGAGCGGCGCCTTCCAGGAGGATGTGTCAAATGCCCTGGTCGGATCGCGTCGGCGTCGCGGAAACAGCAGGTCTGCTGTCGGCGCACCGTATCCCGCACATGCGGACCGCAGATTGCAACAAGCCGTCGGCGCTCAATCCCGTCTCGACCTCCGCCGGCGTGGCCGTCGCTCGGATCCTTGACGCCCTTGGTCCGATCATCAAAGATGAAGGCCGGCAAAAATTCAGCAGCAGACTTTCCGGGGTCGGAGAGGGCAGGGCGCAGGTGGCGAGCTTGCAAGGGTCTTTGAGATGGCCAAGTTCCGAGCCGGCTTTTGAGCGCGTTGCCACGCATGCTTAAGAAAGTGCGGCGAGCTGATCGCGTCGATCGAAAGGCAGGATGGCGCCGAGAACATCGAGCTCTTTGGCGAGCTGCGCCACATCGCTCTCGTTCCTCGCGGACGTCAGACAGTCGACTTTCGCGGCGCGGATGGTTCAGACGTCATCATAGCAGAGCGCCCATTGATCGCCGATATACCAGCAGCGTCCTATCCGCGGTTCCGTTTTCCAGAGCAGGCTTTTGACGAACTCGATGCCGCCGCGCCTGAATGCGGCTGTCAGCGCCTCGATCTCGTTGTCGTCGATCGACAATCCACCATTGGCGCAGACGAAATAGGCTGTGCCGATCCAACGCGCCGCAAATCCACTCTCGCCGCGCTCAATCCGAAGTGCAGCGCCATGGGATGCATGACGGCCGCCCTTCGGCGGTCGGTCCTGGCGCGGTACGCCGAGTGGCAGCACCAGGCGCCCTCCAGGCCGAAGCCTTTCGATCCAGGGTTCCGCGGGCCGCGCGACGGCAAAATTCACATAGACCGCATCCACCTGTTGCTGCGGCCATTGGCTGCCGTCGGCGTTAATGACGCTGACATTGGCCCGATCGGCAAGCGCTGTTTGAGCTTGGGCAGCCAGATCGGGATCCATCTCGACGGCGTAGACATGACCGGAAGCGCCGACAAGCTCCGAAAGAATGGCGCTGTAATAGCCGGTGCCGGCACCGATATGGGTTATGCGATCGCCGATTTGTATGTCCAGCTCCGCCAGGAGTCGGGCATGCAGCGAGGGACTACCATTGTTGACACCCTTCTCGGACTGCAGCGCGAATAGCACGTCCTGATAGGCCAGAACCAAGTCGGAGGAGGTGAGGGGGCGATACCCGCCGCCCAGATTGGCGATCTGCCATGGTGGAGCACCGAGAAATTTTTCGCGCGGGACGGTGGCAAAGGCAGCTTCAATCCGCGGGTTCGTCGTTGCGGCGGTTGCCGCCACCTGATGGGCGTAAGCGCGGCGGATCACCGCCAGTTCGTCGGCCGTGAACATCGCAGTCGGCATGGGCAAATCTCCCGGCATGGCTTTGATCCGTTTCTTTTTTACGTCCTTGCGGCTCCAAACCCATCTCTACCCCGAACGGTTGACTCACGGGGAAGGAACTCGTGACGGAAGCTAATTGTCACTTCTCTTCCGTTATGGAAAACTACGTTGTTACTTCATGAGGTTAATATTCCGCAGGCTGTAAAATTCAACTTCGTCGCCGCACATCAAAGTGTAGCTGCAAAGAGGCCGCATCGGCTTGTCGGTCCCTTGCAAACAGGCGACGCTGGGCAAGGCTGAACCGGTCCGGTCCGGTCCTTGGATGCCCAGCGCTCCCGCAGCGCCATCGAACAGGTTTCAGGCGTCGAGTATCGTGTGGTGCCTGGCGTCCACTCTGAAACGCTTCTTGATCCTGTCGACGGGCGTTCCATCCTGAAGCGGAACCTGGACCAGCCGGTCATAGGTCTCGAAGCCCAACTTTGCGTAATAGCCAAGGCCGCTGACATTGTCGGCGCGAATGGTGGCATTGATGAATTCGAGCCCGAGCTCTTCCGCCGCGGCTCGGGTTGCGGGGAAGAGAGCGCTGCCGGCGCCTCGGCTCCTCAGGTTCATGCGGGCAAAGGTCGCGATGTCGGCGAAGCCTTTCGGCGGATCGCCGTATAAGCTGAGCGATTGAAAGCCGACGAGCGACTGATCGTGCTCTGCAACATGGCAGGTAAGAGGAAACTCGCCGTCGATGAACCAGTCCGCGAACTCGGCAGCCGAAAGCGGCGTCTCGAGTGCGGTGGTTCCGCCGGCAAGGATGATTTCATTCAAAAGACTGCTCAGCTCCTCCGCGTCGGCGGAGACGGCTCTTCGAATGTGCATGTCTTGGCTACCTCATCTTGGACGAACAGCCTATCGGCGAGATCAGAGATTACAAGTCTCCAATTCGCTCCGAAGACGAGGAATCATCAAGAACTCCATGCCGTCAAATTCCGGTTCCGCGTTCGACGGACCTGCTGACGCGCCTTGTTCAGGCGTTCAGGCGTTGCTGCGTCTGCCGATCGAAGAAGTGAACCTTGGCCGTTTCGAAAGAAAGCTTTACCGGCTGTTCCGGCACCAGCTCGACACGTTCGCGAACGACCCATGTCAGCTCCCTGCCTTCGAGTTCCACGGCGACATGGGTTTCGGATCCCGTGGGTTCGACCACCTTGACCACGGCATCCACACCGTTTTCGCCACCGAAAGTGATGTCTTCGGGACGGATACCCAGCGTGAGCGGTCTGTTGGTGGAATTGGCTGGAGCCCGCGAAAGCGCTACGCGTGACCCACCCGGCAGCGACAATGCCGGCTTGCCTGCGCCCTCAAGAGTTCCCTCGAGAAAGTTCATCGCGGGGGAACCGAGGAAGCCGGCGACAAACATATTGCGCGGTCGGTCGTAGAGCTCGAGCGGACTGCCGATCTGTTCGACGCGACCGCCGTGGAGCACGACGATCTTGTCAGCCATGGTCATGGCCTCGATCTGGTCGTGGGTGACGTAAACGATCGTGGTCTTCAGGCGCTGGTGCAGAGCCTTGATCTCCGCTCTCATCTTCACGCGCAGTTTCGCATCCAGATTGGAGAGCGGCTCGTCGAAGAGAAAGACTTTCGGATCGCGAACGATGGCCCGGCCCATGGCGACGCGCTGTCGCTGTCCGCCCGACAGCTGAGCCGGCTTTCGATCGAGAAGCGGCTGCAATCCGAGAATTGCCGCAGCCTCACCGACCTTCTGTTCTATTTCCGGCCGCTTGGCACCGGCGAGCTCGAGCGCAAATCCCATGTTCTGGGAGACCGTCATCTGCGGGTACAACGCATAGTTCTGGAAGACCATCGCGATATCGCGATCCTTCGGCTGCAGATTGTTCACGACCCGGCCGTCAATGCTGATTTGACCGGCGGTGATATCCTCGAGCCCGGCAATCATGCGCAGCAATGTCGACTTGCCGCAGCCGGAGGGGCCGACGAGAATGGTGAATTCACCGTCGGCGATCTCGACGTCGACACCATGAATGATATCGACAGTGCCGAAGGATTTCTTGACGTTTCTGATGCTCAAGCCAGACATTTCGTACCCCTTGTCATCTTCTAGCGCTTCCTGCGCACGCGCAGCGCCTGGTACGGCTTGCGCGGAATTTTCACGCCGAAGGCCGCGTCCGGCTTGCCGCCGCGCACGACCGAGCCATGGCGCGTCGGATGCGGAACGGGAGCCGCCACCTTCTCCACCGGCGTGATCGTCATCTCCCAGGTGTCGATGAGATCGACATCATAATCGTCACCGTCCACGGGCAGACCCGTGGACCAGATCACCGGCTGATGCTCGCCGAAATAGATCAGGCGGAAATCGCCGTCGCCGTCGCGCGCGCCCGACACGCGGGACCAGGGCCATTCGCCGATGATGCCCAGCGGCTCGAGGCCGTGCTTGACATCGGCTTCCAGGAGGTCGCGGAGGAAGGCGATGCGCTTCCACGCTTCGCCGCGCAGTTCCCCGCCTTTGGCCCACCAGATCAGATCCTCGGGATGAGAATAGGTTTCGCCATGCCCGGCATAGCCGCCGCGCGCCATCGTAATCCAGAAGCGATGCACGAGCTCCTGCGCATTGAGATTGCCCCATGACTGCAGGATGTCGCCCTCATATTCCGGCTCGTCGTTGACGACAGGCTTGCCGTAGGCATCGCGCCATTCCTGTGTCCGCTTGACGTCAGGGTTTTGAATGCAGGTGTGCGTTACCCACGGCTTGCGATGATCGAAATTCGCCGTCACGTCGCCATTATGGATGGAGCGCAGGTGCTGGTAGGGGTCGTTCTCTTCCAAGATGTGGAAGTAGCGATCCCACTGCTCCATCGGCTTCGTATCGATGAGAAAATCATATTCATTGGCAAGCGACCACCAGACGTTCCGGTAGGCGGCGAGACGAGCGGCCAGATATTCGACATAGCGAAAATCCTGTTCGGCCGACATGTCGGCATAACCCCACCGGTCATAGGGGTGGAAGATGATGATATCGGCTTCGATCCCCAGCTGGCAGAGCGCTGCGACCTGCTTCTCGAAGTGCTGGAACGAGGCGGGGTTCGGACGATCGAAGTCTTCCTTTCCGTCCGCTCCGCGTTCGAAGGAGGCGTGCAGCGGCTCGTTGACGTTGTAGGGATAATACTTCGGAAACACGCCCATCCGCATCTTGTTGAAGCGGGCCTTCTTGAGGGTTTCGAGGGTCTGCTTCTGCATGTCGAGCGGCTGGTGCGTCCAGGCGTAGCAGGTCGTTCCGAAGGATAGGAACGGGGTGCCGTCCGCATAGGCGAAGTGGAATTTGTTGCGCACGCGCACCGGGCCGTGATTGCCGGCCGAAGGCTCGGTCGCGGTCAATGCGCCGGTCTTGCCGTCGAGTGCAGCAGTCTTGGAACGGGTCAGAAACGACCATTCGCCTTCGATGTCCGGCATGAAGCGGATACGGTAGGCTCCGTTGCCGTCATAGAAGCCCGGCACGCGGACTTCGCGGCTCTTGTGGGTGAACACGGCATCGAATGCCACGTCGAGATAGGGATTGCCGCCGGAGGGTCCATCAAAGGAGGCCTCGAACACGCCCCATTTTTCGACTGTTGCATCAGACATAGAATATTCTCCTCGTGAAATGCTTTTCGTGGCCCTAGCCTTTGACGGCGCCAGAGGTGAGGCCAGAGACGAAGTAACGCTGGAAGATGAGATAGACGATCGTTGCCGGCAGGACGGTCATCACGATGGCCGCATTGAGCTGGCCGTAATTGCTCGAGAACTGCCCCTGAAACGACATCAGGCCGAGCGGCAAGGTCCACATGTGCTGATCCTGGAGCAGCACCAGCGCCATGGCGAATTCGTTCCAGGTGGAGACGAAGTCGAGGATGAGCAGTGCGGCGAGCACGGGCAGGCACACCGGCAGAAAGATCCGTCTGAAGATGATGAAGTGGCTTGCACCGTCGATCAGTGCTGCTTCCGACAGCTCCTTGGGAATGCTCTTGAAGAAGCCGTGCAGGATGAAAACCTGATAGGGAACGCCGAAGGCGATGTAGGGAAGGATGACGCCGGGGTAGGTGTCGATCAGGCCGAGTGAATTCACCAGGGTAAAGAGCGGCGCAAGCATCACCTGGAAGGGGATCATCGTGCCGAACACGACGAGCAGCAGCAGGGCCTTGGTGATCTTCAGCTTGATCTTGGCCAGGGCATAGGCGGCCATCGCCGAAATGAACAGCCCGAGCGGCACCTTGATGACGGTGATGATGACGCTGTTGAAGAAGGAGTTTGCGAAGTTGCCGCGGCTCCATGCGGCGCTGTAGTTTTCGAAAGCGAGCTCGGTTGGCGGCACGAAGGCGCCCGTACCCGTCACCGCCGCCGGCGTCTTCAAGGAGGTGAAGACGATGAAGACGAATGGCGCGACCCAGACGAGCGCCACGATGACAAGCGTGATCCAGAGGCCGATCAGAATCGGATCCCGCTTCATCGACGATGGTTCGACCTGCAGATGCACTGCGGTCTGGTCGGTCGGTACTGCTGTCACGATTCAACCTCCTCGTGCTTCTGGGTCCATTTGAGATAGGGAATGACGACGGCCATGGTGATCAGCAGCAGCACGACCGAAATCGCCGCACCTCGTCCGAAATCGAAGATCTGCATCGCCTGCGTGAATGCCCAGAGCGCCAGCATCTGGGTGGACTGCGCCGGCCCGCCGCCGGTCAGGCCATAGACGATGTCGAAGGCCTTCAGGGAGGAGATGACGGAAAGAACGAGAACGATCGTGATCGTCGGGCGCAAGGCCGGCAATGTCACATGCTTGAACACCGCCCAGCGGCCGGCGCCATCGATGCGGGCGGCCTCGACGAGTGTCTGGGAGACGTTCTGCAGGCCCGCCAGGAACAGGACCATCGAGAAGCCAACCGTCTGCCAGAGATAGGCGACGAAGACCGAATAAAGGGCGATATCCCGGTTGCCCAGCCAGTCGTTGATCCAGCCTTGCATGCCCCACGAGGTGAGCAACTGGCTGAAAAGGCCGAAGAACGGATCGTACATCCACTTCCACATGGTGGCCACCGCGATCGGCGCGATGATGACAGGCAGATAGAAGATGGCCCTGAGGCCATTTCGGCCGAATATCTTCTGGTTGAGGCTGAGCGCCAGCAGCAGTCCGACCATCGGCGGGAAGATCAGGCTCATCAAGGTCCAGATCACCGTGTTGCGAAAGGCAACCCAGAACACAGGATCTCTTGTGAAAATCGCCTGGTAGTTCGCAATCCCCACGAATTGTCGATTGGGATCGAGCCCGTTCCATTTCTGAAAGCTCAGGATCACGACGTTGAGCATCGGGTAGAGCGCGAAGACCGCGTAAATCGCGAGTGCTGGCACGAGCAGGATGAGCGCTTGTACGCGCGGATCATGTGTCGATTGTCGAAGTGACATGCTTTCCTCCTGGCAGTGAAGCGGCTGCCAGCTGATGAAAGAATGTGCCGGTCGATCGACAGCTGGGTCGATCGACTGGCACCTCGGGAGGAATCAGGTTCGGCTTGCGATGAAGCTCTGCAGTTGCTTGGCGGCATCGGCCGGCTCGGTGTTGCCGGAAGCAACATCGTTGATGACCCGGAAGTACTCCGTCGTGACGTCGAGCGGGAACGCCTGGTCGCCGTTCATGTACACTTTGCCGTATTTCTGGAAGATCCCCAGCCATTCCGCCTCAAGCGGCTTCTGGTTGGCATATTGTACGTTCTTGTTGACGGAGGTCGAACTCAGCTGGCCGAGCAGGTCCTGCTGGACTTTCGTCGAGAGGAAGTAGTCGAGGAACTTCGCCGCTACGTCAGGGCTCTTGCTCTTGGTGCTGATGTAATTGTACTCGGCGAAACCGTAGAGACGATCGGTGTTGGTCGGGAAGGGGAAAATGCCGTAGTCGTCGAGATTGGCCCCGGAGCCGTTAAGCTGGCTGACCAGCCAGTCGCCTTCGAGCATCATCGCCGCACGGCCTGCGGTGAAGAGGCTATAGGACTGTTTGTTGTCGATGCCCATGAACGGCTGCAGCGTATAGTCCTTCGTCCACTTCGCAAACTCCGCGAAGGATTCCGTCGCACAGGGTTCCTTGGTCCAGTCCAGCGTCATCGCCTTCAGTGCATCGTGTTTCTCAGCACCGCACTTCGTTTCAAGGATGACGTCCATGAGGCGCATGACGTGCCAGTTGACCGTGCCGCCGAAGGTGAAGGCAGGGATGCCGGCAGCCTTCAGCTTATCGGCCGCGGCAAGGAATTCCTCGTAGGTCTTGGGCTCTTCCTTGATGCCGGCCTGTTCGAAAAGCTTCTTGTTGTAATAGACGGCCTCACCCTTGAAGGTGAAGGGGACGCCGTGTTTGCCGCCGGGATAGAGGTCGGCAAAAGCCGCTGCCGAGGGCAGCAATTCGTCGTTCCACTTATACTCGGCATAGTATTTGTCGAGGGGCAGGGACAGACCGGCCTTCACATACTCACCACCGAGACCGAGGCCGGCCCAGCTGAAATAAATATCGGGTCCCTTGTCGGAGCCAGCAGCGACACGCAAGGCGGTCTTGTGCTCGTCGACGGCGCGCTGAACGATCTCGACATGCGTCCCGGGGTTTGCCGCTTCGAAGTCCGTCGCCACCTTCTTCAGGGCCGTATTGGCGGCATTGTTGTCGAAGTTGAGGGTCCAGAGCGTGATGTCTTCAGCAAGAACCGGCGTGGCCGATAGTGACGCCACGGCGATCGCAACGATGCTCGCGGTCTTCAATTTCGCAGAAAGGGTCAGCATTACCGTCCTCCTCTTGTAAAGCCGGGCCCCTTGTTGCAGATAGTCATTGACATGTCAACTGGTATGATGAGCTAACCATCGTGGTGCTGAGCAAATTTGGCCATCGCGGCGATGATGATGACGGCCGAGGCGGAGCCGGGATCGATGTGCCCGATCACACGGTCCCCCAATCGCGAAGCCCGTCCCTTGGCCGCCGTCATGCTACTGGTCGCTTCGCAGCCCGTGCGCGCTGCCCGCTCGGCCGCCTCGAAGCATTGGGAGAGGGGCTTTCCTGACTGCCGGGCAGCGAGTGCTGCGTCAGCCGCGGGCCTCCAGGCGTCAACCATCGTCTTTTCACCAGGCTCGGCCTTTCCGCGTTCCTGGATTCCCTGTGCCATTGCCGCAAAGACACGCAGGAAATCGTCATCGCTCAATGTCTGCTTGTCTTTGGCGGCTGCTCCGGCGCGCATGAAGGCCGTGGCGTAGAGCGGGCCGGACGAAGCGCCGACCGCATTCAGGAATGCCTTAGCCGCGACGTTGAATGCGGTTGTTGGGGCAATCCCGGCGTCGAGCTCGCCGACCGCTTTCGCCGCGGCCTGGCAGCCTGCATCCATGGCAAGGCCATGATCTCCATCGCCGATGGCGCCGTCCAACGCGCAGAGATGGTCGCTCTCTGCCGCAATATCCTCGGCAATCCCGGCAAACATGCGCTGCAGGTCTTCGGTCGTAAACGTCATCGATTACCTCGCAAACATCGCGCAATCACAGGGGTGGTCGATCAATCGCTGAAGCTCGTCGTCGAGATGCATGATCGTGATCGACGCGCCTGCCATTTCGAGAGAGGTGCAGTAGTTTCCGACAAGCGATGTATGGATGACGAGCCCGGCATCGTCGAGCCGGGACTTCACGCGCCGCATCATGATGTAGAGTTCCATCATCGGCGTCGAACCCAGCGAATTGACGAGCACGGCGACACGATCGCCCCGGTCTGCTTTCATTTCGCTAAGAATGCTGTCCATGAGTTCGTCGGTCACCGCGTCGGCCGGCCTCAGAGGTTCGCGAGCCACGCCAGGCTCCCCATGGATGCCCATTCCGATCTCCATCTCCCCTTCGCCGATCAGGAAGTTTGGCCGGAGGGTCTGGGGCAGCGAACAGGGCGAGAGCGCCACACCCATCGTGTAGGTTCGCGCATTGGCATGGCGGGCCGCGCGCTCGACATCGTCAAACGAATAGAGAAGATCGCAGGCCGCGCCGGCGGCCTTGAAGATGAAGACGTTGCCCGCCACGCCCCGCCGCCTGTCTCGCTGATCGGCAGGGGCGGACGCCACATCATCCGTGGTGAGGACGGTGCGCACCTCGATCTCGTCAAGCGCCAGCATTTCGGCGGCCATGTCGAAGTTCATCACGTCGCCGGCATAGTTGCCATACATGAACAGGACACCGACGCCACCGTCGACCGCCATGGCGCAGGCGACAATCGGATCGGGCGGCGGCGAGGCGAAGACGTTGCCGATTGCGGCCGCGTCCGCCAGCCCCTTGCCGACAAACCCCAGAAATGTCGGTTCGTGCCCGGATCCACCACCGATGACCAGCCCGACCTTGCCCCGCCGTGGTCCGTTTCTGGCAATGATCGCGCGGGGCATGTCTTCTACCGCGTAGAGATGGCGTGGATGCGCCGCCAGGATCCCCTGCAGCATCTCATCGACGGCATCTGCGCCTGAATTGATAAGCTTCTTCGTCTTCACATCGATCCTCCCAAGAGCGAGTTCCGATCGCATAGATGCAGCTGCTCTGCTGGAGGTCAATCCGCCAGCGCGTGGTGTTCCAGCGGCAAGACGGCGACAGCCAATGGGTCAAGCAGCAGATCCCCGCTTGAGTCCTTCCCGGTCGGCCCGCATGCGCCGCAATCGACCTTTCGTTTTTCGCTCGTCAGATTGACGACGTAAAGCCTGGCGCCTGTAGTATCCCTTGCAACGAAAGACAGGACCTCGGAGGGAGAGGAGGAGACGCATTCCCGCCAGGTTGCACCAGCCAATTGACACAGTGTCCGCACGGTATCGAACAGCGGACGACGCCTGCCCGGTTCGATCGGTTCCCCCGGACCAGCGATCAGGCCGAACGGACCGGTCAAGGCTGATAACGTCAGGCATTCCAGATCGGCATCCAGCACTCGTATTGCATAACCGAACGCGAAGGCCTGTCCGAAGCGTCCATTATGGCGCGGGTCACGATTGGCCATCGGGATGCGTGCGCCCACCGGATTGTCCATCGTGCGGCTGCCATAGGGGTTCTGCCGCATCGGGATCGTCGACGGGCCGATCCGGTAGGGTTTGTCGCCGTAGATCGCACGCACCGACCGCGTGATGAAGGGCAGCGCTTCCAATGTCTGCATGACGCTGAGATCGTCGGCGGCGTGCACGATCGGATTGGTGCAGTGGCTGACGAAGTCGAGCTGCCCATCCGGGACGCGCTTCCGGTTGAGTTCGGTGAAATAGCTCAGCATGCCGCCGCCGATGCGAATGCCGGGAAAGGCGGCGCGGGCGGCGGTATAGACTTCATCCAGCGGCGGGCATTCCGGCCATTTGCTGCCGGGCGGCGTCGATTGCCGGTCGACGGATGGCGATATCATGATCGCATCGGGCCTGAATTCCGCGAGCTGCATCTGGCGGGCAATCTCGGAGGTCTCGCTCGCCGGGACCGATTTGCAGGGAAGGGCGATCTCCAGCGTCGAGCGGCCGCGATGGAGTGTGGCGATCGCAGCAAACCGCCTGAACGCCTCGACGCCGTGCCCGGCATCGGGATCGAAATGGAAGAGGAGTTCCTGGGGAGCGATCTCCGTCAGGACGGACTTTGCCGAGAGGCTCGCATCGGCCTCTTCGGGTGTAATGATCACGCCGATATCAGGCATGGTGCCGGTGCAGGACCCAAGTTCAAGTTTTATGGCGCCGCCTGACACCCCAGGAGAATGCCGTGTCGAGCCGCCGATATCCCTGATAACAAGCGACGTTTTCTGCCGGACAGGCTGATTGGCGGCAATCTGGTAGGGCCAGGGCAGGGCGAGCGGCCTGACATAGGTCTTATAGGATGCGTCCGACCAGTTCCTTTGATCTTCCATTTCAAAGGTGTCGCCCTCCATCCGGCATTCCGCCTGAACATCAGGCATGACCGTATGGGTGATGGCGCGCATGTCCTTGAACGGCTGCCAGGGCTCGATGACATCGGGAAACCGTGTCGCCACGATCTGCCCGCCGACATGCTCGACCGTCGCGAGTGAACCCGCCACGCCGACGATCGGATGCAGGATACAGAAGCCGCAGCGATTGGTCTCGAAGCCGGTTGCGGCGACGGCTTCGGCCTCGAAGTCGAGCCGGTCCGCATATCCGGTGATGCGAACATCGATGATGAGTTTGGTATCATCCGGTCCCTCGCAGCTGGCCCGATAGGCGACCGCGAAACGATCGTCACTCTGCTCGATCCGGAGATCAACAATTTCAGGGTTGTAGGTGCCCCAGTCCCGGTCGCGAACGAGGTATGAAATCGCTCGCAGCACCTCGGTCCCATCGTAGCGGATGGTGCGGAGGTTGCCGTTGGTGAGATCGGCTTCCAATTTTCCGGCTCTCAGCCGAACGGGCGGCGTTTCGGCGAAGCGAGTGCCGTAGAGCTGGAACGCATCGATCGTCATCGCAGCATGGCTCCGACGTCGATCGTCTGTCCTCTGGCCGCACTGTCATAGGCAGCCTCGACGAGCGCAAAAGTTTTCAGATTGTCGGCCCCTGACGTCGAGTGTTCGGCGCCGCGCTCCAACTGATCGACCCAATGCTGCTGGATCGCGTAGACGCTCTCCTGGATGTTGTGCCAGGGCCGCGAGGCCCATGACAGCAGCTTCGGCGACACGTCCGTGGTGATGGTGCCCCTGGCGTTGGTGATTTCCAGGCGGTAACCCTGGGTCAGACGGATCGTGCCCTCAGAACCGTCGAGCTCGATCAAGGTCTCGGGGAATGGCTCCCTGGAAAGCCTGGTGGCGTAGCTGACGTCGACGACCGATGTGGCGCCGTTTTCATGATCGAGCAGAATGGTCGCGACATCCTCGCCCTTGATTCCGGGATTGACCCGCTTGGTGCGGGCCGTGAGCGAGCGAACGTCGCCTAGGATATAGCGGGCGATGTCGAGCGTATGGATGCCGAGGTCTTCAATGATGAACCGCTCGCCCTCGGCCAGATAGGGCTGGCCGGAAAATACGTCGTAGGCCGAACGGAAGGAGAAGCGCCCCCAGAAGGGCGTGCCGATGCCATCCTCCTCGAGCGCCTTCCGCACCGCCTGGATCGGCGTCTGCCAGCGAAAGTTCTCGTGCACCATCAGCGGTATGCCGGCATTGCGACACGCCTCGACCATGGCCTTCGCGTCCGACAAGGTCTTGGCGAACGGCTTCTGGCAGATGGCCGGCACCTTGTTCCGAGCCGCCATTTCGACGAGAAAGCGATGGCTTTGGACCGTTGTGGCAATGTCGACGAAATCAAAACCGCCATCGGCGAACAAAGCCTCGGCATCGCCGTAGCGACGATCGATGCCGAACTGATCGCCGACGATCTTCAGCCGCTCCGGATCGCGATCGCAGATCGCGACGATGCCGGCGCCCCGAACGTCGTTCCAGGCATGCATCTGGTTGATCGCAAAGAAGCCGCAACCGATCAAAGCCCCTTTCAATTCCGTCATCTCAACCTGCCTTTGCCATCTGCATGAGGGTAACGCGCTGCTGCAGGCGGCGCTGGGCCTGGTCGACGACGACAGCAATGATGATGACGAGGCCCTTGATGACCATCTGCCAGAAGGAGGAAACGCCCATCATCACCAATCCGTCGGAGAGGATGCCGATGACGAAGGCGCCGATGATCGTGCCGCCGATCGTGCCGCGTCCGCCCGACATCGAGGTGCCGCCAAGCACGGCTGCGGCAATCGCATTGAGTTCGAAACTTTCACCGGTCGCCGGATGGGCTGCCATCAGTTCGGAGGAGATGATGACGCCGACGATGGCGGCGCAAAGTCCGGAGAACATGTAGACGAAGATCTTCACGACATCGACCCGGATACCGGACATGCGCGCGGCCCGCTCATTGCCGCCGACGGCGAAGATGTGACGGCCGATCGGCGTCGAGCGGGCGACATAGGCGGCCAGCAGCGCAAGCACGATCAGAATCCAGATCGATACCGGCAGACCGAGGATGCGCCCCGCGCCGAAGAAATCGAAGCCGGTCGTGGCATATTCAGGCCGGCCGACAAGGTTCGGAAACGTCTGGCCGTCCGACGACAGCAAAGCGAGGCCGCGGGCGATATAGAGCGTGCCGAGTGTGGCAATGAAGGGCGCGACGTTGAGCTTGGTGATCAGCAGGCCGTTGATCAGACCGATAAGCAAGCCGATCGACAAGGTGATCAGCACGATCTCGAAGAGATTAAAAAAGATCGTGTAGCCGATCGGCAATTCGATGCCGTAAAGGATCAGGCCGCCGGCGACCATGCCGCAAAGCCCGACGATCGATCCGACCGAGAGATCGATGCCGCCGGTGATGATGACGAAGGTCATGCCCATCGCCAGGAAGGCGTTCAGCGCCACATGCTTCGACATCAGGATCATGTTCGCCGTCGAGGTGAAGTTCGGGGCGAAGATCGCAAAGAAGATGATGACCGCGAATAGCGCGATGAACGTCCTGAGCTTCATCAGCGTCAGAAGCGCTGAGCCGTTGGCGCCCTTCGGCGCAAGAGTGGTTGATGTAGCCGCCATCATGACGCGAGTTTCCCTTGATGTCCGTGTCCCTTGGCCGAAGCCGCGATAATGGCTTCTTCCGTGGCCTCGTTGCGGTCGAAGACGGCGATCAGCTGGCCGTTGCTCAAGACCGCGATGCGATCGGAAAGCGCCATGACCTCTTCGAGGTCGGAAGTCGAAAACAGAATGGCGAGCCCGTTTGCCGCCAGCCGCCGCATGGTGCGAAAGACGTCGGCCTTGGCACCGACATCGATGCCACGGCTCGGCTCGTCCATCAGAAGCACCTTCGGATTGGTCATCAACGCCTTACCGATGACGACCTTCTGCTGGTTGCCGCCCGACATCGAGGTCACCTCGAAATCCGGGTTCGGCGCCTTGATCGAAAGATCGCGGATTGCATCGCGAATGGCACTCTTCTCCGCACCCCTGTTGATATGGAAGAGCCGGGTGAAGCGGCCAAGACTCGCCAGCGTCAGGTTGGAGGCGATCGAGAGCACCTGGACCAGACCTTCCCGCTGCCGATCTTCCGGAATGAGCGCAAGGCCACGGCGGATGCGCCGCGTGGTGTCGCGGGCGCGAACATGCTTGCCGTCGATGAAGATCTTGCCGGTCGAGTGTGTGTGCCGCCCGATCACGCATTCGAAGAATTCGCTGCGCCCGGCCCCCATCAGGCCGTAGATGCCGAGGATTTCACCTGCCCTGACCGACAGCGAGACATCGTTGACAGAAAGCCCACCCGTCGGCCGCGGCAGACTGATGTTTTCGGCGCGAAAGACCTCGGCTCCGACGGCGTGGTCCACGGATTTTGCAAAATCCTTGGCATCCGAGCCGATCATGGAGCGCACGATCCAGCGCGTGTCGATGTCGCGGACCATCGCCTCGCCGGTGACCTGGCCGTCACGCAGCACCGTGATGTAATCGCCGATCCGCATCAGCTCTTCGAGCCGGTGCGAGATATAGACGATTGCCACACCCTGGGCCTTCAGTTCCGCGATCACCTTGAACAGGATCTCGACTTCGGCTGCCGAAAGCGCCGACGTCGGCTCGTCCATGATCAGGATCCGGGCATTCAACGACATCGCCTTGGCGATCTCGACGAGCTGCTGCTGGCCGATCGGCAAATCCTCGACCATCGTGCCGGCCTCGATGCCGGCATCGAGACGCTTCAAAAAGGCATTGGCCTTTTGCACTTGTGCCTTGTGATCGATGCCGAGGATGCCGCGTGTGATCTCACGCGTGGTGAAGATATTCTCAGCGACCGACATGTTGGCGAAGAGATTGAGTTCCTGGAAGATCATGCCGATGCCGTGCGCCTGCGCGTGCGCCGGGCTGTCGAAGGATATGGGCTTGCCGTCCAGAATGATGCGGCCGAGCGTTGGACGTTCGACACCGGCGATGATCTTCATCAGCGTCGACTTGCCTGCACCGTTTTCGCCGACAAGGACGTTCACTGCGCCGCGGCGAAGCTCGAGATTGGCGCGCTTGACGGCGACGATGCCAGAATAGACCTTCGACACCTCGTCGAGGCGCAGGATGATGTCGTCCTTTTGTGCCTCTCCCGTGGTCATGGGCCGACCTTCAGTTCCGAGGGCGTGACGAGCGGCAGCTCGCCGCTTTTCGGCAGCGGAAAAGCGCCGATCGCGGTCACCGTCTTGCCGGCGAGGCCCTCACGCGGGATGGCGGAGAGAAAGGTGGTATTGGCCTTCTCGTTGAAGGCTTTGCCGAACTGCGCCCATTCGATCTGGTTCTTGAATTCGTTGAAATTGACGAACTCCAACGTGTCGCGCAGCGCCGTGCCGCGCAGCGCCGGGCCGATCTGGACCTTGGCGTCGGCCTTGCCGTCGCCATCGGCGTCGACATCGAGCGTTGCCGCGCGCGAGCCTGTATCGGCCGCGACAACCTTGCCGGTGATCTTCACCGCATAGGTCCATGGCGAGCTGCTCTGCTTGCGGGGATTACCGTATTTCTCGCCTGCGGCGTCGGGGCTGGAGGCGGCCAATTGCATGACGTCCTTGAGGTCGCCGGCGCGCTTTTCGAAATAAGGCACCGCCTCGGACTGCCAGATTGCCTCGACCTTGGCATTCGGATCGAAGGCGGTCTTGGCCGCTGCCGCCGCCTTTTCCTCAGCCGTCGGCGTCTTGATGATCTTGCAACCGGGCAAGGCGGCCGCCACGACGGCAGCGAGCAGGGCGCCCTTCACTCTCAACATGCTTTAAACCTCGACGTCTTGCAAAATGCATTACGGAGGGCGCAGCGCTGCGCCCTCCGCAATTCGCGGCTGATCAGTTCGTCAGGGCGAAGGTTTCGAGCTTGCCGGCATTGTCGGCATTGATGAGAACGCAATCCATCAACTGCTTCTCTTCCTTTGGCGTCGTCTTGTTCTTGATGTAGGCATCTGCCTGTTCCACTGCCAACTGGGCCTGCGCATAGGCGGGCTGCAGGACCGTTGCCTTGATGCCGCCCGACTTGATGGAGTCGCGCACGTCGTTGGAGCCATCGAAGCCGACGACAATCACGTCCTTGCGGCCGGCGGCCTGCAGCGCAGCGATCGCGCCCATGGCCATGGTGTCATTGCCTGAAATGACGCCCTTGATGTCGGGATTTGCCTGGAGGATGGTTTCCATCTTCGAATAGGCTTCCGTCTGGCTCCAGTTGGCCGACTGCTTGGCAACGGACTTCAGATCCGGATAGTCGTCGATGACGTCATGATAGCCTTGCGAGCGGATGCCGGCATTGGTGTCGGACTCCTTGCCCACCAGTTCGACGTAATTGCCCTTCTCGCCCATCAGCTTGACGAATTCCTGCGCCCCGAGCTGGGCGCCCTGATAGTTGTTCGAGACGATCTGGGCGACGGCAACGCCGGTCGCGTTGATTTCGCGGTCGATCAGGAAGGAAGGGATGCCTGCATCCTTCGCCTTCTTGACGGCGGCGACGGAGGCATCGGCTCCGGCATTGTCGAGGATGATCGCCTTGGCGCCGCGCCCGATCGCCGTGTCGATCATTTCGGACTGCTTGTTGGCGTCGTCGTCATGCGTCATGAGCAACGTCTCGTAGCCGAGCTCTTTCGCCTTGGCTTCGGCGCCGACGGCTTCGGCCTTGAAGAAGGGGTTGTCGTGCGCCGGCGTGATGATGGCGATGAGATCGGCCGAAAAGGCCGGAAGAGCCGTTCCAAGCGCCAGTGCGCCAGCAAAAGCTGCAAGTGTCAGTCTGCGCGTCAGTTTCATATTTTCCTCCCTGTTGTGACTAAAGCCCCTTCTCCCTGGGGCGGTTGAGGGGGAGGGTTTACCTCCCCAAGCCGGTTCAGGTGATGCGCCGGATGCTTTCGGCGATCTCCTGCGGTTCGAATACCTTTTTCCAGTCGTCGCGCATCAGCGCCGGGATGCCGAACTCGATCGCCTTGTTGCAGGCATCCGAAAACACGCCGTCGACTTCCTTGAAGATGACCGCGCCGAGCACGTTCATATGGCCGAGCAGGAAGTCGCGGGCGGCCTGTTCCGGCACGCCGCGTGCCACGCATTCATCCATGGCCTGCCGCATGACGACGAGCAGCGATGCGCAGACGGTTTCCGACAAACCCGGTTCGAGCATGGCAAGCTGATCGACCGTGACCCGGTGCGAGCGCATGACCGGGGCCCAGATCAGCTTGGCGATCTCCTCACCGAGCGCGTAGGCGCTTTCCGGACCCTGCATGAGCGCCGAAACGATATGCTGCTTGGCGAAGAGGCCGCCGAAGTGGTCCTTCTTCGCCTGCATGTCCGTCTCGTCGTTGAAGATCGGCGGATGGCAGGGATGGGTGACGAAATAGGTGAGATCGTCACGCTTCGGCAGGTGGCCGGCAAAGGGAGCCGCAGCGTCCAGCGCGATCACCATGGTGCCTGATGCGAGCTTGTCAACGATGCCTGCCGCGACTTTGCCGATCGCCGTGTCCGGCACGGCCAGGATCACCACGTCGGCGCCGTCGAGCCCGACATCGACTGGTACGCAATCGACACCGAGATCATTCTTCAAACGGACCTTGCCTGCGTCGCTCACCTCGACATGGCGCACTTGGAAACGCGAGCCTTTGAGATTTTTGGCGAGCCGGTATCCCATTTTCCCGCCTGCGCCGAAGAGGGCAATCTTAGTCATGTTTTCCTCACCTTTTCCGTTTCTGGATAGGATCATATACTGGTATGATGAGTCAATCACCATATCACTTAATTCATATGATCCACACGTTTTTCTGCGCCAAGCCGGATCGGGGAAACCATCAGTGTTTCCTTCCATCGCGGATCTGCGTGAAATAGCCGTCCGTCCCGACCTGACCGCCTTTGAGCGCGATCTGCAGGCCGTTGGTCGGCTGATAGTCGCCATGCGCAAGGCAAAGCGGAGAACCCGGCGTCTGGGGCAGCGGAAGAAGCGTCGTCAGCGCGTCGATCTTCAACTGTCTCAGTGCGTGACTGGATGTGTCGCCGCCGGCGACGACCGCACGTGAAAGTGCTTCGCTCTCGACCAGGCGGCGCAAGATCGTGCCGAGCGCGCTGCCGAGCCGGTGACGCGCACCCGGAAGCCTGTCGATGTCGGTGCCGCGGTCTGCGGACGGTCCAAGCGCGGTATAGAGGATGACGCTCTTGCCTTGCCGGAGCATCTGGATGCCGGCCTCGACCGCCGAATCCACCGCGCCTTCGCCGTGCTCCGAGACCAGTGCAAGCGGATCGAGCGCGATACTCTCGAAGCCGTTCTCGACAGCCGTCCGGATCTGGCGCTCGGTCGTTGGCGATACGCTGCCCGAGACGACGGCGAGGCGATCGACCGGGCCGATATCGGGAAACTCGGCGCTGTTCGCGCCGATGAAACCGCTCCGCCGCCACGCGCTGAGCAGGGCATATTCGACACCCGAGGAGCCGGCGACGAAGCTTCCGGAACGGCCGGTGGCACGAAGCAACTGCCGACCCGCGGCCTCCTGCGTCGCGTCGGAATCGACATCGATGAGCAGGATCCCTTCCGAACCCGACGCCAGTTCGTCGATCCGCGTATCTGCGTCCGTCGCGGTGATGGCGATAAGATCGGCGACCAGGACGGGGAGGCGGGTCTGCTTCGACAGGTGCACCGCAAGGTCCGCCTCGTCCATCGGGGTGACCGGATGGCGGCTCATGACAGGATGGCGGTCGATGCGAAAGATCCGGCCCTGGTAAGCGGCAAAGAGATTGCCGAATGCCGTGTAGCGCTTCAATTGCGGCGCGCCGACGATGACGGGCACGACGGATTGCCCGAATACCGATCGGCCGATTTCAATCGCCTTGCCGATATTGCCGATTTCGGGGCTGGAATCGAAGGTCGAGCAGACCTTGTAGTGGCAGATGTCAGCGCCAAGCGAATTCAGCCACTCGAAAGCGCGCGCAAGGTGTTCTTGCATCCATGCGGGGGTCTCGCTGCGGCTTGTTCCGGCAATGCCGATCGCGCGGCAATCTTTAAAGCGCACAATCAGTTCCGGCGTGGGAACGTCGAGGAAGAGCACGGTCGACACACCGTTCGAGGCCAGCGCCTCCATGACATCGGTGGAACCGGTAAAGTCATCCCCGTAATAGCTGACGAGAGGTCCATCCATCGCGGTCACGCGCCCTTGCCGTCGCTGAATTTTGCAATCGAAGCTGCAAGCTCCGGATGATCTTTCGCGTAGGTCTCCAACGGGATGTCCGCGACTGCGGCCTGCCAGGCCTGCTGCACGGCCCGAACGCCGGCCGCCGGGCCGCCGGGATGGCTGACGATGCCGCCGCCGCAGAGATAGAGAAGATCGACGGTGCGGCCGGTCCGCTTGTAGGTCTCCGGCGCTTGTCCTCCCCACTGACCCGAGCCGGCAACCGGAAGCGGGCAATCGGAGGCATTAAACAGCGGCGTGCTGACGGCCTTGAAGGACGAGACGAAGCTGTCGTCCGGTTCCCAATACTTGACCCTGATACCGTTGATCTGAAACTGATCGACCCCGAGCAGCCGCCAGAATTGCTGGTAGACCTTGAAGTCCATGCCGGCGCCCGGATCGCGCGTCAGCACATCCCAACCGTTTCGATGCGCGTGCAGCACCAGATTGGAGCGCTTGCGCAGAAAGCTCATGCCGCCGAAGCCGATCGAGTTGATATTGACGACGGCGCAGTTGCCGCCGGCCGCAGCCACGATGTCGTGGTTGCGCATCATCTCGTCGGGGTCGGCATGTGAGATGCCGAAGGCATACATGACCTTCTTGCCGGTCTTCTGCTCGTGATCGAGAATGCGCGGCATGATCGCCGCAACGCGGTCCTTGAGCGGCGAATAGGCCGGGCTCATCAGTTTTTCGTCATCCTTGATGAAGTCGACGCCGGATGAGATCAGCTCGCCGACGAGTTCAGCCGTTTCGTGCGGTCTGAGGCCAAGCGCCGGCTTGACGATCGTTCCGATGATGGGCCGGCCTTCGACGCCGGTGAGGCGGCGGCTTCCAGGGATGCCGAACTGCGGTCCGGGATGCGCGCTTTTGAAGGCGTCGGGCAGCGTCATGTCGACGATGCGGATGCCGGTCATGCCCTTGATGGAATAGACGCCACCGATCGCAATGGTCATCAATGCCGCAAGGTCTGTCCCGATCGCGTCCAGTGGAAAGGCGATGTCGACATCGGCGCGATGAAGCAGCGTGCCGGGAGCGACCTCGGGCCAAGTCGGATGACGGGCGCCTTCGAGCGGACGGATCGCCAACACGCGGGCGGCGACACGCGATTTCAGCTCTTCGGTCTCGCCGGGGACGGGCACGAAGGTTCCGGTCGACTGGTCGCTCGCGACCTTTTCCGCCATCGCCTCGACGCTGCCGGGTGTTTCAATACGATAGGTCAGGGTGATCATCATGAAACTGGCGGTTGCTCCTCTCGCCACGCAGATTGCCATGGCGTCAACTCGTGATCTGGTATAATGAGTATTCCAACTGATGAAAAGTAGAATCTTCGGATCCGCAAATTTTCGCCGACAGCTTTGTTCTCGACACGGAAACTGTTAGGAGAAAACATTTTGAGCCAGCGAGATGTGATGACCCAGCCCCTCGAACAAATCGTCCGCCGGAAACTCTCTGACGAAGTGTTTGATCGACTTGAACGAATGATTACCTCCGGCGAGCTTCAGCCCGGCGACGAAATGCCCTCCGAGCGGGTGCTGATGGAACGCTTCGGCGTCGGCCGGCCGGCGATCAGGGAGGCCATGCAATCCCTTGCCAACAAAGGTCTGGTCAGCATTTCGCATGGCGAGCGGGCGAAGGTCCTCCGGCTGACGGCAAAATCGATATTCCGCCAGGTCGATCTCACCGCCAAGATCATGCTGTCGCAATCGTCGGACTCGCTGGAATATTTGAAGAGCGCGCGCATCTTCTTCGAGCGGGGCATGGCGCGCGAGGCCGCGCAGCGCGCCTCCGCAAATGACATCGCCGACCTCAGGAACGTTATCGAACGCCAGCGAATGTCGCTTGGGCGGGCCGAAGAGTTCATCGACGCGGACATGGAGTTTCACACCCGCATCGCGCAGATATCAGGCAACCCGATCTACATCGCCGTCAGCGAAGCCATGCTTGCCTGGCTGAAGGAATATCATACCGAGATGCTGATCTGGACCGGCAAGGAAAAATTCACGCTCGCCGAACACGACGAAATCGTCGACCGCCTGGCCGCAAACGACGTCGATGGCTCGGAAACGGCACTCCTCAAGCATCTCGAGCGCTCGCGTGCGCTTTACGCGAAGTAACCTTCACGATCTCGGTCGCCACTGGCCGGCACGCCTGGCCATCACTCACTTCCTGACTCTGCCTCACCCTTGATCCTTGGTCGCGACCGGGCTCCAGAGCCTATGGGATGTTTGTAAGCAGAAAATGCGGAACAATGAGGTGTCGGCGAGGTTCTGCCTGATCACGCAAAGATCCCAAGGAGGACATCAGGATGCGTATGAAACTCATAGCAGCTTCGCTTCTCGCCATCGGCATGGCCACGTCTGCTTTCGCCCAGTCCAATCCGGCACCAGCCGGCGCCACGATCGATAAAAACCAGGCCGATCAGGGTAGCGGTGCAAGCGGCGATATGAAGGCCAAAAAGCCGATGGCGACCGATACCACCACGACCGGCTCCACGACTACCGGCACAATGAAAGCCGACAGGCCCAAATGCCCCAATCCGGTCAACAACTCCGACAATCTTCAGACGCAGGGCGGCACAAGCAACGCTACGCCGATGGATGAGGCCTGCGCCGCGCATAACAACTGATTATTCCCTTCGCGAAGAACCCCGCCTCAGCGGGGTTTTTTGCATGCCTGCTCGGCCTATGCTGCGAACTCTCGTTTTGAGTTTATGCGGCGGATTGACGCACAACTCCTCCGGTGATATCTATGCCTGAATTGGTCAGGCCAGTTGACCAGCTGCGCGCTTGAGGAGAAGCTCGTCTAGGGAGGCCACGATGTTTTCGCCTGTTGAATCGCGCCGTCTTTATAGGCAGGTCGCGGATCAGATTCGCTTGATGATCGCAAGCGGCGAGCTTGCCGTCGGTCAGCGGCTGCCGGCCGAGCGCGACCTTGCGGAGCAATTGTCGGTTTCACGCCCGACCGTCCGCGAGGCGCTGATCGTCCTGGAGGTGGAAGGCCTCGTCAACATCCGCATGGGATCCGGCATCTATGTGGTGCGCCAGCATGCTGCGGCCGTCACTGGGGCCGAGCGCGAACCGGTGGAGGGGCCGTTCGAGCTGCTGCAGGCGCGCGCCCTCATCGAATGCGCCATCGCCGAAGAAGCTGCCGGTCGTGCCAAACCGGACGATATCGCTCTGCTGGATGAAGCTCTGACGCGCATGGGTGGCGTGGTCAACGATGCAATCGCAGTGCTCGATGCCGATCGCGCCTTCCACACCGGCATTGCCGCCATCATTGGGAATGCGACATTGATCCGCGTCACGGGCGAAATGTTCGACATGCGCATGACCCCCTATTTCGCAAGACTTGCCAGCCACTTCGAGGGGCCAACGACATGGCGCAGCGCCCTGGACGAGCATCGCGCCATTCGCGACGCGATCGCCGCCGGCGATGCCGCTGGCGCCAAGGCGGCCATGCGCGCCCATCTCACAATGTCGCAGAAGAGGTTTTCCGAGAGCTTCGGGGAGGAGTTTTCGGGGGAAGAGGAGCGCGGACGCAACAAGCGGCCGTCGAAAGGAACTGCCAAGACTTAACCCAAGCTCGGGAGGAGAGAGCAATGAAAAGCAGACTGGCAACGATACTTTGCACTGCAGCCGCGATCATGGCGAGCAGCGCGATAGCGCAGGCCCAGACAGTGCTGAAATGGGCGCATGTCTATGAAACGTCAGAGCCCTTCCACACGGATTCCGTATGGGCGGCAGAAGAGATCAACAAGCGCACCGACGGGCGCTACAAGATCGAGGTCTATCCGGCGTCGCAGCTCGGCAAGGAAGCCGACATCAACCAAGGCCTCAAGCTTGGGACGGTCGACATCATCATCTCGGGATCGAGCTTCGCGGCCCGCGACTACAAGCCGATCGGCGTGACTTACTTCCCCTATATCTTCCGCGGTCCCGATCACCTGATCGCCTACACCAAGAGCGATGTCTTCAAGCGCCTAGCCAAAGGCTATGAAGACAAGACCGGCAACCACATCGCCGCCGTCAGCTATTACGGCACGCGCCATACGACATCAAACAAGCCGATTGCCAAATGCGCCGATATGCAGGGCTTGAAGATCCGCGTGCCTGACGTTCCGGCCTATCTCGCCATGCCGCGCGCCTGCGGCGCCAACACCACACCGATCGCCTTTGCCGAAGTCTATCTCGCTTTGCAGAACGGCACGGTCGAGGCACAGGAAAACCCGCTGACGACTATCGAGGCGAAGAAGTTCTACGAAGTCCAGAAGAACATCATCCTCACCGGCCACATCGTCGATCACCTCAACACCGTGGTCTCGAAGACGCGGTGGGCGAGCCTTTCAGACGAGGACAAGAAAATCTTCGGCGAGGTCATGCAGGAGGCCGCCGAGCGCACGAGCAAGACGATCGCCGGCAAGGAAAACAGCCTCATTGCGACCTTCAAGGAAAAGGGTCTTAACGTCGCCGAGGTCGACAAGGCCGATTTCGAAAAGACCGTGATGGAAAACGTCAAGTTCGAGGATTTCGGCTACGAGAAAGCCGATTGGGAAGCAATCCGCGCGATCCAGTAAAGCCTGGCAACTACGGTTGCCCCTCACCCTAACCTTACCGGGGTCGAGCCACTCGTCTCGACCCGTCCTTCGGACCCCCGTAAACGGGGAGAAGGTGGCGGCAGCCGGATGAGGGGCAGGCGCCGCCGAGCGCAAGACGATGTCGACACGAAGGGCACGCGCCCCACACGCCGCGCCCTTCTTCCCCAACTGAAACAGGGCCGATCATGTCGCAAGAAATTCATACGCAAATCACGGCCGAAGAAATCGGTCACGAGTTCGAAGGGCACGCGCCGACGGCAAACGTCTCGGATTATGCCATCGAAGACTGGATCACGCTGATCGTTTTCTGGCTGATGGCGGGTTGCGTCTTCCTGCAGTTCTTCACGCGCTATGTGCTGAACGACAGCTACGCGTGGACCGAGGAGATTGCGATCAACTGCCTGATCGGTGTCGTCTTTCTCGGTTCCGTCATGTGCGTGCGCACCTCGCGGCATATCCAGGTGGATGTGTTCTATCACTATATGCCTGCAGGTCTGGCGCGCGTGCTCGCCACTTTCGTCGATATCGTCCGCATCGGCTTTTTCGCCTATGGCTGCCACCTGATGTGGCGTTACGTCGACATCGTAGCGGACGAGCAGATGGTCACCATCGACCTGCCGCGCAACATCGTCTTCTACACCGTTCTCGTCGCCTTCGTGCTGATGCTGATCCGAGCGGTTATCGTCTTCATCGCCAACATGCGCCGCGGCTACTCCGTTCTGGAGCGCCCCGAAGAATTCCAGACCATCGAGGGTTGATCAGATGCTGCTGCTTCTTGGTTCGTTTCTGGTGCTGATGATGATCGGGGTGCCCGTCGCCATTTCGATGGCGGTCGCATCCGTGCTCTACATCGTCCTTTATGGCGTCGCGCCGGACATCATCGTCGCCCAGCGCATGATCGCCGGCGTCGAAAGCTTCCCGCTGCTCGCCGTGCCCTTCTTCATCCTCGCGGGCAACCTGATGAACTCGGCCGGCGTCACCGGCCGCATCTATTCCTTTGCCGTCGCTCTCGTCGGCTGGATGAAGGGCGGTCTTGCGCAGGTCAATATCATCGGTTCGGTGATCTTCTCCGGCATGTCCGGCACCGCGCTTGCCGATGCGGCCGGCATCGGCACGATCGAGATCAAGGCGATGAAGGATCACGGCTATCCAGTCGAGGCCGCGGTCGGCGTGACGGCGGCCTCGGCAACGCTCGGCCCGATCTTCCCGCCGTCGCTGCCTTTCGTGATCTACGGCATGATGGCGAACGTCTCGATCGGCGCTCTTTTCATGGCGGGTATCCTGCCCGGCATCGTCATGACGCTGTTGATGATGATCACGGTCGCCGCCTTTGCTTATAAGAAGCGGTGGGGTTCGGATGCGCCGTTTAATGTCAGAGAGCTCCTATCGGCGGGGATGGAAATCGTCGTCGTCCTGGCGGTGCCACTGGCCATCTATCTGATGATGCGTGCCGGCGTATCGATGAATGTTGCGGCGGGCATTGCTCTTGCCCTGCTTCTTGCCCTCGACTGGTATTTCCGCTTCTCCGCCGTCATGGCGCTGATGACGCCCGTCATCCTGATCGGCGGCATGACGATGGGCTGGTTCACGCCGACGGAAGCCGCCGTCGCAGCCGTCCTCTGGTCTCTATTCCTCGGTCTGGTGCGCTACCGCACGATGACGCCCTCGACGCTCGCCAAGGCAAGTTTCGATACGATCGAGACGACGGCGTCCGTTCTCTTCATCGTCACCGCGGCATCGGTCTTCGCATGGTTGCTGACGGTGAGCCAGGCGGCCCAGCTGCTGTCCGATGCGATCCTGTCGATCACCGACAATAAATGGGTTTTCCTGATCCTCGTGAACCTGCTGATGCTCTTCGTCGGCTGCTTCCTGGATACGATCGCGGCCATCACCATCCTCGTGCCGATCCTTCTGCCGATCGTCCTGAAATTCGGGATCGATCCCGTCCAGTTCGGTCTCATCATGACGCTGAACCTGATGATCGGCCTGTTGCACCCGCCGCTCGGCATGGTGCTTTTCGTGCTGTCGAGGGTCGCGAAACTCTCCGTCGAACGCACGACCATGGCGATCCTGCCCTGGCTGGTGCCGCTCTTCCTGGCGCTGATCCTGATCACCTTCGTGCCCGCTATATCGCTGTGGCTGCCGCAGCAACTCGGGCTGCTGAGATAGGAGCGGAAGATGCGGACACGTGTGGCACGGCTTTACCAAAAGGGCGATCTGAGAATCGAGACCGCCGCGGTTGCGGCCCCTGGTCCCGGCGAGGTGCTTCTCAAAATGGCGGCCGCAGGCATCTGCGGCTCCGACCTGCATTATTATCAGGACGGCGGCTTCGGGCCGGTCCGGGTTCGCGAGCCGATCATACCCGGCCACGAGGCCTCGGGGACCGTGAGCCAAGCTGGCGATGGGGTCGACTTGGAGGCCGGGACGCTGGTGGCGGTCAATCCCAGCCAACCCTGCGGGCATTGCGAATATTGTCAGAAAAACATGCCGATCCACTGCCTGGAAATGCGCTTCATGGGCAGTGCGATGCGCCTGCCGCATGAGCAGGGCATGTTCCGGGAATGGCTGGTAGTGCCGGCCAAGCAATGCTTTGCGGTCGGACCTGCGACAACCGCCGCGGAGGCGGCCTGCAGCGAGCCGCTCTCCGTCTGCCTGCACGCGGCATCGCGCGCAGGAGATATCACAGGCAAACGCGTGCTCATCACCGGAGCCGGCCCGATCGGCACCCTGGCGGTTGCCGTCGCCTCCTATCATGGCGCAAGCGAGATCGTGGTGACCGATCTCGCGGATGCGGCGCTGGACCGGGCCAAAGCGATGGGCGCCAGCCGCACGATCAATGTTTCCAAGAATGCCCAGGCGCTTGCGGAATATGAGGCGGGAAAGGGCTATTTCGATCTCGTCTTCGAATGCTCAGCCGCCGCCCCGGCAATCCGCGGCGCGATTGCCGCCATCAGGCCACGCGGAACGATCGTGCAGGTCGGCGTCACCGGAGACGTCTCGATCCCTCTCAACGCCATCGTCGGCAAGGAGCTTCAACTCCACGGAACGCAGCGCTTCCACGAGGAGTTCGGTACTGCCGTCAACTTGATCTCCAGCCGCAAGATCGATGTGCGGCCGATCATCAGCCACAGCCTGCCGCTCGAAGAAGCCGCCGCAGCCTTCACTCTCGCCGGCGATCGCGCAGCCGCCTGCAAGGTGCAACTGACCTTTTAGAGCGCGTGCCGAATTCATGGCTGTTGCCGGATGGGCCGATGAGCAATCGAGGTCGCCGGTCGCCTTGCCGACGCAGCATTCGCTACGCGTGAAGGCAGTAACTTTTCCTGACCCGAACCTGCTTTCTCGCTGACTGGGCGAGCGGATTCGATTCCGGAGTCTCAAGAAATTCTTGACGTCTATCTTATGTCTACATAATGTCTTCCAAAAGGATTATGAGATGGACGATGACATTCTCTCCGAAATCGGCAACCCCGACCGCAAGGCCAACCTGGGTCTTGCGCTCCGCAGACGCATCCTGACGATGGAGCTGTCGCCGGGTGCGGTGTTGGACGAAGTGGCGCTGAGCGAGGAGTTCGGGCTATCCCGCCCGCCGGTTCGCGAGCTGATGCGGCAGATGGCTGGCGAAGGTTATATCGAGCTGGAAGCCAACCGGGCGGCGCGTGTCAGTTCGATGAGTTACCAGTCGCTGCGCGACTTCTTTCTTCTTGCGCCAATGATCTACATCACCGCCAGCAAGCTGGCGGCCGAGAATGGAACGCGCGGGCAGCTCGACGTGCTGAAGCAGGTTCAACAATCATTTCGAAGGGCCGTCGACAATTGCGACGTCGAGGGGCGCGTCTTCTACAACGACCAGTTCCACCGACAGATCGGCGAGATGGCGCACAACGTCTATCTGGTTCCGAGCCTGCGGCGACTGCAGATTGACCACGCGCGCATCGGCAAGGTCTTTTACAAGCACCCGAACACGCCTCGCATGCAGGAAGAGCTCGAACTCGCCACGCAACAACATGACGAGATGATCGACGCCATCGAGAAGCGCGATCCCGACGCAGCCGGAGAACTGGCGCGGTTTCACCTCGAGCTTTCACGACGAAACATGGCCATGTACTCGGCCCCAGAGGGTCTGGAGACGCCGACCCTCTAGGACCTTTGGCTCGACCCTTCGGCAGCCTAACGCAGGACACCAAACGAATGTCTGACTTCCAGTTTCCAAGCCTGAATCTTGCCATTACCACGCCGTTCGACGATGCCGGACGCATCGACTACGGCAGGCTCGAATACAACGTCGAGCGCTACCTCTCAGCAGGCGTCAGAAGCTTTCTGTTCAGCTCCGGCACCGGCATGCACGTCTACCTCTCCAAGGACGATTCCGAGGAACTGATCCGGCGCGGAGCGCGGATCGTCAACGGAAGAGCGAAGGTGATTGCGCAGACCTCCGCGCTTCTGGTGGAAGACGTCGTCGAACGCACCATCCGCGCGCGCGACGCCGGCGCCGAAGGCGTCATGGTTCTTCCGCCCTTCTTCGAAGGGCCGACCGACGACCAAGGCATCGTCGATTTCTACAGCGAGGTTGCGAAGGCCGGTCTGCCGGTGATCGGCTACAACGTTCCCCAAGCGGTCGGCGTCGCCGTTACGCCGGAACTTCTCGACAGGCTGAGCGAAATCCCCGGCTTCTGTGCCGTCAAGGACAGCAGTGGCGATCTTGGAAAGCAGGCAGCACTTATCCGCACCGGCCGTTTCGTCATGAACGGCGCTGATCCTCTCGTTCCCTATGCGCTCTATGCCGGATGCGACGGCCTGATCTGGGGTGGGGCGAACTTCGCTCCGAGAACCTGCGTCTCCCTCGTCGAAGCCGCCGCCGAGCACAAGTGGGACGAGGTTCGCGCGCTCTGGAAAATCTTGGAGCCGTCGATGGGGCTGATCTGGGAAGGTGATTACGTGCAGTCCGTCTATGCGGCCGCAGATCTGGTGGGCTACGGCGCCGGCGTTCCGCGAAAACCACTGCGCGGGCTTGCCCCAGAAAAGCTTCCGGCCATCCGGCGTTCCCTCGAAACGCTTATGGAGCGGGAAGCGATCTGACGTGACCCAGGCCGCAAGGAACGTCTTCGTTGCATCCAGGCTGCCGAAACGCGCAGGCGTTTCGGGCTGGGTGGCCATGCTTGCGCCACGCACGCCACGGCCGGCGCTGACCGGACCTGTCATTGCCGACGTCGCGATCATCGGCGGTGGTTTCGCGGGCCTCTCCGCGGCCCGGCGCATCTCACGCCTGGACCCGACCGCGCGGGTCGCCGTCCTTGAAGCGGGCGTCGTCGGCGAGGGGCCTACGGGCGCGAATTCGGGCTTCATCATCGACCTGCCGCACGAGGTCTCGTCTGACGATTTCAGCGGAGAGTCGGAGGCCAGGTTCAGGCAATCCGTGCTCATTCAGCGCTCGGCCATCGCTCTGGCGACCGAGATGGCGACCGAAAACGGCTGGGGCAGAGAGGTGTTCGATCCCTGTGGCCGATACAGCGTCGCCATCAGCGCGGAAGGCGACAAGCACCTCGATGACTATGCGCAGCAGCTTACGAAAATGGGCGAGGACCATCGGCTCTTGAGCGCCGGGGAAATCGAGGCGGTAACGGGATCGCCGGTTTACACCTCCGGTCTGTTCATGCCCGGCACTGTCATCGTGCAGCCCGCCGCCTACATTCGCGCGGTCGCCGACTGCCTGAAGGAGCCTGTCACCCTTTACGAGCGCACGCCGGCGCTCTCGTTCGAGCGCTCCGGTACGGGTTGGCTGGTCAAGACGCCGCAGGGTTCCGTGCAGGCGGCGAAGATCATCATGGCAAACAATGGACATGTGGAGAGCTTCGGCTTCTTCCGGGGACGCCTGCTCCACGTCTTCACCTACGCCTCCCTCACCGAGGCGTTCAACCCCTCGCGCCTCTGTGGAGAGCGGAAGTGGGCCGCCACTCCCGCCCTGCCGATGGGAACAACTGTCCGCCGCATCAGCACCGGCGCCGGCGACCGAATTTTGGTGCGCTCGCGCTACAGCTACAATCCGAGCATCGCAGTCAGCGATGCCGCGATCCAGCGGGCCGGCCGCCGCCACGACGGCAAGTTCTCCAAACGCTTCCCCACCCTTAGCGGCGTCGGGATGCAGTATCGCTGGGCCGGCGCGATGGCGCTCACACGCAATCATGTTCCGGCATTCGGTGAAATCGACCGCGGCGTATTCGCGGCATGCGGCTGCAACGGCCTTGGAGCGTCGAACTCGACAGCTTCAGGGATCGCGGCTGCGGAACTGGCGCTCGGACATGATTCCGAACTCGGCCGCGTCTACGCGCGCCTCTCTGCCCCGACGGCATTGCCGCCGCAGCCTTTCACGACGATCGGCGCAAAGATCCACCTCGCCTATCGCGAGTGGAGTGCAGGATCCGAGTGACGAGTGACGACATCACCATTATATCACCCGACGGCTCATCCGGCCGGACGGCGAGCCGTTCCGGCAATGCCGAATCGATCGGTTCGCTATAAATAAACGCTATAGCGGCAGAGTGGAGTTGTGTTGGCCAGCGACGCTTCCCTGAACCTACTGTGACGGTGTCAGCGCTGGGCTGACGCGATAAGAACCGCGGAAAGCGGTCAGGAGTACGCTGGGCCATATGCCCAAGCGTTTGCACCCGAGAACATGGAGTGGGAACATGAAACTTACCGTAAGCCGCAGAGTACTTTTCATTTCTACAGCAGTCCTTTCGCTGGCAGTGACCGTCTCCGGCCTGCCGGCTATCGCGTTGGCAGCGGACGGGACGATCAAGCTCGGACTTGTTGCGCCGATGAGCGGCCCGAATGCGCGCTACGGCGCATTTTCGATGCACGGAGCCGAACTCGCCGTCAAAGACATCAATGATGCCGGCGGCATCGACGGGATGAAAATCGAACTCCTCAACGCCGACAGCCAGGGCACGCCGGTCGAAGGCGTCTCGGCCGCCCGTCGTCTGATTGACCAGGATGGCGTCGACTTCATCATCGGCGATGTTTCCAGCTCGGTGACGCTCGCCATCCAGCCCGTCGCGGAAGATGCCGAAGTTCTCCTGCTGAATGCGGCATCATCCAATCCGAAGATCACCTACCAGGCCGGTGTCGGCGGCTTCAAGTGGACCTATCGCAACTATCCGACAGATGAGAACCGGGCGCTGATCGTCGCCAAATATGCTGCGGAGCAGCGCGGTTTCACCAAGTTCGCCGTGCTATCGGTCGACAGCGACTATGGCCGCTCAGCGATCACCTTCACGAAGAAGTACCTGCCTGACTTCAAGGGAGAGATCCTCAGCGAAGATTATTACAAGGAAGGCGAAGTCGACTTCCGCAGCGTTCTCGCCAAGATCCGCGACAATGGCGCCCAGGCGATCATCATGTACGGCCTCGCCGATACGACGCCAATCATCGCCCGCCAGATGATCGAACTCGGAATAGCCGGCAAGGTCACGCTGATCGGCAATGGCGAGTTCAACACGGAAAAGACCATCAAATCAGCCCCGTCGGCGCTCGAAGGCGCCGTCGAAGCCGCCGCATGGCTGCCGCAGTTTGACTCGCCCGAAAGCAAGGCTTTCGTCGAGAAGTTCACGGCCACCTACAACGAAGCCCCGAATAACCACGCCTATGTTCACTGGGATACCGTCAATCTCCTCGCCGCGGCGATCAAGCAGGCCGGCAGCGCTGATAAGGTGAAGGTTCGCGACGCACTCTCGAAGATCAAATATAAGAGCCCGGTTGGCGAGGTTACCTTCGACGACCACAACCAGGCCCGCCTGCCGATGATCCTGCTGCAGATCGAGAACGGCAAGCCGAGCATCAAGGGTGCATATACGGCGGACATTCAATATCCTGCCAACTAATCTGCCGGGAGGAGTACGCCCATGCTCTCGACCATAGTTGAGCAATCTGTGAATGGAATCGTTACTGGTTCCGTTTACGCCATCGTCGCCGTCGGCATGACCATGATTTTTGGGGTGCTGAGAGCCATCAATTTTGCTCACGGCGAGTACTACATGCTCGGCACGTTCGGGGCGTGGTTTTCGATCGACTATCTCGGCTTGTCCTATGAAGCGTCGATTGTCGTGGGAGTTCTTGCGACAATCGCCGTCGCCTATGTGGTCGGGCAACTCGTCATGCGCCGGATGGTCGGCGCGCCCGCGGAGTCGGGCGTGCTCGCCACCCTCGGCATCGCGCTGATCCTGCAGAACACCATCATTCTCGTCTTCGGCGGAGGCTACAAATTCTTCGCCGGAGGTTATATCGAACCGGTTTCCATCCTGGGCTTCAGTCTGGCCCAGCAGCGCATTCTCATTCTCGTCGTCTGCCTGTTGGTGTTCATCGGCCTTGAGCTGATGGTCAGCTACACCCGCCTCGGAATGGCGATGCGCGCCGTTTCCCAGAACGTCGAATGCTGCAGCGTCGTCGGCATCGATGTACCGCAGGTGGTGCTTCGAACCTTCATGCTGGGGGCGGCCCTCGCGGCACTTTCAGGTGTTCTGACGGCGCCGGTCAATGTCAGTGTTTATGGCGGCATGGGCGAACTGATCACGTTCAAGACGCTGCCGATCATTATCATGGGCGGTTTGGGGAATGTGCGCGGCACTTTCGTCGCGGCGATGATCCTTGGCGTGGCCGAGAGCCTGGTCGCGACGTATGTCGGCCTGCAATTCCGCGACACTGTCGGCTTCGCTACGCTGATCCTGATGCTGATGTGGCGACCGCATGGGCTCTTTTCGACGCAGGCGCGCTTCTAGCAGCTGCGCCCGCCGACCTTTCTCGAACGACCGAGGACTCGACATGTCTCTGACGGAAACCGCTCAACAGGCACGCAGACGCGACCTTCGCATACCGCTCGCCGCAGTCCTGGTCGTCCTAGCACTCGCCGCGCCGTTCATCGGCAGTCGCTACATCACCCATTCCCTGATCATCGCCCTGATTTTCATGCTTCCGGCACATGGGCTCAATCTGCTTGTAGGGTATACCGGTCTTCTGTCATTGGCCCAGGCCGCGTTTTTCGGCATCGGCGCCTATACGGCAGGACTTCTCGCCGTCACCTACGGAACGCCCTTCTACGTCAATCTCATCGCTGCAGGCGCCGTCTCAGGAGCCCTTGCTCTTCCGCTCGGCATTCCCGCCTTGCGTCTGCGCTCGACGTCCTTCGTGATGTGTACGCTCGGTTTCGTGATCATCGGTCAGGCCATCGCCAAGAACTGGATCTCGCTGACGCGCGGCGACATGGGTCTATCGAGCATTCCAAAACCCTATTTCGAACTGGGCCCGCTTTCTTTCACGGTGTCCGGCACGACGAACTTCTACTATCTTGCCCTGATCATTGGGACCCTCGCCACCCTCGCTGTCTGGGCAATCGTCCGCTCGCCCGCCGGGCGCAACATGGTGGCGATCCGTGAGAACGAAACGCTTGCCGAATCTCTCGGCGTTCCCACCTGGCACTACAAGCTGATCGTCTTTATGATCAGCGCCGTGTTTGCCGGGGTTGGCGGCTGCCTCTACGCCTATTACCTGACAGTCGTCAGCCCGCTGACCTTCCAGATGTACTATTCGACCACGATGCTGATCATCGTGCTCGGAGGCGGGGCCGGGATGATTTCCGGCACTGTCTTCGGAAGCCTGCTCTTCGTCGGGCTGACGGAGGCGCTGCGCATTACCCCCGAACTGCGCATGATCGCCTATGGCGTCTGCCTTCTCGTCCTCGTCTTCTGGTTCAAGAAGGGCTGCGCGCCGCTGATCAATCGCTTCTGGAATGCGATCGGAGGCGCGAAATGACCAGTCATCTTCCGCTTCTCGAAATCAGGAATCTCAGCAAGTCCTACGGCGCGGTCAAGGCCGTCAACGATGTCAGTATTCACATCGACCGAGGTGAGATCGCAGGCCTGATCGGGCCGAACGGTTCCGGCAAATCGACCTTCTTCGATTGCAGCACAGGCCTTGCGAAGCCGGACGCCGGCACGGTCGTCCTTGACGGACAGGACATCACCGGCTGGTCCCTGAACCGCATCGCCAGGGAAGGCCGTATGCTGCGATCTTTCCAGAAGACCGTCACCTTCAAGTCGCTCGATGTCGAGGAGAACCTGGTCATCGCCGGTCAAATGTTCACCTTCCCGTCCATTGCATCGACCTTCGGCCTCGGAAAGATGTCCCGCCAGCGCATCGATGGTCTCAGGGAGAGAGCCCGCGACCTGATCAAGATGGCGGGTCTCTGGGATGTGCGCCACCAGCCGGCGGGCAATCTGTCGGGCGGACAGCAGAAGCTTATCCAGTTCGCGTCCATGCTGATGCCCGAACCAAAGCTCATCCTGCTGGATGAGCCGATGGCCGGCATCAATCCGAAGATCATCGAACGCGTCGTCGACACCATCCTCTATGCCAACAAGTCGCTCGGCGTGAGCTTCCTGGTGATCGAGCATAATATCGATGTCGTTACGAGCATCTGCCAGCGCGTCATCGTGCTCGACCAGGGAGCCAAGCTCGTCGAAGGCTTGCCGGGCGACATCATTCAGGATCAGCGCGTCAGGGAGGCCTATCTTGGAGGGTAACTCGCAACTTTTGATCCGCGACCTGCGCGCAGGTTACGGCAATCTGGATATTCTGAACGGCATCGATTTAGACGTGCCCGCCGGACAGTTCGTGGCGCTCATGGGGCCGAACGGAGCGGGCAAGTCCACTCTTCTCAAGACCCTCTACGGCATGACCACGATCAAGCAGGGAAATATCGACTGGCGCGGCAAGAATATTGCCGGCAGCAAGTCGCGGGCCATTCTGGGCGAAGGGATTTCCTTCGTGCCTCAGGGGCGCTGCAATTTCCCCGTCATGAGCGTCGACGAAAATCTTCAGATGGCGGCCTATACCCTCCGCGACGCCAAGGTGAAGGCCGACCGCGATTACGTCTACGACCTCTTTCCGATCCTCAAGAAACGCCGTGCGACGCTTGCCGGCAATATGTCCGGCGGCGAGCAGCAACTGCTCGAAGTGGCGATGGCGGTGCTGCAGCGGCCGAAGGTGCTTTTGGTCGACGAGCCGTCGGTCGGCCTGTCGCCGGCCGCGATCGGTATCGTGTTCGACGAGCTTCTTCGACTTCACGCGGACGGCATGACGATCCTGCTCGTCGAGCAGAACACCAAGAAGGCCATGGAAGTGGCGGAGCGCGCGGTCATCCTGAGACTTGGCAAGGTCATCTGGGACGGCTTGCCGAAAGACATCACCCATGACGAGCTCGGCGAACTGTTCCTGACCGGGAAAATGCGCGGCGAAACCGAAGCCGTTCACTGAGCCAATCCGTCTCTCCAGAAACGAGGAAATCCCAATGAGCACTTTCGTGCCTGCATCGCGTGTGTCCAGAATCAAAGTTTCGCCGAGCACGGCTGCGGCAGCCCGTGCTCGCGAACTGAAGGCGGCGGGTCGCGACATCGTCGATCTGACCGTCGGCGAGCCGGACTTCGACACGCCAGATAACATCAAGGCCGCGGCGCACGCAGCCATCGACAGGGGCGAAACGAAATATACCGCCGTCAACGGCACGCCGGCGCTGCGCAAGGCAATCATCGGCGATTTCCAGCGCCGGCTCGGCCTCAGCTACGCGGACAACGAAATCTGCGTGGGCGGCGGCGCCAAGCAGATTCTGTTCCTGGCGCTGATGGCGAGCGTGGAAAACGATGCAGAGGTGATCATTCCCGCACCATACTGGGTTTCCTATCCCGATATGGTCATTGCCAACGAAGGCAAGCCGGTCATCATCGAATGCCCGCAGGAAGCAGGCTTCAAGCTCACGCCGGAGGCTTTGGAAAAGGCGATCACGCCGAGGACCTTGTGGCTGATCCTCAACGCGCCGTCCAATCCGACGGGCGCGGCATATGACAGGAGCGAACTCGAAGCCCTCGGCAAGGTGCTGCTGCGCCATCCCCACGTCTTCGTGCTCTCCGACGATATCTACGACCAGATCTGGTTCAAGGACGAGCCGATGACGACGCTGGTTGCTGCCGTCCCGGAACTGAAGGAGCGTGTTCTGCTCACCAACGGCGTCTCAAAGTCCTACGCCATGACCGGATGGCGTATCGGCTACGCGGCGGGTCCGGCCGCCCTGATTGCGGCCATCAACAAGCTGCAATCGCAGATGTCGTCCTGCCCGTCGTCGGTCAGTCAGGCCGCAGCCGCCTATGCGCTGTCTTCTGACCAGTCATTCGTTTCGGAAAGCGTGAAGGTCTACAAGGAGCGCCGCGATTATGCGTGCTCACGGCTCAATGCCGTGCCCGGCCTCTCCTGTCTCGTACCTGACGGCGCTTTCTATCTGTTTCCGAACTGCGCCGGTGTCATCGGCAAGAAGACCCCCGAAGGCAAGACAATCGAGACAGACCTCGATTTCGTGCTCTATCTGCTGGATGGCGTCGGGGTCGCGGCGCTGCAGGGTGCCGCCTACGGGATATCGCCGCATTTCCGCCTCTCGATCGCGACGTCGATGGAGGTGATCACGCAAGCATGCGATCGCATCGAACGGGCCGTTGCCGACCTGTATTGACTGCAAAGAGGCCGGTGGGACTTGCGCCCCACGGGCCGCAGGCTTTACCTTTTTTCGTGAAACAAGAAGCCGGTGGCCATGAGCGTCGATTTCCGAAAACTGAAGAGCTTCGTCAAGATCGTCGATACGGGCAGCGTATCGCGAGCGGCAAGCCTTCTGCGGACGGCCCAGCCGGCGCTGTCGCAGCAGATTGCCGCTCTCGAGGCGCATTTCAAACACAAGCTCCTCATCCGCAGCAATGTCGGCATTACGCCGACCGAGGCGGGGCTGATCCTCTATCGGCACGCGCAATTGATGTTGAAGCAGATCGAGCAGGCGCAGGTCGACATCGATCAGTCCGCCAAGTCGGTGGCCGGCCGCGTCTCGATCGGGCTTGCGACCTATTCCTCGTCAAGCGCCTTGTCGCTGCCGATCCTCAAGGAGATGAAGGCGAGGCATCCCCACATCGTCGTCCACATCAATGACAGTTTCGGGCAGATCCTGAGCGAACTGATCATGACGGGCAAGATGGATATGGCGCTGATCTATGCCGCTGCCCCGATCAAGGGCGTCACCCTGCAGCCATTGTTTCGCGAGGAAATGTTCCTGGTCTCGCCGCCGGGCATCGAACTCCCCGGGGATAGCAGCGCGCCGCTTCCCCTTTCTGCCCTCCAGGACATCCCGCTGCTTCTTCCCAGCAAGGCACATCTGCTCAGGCGGTTGATCGACGATGCCCTGGCGAGAGCCAGAGCCAGCCCTGATGTCGTCTCGGAAATCGAATCCGTTCCGGCTCTCAGCGCGGCGGTTCTCGACGGGCTTGGATCGACCATTCTGCCGGCTTCGGTTGTCACGGAGACAGCGATCTTTTCAGGCGCGCAGGTAAGGGCGCTGACGAAGCCGGTGATCGATGCGACCGTGTCCCTCTGCGTCGCCGATCATCTGCCCCTGTCGGAACCGGCCATCGCTGCACGGTCGGTTCTCCTCGATGTCGTGGGCAAGCTCATGAGCAGTCATCATCCCGGAATCAGGCCGGCTTAGCCGGCGCCGATCCTCGCAACGGCAGTCCGACGGCGTATCTCCGCTCCGCCATAAGCAAACCCTATAGCGGCAGACTGTAGTTGTGTTAGCCAACGCGGCGGGCATTCCCATAACCTCCAAGCAGACACCGGGTCCGGGCATCGGATCCGCATTGCGGCGCCTGCCGCGCCGAACAGTCGCTTCGAGGACAACATGGCAAAACTGGCTTTCGACACGGGCGGTACATTTACCGACTTTGCGCTCCTGGACGACAAGGGCGACCTTCACCTTCACAAGGTCCTGAGCACGCCGAAGAACCCTGCAGAAGCAGTCGTGCAGGGTGTGTCCGAATTGCTGGAAAAATTCGCTGGCACCATCGCCGTCGATGACCTTCAGGTGCTGGGCGCCACCACCGTCGTCACCAATGCGGTTCTCGAGCGCAAGGGTGTCGAGACCGGGTTCGTCACCACCGACGGCTTTCAGGACATGCTACGTATCCGCAACGAAGGACGCTACGACCTCTACGACCTGAACATCAAATATCCCGACCCGCTGGTTACCCGTGCAAACAGCTTCGGCGCCAAGGAGCGTATCGCAGCCGACGGTTCTGTCATGACCGAGCTCGAGGAAGAGACGGTGCGCGAAATCGCCGGCCGCCTGAAGGAGAAGGGCATCCGCTCCGTCGCCGTCTGCCTTCTCCATGCCTACAAATATCCGCAGCACGAGCAGCGCGTCGCAGCGCTGTTGCGCGAGGAAGACCCTGATATCTTCGTCTCGCTCTCGTCGGAAGTCTGCCCTGAGATGCGTGAGTTCGACCGCGCGTCGACGACTGTTGTCAACGCCTATACCAGGCCGCAGATGGCCGGCCACGTCGCTCATCTCCAGCGTGAGTTCGCTGCGAGGGGCATCGATCGCCAGGTCCTCTGGATGACGTCCTCGGGCGGGCTGGTGCCGAGCCGGCGTGCCGCAGAACTGCCGGTGCGCCTGATCGAGTCAGGCCCAGCGGCCGGCGCCGTGGCCGCTGCCGAGTTCGGCCGCACGGCCGGTGAGGCGAGCGTCCTGTCCTTCGACATGGGCGGCACGACCGCGAAGCTTTGCCTGATCCCGGATGGTGAGCCGAATGTCGGCACCGATCTCGAGGTCGCTCATTTTCATCGTTTCCGCAAGGGATCCGGTTTCCCGCTGAAGATCCAGTCGATCCAGATGATCGAGATCGGTGCGGGTGGCGGTTCGATCGCCGCTAAGAACCCTCTCGGCCTGCTCGACGTCGGCCCCCACTCCGCAGGCGCGCTGCCCGGCCCGGCCGCCTATCAGCGTGGCGGCACCCAGCCGACCGTCACGGATGCCGACATCCTGCTCGGATATATGGGCACCGAATCCTTCGTCGGCGGCTCGTTCAAGGTATCCAGAGAGGCCGCTCACGAGGCGATGGACAAACTTGCCGCCTCGCTCGATGTTTCGGTCGAGCGCTGCGCATGGGGCATCCATGACCTCGTCAACGAATCCATGAGCAAGGCGGCCGCCATGCATGCGACCGATCTCGGCGTCGATCCTCGTTCGCTGCCCATGGTCGCGTTCGGCGGCGCCGGTCCGGTCCACGCTTATGGCATCGCCCGCAAGCTCGGCATTTCCCGTATCATCTGCCCGACCGGTGCAGGCGTGAGCTCGGCGATCGGCCTGTTGATCGCTCCGGTGGCGGTCGATCTGTCCGCAAGCCATCCGATGGCACTCGACGCCTGGAATATGGACGCCATGAACCGTCTGCTGGACGAACTCTCCGCCCAAGGTGCCGAAGTCGTGTCGGCGGCGGGCGTGCCGAAAGATACCATCAGCAACCGTCACACCGTCGACATGCGCCATGTCGGCCAGGGCCATGAGATCACCGTGGTTCTGCCTGACCGGACCCTGCCGAAGGAGGAATTCCTCAGTGAGCTCCGCGGCAATTTCTTCAAGCTGTACCGTGAACTGTTCGGCCGTACCGTTGCCGCGCCGCTGGAGGTCATCACCTGGCGCCTGCGCGCCGGCGGCGAAAAGGATCAGGTCACGCGCCCGCACGAGACCGTCGTTGCCGAGGCGAAGAAGGGCAGCCGTCAGGTCTACTTCCAGGAGATTGGCGGCTTTACCGAAACTGCGGTCTACGACCATTACAAGCTTCCTGTCGGCGAAGAGGTCAAGGGTCCGGCAATCGTCGAGCAGCGGGAATCGACTGCGGTCGTCGGGCCAAGCGGCGTCTTCCATGTGGATGCCCATGGCAACCTCGTGATCAATATTCACTAAGGGGTACTCAGATGTCGAAACCCGCCACCGATTTCAACGACCCGATCAACCTTCAGGTCATGTGGAACCGCCTGATCTTCATTGCAGACCAGGCTGACAACGTCCTCGGCAAGACGGCATTCTCGCCGATCGTCCGCGAGAACCACGACTACGTCACCGTCCTGCTGGACAGCAAGGGACGGGCGCTGGCGCAATGCACCTGGTCGATCCCGGTCTTCATCACCTCGCTCCCGGCCGCGGCCCAGAATTATTTCCTGCCGAAGTTCCCGGCAGACAGGCTCGAAGAGGGCGATGTGCTGGCGACCAACGATCCGGAGATCGGCACCGGCCATCTTCCCGATGTCACGATGATCACGCCGATCTTCAAGAACGGCAAGGTCGTCGCCTATGCCGGCTCCATCGCCCATCTTCCCGATATCGGCGGGGCGCCTTTGCATTCCGAAGCGAGCGACATCTATGAGGAAGGCATCCGCTTCCCGATCGTCAAGCTGCTGAAGGCCGGCGTTCCGAACCAGGACGTCTTCGACATCATCGAAGCGTCGGTCCGCCTTCCGACCGAAGTGCGGGGCGATCTCGAGTCGATGATCGCCGCCAACAACGTCATGGGCCGCGAACTCGTCAAATTCCTGGATGAGTACGGTCTCGACGACGTCGAAGGCCTGGCGACCGCCATCCATTCTCGCTCCGAAGCGCAGACCCGCAAGGCGATCCGCGAATGGCCGAACGGCAGCTACGCCGCCGAGGTTCTGCTCGACGGCTACGATGTAGACGTGACGCTGAAGGCTTCGGTTATCATCAAGGACGACTCGATCCATGTCGATTACACCGGCACCTCCGACCAGGTTCTGCACTCGATCAATTGCCGGACGAATTACCGTTATGCCCATTCCGTCTATGCTCTGAAGTGCCTGCTCGACCCTGAGACTCCGAATAACGAGGGCTGCATCGTCCCGATCACCGACGAGGCTCCGCTCGGCTGCATCCTCAATCCGCAGCATTGGACGGCGGGCAATTCGCGAAACCTGATCGGGCACGTCATTCCTTCGCTGATCTTCAAGGCGCTCGAAGGCGTGGTGCCCGACAAGGTCATGGGCGACAGCGGCGGTGCTCCGATCTGGGCTGCCAATTGCGTCGGCCAGCGCAATGACGGCACGCAATATGGCTCGGTCCAGAATTTCCACGGCGGGCAGGGCGCGCGCGCGGAGCTCGACGGTCTGGACACGCTGAGTTTCCCCTCGAACTGCAAGGTAACGGCCATCGAGATGTTCGAGGTTGCCGTTCCCGTGCTGACCGAGCGGAAGGAACTGATCGCGGACTCGGGCGGAGCAGGCAAGCATCGCGGCGGTCTCGGCCAGCGTGTCGTGCTGCGGAACCTCGGCAAGAACCCGATGAACATCTACCTCGCGTCCGAGCGTGTCCGCCATCCTTGCTTCGGTGTCGTCGAAGGCCAGAGCGGATCGGCTGGAAAGGTCATGAAGGACGGCAAGCCTCAGTTCCCGAAGGGCAAGGTGGTCCTGAAGACAGGCCAGCGCCTCGAGGTCGAGACTCCTGGCGGCGGCGGTTGGGGAGCTGCGAGCGATCGTTCGCGCGCACTCATCGAGCAGGATCTTTCCGAAAACCTAATTACGGCGAAGGCTGCGAAGGAAATTTACGGCTATTCTGGCCCGATCGCTGCTGCGGCCGAATAGGGGAAAGACATGGGACTTCTTGAAGGAAAAATCGCTCTCGTGACGGGAGCTGGCTCCGGGATCGGTCGCGAGACCGCCGTGCTGATGGCAAAAGACGGCGCCACCGTCGTGCTGACCGGGCGGCGGATCGAACCGCTGCGCGAGGTGGCGGCCTTGATCGAAAAGGCTGGGGGAAAGGCCATCGCGCGCGCGCTCGACATCGAGACGCGTGAAGAGATCTTTGCGGCTGTGAAGTGGATCAAGGACAGCGTCGGACCCGTCGACATCCTGGTGAACAATGCCGGCAGCGCAAGCAAGGTGCTGAACGCGCGTTTTCTGAGCGAGGCCGAGTGGACCTCCACCATCAACGTCAATCTGACGGCCGTCTTCAACCTGACCCAGGCGGTCCTTCCGGACATGATCGCAAGCGGCGAGGGGACGATCATCACGGTCTCGTCGCTCGCGGTGATCAACCCCAACCTGCTCGGCGGAGCGGCCTATGGTGCGGCCAAGGCCGGCGTGAAGAATTTCATGAGCTTCCTGCACAACACCTATCGCAATCAGGGGATCCGGGCGACGACGATCCTGCCCGGCGAGACGAATACGCCGATCATGGACAATCGCGCGCGGCCGCCTCTGGAGGAGGAACGTGCCGTCATGATGGATCCTCATGACGTCGCCCGTGCGATCGTCCTCTGCGCCAGCCTGAGCAAGAGCGCTGTGATCCCCGAACTTCACATCTGCCCGACATTCATGAGGGACACGTCGGCCGACATCGAAATTGCGCGTTGGGTCGGAGCGCCGGCCAATACGCCGGATATGCCGAAAAAATAGAACCGGGAGGATATTGATGAACGGAGCCAAATTGCGCGCCAGGCTGTTGGCCGGCGAGGCGATCACCATGTATACGCCGCACCACGCGTCGTCGGGCCTCGCAGCCCGGTTGGTGGAACTCGGCGCCGATTCCGTCTTCGTCGACTGCGAACACGGAACCTGGAGCTTCGACGATGTGCGCATGACTGCACAGATTGTCCGTTCTGTCGGCGGAGCGGCGATCGTCCGGCCACATTCGCACGAACGCCCGATCATCATCAGGTATCTGAATGCGGGAGCTGACGGCATCATGGTGCCGATGGTGGACACGGCCGAGCAGGCGCGCGCCGTCGTCGATGCCGTCCGTTACGCTCTTCCGTCCGACTTCGACAAACGCCTGGTGGTGGTGATGATCGAGACGGTGGATGCCATCGACAATCTCGACGAGATGCTGAAGGTCGATGGCATCGACGTCTTCTTCATCGGACCTGGCGATCTCTCGCAGAATATGGGTTATCCGCCGGCCCCGCCTTTCGGCGAGCCGCGTCCTGAAGTGGTCATGGATAAGGTCGCGGTCGCGGTCGACAAGATCCGCGCGGCAGGCAAGGTTGCAGGCACGCTGGCCACCGCCGATGAACTGCCTCATTGGCTTGAGAAGGGGGTGCAGTTCTTCTACATCCACACTGATCCCTTCCTGCGTGGCGGGATTGCCGGCATCAGGCAGACGCTGGCGCGATAGCAGGCGGGGCGGGTTTCCACTTTGATCCTCCGTCGCAAATACTTTTAAGGGCTTGGTGCGGAAGATCCGTCACTATTCCTCTCCCCGCCTTAAACCCTGGAGCAGACGGAGAGAGAATTGTTTGGCGTAGGAAATTCACCCCTTACTGGCAGGCGGTCAGGCCGCCCGGATTTTGAATGGGGGCGAAACCGACGCCGTCGATCGTGTTGTCGTTGCGGGCAATGAAGCAGTAATTGTCATTGGCATGGGGAGCTGCGACGATGCAGGAGTTGGCCCCGGCCGGAATGACGTAGGTGTCCAATCCGTTGATCGCGAATACCGAGGCTGTTCCATTCGGATGGGGCACTGGCTGCTTGGTGAACAGGATCGCATTCTGCGGTGGTGCGACCACGATGGGCTGATGGTTCCGGCAATCGGACGAAAAGACGAGCTGTGCGGCGGCGGGTAACGCGGTTGCGAGGATAGAGACGGTGGCAATGGCAAGCCCGGCAGCGATCTTACCGAGACGTGCTGTTTGGCCAGCGAATTTCAACCTGATGCGTAACATGGCTATGCTCCTTTGATTGCAGGGTGAGGGATTTGTTCAAGCGTCGGTGATGATCTGAATTTCTGGATCTATGGTCCTCCTGTCGCCGAAAACGTTCCGTTGGCGTTGTAAGTCACCGTGTAGGTGGCGTAGCCGGTGGTGAAGTCGCAGCAGGCCGCGTTGCTCTCGTCATAAGCCACGGTGCTTCCGACCGGCTGGTAGCCCGTCTTCACGAAAAAGATCTGCGTCGGTGTGCAGCTCATGATGGCGTTGGGGGCAGGAGCGACGAAGCTCGACAGAATGATCGCTTGATCGTTGTTCAGCGTGGCGACGCCGCAATAAAGTTCCGGAAGCGGCAGCGGCGTATAGGACGGCACGTTCATGGCGAACGCTCCGATCGCAACGCCGGCTTGATTGGCGGGCACGGAAAGTCCCAGCGGGTTGAGCGTCAATGTCGTGCAATTGTCCGGTGAGCCGCTGGCTGTAGTGAGCGCAACCGGTCGGGCCGCCGTGGTACTGCTGACCACGGATCGCGTCGCGGTATTGAGCGCGATAAGCGCGATAAGCTGCGAGGGCGGCACCGCTTGCATGGTGCTAAGAGCGCCTGCGTAGACCTGGCGGTCCAGACCGAAATTGATCTGCGCTCCCGAACTTGTGTAATTGCCAACATTTTGGCAGCCGAGGCTGCTGGTGAAAATGGAAGGGCTCGTCAAAGACGGAAAGGTAGCCTGCTTCTGAAAGACATAAAAATACTGCGTGGTTTGCGACAGGTTCCGAACGATGATCTGGTAGGACGAACTGGTCATGGCGTGCGACACTCCCGTCTTAGATCCAGCCTATCCGTCGCCCGGGCGGGCGGCAGCAATCGCGCGGATGACCTAGGTTGCGGGTGAAGAGGGGACTGTTCTCACCCGCATCCCCGGGACGAGGCTTACTGGCGCTGCACGCTCCAGGTGCCGTTAGCGTTCAGGGTGACGTTGCAGACGGTGTAGCCGCCGGTGAAATCGGAGATCGCCGCGTTCACGCTCGACTGTGTGAAATCCATGACGCTGCCCGGCGTATAGGAGCCGGTCTGGACATAATATTTCAGGATCGGCTGGCAATCGGTATTGCTGAACGGATTTGCCTGCACGAAGTTGGAGAGCACGATGCCGCCATTGACGTCGACCGCGGAGCCGACATTGAAATAAGGCGGCGAGGTAAAGCTCGGTGTGGTGATGCGGAAGGCGCCAGATTGCACGCCTTCCCCATAGGCCGGTGCGGAAAGACCAAGCGGGTTGACGGTTGCGGTCGTCCAGTCGGCCGGCGAACCGCTGCCGCCCGACTTTGGAGCGAGGTCGATGGCGCGGCTGGCCGATGCGTAGCCGGAAGCGGCGCCGATCGCCGGCGGCGTGTTCGCCTGCTGGATGCCGGCGTAATATTGCAGGTTGACCTGGAAGGTCAGGATCGAGCCCGAGGCATCGTAGTTGGCGAGCGATTGCGAAAAAAGGCTGTTCGAGTAGACTTGCCCGCCACCGGTATAAATGGCCGGCTGTTGGAAGAAGTAGAATTCTTGCGTCTGGGGCTCGTAGTTTTTCACATTGATGGTCAGCAATGTAGGCATGGTCAACAACCCTTCTGCGTTGAGAGTGAAACAAGGGTTTCGCCGCGGCGAGGGCAGGTGGGCCAGCCTTCCTGCCGACGCTGTCATTGAAACCCTAACTAGAAAGATCGTTTATACCATCCATTAGAGCAACCTAAAGCTGTTGAGTGCAAGGTGAAAAAATCGCGCGAAATTGTGCTTAGCGTAACGCGTGCTCCGGAGGGATGGATTCGAGCAGCCCGATGAGATTGGACTGGGCGGCCGCAGACCGGCCGCGCAGCGCCATAACCCACAGCAATTCCGTCGCGGAGATTGCGCTGTTCCTATGCCCGTCCATGGTCCCTCGCCCTAAGAGCAACCAGTCGAGGGAAACATCCAGCAGGCGCGCGAGCGCGCAGGCGCTTTCCAGGGACGTATGGCCGCCATTTTGCCAGCGTGAGACGGCAGCGACGGATACATTCAATTCGGCTGCAAGAGCGTGCACTTTCCGGATCTTGCCCCGAGATATTGCTTCCCGAATACGTTTGCCGCGCGTCGGATCGTAGGTCATGAGCGTTCTTCCTTTGGTTGCGTTGAATTGGCAGCCACAGCGACCTTTGATCGGTCAAACATCAGAAATTTCGTCCGAAAATGAATGGCAAAGCGAAACACCGGTCAATCTGGGGAAATATCCAGATTGCTTCGGATCGACCTCCCGTTGTGAAACGTCAATGCACCAGGAGGGCCAGATATGTTGCGGATACTCACCAGAGACATGCTTGAGACCGATCGGCATGCTTTCGATGAAATGTTTCGGGCGCGCGCCGCCGTTTTTCGCGATCGACTGGGATGGCAGGTCGATGTCAAGGACCAGTGGGAAAGGGACCGATATGACGAGGCGGAAGATCCCGTCTATCTCGTGACGCAACGGCCTTCAGGCACACTGACGGGTTCGTTGCGCCTGTTGCCGACCACGGGGGCGACGATGCTCAAAAGCGAGTTCCGGCATTTCTTCGATCAGCCCATCGACGTCGATAGCCCGACGACCTGGGAATGTACTCGCTTTTGCGTTCATCCGCTTGCCGGTCACATCGATCAACATTCGTCGCGCGCAGTCGCCACGGAGCTGCTCTCAGGGCTTTGCGATCTCGCCCTCGACACCGGTATCGAAAGTATCGTCGCTGTCTATGACGTCGCGATGATCGGTGTGTACCGCAGGATCGGCTGGAGACCGACGCCGCTTGCCCGATCCCGGCCCGAGATCGGCAACCTCTACGTCGGCTTATGGGACGTGACGGCAGACAATTGTCGGACACTTCGGGTCAACCTGTCTCGGCTTCTGGAGCAAGCGCCTTCCAATCCTGCCAAAGCCCTTGTCGATGGCAGAATGCGGTAAGCACAGTCGCCATCTCGCTGCCCCGCAGTGGGATATGTCGTAGCAAGCCTTAACTCAATCTTCACATCGCGCTATAGTTGCTTTAGAATAATCTGTTCGCGGCAACCGAGAAATGTTACCGGTGCGAGTAGTCAGGGAAACACACAATCACGAGTCCATCTCATGCTGAGCAGTTCTCGTTTTTTCGACTGTCTTGACCGGATCTCTGCATCGCCGACATTGCATGATCTGGAAGCAACGCTGGATGAGGTCCGCCACATCTATGCAATATCGCACATGGTTCTGCATGTGACCCGCTCCTCGGGGGCGGCAGCCAACAATCCGCTGCTTATGCTGACCTATCCGCCCGAGTGGGTGAAACAATATCTTGCCCGGGATTATTTCAGCATCGATCCCGTCGTACGCCTCGGCCGGCGCGGCTTTCTGCCCGTGGAATGGTCCGCGTCAAAATGGGATTCAGGCCGGGCATATGGCTTCTTCAAGGAGGCAATGGCCTTCGGTATCGGCCGGCAAGGCGTTACCCTGCCGGTGCGAGGACCTCACGGGGAGCGATCGCTGTTTACGGTCACCTCCAATCATCCCGACGCCTACTGGCGACAGTTCCGCATGGACAGCATGCGCGACCTCCAGTTTCTCGCCCACCATCTCCACGACAGGGCGATGGTTCTGTCGGGCATGCGAAAAATTGCGGATTTTCCGCAATTGTCGCGCCGCGAACTGCAATGTTTGCAGATGACCGCCAATGGCCTGCTGGCGAAGCAGATTTGCGCTCGCCTGTGCATTTCGGTAAGCGCAGTGCAGCTTTATCTCGCCTCGGCGCGCCGGAAACTGACCGTCGCCACGACCAGCGAAGCGGTCGCCAAGGCCACGGCGCTCGAATTGATATAGGCTTGATGATCGCGGTTCAGCGCCTGCCCCTCGTGCGCGTTGCCAGAACATTGCGGATCGAGAAGCTGGAATGAATCCTGAGGACACCGGGTAAGGTCGAAAGGATCTCTTTGTGGATCCGCTCGAACTCGCCCGCATTGGCGACCTCCACGCGCAGCAGATAGTCCGAACCGCCCGTCATCAGAAAACATTCCCGGATCTCGGGATGCCGGCGGACCGCCGCCTCGAGGCGGTCGAGATAGTCCTCCGTCTGGCGCTCTAGGGTGATGTTGATGATCACGGCGATCATCTCATCCGCATTGCCGGTGTCGACCAGCACCGTATAGCCGCGGATCACGCCTGACTTTTCCATGATCTTGATGCGTCTGAGGCAGGCCGAGGGAGAAAGACCAATCTCGGCGGCGAGCTTGGCATTGCTCATGCGGGCATCAAGGCGCAGCAGTCTCAGGATATTGCGATCGATCGCGTCGAGAGCAGGCATAGTAGATCATTCCAAATTTTTATCGATTATGCGGATAACAGGCGGATCATGCAATAATCAACTACGGAATGATCGGCAATTTCGCTCATTATTTCATAAACTCCCTGAGATCGAAAAGGGGTGGATATGGATAGCGATATTTTGGTTTCCCGAACACGCATTGCGACGACCACGCAGGGAGCCACCGGCTATCTGACGATCGATCTTGCCGCCCTCGGCCGTAACTATCGCAAGCTCGTATCGATGCTGGCGCCGGTCCGCGCCGGCGCCGTCGTCAAGGCCGACGCCTATGGCCTTGGCGCTGATCGGGTCGGAAGAACGCTCTACGGCGAAGGTTGCAGGCATTTCTTCGTCGCCCAATTTGTCGAGGCCGTGAGGCTCAGACCGGCCCTTGCGCAGGACGCCCAGATTTTCGTGCTGAACGGTTTGCAGCCGGGTAACGAGATCGCCTGCGCCGAGATAGGCATTGTCCCGGTTCTCAATTCGCTGGCGCAGTGGCGGCAGTGGTCAGCGGCTGCGCGCATTCTGAAGCGATGCCTGCCTGCTGTCCTGCAATTCGACACCGGGATGTCGCGGCTCGGTTTTCCCCGGGAAGAGCGAGCAGATCTGGCGGCGGCTCTTCGCGATGGCACCAATGTCGAAATCCTGTTCATCATGAGCCATCTGGCTTCGGCCGATGACATGGACAGCGAACAGAACAGCGAACAGTTTGCCGAGATGTCCCGCATCGCCGACCAATTTCCCGGCTTCGATATTTCCTTCGCCAATTCCGGCGGCGTTTTCCTGGGCGACGCCTATCACGGCGTGCTCGCCCGCCCCGGCATCGCGCTCTATGGCGGCGCTCCGAACGCCGGTGAGAAGAACCCGATGGAGCCGGTTGTCAGCCTCAATGTCGCCGTCGTGCAGACGCGCACCGTGCCGGCGGGGGCGAAAGTCGGTTATGGCGGCGCGCATCTCACGCAAGGGGAAACACGTCTCGCCACCATTGCCGCCGGCTATGCAGATGGCCTGCCGCGATGCCTCAGCGACCGCGGCGCCGTCTATTTCAAGGGCATCCGCCTGCCGATCGTCGGCCGCGTGTCGATGGACAGCGCGACCGTCGACGTGTCAGCACTGCCCGAAGGCGCGCTGACCTTTGGCAGTCTCGTCGAAGTGCTTGGTCGCCATCAGACGCTCGAGGACATCGCACGCGACGCCGGCACGATTTCTTACGAAATCCTAACCGGCCTGGGCGATCGTTACGACAGGCAATATCGCTAAGAGCCGGCGGCTCCATCATTGGGAACATCATGAAAGTCATCGTTCTAGGAGCCGGCATCGTCGGCGTCACATCCGCTTATCAGCTCGCCAAGGCCGGCCATGAGGTCACGGTCGTCGACCGGCAGCCGGGTCCGGCGCTGGAGACCAGCTTTGCCAATGCCGGCGAAGTCTCCTTCGGCTATTGCTCGCCATGGGCAGCGCCCGGCATTCCCATGAAGGCCATGAAGTGGCTGTTCATGAAACATGCGCCGCTCATCCTGCGCCCGAAACTCGACATGGCCATGCTCTCCTGGATGGCCAGGATGCTGTCGAACTGCACCTCCGAGCGTTACGCGATCAACAAGAGCCGCATGCTGCGCCTCGCCGATTACAGCCGCATCGCGCTGGCCGAGCTTCGCGCCGAGACCGGCATCGCCTATGATGAACGCATGCAGGGGACCCTGCAGCTGTTCCGCACCCAGCAGCAGCTCGAGGCCTCGGCAAAGGATGTCAAGGCGCTGGCTGCCGACGGTATTCCCTATGAGGTGCTGGACAGGGACGGCTGCATCCGCTTCGAACCAGCGCTGAAGCATGTGCGCGACAAGATTGTCGGCGGTCTATTGACGCCGAAGGACGAAACCGGCGACTGCTTCAAGTTCACCAATGCGCTGGCGGCCAAAGCCGAGGCGCTCGGCGTCCGTTTCGCTTACGGGACGACGATCAAGGCGCTGGATGTCGAGGCCGGCCGGGTGCGCGGGGTCATCACCGATCGTGAGCGGATGAGCGCGGAGGCGGTGGTGGTCGCGCTCGGCAGCTATTCGCCGCTGCTGCTCGCGCCGCTCGGCATCAGGCTGCCGGTCTATCCCGTCAAGGGCTATTCGCTCACCATCCCGATTGCCGATGCGTCACGCGCGCCGGAATCGACCGTCATGGACGAGACCTACAAGATCGCGATCACCCGGCTCGGCGATCGCATCCGTGTCGGCGGCATGGCTGAAATATCAGGCTACACCAATGATCTCGGCCTGGCCCGCCGCAGCACGCTGGAATATTCGGTCACCGATCTTTTCCCCGGCGGCGATATTTCCAAGGCCTCCTTCTGGTCCGGCCTGCGTCCGATGACGCCCGATGGCACGCCGGTCATCGGCCCGACAAAGGTCGCAGGTCTCTTCCTCAATACCGGTCACGGCACGCTCGGCTGGACGATGAGCACCGGTTCGGCGCGGCTCATCGGCGATCTCGTCGGCGGCCGCCAGCCGGAAATCGACGTGAGGGATCTCGCCATCAGCCGCTACGGCTGAAACCGCCCCGGGGCAACACAAAAAAAGAGGGATGAACATGATCGCGCAAATCCATTATCACTTGTGTTCCTCGTCTTTCGAGGTCACGAATGTCCGTTAATTCTCATATACATAACGATGGCAGCCTCACCCCACAGATGGCAGTGCAGAGCATGTTGTTTCGGGAAACGGCGCACAGCGGAACGGACCCGGATGAACTCTCGGAAATATTGTCGACGCCAACCTCCCCGATCAAGGTTGCGGCGGAAGGCAATATGCCGATTGCATATCACTGCAATTTCGTCTCCGTGGGAGAAGAGGTAACGGTAGCCGACTGTACCTACGAAGGCACAATCCTGATCAGGCGGGAGGCGCCCAGCGACAGGATGATCGTTTTTCTGCCGATGGCAGGGAACGCATCCTTCGAAGGCATGCGGGAGCAAATCTATTCCGTTCCCGCGCGTGGCACGATCCTTGAGGCAGGTCGTGCCGCGGGTGCTCGCCTGTTTGGGCCCCGCCGTCATTTCGGCCTGTTCGTCGATCAGGCGAAGATCACCAGCCACCTGACGCATATGTTCGAGAGAACGATCAGCGGCGACGTCGATTTTCATCCTCACATCGATCTGACGACCGGTCCCGGGCTTGTATTCCAGCAACTTGTCTCGGGCCTCCATCGCGGCCTCAGCGGGAACGGACCGCTGCAGCGGTCGCCGCTGGCCGCCAGCTCGCTCTGCGACGCGGCGATCTATCTGCTTCTGGAGACCTGCCCCAATCGTTATTCGAACGAGCTTGCGCTCCCTGCTCCGGCGCCGGCCCCACGCCATGTGAAATGGGCCATCGACTTCATGGAGGAACACATCGCTGAGCCGATTTCGCTCAACGATATCGCGATGGCAGCCAAGGTAAGCGTTCGTACTTTGCAACAGGGTTTTCGGCAGTTCAGGGGTACGACCCCGATGGCCTACCTGCATGACCTTCGGATGGTTGCCGCCCATCGCGATTTGCTCGAGTCTGACGCGAAGCAGGGCATCGCCGACGTCGCGCTCAGATGGGGATTTACGCATCTGGGGCGGTTTGCAGCAGAATACAGGAAACGCTTCGGCCAGTTGCCGTCACAGACCTTGAAACGCTGAGCTTCGTCTCGGTGTGCCGGATGGTTCCGTCGACGATGGACCAGACGTCCGATCGCCGACGGGAGCAGCAGGCGGGATGCGGATCTATGCCGCGCGCTTCAGGGCATCACCGAGGATCGAAACGATCGTGTCGATCTGGCTTTTCTCGATAATGAGCGGCGGGGAGAGGGCGATAATGTCGCCGGTCACCCGGATCAGCAGGCCCTTGTTGAAGCAGTCGACGAAGATATCGTAGGCGCGGGTTCCCGGCGCGCCGTCACGAGAAGCCAGTTCGACTGCGCCGACCAGTCCGAGATTGCGGATGTCCACCACGTTGGGCGAGCCTCGCAGCGAATGGAGAGCCTCCTGCCAGTATTCGGCGAGCTCGGATGCGCGGGTCAGCAGCCCTTCCTCCTCGTAGATCTCGAGCGTCGCGAGCCCGGCCGCGCAGGCGACCGGATGGCCGGAATAGGTGTAGCCATGAAAGAGTTCGATCACGTTATCAGGTCCGACCATCAGGCCGTCATAGACCTTGCGGCTGGCAAAGACCGCGCCCATCGGGATCGTGCCGTTGGTGATGCCTTTTGCCGTGGTGATCAGGTCGGGCACAACGCCGAAGTAGTCGGTCGCGAAAGGAGTGCCGAGACGGCCGAATCCGGTGATGACCTCGTCGAAGATCAGGAGGATTCCATGCTTGTCGGCGGTTGCGCGCAGCTTCTCCAGATAACCCTTCGCAGGCAGCACCACGCCCGCCGATCCCGACATCGGCTCGACGATGACGGCGGCGATGGTCTCGGCGCCGTGCAGCTGTACCAGCCGCTCGAGATCGTCCGCTAATTCGACGCCGTGGGCGGGAAGGCCCTTCGAAAACGCATTGCGCTCAATGTCGAGCGTGTGGCGCATGTGGTCGGCCGGTATTTGCGGGAAGACCCGCCTGTTGTTGACGAGACCGCCGACGGAAATGCCGCCGAACCCGACGCCGTGATATCCCTTCTCGCGCCCGATGATCCGCGTGCGGGTGCCCTGGCCGATCGCCCGCTGATAGGCGATCGCGATCTTCAGCGCCGTATCGACCGATTCCGAGCCCGAGCCGGTGAAGAAGATCCTGTCGAGCTTGGCTTCTGGACCGCCCGGTGCGTTCGCAGCCAATTTCGAGGCGAAGTCGAAGGCGATCGGATGCCCCATCTGAAAGGTCGGCGCATAGTCCAGCGTTGCAAGCTGTCGCTCGACGGCATGGGCGATCTTCTTGCGGCCGTGGCCGGCATTGCAGCACCAGAGGCCGGCGGTGCCGTCAAGCACCTGATGTCCATCGATGTCGGTGTAGTACATCCCCTCGGCTGCTGCGAGAAGCCGCGGCGTGGCCTTGAATTGCCGGTTCGCGGTGAACGGCATCCAGAAATTTTCAAGTACGGGTGCGTTCGTTTTGCTGAGCTGGTCCATCCTGGCCTCCTTTTGGAATGGCGCCGAGAATGACAATTTCTCCTTTTCAAACAAGTCCTTTTCTTTGTCGGTGCAAGCTATTGAAATACAATGGTTGGAGAGATATTAATTTGGATATTCTGGACAACATAAACGAACCACATCATGTCAGTCGATATCGGCAGCCGCCTTCGCCATCTCCGTATCGCCCATAAGCTTTCCCAGCGCGAGCTAGCCAAGCGCACCGGAGTGCCCAATTCGACAATCTCGCTGATCGAATCGAACGCCTCCAATCCGTCGGTCGGGGCCTTGAAGCGAATTCTCGACGGCATCCCCATCGGTCTGGCGGAATTCTTCGCCTTCGAACCCGAGCGTCCAAGGAAGGCCTTCTATGCGGCCGAGGAGCTGGTGGAGATCGGCAAGGGTGCTATTTCCTACAGGCAGGTTGGAGAAAACCTGTTCGGGCGTAGCCTGCAAATACTCAAGGAATGTTACCAGCCGGGCGCCGATACTGGAAAGGTTCCCCTTGTTCACGAGGGGGAAGAAGGCGGGATCGTTTTGTCGGGAAGGCTCGAGGTGACGGTCGATGACGAGCGGCGTATCCTTGGAGCGGGTGACGCCTACTATTTCGAAAGCAGGCGCCCGCACCGCTTCCGCTGCGTCGGACCGGTGCCCTGCGAGGTCATCAGCGCCTGCACGCCGCCGACTTTCTAGAGCCTTTCCGGGTTAGATTGAAGCATTCTGTTGGCTCAAACGGAGTCGGATGGTCGACCGGCCGGCGCGCGTCGTAGC
>NZ_JACCEY010000023.1:0-75267 GCF_013591995.1 Rhizobium sp. WYCCWR 11146
GGATTCGATTTTCGGAAAGCACGATGCGCTAGGTCGCCGACTCCGCTGTCGTCGTCTCTTCCAGCACGTCTTCGGGAATGTCGTCGAAGGAGGAGTAGTTCAAATTGTAGAGCTTGGAATAGAGCTTGCCATTCTTCATCAGCTGGCGGTGGTCGCCGCTTTCGATGATTTCGCCGTTCTGCAGCACGATGATGCGGTCCGCCTCACGGATCGTCGCGAGGCGATGGGCGATGACGAGGCCGGTGCGGTTTTCGAGTAGCTTCACCAGCGCCTTCTGGATCAGCATCTCGGTATAGCTGTCGATATTGGCCGTCGCCTCGTCGAGCACGAGGATCTTCGCATCCGCCACCAAGGCACGGGCAAAGCTCAAAAGCTGGCGCTGGCCGAGCGAAAGGTTGCCGCCGCGCTCGCCGAGGACACTATCGTAACCATCGGGCAGGCGCATCACGAAATCATGCGCGCCGACCGCTTTGGCGGCCTCGATCACCTGTTCGCGCGTCGCCTCCAGCTTGTGGTAGCGGATGTTTTCGAAGACGGTGCCGGTGAAGAGGAAGGGTTCCTGCAGCACCATGGCGATCTGCGCTCCGAGCGAATCCTGCGTCAGATCACGCACATCGTCGCCGCCGACCAGCACCTGGCCCTGCTGCACGTCGTAGAAGCGATGGATCAGCGACATGCAGCTCGATTTGCCGGACCCAGTCGGCCCGACCAGCGCTACCGTCTCGCCGGGATTGACCTTGAAGCTGACGTGCTTCAGCACCGGGTGTTTCGGATTGTAGCCGAAGACGACGTCCTTGAATTCCACCGATCCGTCCATGTCGCGCGACAAGGCTTTGGCGTCGGGCGCGTCCTTGATGTCGACAGGCACGTCGAGCACTTCGGTCAGCCGCTGGCCGGACGCCATGGCGCGCTGCATCACCGAATATTGCAGGGTCAGCGAACGGATCGGGTCGAAGAAGCGCTGGATGTAGAACAGGAAGGCGACGAGCACGCCGACATCGAGCGCCTGATTGAGAACGCGGGCGCCGCCGACGACGATGACGAGCGCCATCGCCACGCCGGTCAGGCTGTCGACGATCGGCACCATCACCTGCGCATAGCGCGCCGCCGTCAGATGCGTCTTGAGGTTGGCATGCGCCTTGTCGTCGTAGAGCGTGAAGTTGACGCCCTGCCTGTCCATGCTCTGGACGGCGCGCACGCCATGGATCGCTTCTGCAAGCGCACCGTTCGCGACCGAATTGGTCTCGTGCGCGGCCATGAAGGATTTGCGGGCCAGCGGCAGCCAGAACAGCCGGACGATGAACAGCACCGGCAGCACCGAGAGCGTCAGCAGCCCCAATTTGAAATCGAGATAGAGCATCACGAAGACGATGCCGAAGAGCAGCACGATGTCGCCGACTGACAGCACCGAGGTTTCGAGGAATTCCTGCATCGAGTTGACGTCGCCCTGCAGGCGCGACATCAACCGGCCGACTTCGGTCTTGTCCATGAAGGACAGCGAGACGCGCTGGAGATGCGAAAACATCGCCTTGCGGATATCGAAGAGCACGTCCTCGGCCACGCCGCCGACCAGCGTCTCCTGCGCATAGCTTGCCGCATAGTTGATGAGGATGGCAATCGTGAAGGCGACGATCGACCACACCAGGGCCGAATGGTTGCCGCCCGGCGACATGCCGTGGTCGATGGCATAGCGGATGATCAGCGGGATGGTGAGCTGCATCATCGTGAAGGTCAGAACGGCGACGACTGACCACAGGACCTGGCGGCGATAGGGGTGAACGAAAACCCAGATGCGCTTGACGATATTGCCGTCGAAGGCCTTGCCAAACATCTCCTCCTCGACGCGATGCGAACCGACCACCGCCCGCGGCGGGCGGCGTCCATCCTCGCGAACGTCGGGACGCTCGGTTTCCAGTTCCTCGGCCATGCCATTCCTCCCGCGGCCATCACGTCCGGTGGCCTGCATAGTCATTGCTTGTCCGCTCTTCTCCCTGGTGGGCAGAAGAACGGAATTCATTGCTAGGCGCTCAAGACCTCGTCGCCCGGCCGCACCTGCAGGTCGTAGAGCGCCTTGTAGCGCCCGCCGAGCGAAAGCAGCGCTTCATGCGTTCCGCGCTCGACGATCCGGCCGTCTTCGACGAACAGGATCTGGTCGGCATGCATCAGCGAGCTCAGGCGGTGGGCGACGATGATTGTCACCCGGTCGGCGGCATAGCGGCGCATGGCGCCGCGGATGCGCTGTTCGGTGGCGGCGTCGATAGCCGCTGTCGAATCGTCGAACACCATCACCGCCGGTTTCAACATCAGCGCGCGGGCGATCGAAAGACGCTGCCGCTGGCCGCCGGACAGCGAAACGCCGCGCTCGCCGACGACGGTGCCGTAACCTGTGGGAAGGCCGAGCACGTAATTGTGAAGTTGGGCGCTTTCACTGGCGCGCTCGATGCGGCCTTCCTTCGCCCATGGGTCGCCATAGGCGATGTTGTTTTCGATCGTCGTCGTGAACAGGAAGGAATCCTGCTGCACGACGGCAACCGCCCGGCGCAGCGATTGCAGCGTCGCCTTGCGGATGTCCTGACCGTCGATCGTGATCTTGCCGCCGCTGACGTCGTAGAAGCGGGGAATGAGATGGGCGATCGTCGACTTGCCGCTGCCGGGCGGGCCGACGATGCCGATCGTCTGGCCACGCCTGGCTTCGAAGGAGACATCGTCGAGCACGGTGCGCTTTTCCGAACCGGGATAGGCGAAGCTGACATTCTCGAAGCGCAGCACGCCGTCCGTGACGTTCAGCTCTGTCGCATCCGGCGCATCCTTGATCGCGACGTCGAGGTCGAGAAGGGCAAAGAGGCGCGAGCCGCAGGTGGAGGCGCGGGCAAAGGCATTGACCATCAGGCCGAGCTGGCGCACCGGCATCTGCAGGATGGTCATGAAGGTCAGGAACGAGGCCAGCGTGCCGACGGTGATTTCACCCGACATTACCTTGCCGCCGCCGACCCAGAGCACCAGACCCATCGCAGCGAAGAAGGAGAAGGTCATGGCGCTGGTGTTGGTGACGCGGATGCCGACGCGCTGATGCGCGAGCGCCAGCGCGCTCTTCGACGCCGCCTCGAATTTCGAAATCTCGTGTTCGTGGGCGGCAAAGGCGCGCACGACGCGAATGCCGCCGAGATTTTCCTCCATGATGCGGGTCAGCACCGAAAGCCGCTCCTGCAGGTCGAGCCAGGTGGCGCGTAGCCTGAGCTGCGTCACCGATGAGCGCCAGCCGACGAAGGGCACGAAACTCAGCGCCAGGAGGCCGAGCACGACATCGGTCGACAGCAGCATATAGGCGCCGATGCCGATCAGGGTCGACAGCAGGATCATCCGGACGAGTGCGGTGGAAAAATACATGCGCACGCCTTCGAGATCGAGCAGGCCGACGGTGATCAGGTCGCCGGAATGAACGGTGTCATGAAAGCTGAAGGAGAGCCGCTGGATCTTCTCGTAGCAGGCCAGCCGCAACTCATATCCGATGTGATGGCCGACGGCTTCGCTGTAATAGTTCTGGACCATGGTGAAGAGGCCGCGCAGCACGCTGGCGCCAAGCAGCAACAATGCCGTGGTCAAAAGCGCGTCCTGTGCCAGCAGACCCGCCGCACCACCGCTCATCGCCATCTGCGTATGGTCGACGGCCTGGCCGAGAAGGCGCGGGATCATCAGCTGGAAGGTGGAGGCCACAAGCGTGGCGCCGATTGCAAAGCCGGATTGCCAGGGGTGGCGGAAGGCCATCATGGTGATGCGCACCAATGTGAAGAGGCCTCGGCCCCAGCCTGCCGCAGTTGCAAGCGCCATCGAAGCCGAAGGCTTCGTCGCGCGTGTTAACACATCGCTGCTCACGGTATTTTTTCCAATAGATGTGTGGTCGGACGCTGGCCCGAAAAGACGGCAAATCCATGAAGGGATTGATTGCACCTTCACTTTTGCCGATTCCATTTGGGGGTTCAAGTAAAGAATTCACCAGTTGGTTATTTTTACGTGAGGTCTCCTCGCATCCCGGCGGGAACAATCTGTGGGCGAAGGGGTTGCAGCAGGCGAATGCCAACCGCCGACCGGTGCCGGAGAGACCCATGCCGCTGAAAGCCCTCGCCCTCAACGCCACGCTGAAGAGCAGCGACGCCAAGGAGGCGTCCTCGACCGACCGGATGATCGGTCTTATCGACAAGGCAATGTCCGCACACGGCGTTGTGACCGAAGTGCTCCGCCTTGCCGATTTCAACGTCAAGCCGGGCGTAACCTCCGACGAAGGCCCCGGCGATGATTGGCCTGATATCCGCGCCAAGGTGCTCTCCGCCGATATCCTGCTGATGGCGACGCCGATCTGGCTCGGCCAGCCGTCCAGTGTCTGCAAGCGGGCGCTGGAGCGCATGGACGCCTTCCTCGAGGAAACGGACGAAGATGGCCGTATGGTTTCCTATGGCAGGGTCGCGGCTGTTGCCGTCGTGGGCAATGAGGACGGCGCCCATCATGTATCGGCCGAGCTCTTTCAGGCGCTGAACGACGTCGGCTTCACCATTCCGGCGAATGCGGTCGCCTATTGGGTTGGCGAGGCGATGGGTTCCACCAATTTCGTCGATCTCGACAAGGTGCCGAAGGTCGTGACGAAAGCCGTCGACATGCTGGCGCGCAACACGGCGCATCTGGCGGGCCTGCTGAAGGCAAAACAATATCCGGGCGAGGGCCGCTGAGGTCGCCGGCGATCTGACATTTGCAACGATCAGTTCGCAGTTCGGGGTGCAAAACTCGCCAGACTTCCACAGGAGAGTTCTAAATTCTAATATATTTCAATATCTTGAAGTGATTTAACAACAAACCTCTTGCCACCTGCGCCATTTAGCGCTTTCATACACTACTAGTTTGATAGACTATGGATGAGCGTGATTGCTCACCTAGTTCTCTTGCGGGGCCGCTGGTTCGGACCCGGATGCCGCGGCAGGTGTTTTGAATGGCCGCATGAACCTCATCAACGCGTGAACCGCTGTTTTATGCGTTGAAACCTCGATCGACCCACGGTGCGGATGAAGCCGCAAAGGAGTTGTGATGACGGTTCAGGGACTTTTTTCCGCCAGAGCCAATGCGGCGGCGCAGATATCAGCCGTACCGCGCATTGCGATCGTCGGGCGCGGCTTTTCCGGCATGATGACGGCTATCGCGCTGATGAAGACGGTGCGCGCGCCCTTCCACCTGCAGCTGTTCGATCCGAATTCGTCGGTCAGCGGTGGGCAGGCGCTGGCCTCAGTCCGTTCCTCGACGATCCTCAACACCCGCGTCCGCGATCTCTCGGTTTCGGTCGGCGACAACGACGATTTCAACGACTGGCTCTGCAGCAATGCCGCCTTCCGCGCCGCCGTGCCGGCCGCCATCCCCGGATTTCGGCAGATCTTCGTGCCGAAGGAGATCTTCAGCGATTATGTCTATCAGCGCTTTTCGGAGGCGCTCGCCGCGCGCAGGGACATCACCGTCCAGGTCTGCAACGATCCGGTGGTGGCGATCCGCAGGAGCCACGGCAACCGCTTCCTGCTCGAAAGCGCCAATCCCGCCAATCCGCTGTTCGATACCGTCATCCTCGCCACCGGCTACGGCCTGACCGCGCCGGATGCCGGCGGTGAGGACGCTTCGCCGGTCCGGGCCCAGCGCCTCGTTGCGCGGCCGCATGCGGTGCTGCTCGGCAGCGGCATCCGCGTCGTCGACCAGCTGCTGCAGCTGCGCGATTCCGGTTATGCCGGCCAGGTGACGATCATTTCCCGGCGCGGCTTCCTGCCCCAGAGCCATACGCCGAATTCCGCCGATCCGGTCTTCCCCGCCGAAGCGCTGCCACAGAGCCTGCCGGAGATCGTCCGCTTCATCCGTGAAGCCTGTCGCGAGGCCGAGGACGCGGGACGAAGCTGGCAATCGGTGATGAACGGCCTCAGAAAACATGCCCGCTCGCTCTGGCGCTCGCTGCCGGCGCGCGACAAGCATCAGTTCAACCGCCATCTCAGGGCGATCTATGACAGCCATCGCAACCGCCTGCCGGAAGCCATGCACCTGCGCCTGGGACGCGAACTCGCCGAAGGCCGCACGGTGCTGCGCCGCGGCCGGGCCGGCCGCCGGGGCCTGAGCGGCCTGTTCTTCACGCCGGCCGGTTCCGCTGCCGAGGAAGTCATCCATGCCGAGCGCATCATCGATTGCCGCTGTCAGGCGCCGGATCTTTCAGCGCCCTTGATGCAGAGCCTGCTTTCCGCCGGCCTTTCCATGCCGGACGAGCTCTCGCTGGGGCTCGCGGTCAACGCGCGCGGCGAGCCCTTCCTGGAGGATGGTTCGACAGTCGCCGGGCTCTTTGCCGTCGGTCCCCTCGGCCTCGGCAGTCTCCCCGATATCGATCTCGTGCCGGAGATCGTCTCGCAGGCCTATGCCGCCGCCGAACGTGTCGGCGAGCGGTTCTACCCGCAGGTCAAGGCCGTCTGAAATTCGGGCCGTTTCGGAACCATCCGCCCCCTGCTGCGTTATAAAGCGCTGGTGAATCCGAGGGGCCGATGGAAGTGCTGAATCGACATGACACGTCTCTTGACGAAGAGGGACGCTTTCGCCTTCTGGTCGATGCCATCACCGACTACGCTATCTATATGCTGAGCCCCGAAGGCATCGTCACCAGCTGGAATACTGGCGCCCAGCGCTTTAAAGGTTACAAGCCTTCTGAAATTCTCGGCGAGCATTTTTCCCGTTTCTATCTGGAAGAGGACCGCGCTGCGGGAATGCCAGCGCGCGCGCTCGCCACGGCGGCGGAGCAGGGCCGGTTCGAGGGGGAAGGCTGGCGCCAGCGCAAGGATGGAAGCCGCTTCTGGGCGCATGTGATCATCGATCCGATCCGTCGTCCCTCCGGCGAGCTCATCGGCTATGCCAAGATCACCCGCGACCTGACCGAACGCAGAGCAGCTGAACAGACTATCCGCCAGAGCGAGGAACAGTTCCGCCGGCTCGTTCAGGGCGTCTCGGACTATGCGATCTACATGCTCGATCCCCACGGCCATGTCAGCAGTTGGAATTTCGGCGCCGAGCGTATCAAGGGCTATCGACCGCAAGAAATCATCGGCCGGCATTTCTCGACCTTCTATACCCCCGAGGACCGCGAAGCCGGCGTGCCGGAGACCGCGCTCGGCATTGCGCGCGCCGAGGGCCGGTTCGAAAGGGAAGGCTGGCGCGTCCGCAAGGACGGCACCCGTTTTTGGGCCAGCATCGTCATCGACGTCATTCGGGGCGACGACGGCGATGTGCTCGGTTTCGCGAAGATCACCCGCGATATCACCGAGAAGATGGAGACCCAGCGGGCACTGGAGCAGGCGCGCGAAGAGCTCTTCCAGTCGCAGAAGATGGAGGCGATCGGTCAATTGACCGGCGGTATCGCCCATGATTTCAACAATCTTTTGATGGCTGTCCTCGGCAGTCTCGAAATCCTGAAGAAACGCATGCCGCAGGATCTCTCGCTGACATCGCTTGTTGATAATGCCATGCAGGGTGCCCAGCGAGGCGCGGCGTTGACGCAGCGAATGCTGGCCTTTTCCCGTCGGCAGGAACTGCACATGGAGCCGATCGACGTCTCCGGCCTGGTCCGTGGCATGATGGATATGCTCAGCCGTTCGCTCGGCCCGCTGACCGTGATCGAGACCTCTTTCCCCGTCAGGCTGCCGACGATCCTTACCGATCCGAACCAACTGGAGATGGCGATCCTGAACCTCGTCGTCAACGCCCGCGATGCGATGCCATCCGGCGGCCGGATCGCGCTTCGCGCTTCCGAGGAATCGGTGCCGTCAGGCAAGAGTCCGCTGCCGCCCGGCCGCTATGTGCGCATCGCGGTGGTCGATGAAGGCGAAGGCATGGATGCAAAGACGGTGGAGCAAGCAATCACGCCGTTCTTCACCACCAAGGGTATCGGCAAAGGCACCGGTCTCGGCCTTTCCATGGTTCAGGGCCTTGCGTCCCAGTCCGGCGGCCGCCTCATCCTGAAGAGCAGCCTCGGCCAAGGCACGACGGCCGAATTGTGGTTCCCGGTCGTCATTGCCGAGCAGGTGACCGCGGTAGCTGCAGACCTGCCGCAACGCGAGGAAAACGCGCCGCGTCGGCTGCGCATCGTCGCCGTCGATGACGATGGTCTGGTGCTGATGAATACGACACTGATGCTCGAGGATCTCGGCCATACCGTATTCGAGGCGATGGCGGGTTCCGAGGCGCTCGACATCCTGCGCAAGCAGCAGGTCGATCTGGTGATTTGCGACCATGCCATGCCGCGCATGACGGGCGCGCAGCTCGCCCAGGCGATCCGCGACGAATGGCCTGATATGCCGATCATCCTCGCAACCGGTTACGCCGAAATCCCCGAAGGGGCAGGCATCGTCGATCTGCCCCGCCTGGGCAAACCCTTCTCGCAGGCGCAGCTCGCCGAGGCGATCAGCCGGGTCGCTTCATAAGCGGCGTCGGCTATCCCTCTCACCGCGAAGAATGAACACCAGCAATGCCAGCACCATTGCCGCCAGCCCGTACCAGGTGATCGCGTAGACGAGATGGTTGTTGGGGAAAGCGATGACGGTGAGACCGCCGACAGGCAGGCCGCCCGGATTGGGGATGGCATCGGCGTCGATGAAATAGGGCGCGATCGCACCGATGCCGCGCTTTTGCGCGATCGCTGCGACATCGCGCGAATACCAGCGGTCGGCTACGACGTCGTTGGATTGCAGCAGCGATCCCTTCGGCTCCGTCATCCGCATCAGCCCGGTGATCTCGACCCGGCCTGATAGTTCACCCTCGCGGCGCGAGGCCGGGTCGCGCCGGTCGGTCGGCACGAAACCACGATTGATGAGGATTGATGTCCCGTCGGCAAGCGTCAGCGGCGCCAACACCCAATATCCCGGTCCCAGCGCGGTTGAGGCATAGACCAGCGTTTCCTTGTCGTTCGCCAGCATCCCGGTCGCGGTCACCCGCCGATATTCGTCATCGGTGGCATTGACCTTGTCCCAGTCGGCGCGCGCCGGGGCCGGCACGGGTGCCGCATGCACACGCTGGTCGACGCGGGCAATGAGGTCGCGCTTCCACGCGAGGCGCTCGACCTGCCAGGTGCCGAGTGCGGAAAGTGCCGCGGCAAGCAGTATCAGGCAGACGGCGAAGATCGCGCGTTTGACCTGATAGTGCCGCCTTTCCGATTTTTCCGAGGGAGCCTCGCTCATGCCTGAATCGCTGCTGGGCCGGACCGTTGGAGGCGACGCTGCCGCCGACCCTTCGTGACCGTCACGGCATGTTCTTCATCATCTCGGGGCTCATCGGCATCATGTTGGTGTTGAGATGATGCATGACCCAGAGCGAACCGGAGAGCGCGATGGCGACGATGATGAGGGTGAAGATCAGCGCCATGATCGTCCAGCCGCCCTCGCTCCTGGTATTCATGTGCAGGAAGAAGACCATATGGACGACGATCTGGATCGCGCCCAGGCCCATCACCAGCACCGCCGTCAGCGTCGGGCTGGCGAAGACGCCTGACATGACCAGCCAGAAGGGAATGGCGGTCAGGATGACGGAGAGCACGAAGCCCGTCATGTAGCTGCGGAACGTGCCATGGCCGGCCTGATGGCCGTGGCTGTGGCCGTGATGAGCCTCGTGGGCATCCTCATGTGCAGGTGCTTGCGAACTCATCCGAGAACTCCCAACAGATAGACGAAGGAAAAGACGCCGATCCAGACGACGTCGAGGAAGTGCCAGAACATCGAAAGGCACATCAGGCGGCGGCGGTTGGCCTCGATCAGCCCGTGCATCGATACCTGCACCATCAGCGTGATCAGCCAGATGATGCCGAAGGTGACGTGCAGACCGTGCGTGCCGACCAGGGTGAAGAAGGAGGAGAGGAAGGCGCTGCGCGTCGGCCCGGCGCCTTCATGGATCAGGTGGATGAACTCGTAGAGCTCGAGCCCGATGAAAGCCGCGCCGAACAGGCCGGTCACACCAAGCCAGAACAGCGTTTCCGCCTTTGCGTTCCGCTCCATCTGCAGCATGGCGAAGCCGTAGGTGATCGAGGAGAAGAGCAGCATCGAGGTGTTGAGGGCAACGATCGGTAGATCGAAGAGATCGGCCGGTGACGGGCCGGCGGCATAATTGCGGCCGAGCACGCCATGCGTTGCAAACAGCACCGCGAAAATCAGGCAGTCGCTCATCAGGTAGAGCCAGAAACCGAGATTGGTGCTGTTCTCCGGATGATGATCTTCCGTCAGGTAGAATTCAGGCTTTTCGGCCGTGTCGATGGTGTGATCGCTCATGGTCTCTTACACCTGCTCGGCAAGCAGCGCGGTGCGCTTGCCTTCCGTTTCGGTTACCTCTTCGGCGGGGATGTAGAAGTCACGTCTGTAGTTGAAGGTATGGCCGATCGCCACAGCCAGCATGGCGACGAAGGAGACGACGACCAGCCACCACATGTACCAGATCAGGCCGAAGGCGAGTGCGATACTGATGCCCGACAGGATCGCGCCGGTGCCAGTGTTCTTCGGCATGTGGATCGGCCGGAAACCTTCCAGCGGACGCGCGTAACCGCGGTTCTTCATGTCGTACCAGCCGTCATGATCGTGCACGACAGGCGTCAAGGCGAAGTTGTATTCCGGCGGCGGCGAGGAGGTCGACCATTCCAGCGTACGGCCATCCCAGGGATCGCCGCTGTCGTCGCGCAATTCCTCGCGCCTCATGAAGCTGACGACGATCTGGATCAGGAAGGCGGCAATGCCAAGCGCAATCAGGCCGACGCCGAAAGCGGCGATGATGAACCAGATCTGTATCGACGGGTCCTCGAACTGGCTCATGCGGCGGGTGACGCCCATCAGACCCAGCACGTAGAGCGGCATGAAGGCGAACCAGAAGCCGATCTGCCAGAACCAGAAGCTCATCTTGCCCCAGAAGGGATCGAGCTTGAAGCCGAACGCCTTCGGGAACCAGTAGTTCACGCCGGCGAACATGCCGAAGAGTACGCCGCCGATGATGACGTTGTGAAAGTGAGCGATGAGGAACAGCGAATTGTGCAGCACGAAGTCGGCAGGCGGCACCGCAAGCATGACGCCGGTCATGCCGCCGATGACGAAGGTCACCATGAAGCCGACCGTCCACAGCATCGGCACCTCATAGCGGATGCGGCCGCGATACATGGTGAAGAGCCAGTTGAACATCTTCGCCCCCGTCGGGATCGAGATGATCATCGTGGTGATGCCGAAGAAGGAATTGACGCTGGCGCCCGAGCCCATCGTGAAGAAATGGTGCAGCCAGACGATGTAGGAGAGGATCATGATCACGCAGGTCGCGTAGACCATGGAGGCGTATCCGAACAGGCGCTTGCCGGAGAAGGTGGCGACGACTTCCGAGAAGATGCCGAAAGCCGGCAGCACGAGGATATAGACCTCCGGATGACCCCAGATCCAGATGAGGTTGATGTACATCATCGGATTGCCGCCGAGGTCGTTGGTAAAGAAGTTCGTGCCGGCATAGCGGTCGAGCGACAACAGGGCGAGCGTTGCCGTCAGGATCGGGAATGAGGCGACGATCAGCACGTTGGTGCAAAGCGCCGTCCAGGTGAAGACCGGCATCTTCATGAAGGTCATGCCCGGCGCACGCATCTTGACGATGGTGGCGATCAGGTTGATGCCCGAAAGCGTCGTTCCCACACCAGCCACCTGCAGGCCCCAGATATAATAGTCGACGCCGACGCCTGGACTGTAGGCCGCGCCCGACAGCGGCGGGTAGGCGAGCCAGCCGGTCTGGGCGAATTCGCCGATGAACAGCGACAGCATGATGATGATCGCGCCGGCGGTGGTCATCCAGAAAGAGAAGTTGTTGAGGAAGGGGAAGGAGACGTCGCGCGCGCCGATCTGCAACGGCACCACGAAGTTCATCAAACCGGTGACGAAGGGCATCGCCACGAAGAAGATCATGATGACGCCGTGAGCGGTGAAGATCTGGTCGTAATGGTGCGGCGGCAGGTAGCCCTCCGAACCGTTGAAGGCGATCGCCTGCTGGATGCGCATGAGGATCGCGTCGGAGAAGCCGCGCAACAGCATGATGACGGCCAGGATCACATACATGATGCCGATCTTCTTGTGATCGACGCTGCAGATCCAGTCCCGCCAGAGCGGGGCCCAGAACTTGAAATAGGTGATGATGCCGAGCAACGCGATGGCGCCGATGACGACGCCGATGAAGGTCACGACCAGGATCGGCTCGTGATAAGGGATGGCATCGAGGGTCAACCGGCCGAAGACGAACTTCAGGAGGTCAGGATTGGAAAACATGGAACAACCCGTTCATTATGTCTTGCGACGCAAAGCGCCAGGTTAATTGTTATTGTTGAGCTGCGCCGGCGCCGGATCGGCGCCATTGCTCATGCCGGGCATGGAATGACCCTGATGTTGCATGTCAGTTCCGGGCATGTCGTGCTGCATGGTGTTGCCGTCGGTACGCTCGGCGGGCTCGCTTCGCGCCGGAGCCCCTGTCGCCGGCACGGTGGCGGCGGGCGCCACGATGCCTTCGTCGGCATAACGGTTGTCATATTGCAGCTTTTCGCGGTTCTCGGCACTTTCCTTGCCGCCGCCGCCCATCATGTCGATGTGCATCATCTCGTTCATGCACATCTTGCCGGGCGTGGCGCACATGTTGAGGATGGCGTTGTAAAGGTCGGCATCGGCGCCGGCATAATAACGCACCGGTTCCTTCTCGCTCGGCTTCTCGAGCTTCAGGTAGGCGTCGCGGTTGAGCATTGTGCCCCGCTGCTTGACCTGCGCCACCCAGGCGTCAAATCCCTCTTGGGTAAGGCCGTGGAACTTGAAGCGCATATGCGAGAAGCCTGCGCCGCTGTAATTGGCGGAGAAGCCCTCATATTCGCCTTCCTTGTTGATGACGGCATGCAGCTTCGTCTCCATGCCCGGCATCGCATAGATCTGGCCGGCGAGGGCAGGTATGTAGAAGGAGTTCATCACCGAGGAGGCGGTGATCTTGAAATTGATCGGCATGTCGACCGGGGCAGCGAGTTCGTTGACGGTGGCGATGCCGAGTTCGGGATAGAAGAACAGCCACTTCCAATCGAGCGCCACGACCTCGACGTTCAACGGCTTGGTATCGGCCGGAATGGCGCGCTCCGCATCGAGGCGGTCGAGCGGGCGGTAGGGATCGAGCTTGTGGGTGGAAATCCAGGTCACGGCGCCGAGCGCGATGATGATCGCAAGCGGCGCTGCCCAGATTACGATTTCGAGGCGGGTCGAATGGTGCCATTCCGGCGCATAGGTGGCAGCCGTATTGGAGCGGCGGTAGCGCCAGGCGAAGAACAGCGTCAGGAAGATCACCGGGATGATGATCAAAAGCATCAGCACCGTCGAGATGACGATGAGATCGCGCTGTTGCGCGGCGATGTCGCCGGAGGGCGCCATGACCACCATGTTGCATCCTGCCAGGAAAAGCAGCGGCAAGACGGATAGAAGGCGGGAAAACTTCACCAGTTTTAGCACGTCTCTAAGCTCTTGTTGTTTCGTTCGTTCCGCGACTAACGCACTGAACCGGATAGCGACATGAGGTGTTTGGTCGCAGTGCAGCAATCATGCCGCACTGCGGCACAAATCATGGTGCACTACAGCTTTGGAATCCTGATGAATTCAAAAAGGATTCTTTCGCCAGCGCTGTTTCAAATCAATATATCCGCAAGAGGCGGCCAAGCCAGCGTCTCCCGGGAAAAATCGCCGGGCCAATCACGCTATTTTTTCCGCCCAGGCCTCATTTTGAGCCGTGATGATGAACTATTTACGTCTTACGGACTTGATAAGCCTGCGGGTTTGATCAAGATCAGGCTGAGGCGCCTTGGCGAAAGCGCTTCATCGAGGGAGGCGTTTCATGGCTACAACATCGCATTACGGACCGTCATCGTCGTCGCTGGAACGCGACGCGCGGCGCATTCACGACGACAAGCCGGTTTCGCCGGGTAGTATCGCCATCGGCGTGGTGATCGGCCGCATGTCGGAATTCTTCGATTTCTTCGTCTATGGCCTTGCCTCGGTTCTGGTCTTTCCACAGCTGGTCTTCCCCTTCGCGCCGGACAGGCTGACGGGAACGCTCTATTCCTTCGCCATCTTCTCGCTTGCCTTCCTGGCCCGCCCCGTCGGCTCCGTCGTCTTCATGACGATCGACCGGCTGTATGGGCGCGGCACCAAGCTGACGATCGCGCTTTTCCTGCTCGGCGGCTCCACGGCCTCGATCGCCTTCCTGCCGGGTTACAACGAGATCGGCGTCTGGTCGATCGCATTGCTGGCGCTCTTCCGTCTTGGCCAGGGCTTCGCGCTCGGCGGCGCCTGGGACGGCCTTGCCTCGCTGCTCGCGCTCAACGCGCCGGCCAAGCACCGCGGCTGGTATGCGATGATCCCGCAGCTCGGCGCGCCGATCGGTTTTGCGCTGGCCAGTACCCTGTTCGGCTATTTCGTCGCCAATCTTTCCAGTGAGGATTTCCTCTCCTGGGGCTGGCGTTATCCCTTCTTCGTCGCCTTCGCGATCAACGTCGTGGCGCTCTTTGCGCGGTTGCGTCTCGTGATGACCAAGGAGTTCGGCACGCTGCTGGAGCAGCACGAGCTGGAAGCAGCCCCCATCCTTGACGTGCTGCGCGTTCATGGCCGCGACATTCTGATCGGCGCCTTCGTGCCGCTCGCGAGTTTTGCCATGTTCCACCTCGTCACCATCTTCCCGCTCGGCTGGATGAGCCTCTATGGCAACCAGCCGATCGGCGCCTTCATGGTGGTGCAGGTGATCGGCGCCGCAGTCGGCATCCTCACGATCATCGCCTCGGGCCTGATCGCCGACCGTATCGGCCGGCGCGCCCAGCTTGCCATCTGCGCCGTCATCATCGCCGTCTTCAGCTTTATCGGGCCGAGCCTGATCGCATCCGGCAACAGCGGCCATGACGCTTTCGTCATCATCGGCTTCGGCGTGCTCGGCCTTTCCTTCGGCCAGGCGACCGGCTCGATCTCGTCCCGCTTCGGCCGCGGCTACCGCTACACGGGTGCCGCCTTCACCTCGGATCTGGCCTGGTTGATCGGCGCGGGTTTCGCGCCACTGGTGGCGCTCAGCCTTTCCAGCCGCTTCGGCCTGACCTTCGTCGGCTACTACCTACTTTCCGGCGCTGTCTGCACGCTGGCAGCACTTGCCTTCAGCAGGGCGCTGGAGCAGCGCGAATAGGACTTTGCGAGGAAGCCATGCCCGGGAGAGAAGTGGGACCGGATCGTGCAGAGGCTTTGCGGCGAACTCACGAGGCGGCGGCATACGAGGGATGGTTTCTCGAACGGGTCGAGGAAGCAATCCGGGAAGCCGATGATCCGAACGCTGTCTGGATCCCGCATGAAGTCATTAAGGGAGAGATGGCGCGCGAGCGTGCCGAGTTGCTTGCCTTGCTCAAGGATGAGGCCAAGTGAGGATCGTTTGGCCACCCAAATCCTATAGCTGAATCCTACTGCGCCATCTGCGGTTGTTTCGCCGCCCGGGCTGCGGTCAGTTCCGCCGTGGTATGGTTCAGGCGGTCGGCCAGCACCCGCATGATTTCCACGGCCATCTCGGGGAAATCGCTGAGCAGCTTCAGAAAGTGTTCCTTGCTGATGCGCAGCACTTCGAGCGGCGAGGTGGCGCGCACCGTTGCCGTGCGCGAGACATCGCAGAGGATGGCGATTTCGCCGACGATGGAATTGGGTTCGACGTCGGCGACCTTGATCTCGCCCGCCGGCGAGTCGACGACGATATCGGCGGTACCCGAGAGGATGACATAGGCGGCATCACCGACATCGCCCTGATGAAAGAGGTTCTGCCCGGCCTTGTAGGTCATGCGATCGGAGGTAAAGGCTAAAAGCTTGAGCTTTGCTGGCGCGATCCTTGAAAAGATCGGCACCCTTCGCAGCATTTCGACTTCGTCTCTCAACAGCATGAGCGTTTCAATCCCCTGACGCAGGGTCCGCAGGACCAGGCATCTTCAAACTCCGAGGCGTTCCCCATCGGGAACACCCACCATCGCCGCCCCTATAGAATATTACGATAACAGTTCCTTGAACATCCCGTTTTTCTCGGAAAGTTCCGGATAGTTTCCGGCTTCCGCCAATCCGCCGCGGTCGAAGAGCAGGATGCGGTCGAACATCTCTGCCAGCCGGGCATTGGAGAGCACCCAGATGATCGCCGGCCGATGCCCTTCTTCGTGCAGGCCTTCGATGATGTTGCGGGTGATCTGATCCTGAAGGCGCTGGTCAAGCGCCGACAGCGGCCGATTGAAGATGAAATAGTCCGAGCGCTTCAACAGCGCGCGGGCCAGGTTCAGCTTCTGCCGCTGCACCATGGTCAGTCGCTTGCCGCCGGAGCCGACGTCGAATTCGAGACCGATCGACAGCACGTCGTCATAAAGATCGAGCGCATCGAAGAGTTCGCCCATGATGCCGCGGATGCGGTCGGAGGCGTCGGCCTGCTGATAGGCGATACGGCCGAAGAGCACATTGTCCATCAGGCTTGCCGACGGGGTGAAACGCTCGGCGTCGTAGCGCTCGATCAGCTCGGCGAGATCGGCCGGAATATGCTCGTGGAACTGCTTGCGGGCGCTGACGATCTTGTCCATGAGCTCGTCGGTCAGCAAGCCGAAGCGATGGCGCGGCTCGATATAGGCGAAACTCAGCCGGATGATGGCCGAACGTTCCTCTGGCGTGGCGTCCTCGAAGCGGCGGCTTTGCAGCTTCTGCAGCAGCGCCTGATAGGTCGGGATGTCGTCCGCCGTCATGAAGGTCAGCTGCTGGAAGAATGGATGGTCCGGCGGCAGGTCGTGGAAGAGTTCCACCGCATTCTCGGCGATCTCAAGGCCCATGGCGTAGAGATCGGTGCTGAGGCCTGTCTCACGGAAGAGCTGCTGGAAATAGGGATGCGCGGCAAGCCTGCGGTTGGTCATCAACGGCCGCTTCATCGTGCCGAAGAGCAGGTTCTCGCCGACCGTCGCCTGGCCGTTATAGGCATCGAAATCGAAAGGCACGACGATCGTGTCGAGCCCCTCGTCGCGCAGCCGGTCCCTGAGCGAGGCGCGTAGCGCCACGACATGGTCGCCGAGCGCCACATGCACGTCAGTGTTGACGGTCGAGCGCAGCGCCAGATCGAGGATGTCCTGCGAGATCAGGACGGCGTCGAGCACCGGGCGGATCGCTTTCAGAATGTCCTCGGGCCCGCTGGCGCCGGCGGCCTTGTAGTCCACCCAGTCGCTGTTGAGGTCGAGCGTCGGATTGCCGGCCTTCTCCGCCTCGGCGGAATGCCATTTATACTCCAGCGCTTCCCGCTCGTCGTAAACCGGATCGGTCATCGGCGCATGTTTCAGGCCGTAGAGCAGATTGCTGGCGAGCGTGCCGTGGAAGAAGAAGGTGTCGGACGAGGCATAGGAGATCCGACGGCCGGTGATCGATTCCGGCATGTCGAGGAGATCGCGGCCGTCGATGGTGATACGGCCGGAGTCCGGCCAGACCATGCGGCCGAGCGCTTCGGCGAAGGCTTCCGCGCCGCTGCCGTTCGGCCCGACGATCGCCACCGTCTCGTTCGGCTTGATCTCGACGGAGACGTGGTCGACGAGGCGGGCGCCGCTGTCGTCGGAGAGCGACAGGTTGGTGACGACGAAGGCGCCCGTCAGCGCGCCGACCGGGGCGGTTGCGAGTTCCTGGATGCGGCTGTCGATCAGCGGCTCGACATTGAACTGCTCGTAGACCTGCTGGTACTTCACCTGCACGTCCTGGCGCATCTGGTCCCAGTCGATCAGTTCCTTCAGCGGGCCGGGCAGGTCCTTGTAGGCTGATATGACGGCGACGAGCTGTCCGATGTCGAGCCGGCCCTGCAGCGCCAGGTAGCCGCCGATCGCATAGAACAGGAAGGGCGTGACCTGGGCGAGGAAGTTGTTGATGAACTTCACCAGGAACTTCCACTGGTAAAGGTCGTAGCGGATCGAGAAGATGCGGCCGAGCCGCGAGGCGATGTCGGCGCGTTCGAGGTTGGATGTGTCGTTGCCGTGGATCGTGCCGATGCCCTCGACGATTTCGCCGACCCGGCCGGAGAGCTCGCGGGCCGTCAGCTGCCGCTGGCGGCCGAGATCCAGCAGGCGCTTGCGCATGCGGGGAATGACGATCGCCTGCACACCGACGATGCCGGCGGCGATCATGCCGAGCCAGAAATTCTGGACGATGATGAAGGCGAGCGCCGTGATCGCCTGGCCGCCGAGAAGGGCAGGGGAGACGAAGGCATCACCGGTGAAGCCGCCCATCGGCTCCACCTCGTCCTTGATCATGGTGGCGATTTCGGCCGATTTCACCCGCTTGAAGTGAATGGGCGGAAAGCGCAGCACCCGGTCGATCAGCTCGAAGCGGATACGGCGCAGCATGCGCTCGCCGAGCCGGCCCTTATAGGTGTTGATGTAAAACTTGAAGAGGCCGTTCAGCACCACCAGCGCCAGAAACACCAGGCTGAGGGCCATCAGCATCTGGAAGCGGTTGAGCTGCAACCCTTGAAAGAACTCGACATGGCCGATCAGCGGCAGGTCGTAGGCAATGTGCATGAAGGTCTGCGTTGCGCCAGGACCTTCGAAGCCGTCACCCTGGATCGGTCCGTTGACGATCTGTTTCGGCAGGTCGAAGGACAGGAAGTAGGGCACCATCGAGGCGGCGACGACAGCCAGAATCCACAGCTGCTGCAGCCGCGTGTTCTTCCAGATGTAGCGGGCGAGGCTTTTTTCCATGGCTAACCGTCAGCTTGCTGGGAAATTCCGGGGGCGCGATCCGGGCGCCGGGACGGGAAGGAATTTTGAGAACAGGATCATGCAGCCGGACCGCCGATATCGCAATGAAAACAAGGCGAAGCGACCGGCTGCAAAAATGCCGATTCTCGCCGGAACATTGCTTATATCACAGGAATTTTGGATTAGGCGAGGGATTCGGCAATCATGGAGCGAATGATGAGGGCGGTTTTCTCCGCCCCGTCGAGGTCGAGCAAGACCGGCCCCCGTGGCTGTGCGGCGAGTGCCTTTTCGACCGCCTCTTTCACATGGCCCGCCGTCAGTCCGTTTTCCGGCAGGATATCGGCGAGGCCGAGCGCCTGCAGCCGTTCGGCGCGCACCGTCTGCTCGGTCTCGCCACCGGCGACGAAGGGGATGAGGATCGCCCGGCATTCGGTGCGCAAGAGATCGCCGACCGTGTTGTAGCCTGCCTGCGAGATCGACACCTTGGCGCCGCGCAGCAGCGAGGGAAAATCCTTGCGGAAACGCACCAGCGTCACATTAGCCGCCGCGTCCTCAGACAGCGCGGCGAAATCGGCCTCCGGCAGGTTCGGGCCGGCGACCAGCAGCCAGCGAAGATTGTCCGGCAGCAGCGTTGCCGCCTCTTTGGCCGCGCCGATCAACGCGGCGCCGACCGCGCCACCGCCCGCCGATGCGATGATGTCGAATGTTTCGGTCGGTTCCAGCGCCGGCGGGGCTGCGACGAGGCCGGTATAGCGCAGCCTGTCGGCGATCTCTGACGTCAGCGGGAAGGTGTCCTCGAGCCTGACGAAACCGGGATCGCCGTGGACGAGCACGGCATCGAAATGGTCCTTGACCAGCGTGACGGTCTCCGCGTCGCGGCCGGCCTTGCGGTTTTCCTGCAGGATGTCGCGCACCGAGCTTATGAGTTTCGGCCGCGGTTCGGCCTTGTCGATGGCCTCGAGCAAAGGCAGCAGTTCGAAGCGCATCTGTCGCCGGCCGAAGGGGAAGGCTTCGATGATGACGACATCCGGCCTTGCGGCATGGAAGGCATCGAGTAGCAGCTGGCGGCGGGCATGGAGGAAATCCTCGCCGGCCGGCCGGCCATCGGCATCAGCGAGGCCGGCGAAACCGGCATTGTTGGCGACGACCGCCGGCAAGGCTACGGTCTTCACGCCTTCGCCGGGAAAGCCCGGCACCGGCAGGCCGCCGGTCACGACAGTCACGTCAAAACCGTCCTTGACCAAGGCATTGGCGATGCGGCTGGCGCGGGCTATGTGGCCGATGCCGAGCAGATGCTGGACATAGAAGAAAATACGCGGTGCCGTCATGACGCCTTCTGCCATTCGGCCTCGAACAGGCCGGTGAGCTGTCTGATGCTGGAGTGATAGTCGAAATATTCGCGCACCTGGCTTTCGGCGGCGTCGCCGAGGCGCTTGCGCAGCGCCGGGTCGCGGATCGCCGCCTCCAGCGCGCTGGCCAGCAGTGCCGGGTCCTCCGGCGGCACGACGAGGCCGTTTTCACCGTTCTTCAGGAGCTCCGGCACGCCGGATACTTCGGTCGAGAGGCAGACGAGCCGCTGGCTCGAGGCTTCGACCAGGACGTTCGGCAGGCCGTCGCGGTCGCCGTTGGCGGCGATGCGGCAGGCAAGCGCGAAGAGGTCGGCACGGCGGTAATGATCGAGCACGTCTTCCTGCGCCATGGCGCCCTTCCAGACGATGCGGCCGGAAATGCCGAGTTCGGTGGCCAGCGCCTTCAGTTTCGCAAGCTCCTCGCCGCCGCCGATATGGTCCATGCGCCAGTGAAGGTCGGGGGGCAACAGCGCCAGCGCGTGCAGCAGCACGTCGTAACCCTTCTTCTCGACGGCGCGGCCGACGCTGAGGATGAAGGCCGGATCGTCGGGGTCGCTGCCGGTGCGGTCCGAACGCTCGCCGGCAAAATGGCCGAAGCGGGCGAGATCGAGACCGTGGTAACTCAAGTGCACGGCCTCCCTGCGTGACGTCAGCGTCCGCATATGGTCGTAGCCCATCCTGGTGCAGGTGACGGTCCAGCGGGCGCTGCCGAGTTTCTCGTTCAGCTCCCAGTCGGGCGACGTCCAAATGTCCTTGGCGTGCGCCGAGCAGGTCCAGGGCGTGTCCGTGAGGATGCTTGCATATTCCGTCACCGAGGCCGGCGTGTGGATGAAATGCGCATGCAGCCATTCACCCTCGTCCGGCCATTCGCGGCCCAGCACCAGCGCCTGGCCGAGACGGCGGAAGCGGTTGCGGGAGATGTCGCGCTTGAGGTCGGCGAGGAAGCGTTTCATCAGCGCCTTGAAGCCGGGTTTGGAGAAACCAGCGATGAGGCCCTTCAGCACGCGGATCGGCTCCTCGTGCAGATATTCCGGCAGATAGACGACACGCGCCCGGATCTCGTCATGCACAGGATGGCGCTTCTTGTCGGTCGGCCGGCGCATCGAAATCAGCGTCAGGTCGAAGCCGGCCTTTTCGAGGCCGAGCAGCTCCTGGGCGATGAAGGTTTCCGAAAGGCGGGGATAGCCTTTCAGCACGACGAGGATCTTGCGGCGTGGCGGCAAGGCTGTGCCCTATTCCGCGCCGACGAGGGAAAGGTGGCTGCCGCGGCCGTCGATCCACCGGCCGACGGTCTGCGAGATATGGTCCAGTCCTTCGAGACGCATATTGCCGCCGCTCTTCGACGGTGGCTGGCGGGAGGGCAGGCGCTTCAGCGCCTCGGCCATGATTGTGGGGTCGACCGACTGTTCCGGCAGCAGCATGTCGACGAGGCCGAGTTCGCTTGCCCGCTGGGCGCGCAGCAGCTGTTCCTCGCGCGGCTTGACACGCGGCACGATGAGGGCCGGTTTGTCGAAGGAGAGGATCTCGCAATAGGTGTTGTAGCCACCCATGGCGACGACGCCGGTGGCGCTGTCGATCAGCTCTTCCATGTGATTGTCGAACTCGATCACCTCGATATAGGGGATGGCTTCCCCCTTCTGCACCAGCTTGGCGCGCTCGGCGGCCGGCATATAGGGCCCGAGCACCACGAGCGCCTTCTGCGTCAGCGTCGGATCGGCCTCGTAGGCGTTCATGACGTCGTGGACGAGATCGGAGCCGTCGCCGCCGCCGCCTGTGGTGACGAGGATGTAATTATCCTTGCGGGCGTTGATCGACGTCTTGCCCCTGGAGACGCTGCGTTGCAGGAAGCCGACGAAATCCATCTTCCGGCGCAGGCTTTGCGGCACGTCAAGGCCGATCAGCGGATCGTAGAATTCCGGCGGACCGTAGACCCAGACGCTGTCGTAATACTGGTCGATCTTCTGCATGATGCTGTTTTTCTTCCACTCGGCCTCGAGCAGATGCGGCGCGTCCATGATCTCGCGCAGGCCGAGCACCAGAACGGTGCCGCGGGCCTTGAGATAGGCAAGCGTATCCTCGACCTCGCCCTTCAGTCCCATCGGTTCCTTGTCGACGATGAAGATATCGGGCTGGAAGGTCTCGGCCGTGTGGCGAATGCTCGATTCGCGCATCTTCAGCGTCTCGTGCAGGTCGATATGGCTGGCGAGCGACGTATATTCACCGTTGCGGAGCTTGATGACGCTCGGGATCTTCACGAAGTCGACACGGGCGCGGTAGTCGAAGGCGCCGGCGATCGTGGCACCCGAAATGATCAGAATATTGAGGCCGCGATAATCCTCGACCAGCGCATGGGCGATGGCGCGACAGCGGCGCAGATGGCCGAGACCAAAAGTATCGTGGCTGTACATGAGGATGCGCGCATCTTCGAGACGTCTGGACATGGGCATCCCTTCTGGGGTCAGCAACATAGTTAGTACCCCCACCGTCCGGAGGCCAAGAGGTGGGGGCGGTGCCGTGATGCGCCGCCGCGTTTCCTGCTATTTGTAGGGATCTGCCGCATCACGCAAGCCGTCTCCCAGAAAGTTGAACGCCAAAATGACCAGAACAACAGGAATGATCGGATAGAGCAGCCACGGATAGAAGGCGATGACGCTGACGCTTTTTGCCTCGGTCAGCAGAATGCCCCAGCTGGTGATCGGCGGACGAAGGCCGAGGCCGAGGAAGGAGAGCGCGGTCTCTCCAAGGATCATGCCGGGGATCGAAATCGTCGCCGAAGCAATGAGATGCGACATAAAGCCCGGCACCAGGTGCCGGCCGATGATGCGTGGCGTGCTGGCACCCATCAGCTGTGCGGCCTGGACATAATCCTCCTCGCGCAGCGCCAGGAGTTTGGAGCGCACGGCACGCGCCAGCCCCGTCCAGTCGATGATGCCGAGGATGACGGTGATGCCGAAATAGATGACGATCGGGCTCCACGTTACCGGCATGATGGCGGCCAGCGCCATCCAGAGCGGCAGGCTCGGCAGCGATTGCAGCACTTCGATCAGGCGCTGGACGATGAGATCGAAAATGCCGCCACGATAACCGGCAAGGCCGCCAATGACGATACCGAGCACGAAGCTGATCGAAATGCCGATCAGACCGATGGTCAGCGATATCCGCGCGCCGTAGAGGATGCGCGAGAGCACGTCACGGCCGAGCCGGTCGGTGCCGAGCAGGAACATCTGCCCGCCGATCGCCGGGCAGACGAGATGATAGTTCGAGGCAACAACGCCCCAGAATTTGTAGGCATCGCCGCGGCAGAAGAATCGGATTGGCTGCACGTCGTTCGGCCTATCCGTATAGACACGATGCAGCGTGTCGAGATCGAGCGTCATGCTGCGGCCGTAAACGAAGGGACCGACGAAGCTGCCCTTGTCGAAGAAGTGGATGGGTTGCGGCGGCGCGTGAATGAAATCGACATTGCGCGTGTGCAGGCCGTAGGGCGCCAGGAACTCGACGATCAGGATCATCAGGTAGACGACGGCGAGAAAGATGCCGGAGATCAAGGCCAGCTTGTGCTGCTTGAACTTCCACCACATCAGCTGCTTCTGCGAGGCGAGATGAATGCGCGATTGCGCCGCCGTCATGCTTTCGGTCGCAAGCGGATCGAAAGGCGCGGTCGAGACGTAATGCGGCAGCGGCGCGCCGGGTGCGGGAAGGGGCGACATTATTTGGTGCTCCTGCCTTGCAGACGGATGCGGGGATCAAGGAAGCCGAGCGCGATGTCGGAGATCAGCACGCCGATGACATTGAGGAAGGCCAGGAACATCAGGAAGGAGCCGGCGAGATACATGTCCTGGCTCTGCAGCGCCTTGATGAGCATCGGCCCCGTCGTCTCCAGCGACAGCACGATGGCGACGATCTCGGCGCCCGAGATGATCGACGGCAGGATCGAGCCGATATCGGCGACGAAGAAGTTGAGCGCCATGCGCAGCGGATATTTGACCAGCGCCTTCAGCGGCGGCAGGCCCTTGGCGCGGGCGGTGACGACATACTGCTTCTGCATCTCGTCGAGCAGGTTGGCACGCAGCCGCCGGATCATGCCGGCCGTGCCGGCCGTGCCGACGATGATCACAGGGATCCACAGGTGAGAGAGGATCGACCGCGCCTTCTCCCAGCTCATCGGCGCCGAGATATATTGCTGGTCCATCAGATGGCCGATCGAGATGCCGAACCAGATATTGGCGAAATACATCAGGATCAGCGCCAGCATGAAGTTCGGAATGGCGATGCCGAGCAGGCCGAGGAACGTCAGCCCGTAATCACCCCAACTGTACTGGTGCGTGGCCGAATAGATGCCGATCGGAAAGGCGATCAGCCAGGTGAGCAGGATCGTCGTGAAGGAGACGAGCATCGTCAGCCAGAGGCGATCGCCGACCACGTCGGAGACCGGCAGCTGATATTCGAAGGAATAGCCGAAATCGCCGTGCAGCATGCCGCCGACCCAGTAGAAATAACGCACGATCTCCGGCTTGTCGAAGCCGTATTGCTGGCGCATCTCCTCGATTTCCTGGAGGTTGGCGGTCTCGCCGGAGGCACGCAGCTCGGCGATTTGGCTCTCGAAGAAGTCGCCGGGCGGCAGCTCGATGATGGTGAAGACCAGCGCCGAAATGACGAAGAGCGTCGGCACCATGGCGGCGATGCGCCAGAGAATGTATCTGAGCACGCCTCAGGCCTCCTTGTACCAGAATGCATCCGGCATGTAGACGCCGAGATAGGAGGTGGGATCGAAGCCGTAGAGCGCTCTCTCCGGCAGGTTCTGCAGCTTGGCAGCGCGAAGGATCGGCTGCAGCGTGCTGTTGATGAGGCCGATCGAGAATACCTGCTGCGTATAGAGCGACAGCATCTTGTGCCAGATCACCTGGCGCTCCTCGAATTTCGCCGTCGAGCCCCATTGGCTGAGCAGGTTGACCAGCTCGGCTGCCTCCGGCAGGTCGGGTGCGACCCCCTCCTGGCCGGCGGAGAGGTAATGCATGCCCCAGAGCGGCCATTGCAACTGATCGTCGAGTGTCGGCGCAAGGCCGGCCGGCGACATGTCGGCCGTCGGCACGCCATTGTCGAGGCCGTACCAGATCGACATCATGATCGAACCGCTCATGGCGCGATTGCGGAAGACATCGCGCTGCGAGGTCCGGGTATAGAGCGCCAGGCCGATATTGGCCCAGTGATCTCGCACCAGTTCCAGCACGTCGGTGTCGAGATTGCTCTCGCCGGCGGTCTCGACGGTGATCTCGGCGCGACGCCCGTCCGGCAGCAGCCGAATGCCGTCGTCACCGCGTTTGGTCAAGCCGAGTTCGTCGAGCAGGCGGTTGGCCTCGTCGGGATCGAACTTCACGAAGGCATCGGCATATTCCTGCTTGAAGAGCGGGCTATCGGGCAGGACGGTATCGGCGCTTGGCGTGCCGAGGCCGTAGAAGGCGACCATGTTGATCTCGTGCCGGTCGATCGCCAACGACAAAGCGCGGCGCAGGCGGACGTCGCGGAAAAGGCCGCGCCACACTTCGTCAGCACAGTTGAGGTTCGGCAGCAGCGTGATGCGCGAGCCGCGCGCGAGCTTCCAGAGATTGACCTTCACCGGGAAGCGCTTCTCGGCCTCCTTCAGGAAGGTGTAGTCGTTGAAATCGATGCCGGTCACCTGCAGGTCGGCTTCGCCTGCCCCCGCCTTGGCGGCGATGATCGATGAGGAGGAGACGTTGAGGATGAAGCGGTCGAGATAGGGTAGCTGCCTGCCGGTCTCGTCGATGCGGTGGAAGAACGGGTTGCGCTCGAAGACGAACTGCTCGGACGGCAGCGGCGTCGTATTGCGCCAGGGATCGAGCGTCGGCAGGTTCGGATTTTCCGGACGGTAGGAACGCGCCATCTTGATGTGCAGATCCTGCCATTTCTTGACGCGGTAGGTCTTCATCAGCTCGTCCATCTTCGCTTGGTCCGGCTGGAATTTCTTGTGGAACTGCTTGAGATAATGACCAGGGCCGAAGATGACGAGCGGCTGCGGGCCTGCCAGCGTCGGCAGGAACATCGGGTTGGGTTTTTCCCAGGTGTAGCGCACGGTCAGCGGATCGAGCATCTCGAAGCGCGGCAGGCTGCCGTGCGGACGAAGCTCTAGCGCGCCGCCGCCGGGCGTCAGCTTGTCGTTCAGGATGACGTCTTCCCACCAGTAGCGGAAATCGTCAGCCGTAAACGGCTGGCCGTCGGACCATTTATGGCCCTCGCGCAGTGTGAAGGTGAAGACCGTGTCGTCCTCGGACTGGAAACCGGCCAGGATGTCCGGCTGGAACTGCAGGTGCTTGTTGTAGCCGACCAGGCGGGCATAGCCGTAGATCGTCATGAAGCGGATGTCGCGCTGGCTGCCGATGATGGTGCGCACCGTGCCGCCGTAGGCACCGGGTTCGAGCCCCATCTCCTTCAGATTGACGATACGCGGGCGGACGGGAATGCGCTCCGCCATCGGCGGCAGGCTGCCTGATGTCAGCCGCTCCTTCAGGAATTCCGGCTCGCCGACCTGTCCGGCGCGAAGCACCGCGGGCGCGATCGCCGCGCCGACGAGGCCGCCGAGAAAAATGCGACGCGTCACCATCAGCGCAACTCCTTGGCATCGGCGCCTTTGCGGGCGCGCACCAGATGGCCGTCGCCGAGGTCGGCATAGGCAAGTTCGGAAGCGTCGTCATGCTCGGCGGTGAAGGTCGCGCCCCAGTTCTGCTTGTCGGCGGCGCCGTTTTCCCTGAGCGCCTTGAAATCGAGCGGCCGGTCGAGATCGGGGAAGGGGACGGCGGCGAGCAGCGATTTCGTATAGGGGTGCACCGGATCGCGCAGGATGATCTCGCGCGGCGCGATCTCGACGATGCGGCCCTTGCACATCACCGCGATGCGGTCGGCCATGTAATCGACGACGGCGAGATTGTGCGAAATGAACAGATAAGTAAGCCCCAGCTCTTTCTGCAGGTCCTTCAACAGGTTGAGGATCTGCGCCTGCACGGAGACGTCAAGCGCCGAGACCGGCTCGTCGAGGATGACGAGCTTCGGGCCGAGCGCGAGCGCCCGCGCGATACCGATGCGCTGGCGCTGGCCGCCCGAAAAACTGTGCGGGTAACGGCTGAGATAACGCTTGTCGAGGCCGATTGCCGCCATCAGCCCTTCGACCTTGCGCTTGCGCTCGTCGCTGTCGCCGCGGTCATGGATCTCAAGAGGTTCACTCAGGATGTTGCGCACCGTCATGCGCGGCGAGAGCGAGGAGACCGGGTCCTGGAACACCATCTGGATCTTGGTCCGCATGTCCTGCAGTTCGGCGCCTTTGACGGAGAGGACGTCGACGACCTCCTTGCCGTCGTTGAACACCACTGCGCCGCTGTCCGGCGTGATGGCGCGCATCAGGATCTTGCTGAGCGTCGTCTTGCCGCAGCCGGACTCGCCCACCAGGCCCAGACATTCGCCGCGGCGGATGTCGAAGCTGACGTCGTCGACGGCGCGCAGGACGGTGGCTTCATGTTTGCCGAAGAAACTGCGCTTGCGCGTCTTGTAGGTCTTCGAGAGATTGGCGACGGAAAGCAGGATGCCCGGCGCCTCTGCCTGGAGCGGCTTCTTCTTGCCGACGAGGGACTCGAGATTGACCGTTACCTCCCGCAGCGCTTTCAGCCGCTCGCCGGGTTTCATGTCGAAATGCGGGACGGCGGCCATCAGGCCCTTGAGATAGGGATGCTGCGGATTGCGGAAGATATCCTCGACCGGTCCTGCTTCCATGATCTCGCCGTGATAGATGACGACCACCTCGTCGGCCATGTTGGCGACGATGCCGAGATCGTGGGTGATGAGCAGCATCGCCATGCCGAGCTTGGCCTGCAGCTCGCGGAGCAGTTCGAGGATCTGCGCCTGGATCGTCACGTCGAGCGCAGTCGTCGGCTCGTCGGCGATCAAGAGCGCCGGCTTGCAGATCAGCGCCATGGCGATCATCGCGCGCTGGCGCATGCCGCCGGACAGTTCGAACGGATACATGTCGTAGGTGCGGTGTGGATTGGAGAAGCCGACAAGGCCAAGCATCTCCTCGGTCTTTTCACGGGCTTCCTGCTTGTCGACTTCGGTATGGATCAGCAGCACTTCGCTGATCTGATTGCCGATCGTATGCAGCGGCGACAGCGAGGTCATCGGCTCCTGGAAGATCGTCGCCATGCGGCGGCCGCGCAAGTCGCGCATTTCCTCGCTGTCGCGCGGAAAGGACAGGATATCGGTCGTGCTGCCGTCGAGCGGATCGGTGAAAAGGATGCTGCCCGAGGCCTTGGCCGGATTGGGCAGGATGCCCATGATCGACTGGCTGATCACCGATTTTCCCGAGCCGGATTCACCGACGAGAGCGGTGACCTTGCCTGGAAGAATGCGAAGATTGGCTTGTTTTACGACGCGTAGCCGGTCACCGAAAACCGAGAAGGAGACGTCGAGATTTTCAATACGCAACAGATCCGCTGCAGACGCCATACCAATGAAATTCCCCAGTCTTCTATGTTCCCGTTAAGGCACACTATCGTACCGCAAACAGGGTGTCTAGCTGATGACAATCATAGATAAACCAGCATGTCCCGCCGAAGTTCCCCGGGCGAGACGCACAGATTATGACAGGGGTTGTAAGCTTACTGGATGAATTTCTCCATGCTGGTGCGCTTGACCTGATTCTTGGCGTCGCGATGCAGGAGAATGACCTGCTCGGCTTCTGAAAGTCCGTTCTGCACGGCCTCGCGGAAGCTCTCGTCGACATTGATTGCCGGCGCCGGCGCGCGCGGCTGCAGCACGGTCACCTTCTGACGGATGCCGCGCAGCTTCTCTTCGCCGAGCGTCGTCCATTCGCCGCCGCAATAGCCGGCGAAGGCCTGGCTGGCGACGACCTCGCGGCCGTATTTCTTGGTCAGGATCTGCAGACGTTGGACCTCGTTGACCGCCGAGCCGAAGGCGGAGAAGGTCAGCCGATCCTTGAGGCCGACATTGCCGAACATGACGTTGCCGACATGCAGGCCGATGCCGTAGCCGACCCTGGTCAGGCCCTTCTGCTCGCGGTCCCTGTTGAGCTCGGCGACCCGCGCCTGCGCCTGATGGACGGCCGAAAGAGCCGCCTCGCAGGCAATTTTCGATGGGTCCTTGTGGCGTCCGCAAGGATAGACGGCGAGGAAGCCGTCGCCGAGGAAACTCAGGATCTCGCCGCCGTTACGGTTGAAAGGGGCGGCGATCGCGTCGAAGAACTGGTTCAGCGTGTCGATATAGGCCTGCCGGCCTTCCTTTTCGGCATACATGGTGGATTCGCGCATGTCGCCCATGACGAGGGCCGCGCGGATCGTCTCACCGTCGCCGCGGCGGATCTGGCCGTTCAGCACCCGCTTGCCGGCGTCGCCGCCGAGATAGGTGGTCAGCATGTTGTTGGCGAGCTTGCCGAGCACCGCCATCTTGGCGGCAACCGCCAGATGGTTCTGCATCCTCAGCAACGCATCGATCATATCGTCGGAAAAGCCGGTGTTATGGTCCGTCGACCAGGAGCCCATCATGCCCTGCACCGAGCCGTCGCCGAAGGGCTGCACGAAGGCGAGGTAGTCGGTGATGCTGTCCTTGCGCAGGTCCTCGAAAATTGGGAATTCGTTCGGCCCATCGTGCATCAGCCGGCGGCGGATGTGCTGCAGATTGTTGTCGAGCAGGTAATAATAGGGACTCTGCAGGAAGCGGTCCGGCTTTTGGCCGGCGGGCATGCGGAAGCCCTCGATGGTGACGCCGCTGGCGCGCCGCCAGGTGAAGCTCAGCGCATCGTAGAGCGGATGCAGCATCGAAAAAGAAAGATGCACGCGCGCAAGCGGCAGGCCCGCAGCGGTGAGCCTTTCGCAGAAACCGCGCACGATGTTTTCAAGCTCGTCTCCGGCCAGCGAAGAGTTCGTCAGCCATTCAGCGACCCGGTCCAAGAGGATGGAGGATACGCTGGATTCGATCGTGCTCATTCTCGGTATGATCCTCATAAGGCACGCCATCCCCAAGAGCCAAAAGTCCCTCGGCCGACACATTTTTCATGCGCAGGTCACAAGGAAATCAGGATGTACGAGCGGTATTATTGTGTCAACGGATCTGCCGAAAGCCCGGCAGCGGCGCCCCTCAGCTCCCCATAGCGGGATCGGACGGGTAGTCCTTTCACGGTGGTTCATTATCAAAAGTCAAAATAGGGATGCTGCAAATGCGAAACAATGGGATCGGCATTTTTTTGTGCGCTGAAGTTGCAGCAAACGGCGCGGCCTGGGTCATTTCCGCCACACCCGGCTAAGGGTGTTGTCCTGTCAGGAAATAGGCGCCAGAAAGTGTGACGCATCATCCGCTGCGCCGACGGTGAGTTTGAAAAAACAGGCCCCGGCGGCGGCCGAGTGAGGGGCAGCCACGGGGCGCGAACAGGACAGCACATCGCCGGCGATAAGAGGAAGATCCGCGCCCGGGTTTAATTTGCCCGGATCATGCATTAGATCAGCCTTCTCTTCCCCGTTTGAAAGATCCCGCCTTGGCCATCTCCCCCTTCGATACGCTTTTGCAGAAGATCGAAACCCGCGCGGCCCGTGCCGGCATCATCGGCCTTGGCTATGTCGGCCTGCCGCTGGCGATGGCGGTGGCGCGCAGCGGCTTTGCGGTCACCGGCTTCGACATCGATCCCGGGAAGATGGTGGCTCTCGATGCCCGCCGCTCCTATATCGATGCGGTGAGCGACGAGGCGCTGTCGGCCGAGATCGATGCGGGCCGCTTCAAGGCGACGACCGATTTCGCCGGCCTTGGCGAGTGCGACGTCGTCATCATCTGCGTGCCGACGCCGCTCACCAAGCATCGCGATCCCGACCTTTCCTTCGTCGAGGCGACGTCGCGCTCGATCGCCGCGCATTTGCGCCCCGGTCAGCTCGTTGTGCTGGAATCGACCACCTATCCCGGCACGACTGACGATGTGGTGAAGGTCATTCTCGAAGGCACCGGGTTAAAATCCGGGTCGGACTTCTTCGTCGGCTTTTCGCCGGAGCGCGAGGATCCCGGCAACCAGCATTATCATACAGCCACGATTCCCAAGGTCGTCGCCGGCGACGGGGCCGAGGCACTGGCGCTGATGAAGGCCTTCTATGGCGCAGCGGTATCATCGGTCGTTCCGGTCTCGTCGAATGCCACGGCCGAGGCCGTGAAGCTCACCGAAAACATCTTCCGCTCGGTCAACATCGCCCTCGTCAACGAGCTGAAGACCGTCTATGCGGCGATGGGCATCGACGTCTGGGAAGTGATCGACGCGGCCAAGACCAAGCCCTTCGGCTACATGCCCTTCTATCCCGGCCCCGGCCTTGGCGGCCATTGCATCCCGATTGATCCTTTCTACCTCACCTGGAAATCGCGCGAATACGAGCTGCCGACCCGCTTCATCGAGCTTGCCGGCGAGATCAATTCGGCAATGCCGCGTTACGTCGTCGGCAAGCTTGCCGAGGCGCTCGATATCCGCGCCGGCAAGGCACTGAGCCGCAGCAAGGTGCTGGTGCTCGGGCTCGCCTATAAGAAGAACGTCGCCGATATTCGCGAAAGCCCGTCGCTGCGGTTGATCGAGATCATCGAGGAGCGTGGCGGACACGCGGATTATCATGATCCCCTCGTCGCCGAGATCCCACCGACGCGCGAATACCAGGCGCTGAAGGGCCGCAAATCGGTGGCGCTGACGCCTGATACCATTGCCGGCTACGATGCTGTGCTGGTCGCGACCGATCACGACAGGGTGGATTATGCGGCGCTCGCAAAAAGTGCCTCGTTGATCGTCGACACGCGCAACGTCTTCAACCGGCTCGGCCTTTCGGCCGATCACGTCATCAAGGCATGACGGAAACAGCCGAAAGCGACTTGCCGGTGATCTGGCTCGCGGCCACCGCATAACCGCCAGCGGCGCCATCGATGAAATGGATGTGATCGCGTGCGATCGGCGTCGGCACGAAGCAGGTCATCAGCGCCGAGGATTGCCGATGCAGGCCGTAGCGGGCCACACCCTTGGCCTGTGCCTGTTGAAGCAGGGTCTCGATGCGCTTCAGGTGTTCGGCGTCGACGTCGATCGTCATCTTCAGCCCGTCGTCGAATTTGCGGAAATCGGAATTGTCGGCGACGTCGCGCTTGTAGCGGCGTGCATCGAAGCTGCCGAGCGGAATGCCGAGCCTGTAGCACGCGACCGTGATGCCGAGCTGCAGGAAGATAAAGAGCTTCTGCCACAACCGCCGGCGCGGTGGCGCGGTTGCTTTGGCCTCGCGATTAATGCCATGCAGCGAGAAGGCAAGGTCCGGACCGTCGGCCGGCACCGGATGGCTGTCTCGGTTCTGTTCGGTGGTGATGGCGACGATGCCGCTGACGAGCTCTTGAAATTCCCGGCCTGGCCGGCCTTCGCCGGGCACGGCGATAATCGAGACGATCTCGCCGTTTCGGGCATCGATCGGGCTCCACCGGCAGGAGAGGCCGGTGAGATCCGGGCGGGTTCCAGCGGGCGCGCGGGCGATGCCGTAACGACCGACCTTCATCTGTCTTTCGGCCCAGCTGGTGCCGCCGCCCCAGAACATCGCATAGGTGACATAAGGACTTGCGGAGTAACGCGCGACGCGGACGTCGAGGCCCTCGGCGCGGGTGTCGGCGACCGGCACGATGGCGATGCGCAGCATCAGGCCCAGATCTTCCTCGACCCAGACCTGCGCGGCAGCAAGGGCGTCGCGCGCCGCCGCCGCCAGCGAACCCGGAAGCGCGATCAGCGCGCCGTCGCCGCCGAAGACGAAGGGATAGTCGCCCTTGCCGACGGAGTTCAAAACCGCTGAAATGACGCTGGCGCCCGCCATGTTGACGTCCTTGTAACGGCCGGCGTCGATCGCCTGCGTCGAGCCGACGATGTCGGCGAGCGCCAGCACCCATCCGTCCGGCAGCGGCCGATAGTTGGCGGCGTCGGTCACGCCCTCGAATTCGGTGAAGAGCGGCACTTCGGCAAAGAAATCTTCGTCGGTCACGGTTTTCATATCGTCCAGCTTAGCACAGACCCATGTCGCCACTGCAACGCCAATTCCCATTTACGGCAATCGACTTGGCAAGGTTTCATGTGTTAGAGCCTTTCCTGGTTTCCGGGACGCACGGAAATGCCCTATCTTTTTGTTTTTACGCAATTCCGAACGCAAAACCGCTCCCCGCACTTTTGCTGGAATTGCTCCAGGACCGCTAACGACTTCATGACGGATACGGATAGATGAGCCGCCTCGACAGCTTCATTCGCCGGTTGACGGCTCAACGCGACATTCTGAACTCGATCATCGATCTGGTGGGAGAAATACAAGGCCCGGTGCTGGAGTTCGGCCTCGGCAACGGCCGCACCTATGATCACCTGCGCGAGAATTTTCCCGGCCGGCGCATTGTCGCCTTCGATTGGGAAGTGCGCTCCTATTCGGCCTCGACACCGGAGGCAGAAGACATGGTTACCGGCAATATCCGCGAGTCCGGCCAGGCCTTCGTCGGCATCGGTGCAGCCCTTGCCCATGCCGATATCGGCACCGGCCATGACGAGATCGACGCGGTGACGCTGACCTGGCTGCCGCAGCTGATGGCCGGCGTCCTTGCCCATAACGGCGTCGCCGTCAGCGGGCTGCCGCTGGAGCATCCCGAGCTGATGGCGCTGCCGCTGCCAGACGGCATCAAGGAAGGCCGTTATTTCCTTTATCGGAGAACATGAGCGGCGTCAGGCGGCAGCAGCGCATCGATTGCTCTCGGCTTTGGATAAAATGTCAGTGGCAGGTCGATTATAATGGCTTACAGCAGGTTAGATGGAACTCATTCGAGTAAAACAATCATTTCGGCAGGTCAGCTTATGAGACACTGAACATCCACGAAACGCTGGATGCTCGGCTATTTCAGTTTAGTGAAACCCAGTGTCGAAGAATGAAACGACTGTCGTTGGAGAAACCTTCACGACCTTGCCGGACGAGCTAATTCCATCTGGCGATAACATCGTCGATAGCTTCGATAACACCATCTATTCTTGCTTCGCGATCACGTCCATCGCTAAAAGCGTAATGTACCTTACATAGCTGCACCAAACTCACGGGTCGTAAAGATTTCGCGATCAGATCGGGCAAGCTAGCGGTGAAGGACCCAGACAAACTGTTTGGAATATCGAGCGCCCAAATCTCAAGTGGCGAGTTCCCCGGGAGGCTGAAATCAGGTCGCGCGGCTAGGGACATGATCTGCTCGAAATGATCATTAAGAATCACTTCCAATATTGGCCGGCAGCCGTTTACATCGCTCCGGAGTTGTTCCGCGACTATCTGAAATAGAGGCATTTGGTGAGGATAAGCCGGAGACTCTGCCGCATCTAGCAGCGCACGAAGTACAGGTGATATATCTGGCTCCCTTAGATACTTGATAGTGTAGGCTAGTTCCATCAAATCTTCCCAAGCGGCTCCGTTGCTATTCGCAATGGCGAGATCAATAAGTTCAGATCGTGAGGACTCATCCGAATACCGGGCCAAGTGCGAATAAGCCTCTACTCTTAGGAGAGGAGTCTCAATTTTTTGTATAAGCGCAATTGTCTCAATCATTAGATCTCGGGGAATTGTAACGGTGAGTGATTGAATAACCCGAACCTTCTCTTTGTCGCCTAAATTTCTAGTTGCTAATGATATAAAGCCATTTATTTGCTTTCTTCTGAGTGACTCATCGGAGTGAGCAATAATATGAATGAGCGCCAATGCTTTGAAATAATAATCTATTTTCCCTTTGCTGACGTAGGCGCCAAGTTCATGCTTGTTTGAAACTGATAAATACCTAATAGATCTCCGTATAATTGAATCGTTCTGCCAATTCAAATCAATATGTTGAATTAATTTAAGTAGTTCACCGGATACCTCACTTGGCACGGATGAATTGCCTTCTAGATCTAATATATCTAGAATAACACGCGCTCGATCAAATTTTGAATTTATCGATTTTGTCCTAGATATCAGATCTGCAATTAAAGGTTTGTCGGCACCCCTAGCTAATTCTTTCAGGATTTCGCCGTATTTGTATTGAGAGTTCAATCCGCCAGCAATATTCAAAGCGGACTGCTTGAGAGGAGTTGCGAGTTGCTTAGGGAGATGCCTTGCCAATTTGGCGATGATAATGCCCTGGTCTGCTTTGGGCAATTTTTTTGTTTCGATAGTGATCGCATCTACCGTTGCTTGCATGTCTTCTTCGGACACCAATTGGCAGACTGTAACCATTGCGCGAAGTTTAAGGTTCAAGTCATAAATACTACACGCGAGGGCCCATAGGCGCTCAGTGAAGCCATGTGGGCATGCCTCAACGAAAAACTTAACTAATTGAAATTTTGGAAGGTCATCATGGACCCCCGCTGCAATATCAATTGCCTGGTCGACTAGCTTTTCCGATTTCGGTTTTGATAAATTCGTAGCAATATGTGTAAGCGCCTTCGCGTGCTCCAATGAATCACCAATTCCTTCAAATGCTGTGAGAGCAGCATCCAGTGATCCAGAGTCAAGTGACGGCACGATTTCGGATAAAGTGTGCCGCCCTTCCGGGCTTGTGCGCCTGACAATGGAAAGGACTCTTTCAGAATAACGAGCGTCGAGACGAGGATGTAGATCCACGATAGCATGCGTTCGCTGCCAATTCTGTGAAATCCTCTCTACGAAACATAAGGCTCTTTCGAGCATGTCGTTGGGAAGCGATGTAACCGCATATCCAAACATTGTTGTGCCCAGAGCCGAGTTTTCAGCCTTTTCAGACGCCGTTAGCAATCGGACAGGGTTTGTGGTGGCGAGACGTTTGGAAAAATATCGGACAGCTGAAATTGTGGCGTTGTCGTAGTCTTCGGCTTCCTCAATTGCACGAAGCGCTATTTCAATTTGGCTTTCGTCAGAAAGTTCAAAGCGAATTCCAGCGTCAGCAAGTACGATTTTGCGAAGGACTGGATTCGAGATCTGTGAAATCCCAGCAATAACACGGTCTGCCACCTTTTGAGGAAGGTAGTCTAGCATTTTATGATATGAATCAGACCAATATGCTGCGCTGGCCATAGCCTCGATAATATCGAGAGTTCGTTCAATCTGTTGGTCAGAAAGCTTTGGTGCGAGCGCGCATACACAGTCCTCTTTTAGGAAGCCCGGCTCCATTATTTCGGTAAGATCGAGCGCGGCCTGTAAGAACTTCTCAGGGATAGTCGCAAAGAGGCCAACTACTGCACCATGGTGGGCTAAGCTTCTGCTTTCTGGATCGTGCGCAATCTGCTCTGCCGCATGCATAGCCATTTTAAAAATAAAGTTCTGATGGCGTAGTGGGAATAGCTTAGCTATGGCGGTAAGAGCGGTGACACGAGCACCGCTCTCTTGGATCTCTCGAGCTGCTCTTAATGCAGATATTTGGTAGGGACCATTTAGGTGGTTCGAAATATACTCAAACAGATGAGCCCTTCTCCACTCGTCTCTAATTCCGGACAGTTTGCTAATTGCATATCTGTAAACCTCGTCCTTGTTTTCCGGCGCTACCTTATGTGCCAATGCTATCAACGAAAAAACATTCTCACGTTTATGCCAGTTTTGATGAAATATATTTTCCATTTCAGAGCGAACCTCGTCATCCGATAGTTCCCAAAGGTCTGAGAGAGAAGCAAAAAAACGACGGCGATCAAGAGCGCCAAGCCTCTTGAGACCCTGCCGGCTGGACATGCGTTTTTCTTCAACTAATCGAATAATAAGGTTTGTAGGCACATATGTCCCAAGAGTATTTATAGATGACAGAATCAAAGAGGCTTTTACTCGCAATGTAAAAACGAGATCCTCATCAACTTGGCCCTTCGGGTGTGCCAGCAACGCGAGCAGCGTATTTATCTCCGTAGAATATCGTGAATAATCGGCGTCCCGCTCGAACCATGCTCTTTGCCACCCTTCTCGCAAAAGGCACTGGATGACAGAAGTGCGTGTGTAAGGCGCTTCGACGAGGTGATGGGTAAGGTTTAGGAGTGCGTAAGGCGGCGCATCCTTAACGGGCAATAATCCCGTGTCCAGCTGTCGCGCGACGTCTTTCCCCCAATCAATGATAGCTTCTTTTGCATTCGCAAGCCGGGTACTTCTCTTGAAAAAGCTATCACGAAAGTATTGAGCGAACCTCGGATGCTGAAAGGAATATCCATAAGTTAGTCCATCGCCCAGGATAAAGCGCCTCAACGGCTCAAGATCTATGGACGAAATCGCCGCTATTCCCGAACTACTTAATTTGCAACAGATCGCTTCAAGCTCGTGATGGAGAAGTGGACTTAGGGATACTGATAGAATCGACAGAATACACTCGAGGGTCTCACGACGGTTGTCATTTGGTGAGGTCCATTGTCCGCTTTGGTGAGCAAACCACCTTGTGAAATAGCCTTCAAGGCCTGGAGCTATTTCGGCCAACTCGTCCGGAGTTATTTCGTCATCGCTTAACTGAGATAAGCGCTCCGCATACATCCGTATAAGAAGTGGATCTCCCCCTGTCAGCCGTTCCAGCGCCGCTATGATCTCATCGCTGTCATGGAGCGATGACGTGGGAGGCCCCAGCGATTGTAAAACATCTTTGATTCCATCCCGAAGCAGGGGCCTGATAACCATGGAATGTCGATATTGTGCGTCGTAAGGCCAATCGAGACGAGAAAGCCAGCCGTCGGGGCTCTCGTTATCTCCTACTATCGTTCGGGCTGACACTAGGACGCGCAGCGTGTCAGTCTTTGACTTACGAAGAATGCTATTATCAACCGTCCATCCAACGGCTTCGTCCAGGCCGTCAAATACCAGCAATGTTTTAATTTCCGCTTTCTCAATCTCGTGAATTAGTTCGAGGGAACGGTCCCGGAAGTACAGAGCTGCATCTCGTTGAGTGTGTCCTACGGAAACGTCGAGTATTGCAGCAAGCTGCGTGGCGAGAGATTCATAAAAAATAGTAGCATGGTTCGTCTGAAACCTGATGCTTATTGGTACGAATACAATCTTACAGCGGGTACCAATCGTACACATCCATTTTATCACGAGCGCAGTCTTTCCCCTGCCGGCTGGGCCTGTGATGAGAAGAACTGGGCTGGCGGCTGAATCCGACAGCCAGCGTGTTAATTCGTCTAGCTCTTCGTCTCTCCCACCAAAAGGCGCGGGATTATCGCTGGTTCCCAGATAATGCTCGAAAAATCGCTGAATAAGAACGCGATAAGTGGTTTGAATTGGGCGAATAATATCAATCAGTTCCTGAAAGTAGACTCCCTCTGCAGCGGATTCAATTTTAATTGTGCTGTTTATTATGTCTCTGCCGACAGCGATACTTCTACGATTGGACGTTATACTATGCCGTTCGCTACGATTAAAAATCATTTTTAGGTACTTGAAGAGGCGGCGTAGCATAGGCGCCTCATTTATTCTTAATTTCTATATCGCTATTTCTTATGTCTCTGCCGACCGATATGCTTTTATTGCTTGCGCTCACCATTGCCGCCTGGGAGTCCTTTTTTTCTTCCTTGTCCCGCCGGTGAAACTTATACGCAGCCCAAAGCGCACCTATTGCTATTGCTAATCCGCCACCGATCCAACTGAGGATAGAGCGATTTCCTTCGTCACTTAAGACGTTCCAGATGCCTTCAATCATTGCTTTCTCATCCGCATATTGAACCTACATTGCAATTAAACCGATTACTCTACTGGAGACAAATCACCTGCCGTTGTCAATCCGACGATGTTCTTAGCCGGGGGAGGTTTCAGGCGCTAATCACGGGGGGCGGTATCGCGCACCTTGCGCAGGAGGCAGCACCAGTTTGTCTGCAAGCTCGGTGGCGAGTTTTCTATCCAGCTGCCGATTGCGGTAGCAGCCGCAGCCGGCGGCTGGTGTCACGCCTATTCCGGCGCGTGTTGAGGCCGAGGAGCGCCATGAGGCCGTCATCGACGAACTTGTCGAGCCGCCGCCCGTCTGCTCCATCGAGATCGACGCGGTGACGCTGACCTGGTTGCCGCAGGGCGTCCTTGCCCATAACGGCGTCGCAGTCAGCGGGCTGCCGCTGGAGCATCCCGAGCTGGTGGCGCTGCCGTTGCCAGACGGCATCAAGGAAGGCCGTTATTTCCTCTATCGGAGGACGTAAAGGACAGCATCAGCCCTGCTGCATAATTCCTTAAATCGGAATCGATTTAAGGAATTATGCAGCAATTCAAAGCGCTACAGCGTCCTTTGCGGCTCTCGAAAAGACGCGCGGCGCTGTAGTGTTTCGGTTCACGCCACCAGACCCTTGGTCAGCTCCAGCGCCTGCCGTTCGAACAGCCGGCGATAGATGCCGTTATTGAGCCGGATCAGCGCCTGGTGGTCGCCTTCCTCGACAATCTTTCCCTTATCGAAGACCAGCAGCCGGTCGAGCGCTCGCACCGTGGACAGCCGGTGGGCGATCACCAGCGTCGTGCGGCCGTTCATCAGGCGTTCCATGGCCTGCTGGATCTGCACTTCGCTCTCGCTGTCGAGGCTCGATGTCGCCTCGTCCAGGATCAGCACCGGCGCATCGGCCAGGAAGGCCCGGGCAATGGCGACACGCTGCCGCTCGCCGCCCGACAGCTTGACGCCGCGTTCCCCCACCATCGTCTCATAGCCCTTGGGAAGGTCCAGGATGAAGCCGTGGGCGCTCGCCTGTTTCGCCGCCTGCTCGATCTCGCGCCGCGAGGCGTTCGGCCGGCTATAGGCGATGTTTTCCGCCAGCGTGCGGTGGAACAGGATGGGCTCCTGCTGCACGATGGCGATCTGGCCGCGCAGGCTGGATTGCTTGACCGCTGCGATATCCTGCCCGTCGATGCGGATTTCGCCCGAGTTCACGTCATAGAGGCGCTGGATGAGCTTGACGAAGGTCGTCTTGCCAGAGCCCGAATGCCCGACCAGGCCCACGCGCTCACCCGGCTTGATGGTGACCGAAAAATCCTCATAGAGCGGGGTGGGATGCGCGCCATACTGGAAGGTGATGCGATCGAAGACGATCTCGCCTTCGCCAATCTCGATCGGCTTGGCGTTCGGCTTGTCCTCGATGCCGAGCGGCATCTTGTCGAGCAGCACCAGTTCCTCCATGTCGTTGACGGCACGCTGCAGATTGCGGATGTCCTGGCCAACATTACGCAGATAACCTTGCAGGACGAAGAACATCGCCAGCACGAAGGTGATGTCGCCAGGCGTCGCGAGCCCCTGCCGCCACATGATCAGGCCCGTTCCCAGAATACCGGCCTGCATGGAAACCATCAGGAAGCCCTGGATCGTGCCGCTCAAGGTGCCGCGCTTCCATGTCCGCCGCGTGCGGCTGTCCCATTTCGCCATCACATGGCGCAGGCGCACCTCTTCGCGGCCTTCGGCGCCGAAGGCCTTGACCACCGAATTGCAGCTGATGGCATCCGCCAGCGCGCCCCCAAGCTTGGTGTCCCAGGCATTGGCAAGTCGTGCCGCCGGCGATACGAAGCCCATGGAAAGCGCCACCGTCACGCCGATATAGATCAGCGAGCCCGCCGCCACGATCAGGCCCATGATCGGCCAGTAGCTGCCGAGCACGATGCTGGCGCCGACCAGCATGACGATGGACGGCAGCAGGGCGACCAGCAGCAGGTCGTTGAGCTGGTCGAGCGCCCACATGCCGCGGGTGATCTTGCGCACCGTCGAACCGGCAAAGCTGTTGGCGTGCCAGTCGGTCGAAAACCGCTGCACCTTGTGGAAACCGTTATTCGTCACATCCGCCATGGTGCGCAGCGTCAGCCGGATAATGCCGTTGAAGATGAACCAGCGCAGAGCCACGCTGGTCAGGCCCAATGCCACGACGACGACGAAGGCGCGCAGCGCCCTGTCAGCCGCATTGCTGCCGGCAATGGCATCGACGATCTGACCGGAAAACACCGGCACCATGACTTCGGCCAGGGTGCTGGCAATGACCAACACGATGATGATGCCCACCAATAAAGGCCGATGGCGCCAATGATGGAAAACAAAGCCGAGCACATGGCGATAGGCATCGGCGCGGAAATCGAGCTTCTTGCGAGTCATTTTAATCGCTCGGCGCCGTGTCGGCGACCGGTCCTCAAAATAGAGAGTTGGATGGCACAGCCCAAGCGGGAGACGAAATGATCCCGCCGGATCAATCGGGCTATGAATTAGGGGAAAACCGCATGTCGGGCGCGCTTAAGGCGGGCCGCGAATGGAAATGACCTAGTGTCAGGACATTCCGCACGGGAAGGTTTCGATGATCGCTGGTGTCATGCAACGCCTCCCTTATGTTCGAACTAAAGCGGTGAGCGTTTTGTACCGAAGCAATTCGCCATTGCCAAGCGGATATTTGCAACCTTACGGACAGTGATGCGGAAACGACACACCTTGTGAGCTTGCGACCGCTCAGGAGGCGCAAGAATAGGATGGGGCCGGGCGCGTGGCCAGTTTCGCCTCGAAGTCGGCCGCGATCTTGTCCAGCGTCACGCCGCCCAGCCGCTGGAGGAGCAGGGCCTGGGCCTCCTTCATCGCGTCGCCGAGAGCGACATTCACCGCCTGTTCCACCAGGCATTGCGGCTGATCGTCGGCCGGGCCTATGGCGAAGAGATGCGGTTCGCCGATGGCGTTGTAGACGTCGAGCAGGGTGATGTCGGACAAGGGACGCACCAGCGTCCAGCCGCCGCCATGGCCTTTTTCGGAGCGGACGTAGCCCTGTTCGCGAAGGCCGGCCATGGTGCGGCGGACGACGACGGGATTGGTGTTCAGCATTTTCGCGATCATGTCGGAGGTTGCCGAATGCTGGTGCTTATCCATGTGGATCAGCACGTGCAGCATGCGTGAAAGGCGGCTGTCATTGCGCATGGGTCTCTTCCTGTCGATCGGGCGGGTCATTATCGCAGGGGGATCGTAACAAGACAAGTAACATGATGCTTGACGGCGTTGGTTCATGTAACTTATGTTGAGTCGTGAGTTCGATATCAAGGGAGAGTTCCATGTCGTTCGAAGCCATCGTCATCGGCGGAAATTTTGCCGGCCTTTCGGCAGCGATGCAGCTGGCCCGGGCACGGCGGCGGGTTCTGCTCGTCGATGCCGGCGCGCCGCGCAATCGGTTTTCTGAAGCGTCGCACGGGTTCCTCGGCCAGGACGGCCAGACGCCGGCGGCAATCATGCGGGAGGGAAAGCGGCAGCTTTCGCTTTATCCGACCATAACCATCCGCGAGGGGAAGGTCGTCCGGGGCCATAGCGATGGTGATGCGTTCATCGTCGGCACCGAAGACGGCGGCGAAGAACGAGCCGCGCGCATCGTGCTCGCAACCGGCGTCAGCGACACGCTGCCCGAAATCCCCGGCCTCAAGCAGCGATGGGGCCGCTCCGCGCTGCACTGCCCCTATTGCCACGGTTTTGAGGTCGGCGGCGGCAAGCTCGGCGTTCTCGCAAACCATCCGCATTCGGCGCATTCGGCCATGATGATCCCGGACTGGGGAGCAACGACCTTTTTCACCCAAGCGCTGTTCGAGCCCGATGAAGAGCAATTGGTGAAGCTGATCGCCCGTGGCGTCTGGATCGAACGCAGCCCTATCGTGGAATTGTTGGGCGACAATCCGAAGCTGGAGGCGGCTCGCCTCGCCGATGGCCGCGTCGTGCCGCTGGACGCCGTCTTCGTCGCGCCGAAAACGACGATGGCGAGCCCTGTTGCCGAACAGCTCGGCTGCGCCTTCGACGACGGCCCGTTCGGGCCAATCATTCGGATCGCCGATAACAAGGAAACCACCGTCAAGGGCGTCTTTGCCGCCGGCGATGCGGCAAGCGCCATGCACAATGCCACGCTCGCTTCTGCCTCGGGCGTGCTTGCCGGCGTGCACTGCCATCAATCGCTTGTCATGCAGTCGGTCGCATCGGGCAGAAACAGCACGTTAAACGGGTGGAATTCTCCCCAGCAGGTCAGGGATACGTGCACCTCGCGGTCATCGAGGTGAAAATCTCAACGCGTTAATCATTGCTTTTAAAATAATGAGCCGATGCAACCGACTTATTGCAATTTCTACGTTTGAATTGTAGCTGTTTTCATCTGAATGACTATCAAGCAAGACGATGGTGAGACCGTGGATCACCGCGCTTGCAGCAAGCAGAAATGGGGGGATTTCAATGGGGTTTACTGAAGCTGTTCGGACTGTTCTGAAGCAGAAATATGCGACCTTTTCTGGCAGGGCTTCCCGGTCGGAATATTGGTGGTTCGTGCTATTCTATCTGCTGGCGCTGTTCGCACTCATAATTCCGGCCTTTATACTCGCCTTCGCTACCAGTGGCGGCGGAGCCCCGTCACCGGTTCACTATACCGTGGTCATCTGGATGTTGTTCACACTCGCAATTTTTTTGCCGCTGACATCTCTTCAGGTTCGCCGCTTCCATGATCGCAACATTTCCGGTTGGTGGTATCTCGCGCTGTTTATCGGGAGCTTCGTTCCCTATGTCGTTCTCGTCACCGCCCCAGTGACTATTGTTATTTCCGTGCTCCCGGGCACAGAAGGTCCGAACAAGTTCGGGGCGGATCCGCTGCGTCCGGAACGAAGCGCGGAGGTCTTTGCTTAGAGCATGACCATTCGCAAGGCCGACCTGCTGTGGCTGTGTGCTCGCCGCAAATGATGATTGGACGGTGGGATCCGATCCCTCCTATCGATGTAACTCTGAAAGAATAGTGGTTCTGAGCGGCGAATTGACTTCGGAAATTCGCCGAGGTGTATGGCGCCGAAGGATTGTATTTTAAGGGCAGGGGTAATGAAGCTACGTATTTTAGGGGCTTTCGCGCTTGTTCTTGCTGCTACGGGTCACGCTCAGGCTGGCGATCGCACAGCCGCGGCAGCAACCTTCTTTCGTGATGTGACGAAATCGACATGCGGTTTCAAGATGACGCCAGAGTCGGCGTTAAAAGCTGCAACCACTCTTGGAATGTCGGATCCTATTAGCGAGCCATCGCTTTCTGCGGTGGTTGCAATTTGTGGAGAGGTAAAAAAAGGAAACAAAAGCAAAACCATTGTAATCCAGGTTCCCGACAACCGAAAAGTGCTTCGGAAAGTCATGATTGAAAGAGCCAAGTGGTGGCAAGCATGATGAGAGCGGCAGGGCTTGGCGGAGATGACAAACCTGCTGTAACTGCTGGATACCCAAGGAAGTGACAAGTGCTGCATATTCACCGCGTGTCTTCGCGGTGAATGACTCAATTGCCGCAGGGGAAATAGTCTCTCCGGCATTCACGGCCGAACATCTAAGGTAAAAACAGCACGTTATACTGATCGACATCGCTCGGCAGGTCCCGCACCCTCATCTCCTCCTCGCGATCCTCGAAGAGGACCAGGCAATCCTCGTAGAAGCCTGATAGCATGGATATGAAGGCTTTCGTTCCTTCCGGGCCGTAGAAGAGCGGCGTGAATTCCATGTAGAGCGGCACGCGGCGGGCAAGCAGCGGCTGCATTGAGCGGCAGGCGACCGGCTCGTAGCCCTCGATATCCATCCAGACGAGGCCGATTGCGACCGGGTCGATCGAAAGTCCGGCAAGGATCTCGGAAATCGGCTTTACCGGCACGCTGATCTTCCTGTCCGTCGGGCTTTGGCGGATGGCGCTGCTCTTGCCGTGATTATTGAGGTTGAGAAAAAAGTCGATCTCGCCTTCGCTCTCGCCGGCGGCGCAATTGACGAGTCGGACTTTTTCCTCCAGCCGGTTCTGGCGAATGTTAAGTTGAAGCAGCGGGAAATTACGTGGATCGGGCTCGATGCTGACGATCTTGATGTAGGTGTCGCTGAGGGCGAAATAGACGGTCTGGGTGCCGATATTGCCGCCGATCTCGAGCAGCGTCGCGTCTTTTCGCAAAAGGCCGCGCTCGCGCAGGATGACGATCAGCCGGTCGACGGCCTCGCGCTCGAAATGGCCCTTCCGGAACACCTTGCGACCGATATAGTCGGCCGGCGAGAAGGTCATCAGGTGGTCGCCGGCATCGACCGTCATCGAGACGACGCGCGGGCCGATATTCTCGATCAGCAGGCGGCGGCCGAAGCGGGTGTCGAAGAAGCGCGAAGCGGCCGCATTGCGCGCCTTGCGCAGCCGGCGGCTCCAGTATTTGGCGGTCAGCCAGGGCTTGCCAGGCATCAGGCTTTTCCTTCGAGCGGCTCTGCCGCTTTCTCTCTCGGAATGACGTAGACTTTCAAGGGCAGGGCCCGGCCGCGCACACTGATTTCACGGCTTTCGATGCCGGCGAGGTTAGCACCCGAAAGGCTCGCCACCGGCTCGGAGATGACGATCGCCGCCTCGAACTCCTTGGCAGCACTTTCCAACCGGCTCGCGACATTCACGGTATCGCCGATCGCCGTCATGCTGCGCACCCGGCCGTATCCCATCGTGCCGACGACGGCCGGGCCGGTGTGAATGCCGATCGCGATGCGCAGCGGCAGCGCCAGTTCGTCGGCCAGCTCGGCGGCGAGTTTCTCGATCTCGGCGACGATCGCCGCGGCCGCGTTGAGCGCCTGGCGACAGGCTTCCTCCGGTGCGGTGTTGAGCCCGAAGAGCGCCATGGCGCCGTCGCCGATGAACTTGTCGAGCCGCCCGCCCGACTGCTCCACCGCCTTGCCGATGATGGCGAAATAGCGGTTCAGCAGGAAGACGACGTCGAAGGGCAGGCGGGTTTCCGTCAGCGTGGTGAAATGGCGGATATCGACGAAGAGCACGGCGATCTCGCGCTCGCGGCCGGGGCTCGTCTCCTGGCTGTTGGCGGGAAGGGCCGCCTCGATCGCCGGCACGAGAAGCGGCGCGACGGCAACGTTGCCGTTCGGGCGAAGCTGGCAGGCGAGCCGGACATCCGGGCCGGCATTGATGCGCCTCAGTGTCGTCTGTTCCATCTTGTCGGGGGCAGGCAGGCTTTCGTAATCGCCAAGGATCTGCACGCGACAGGTGGAGCACTGGCCCTTGCCGCCGCAGACGGCATAATGCGGCAGGCCGCCGAGCCGGCTTGCCTCCAGCACCGAGAAGCCGCGCGGCACACGGATCACCTCGCCGCCCGGATAATTCACGGCGACCTGGTCAAGCCGCTCCTTCAACTTGCGCCGGGCGCGGGCGACGACGACGATGAGCAGCGAGGCCGAGAAGGCGCCGTAGAGCCCGGCGCGGATCATGGCGACCTGACGGTGAACCTCCGGGTTCGAGGCGTAACGGGTGTTGACGCCCTCCTTGTAAGCGCTGACCGTCATTGACTGCTGGTAGGAAGGGTCGGCGAGCGTCCTGCCCATTTCGACGAAGCCGAGCAGCGAGAGCACCGGCACGAGGATGGCGAGTGCCAGCATGAGCGGTGCGAAGTCCGGGTACCAGGAGCGGTAGCGCAGCCAGAAATGGATGCCGATGCAGCCGTGGATCCAGACGGCGACGACGGCGAGCGCCTGCCGCGCGCCGTTCGCCGGAGACCTGATCCACAGCGAACTGACGACCGTCTCGTAGTCGTCGATATAGCCATAGAACTCGTGGGCGATGCGCGTGCCGATGACATGATCGAGGAGAAGCAGCGGGATCATCAGGCCGAGCACAATCTGCGCCATTTCCCCCTTCGGCATGACCAGGCTGCGGCGCATGTAGATGGCGCGCAGCACCAGCGCGATATGGATTAGCACCGACGAATAGAAGACGGTGGTCCCCAGGGGATTACGCCAGATCGCCAGGAAGAGGTGGGCGGCTTTATCGGCGGCTGCGACGGAAATCAGGCCAATCGCATGGTTCGACAAATGCAGCACGACGAAGATGAAAATGACGAGGCCGGAACCGAGCCTCGCCCTTCTGATCGTACGTTCCGAAAAAATCCCTGTGGCCGAGACCGTCGTCATTCATTCCCGTTCTTGTCGATGTAACCGCAGGCCCATAGAGATTGGGAAAGAGGCGGAATTGCTTCGATGGCGATCACATTCCATATGCTTATGCGCAAGTTTTCGGCAAAGGGACAATAGCGGAATTTTCCCGACAGGCGCGAAAGTTGTAAACAGTGTGTCTTACCTGAGGTGTCCCAATGCAGGTGGCTTTCTACGCGCCGATGAAATCGCCGAACCATCCGGTGCCGTCGGGCGACCGTTTGATGGCGCGGCTGCTGATCCGGGCGCTGGAGCTTGGCGGGCATCAGGTCGAAGTCGCCTCCGAATTCCGCACCCATGCCTCGACACCGGAGGCGGCAGCCGCGCTCGAACCCGCCATCGGCGCCGAACTGGAGCGGCTGCGGCTGAGATGGAAATCTGGGCCGCGACCGGAACTCTGGTTCTGCTACCACCCCTATTACAAATCGCCCGATCCCTTCGGGCCGGCGATTTCTGCCGAATTCGCCATTCCCTATGTCACTGCCGAAGCCTCCTATGCGGCAAAACGCGACCGAACCGGCTGGGCAACATCACAGAAGCTGGTGGGCGAGGCGATCATGCAGGCGGCGGTCAATATCAGCTTCACCGAGCGTGACCAGGCCGGGCTTGCCGCCGTCTTTCCGCAGGCGGGCCTTGCCAGGCTGAAACCCTTCATCGACACGGCGTTGTTCGAGAACGTGTCGCCGGCGCCCGATCCGCGCCGGCTGATGACGGTCGCGATGATGCGGGCCGGCGACAAGATGGACAGTTATGCGATGCTTGCGAGAGCATTGCGGCTGATCGAAGACCGGCCCTGGACGATTGCCGTCATCGGCGATGGTCCGATGCGCCAGGAGGTACAGGCGGTGTTTGCCGAGTTTCCTGGCCGGATCGAATGGCTGGGCGAGCGCAATGCCGTCGAGATCGCCGAACTGCTCGGGCGCGGCGGCGTCTATGTCTGGCCCGGATGCGGTGAGGCCTATGGCCTTGCCTACCTGGAAGCCCAGGCCGCCGGCCTGCCTGTCGTCGCTCAGGAAACGGCAGGCGTGCCAGCGGTGGTCGAGGCTGGCGTGACCGGCCTGCTGACGCCGGATGGCGATGTCACTGCCTATGCCGAGGCCCTGGCTGCCCTGCTTGACGACAGGCAAAGGCGCGACGCCATGGGGCAGGCGGCGCGGCGCTTCGTGCTCGGCGAGCGATCGCTTGCGACGGCGGCGCAGGTATTGAACGGAATTTTGCGCGACAGCGCAGCAACAGGAGTGACGTGATGACCGACTGGATAGCCTGGGACCCCCTGCACCATGAGCTTGACCGCTGGCAGGCCGCCGACCGGGTGGCGCGGTTCTGGCTGCGGGACGACGACGCCGTTGAGCCGACCCAGGCGCTGGAGACGTTGATGGCGCTCGCCTGTCAAAGCGAGGTTCCGCTGACACTCGCCGTCATTCCCGGCTTGACCGGCGAGGCATTGGCCGCGCGCCTGGTGGAAGACGCAGCCGTCGCTGTCGCGGTGCATGGCTGGTCTCATACGAACCATGCGGGGCCGGAGAGAAAAAAGCAGGAACTCGGCGGCGACCGGCCGGCAGATGTCGTGCTCGGCGAGTTGGGTGAAGGGTTCCGGCTGCTGCAGCGGCTGCATCCGGCCCGCTTCCTGCCGGTGCTGGTGCCGCCGTGGAACCGGATCGACGCGGCCCTCATCCCGGCGCTGCCCGGTCTCGGATTTGCAGCACTGTCGGTCTATGGGCGGGCAAAGCAGGACGGCCCGATGCCGCTTCTCAACACCCATGTCGACATCATCGACTGGCATGGCACGCGCGGCGGACGAAGCGAGGCGGACCTGGTGGCCGAGCTGGTGGCCGAGCTTCGCCACCGGTTTGCCGGGAGCGACGAGCCTGTCGGCGTGCTCACCCACCATCTGGTGCATGATGCAGCCGCGTGGGACTTCCTGTCGGCCTTGTTTGCAGTGACGGGCCGGCATCCGGCCGTCCGCTGGTCGCCGGCGTCGGAACTGCTAGGGCCTTAGACATTGCCGATCAGGCGGCGTGAACGCGTCCGAGGAACTCTCGCATGAGTGCTACGACATCATTGAGATGCGTCTCCAGCAGCCAGTGCCCGCCGCCGAGCAGATGGAGTTCGGCATCCGGCAGATCGCGCAGATAGGCCCGAGCCGACTTTTCCGGCATGTAGTGGTCGTTCGGACCCCAGACGATCAAGGTCGGCGGCCGGTATTCGCTGAGATATTTGCGGTGTTCCGGGAACCAGGCCCGGTTCTCCTTCAGTCCGGCGATGAGGTCTATGGCGATGTCCTTGCGCCGCGGCGTGATCAGCGACCAATGCAGCTTCCAGAGATCGGGCGGGATCGTATCGGCCAAAGCAGGCGGCAGATCGTTGAGGAACTCCTCCTTGAAGGCCGCCTCGCTGATCGCCTCCGCCAGCACCTTCCTCATCTCCGATCTCGGAAGCGTCCATGTCGCCTCGATATCCGCATATTTCGGTCCGAGGGCATCTTCATAGGGGATATCGCCATTCTGGATGATCAGCCCGGCGACGCGGTGAGGGTCTTTGATTGCCAACCGCGCACCGATAGGCGACCCGAAGTCGTGGAGGTAGAGCACAAACCGGTCGACATGCATCGCATCGACGAAGGCCTCCAGCCAGGCGGCATATCCATCGAAGCTATAGTCGAAATCATCCGGCGTACCGCTATAGCCCGCACCCGGGAAATCCGGCGCAATCAGGCGCCAACGGTCGGCAAGGCGCGGCATTAGATTGCGAAATTCATAGGATGAGCAGGGATATCCGTGCGGCAGCAACAAGACCGGTGCATCTTCCCGGCCGGCCTCGCGGTAAAAAGTCTCGACGCCTGCAACCGTCATCCAGCGATGTCGGACGAGAGTGGCCATCAGAAAGCTCCTCAGAACCGTTCTTCACTTTCGGTCTTCGTCATATTGCTTGGCGCCTTCCACCGGTCGCAGCCACGGTTCACGGCGTTTGATCCAGAGTTCGTAGCTCGGCACCAGAGGCGTCGGCGCCTCGGAGAGGATGCCAAGCTTGATTTCCGCCTCCCGGTCATCGGCGGAAAACAGCCGCGAGCCGCAACCGGTACAGAAATGCCGACCTTGGAACGCGCCAGTTTCCCCTGAATGTTCGAATTGGCCGGCGGGCCAGATCCCATAAAAGGTAAAAGCCGAACCGCTTTCCTGCCTGCAGTCCGTGCAATGACAAATTCCAACGCGCAAGGGTTCGCCCCGGACAGAAATACGCACCTGCCCGCAAAGACACTTTCCGGAAAGCACGGTCATGACGGATCCCTGTTTCGTTGATTTGCGCTGCCGGGAAAACGGTCCGGCCCGGCATCTGTTCCTTCGTGACGTCGCCGGCATGCCAGTTCGACGAATGGGCTCTCTGTCGAAGAGCTTCGGACTGGCAAGATGAAGGCGGCCTTCGGCGGCCTGCAAAAGCATGTCGCGCAAAAGTGTGCAGCGGTTTTGCGACAACGACATGCGTAAAAACAAAGATCTAAAGCGCGACGAGCGAATCTGAAAGATCGCGACGTGCTTTAGATCACCACGGTCTGATTGTCGCGGGCGGCAAAAGATTCGGGGAAGGCGGCCTGCGCCTGCATTTCCATCTCCGCCAGCTGTTCGTCCGTGCGCGAGGGGGCGTGGTGGAACAGCGCGAAGCGCTTGGTGCCCGCCATTTTCGCAAGCTCGGTGCCATGCTGCCACGTCGAATGGCCGAAGCCCTTGAAACGCTGCATCTCGTCTTCATTGTATGTGCAGTCGTAGACGACGAGATCGGCGTCCCGCATCATCTCCAGCGAGACCGGATCATAGCTGCCGGGAATATGCTCGATATCATAGACGAGAGCGACCGAACGGCCCTGCCATTCGATGCGGTAGCCGATGGCGCCGCCCGGATGGTTCAGCATGAAAGTCTTGATCTCGATGCCCGCATGCGGGGTCAGCACCTGACCGGCATGGAAATCGCGGAAGTTCATCGTCGCCTGACAGATGTCGGTCTTGACGGGAAACCAGGGCGGGCTGATGAACTGCTCGACCATTTCCCGCGTGCTCATCTTGCCATCGAGATGGCCGGACCAGATGTTGACGTTGATCGAGGGATAATAGATCGCCTTGAAGAAGGGCAGGCCAATGATGTGGTCGTAATGGCAGTGGCTGAAGAACAGGTCGACGTCGCTGACGCCGTCGGCGAGCATCGACAGCCCGGCCTCGCGCAGGCCCGAACCCGCGTCGAAGATCATCCGATGTTTTCCGCAGCGAATTTCGATGCAGGAAGTGTTACCGCCGTAGCGATCGAACTCGGGGCCCGACACGGGAATACTGCCGCGGACGCCCCAAAATTTTATTTGAAACAGTTCTGTCGTCATCGTTCTTCAAACCGGCCTTCCCGCATCGCCATCGTAGTCATAGTTCGTCTCTATGCGAAGCAGCAGAATTCCACGGGTTTGTCTGTTCCCCTTTGTATTCTCCTAACCGCTAGCGGAAGAAGAAGTAGATTTTCCTAAGCAATCGGCTTTCGGCTCGGAAAGCAACCCGGTATGGTTGGTTTTCGGTAAACAGGCTGCTGAGGACGGGGGACATTTTCCCGTAAGTCATGCCTATTAGATGGTTGCGCGCGATTGAAAAAACAATTGCCGCCATGTTGAGCCGAAAATCCCGTCTTGAAAGCAGCACGAACGCGGCGCCGAAGGGGCTGTCCGAAACGACATGTGGCGCGTGGATTCTCGTTCGGCCCGCTCGCCCGGTTCTCCGGGAAAACCGCCATCATATGAGAAAATTGTGCTTCCTATTCCGCGAATGTTTCCTTGATTGGGAATGGCAAAAAGCGATATATCCGACGATACAGGAAATATAAGAGACTCGCCATGTTGCAGCCGGTTATCAACGAGACCATCGCCGAAAGCAGCTACAGGCGCATTCGGGCCGACATTATTTTTGGCCGGCTGGCTCCCGGACAAAAGTTGAAGCTGGAAAGCCTGAAGGAGAGCTACGAGACCAGCATCAGCACACTTCGGGAAGTGCTGAACCGGCTCTCCTCCGAGGGGCTTGTCCTCGCCGAGGGGCAAAAAGGTTTCGAAGTGTCCCCGGTGTCGGTTTCAGACCTCAAGGAGACGGCGGCGCTAAGGCTTCTCCTGGAAACACATGCGCTGGAGCAGTCGTTCGTGCATGGCGACGTGGAGTGGGAAGCTCCGCTGGTATCGGCGCATTACAAATTGGCGCGGATGGAACAGGTGATGGCCTCCGGTGATACCAGCCGGGCCGAGGACTGGAAGCGCTACGACTGGGAGTTCCATCAAGCCCTGATATCCGCCTGCGGGTCGAAACTGCTGATGGAGACGCATTCGGTGATCTTCGACAGATATCTCAGATATCAGATGGTTGCCTTGTCCTATCGAGGCGATGTCGCGGCCAATGAACACCAGCAGCTTTTGGATGCGGCATTGCGACGGGACGCGGAGACGGCCAAGCGGGTGCTTGTCCTGCATATTCAAGGCGGGGTCGAACATGCGCTGGCGAGAGGGACGCTGAGATAGACATGGTTCGGACGTTTCTCTTCGAGCTTCAGGTCCCGACGTAAATTGCATTTCGGCGAAATCAGGAAAAGCCATGCTCAAGCAAGTCCACGACCCGGCGGAAACAGTAAGCGATGTCGTCTTCCGACAGATCCGCGAGGATATCATATCGGGCACATTGCCGCCGGGGGCCAAGATCAAGCTGGAGCAGGCAAAGGAGCGCTACTCCATCGGCATTTCATCGCTGCGCGAAATTTTGAGCCGCCTGACCACGGAAAACCTCGTCGTCGCCGAGGGGCAGCGCGGTTTTGAAGTCAGCCCTGCTTCGCGCCGCGAACTCCTCGAACTCGCCGACCTCAGGATTGTTCTGGAAACACATGCGATCGGCCTTGCCTTCGCTGCGGGAAATCTTGAATGGGAAGGGCGCATCGTCGCCGCCCATCACCGGCTGGCTGCCGCCGAACGCAAGCTCCTTGCCGGCGACGTCTCGCGGACAGTCGACTGGGTTCGATACGATTGGGAGTTCCATCAGGCGATCGTCTCGGCCTGCAATTCGGCGACGCTGATGGCGACATTGTCATCCGTCTTCGACCGCTTTCTCCGCTACCATATGCTGGCCGAGAGTTTTCGCGGCAAGCCCGTGGTCGATGACCACAGGCTTTTGTTCGAGCTTTCCATTCGGCGCGACGTCGCCGGCGCGACCGACATCGTCAGGCGGCACGTTCAAAGCGGCGTGGACCATGTGCTGAAGAGCGGCCGGATTACTTAGCTCAATTCCAGGAAAAGTGCGACGCGGTTCCGTCCGGAATGCGCGAAACAAGAGGTTGGAGCGGCTCTGCGTTTTCATGAAAAGCTGAGCCGCTCCTAAACCATGGCTCAAGAGGCGTCTTTAGGAATTCCTTCCGGACGCATCTGTTTCTTCAGAGCGGCGATCCGGAAAATTGCGTTCGGGGCGCCGTAGCCGCGGTAGCCGCGGCGCTCGACGATCTCGAAAAAGAAACCCTCTCCATAGGTTCCGCTATAGAGCTGGAAATATTCGCCATGCTCGTCGCGGTCATAGAGGATGTTCTCCGCCTTCAGCCGCTCGGTCAATGCAGGATCGAGGCCGAAGCGTGCTTCGACGTCGTCATAGTAGTTCGGCGAAATGTGCAGTGATCTGAAACCGCAAACACGAAGGCTTTCGGCGGTCGCGAAGATGTCGTCGGTCAAGAACGCCAGATGCTGGATGCCGGCCCCGAATTTCTCGGCGATGAAATGTCCCGCCAGAGTGCGGCGATTCTCGGCGCCGTTCATGGTAATGCGTAGCGCCCCGGTGTCGTTTTCGACGACTTGACTGCGCACCACCCCGGCCGGATCGATGATATCGACCATCGGGGTCTTCCGCGTCTCGAAAATGGACGTGTAGAATAGAAGCCAGGTGAGCATTTCATCGTAACCGACCGTCTGGGCGACGTGATCAATGCGCAAAAGGCCTGCAGGCGGCGCGTCGCTGTCGTCGGTGACCGGCTGAAAGTCGATTTCGGAGAAGCGACCCAATGCGCTCTTGTCGTCGATGAGATAGACGATTCCGCCCCCGACACCGCGAATGGCGGGCAGCTCAAGCTCACCGTCTGCCACAGGCTGGGTGAATGGCTCGGCATCCAAGGCGAGCGCGCGCTCATAGGCCTTGGCCGCATCATCGACGATCAGGGCCATGGCATAGGCAAAAGTACCGTGAACGGCGTAGGCGGCGTTGGCGAATCCTGCCTGATCGACATTGACGAGGATGCGGATCTCGCCCTGCTCGAAGAGGGAGACTTTTTTCGTGCGGTGGACCGCCGTCTTTTTGAATCCGAGCGTGCGCAGCAATGCAACCAGCTCGACTTCGTCTTCCTCGTCTGTGGCAAACTCGACGAAGCCGACGCCCTTGACGGAAGGCCTTTCCGGCATCGCCGCCCCGGTCATGCTGCCGATGCCGAGATTGCGTCGTACCTGATCGCCGAGATAGATCAGGGAGCGGTGGCCATCGGCCGCGATCGCGCGCGACAAACCGCCTCGGAACTGGTCGTTGAAGATCTCCAGGGAGAAATATCCGTCGTAACCTGTTGCCGCGACGGCTTCGGTGAACGCCGTGACGGGAAGGTCGCCTTCACCCGGCATGTTTCGGAAGTGGCGGCTCCAATAGAGCAGGTCCATGTCGATATCAGGGGCATCGGCAAGCTGGACGATGAAGATTTTCTCTTTGGGAATTGAGCGGATCGAATTGACGTCGATCTTCCGCGACAAGGTGTGGAAGCTGTCGAGGATAAGACCGATATTCGGATGATCGGCGCGACGGACGATCTCCCAGGCGTCGCGATGGTCGCTGATATGGCGGCCCCAGGCAAGCGCCTCATAGCCCACCCTCAGTCCACGCCGGGCAGCACGCTCGCCAAGTTCATGAAAGTCCGCTGCCGCCCGGTCGATGCCGCCGATAGCGGCCGGCGAGACGTTGGAGCAGACAAGCACCAGATCCGTTCCGAGCTGCTGCATCACGTCGAACTTCCGTTCCGCGCGGTCAAACGTACGGCTTCGCAAGGGCTCCGGCATGCCCTCGAAATCACGAAATGGCTGAAACAGGGTGATCTCCAGGCCATGGTCGCGGACGAGTTTTCCGACATCGGCCGGGCTTCCGTCGAAGGCGAGGAAGTCATTTTCGAAGATCTCGACGCCGTCGAAGCCCGCCCGGGCGATCGCCTCGAGCTTCTCCGGAAGTTCGCCGCTGATCGTTACAGTCGCAATCGAGGTCCTCATGTCAAACCCTTCCGATATCCGTGCGAGATTAAACGAGCGCCGAACACCACGATGCGTCACGGAAAATCGCTCGCTACTATTATGGCAAATGTCGTGAGGAATTCAAATAGCGTGTCTTATTATAAATTCTCATATGATTTTGAAAAACTCTGTTGATTTGACCGCTCGTCTCTGGCAATCATTGCTCACACAGTCAAAAGGTGAGGTGGCTGTCCGGTCGAGTGACCGCCAAAGGAGGAGGAATCACATGTTCAAATCTATGCTGACGCGCCGAAACGCGATGCTCGGAGCCGCGGCCCTGGTGGCTGCCGTCACCCTAGCGCAACCGGCCGCCGCCATCACGCCTGATGAAATCAAGGCTCGCGGCAAGATCATCGTCGGAATTCAGGGTGACAACCCGCCTTGGGGCTTCGTGACCAGCGGCGGCAAACAGGACGGCCTCGATGCCGACATCGCGACGCTGTTTGCCAAGGAACTGGGTGTTTCCGTCGAGTTCGTGCCGCTTGAAGTCAACAACCGCATTCCCGCACTGACGGCCGGCCGCGTCGACGTTCTGTTCGCGACGATGGCGATGCTGCCGGATCGCGCAAAGGCCGTGCAGTTCAGCAAGCCCTATGTTGCTAATGCCATCGTTCTGATTGGTCCGAAATCGGCTGAGATCAAGAAGAATGACGACATGGCCAAGTTCACGGTCGGCGTCGCCAAGGGTGCAGCCCAGGACACGCAGGTCACCAAGAACGCGCCGCCGAGCACGACCATCCGGCGCTATGATGGAGACGCCGCGAGCGTCCAGGCCCTGGTGTCCGGCCAGGTCGAGACGCTTGGTGGCAACATTTTCTACATGGACCGGGTGGAGAAGGCCCGTCCGGGCGAATTCGAAAACAAGCTTGAATTCCAGAAGCTCTACAACGGTGCTTGCACGCGTCTCGGCGAAAAGGAAATCAATGCGGCGCTCAACACCTTCATCGACAAGATCAAGGCAAACGGCGAACTCAAGGCAGTCTACGACAAGTGGATGAAGGTTCCGGTCCCGGAATTCCCGGAAACGCTGGAAGGCATTCCGTTCGCGGCGAACTGAGCGAACCGCAAAGGCGGACGAGGCCCGGCCTTCCGGCTGATGACAGGGTCTGCCAACCGCTCGCCGTCATGCTCGGGCTCGTGTCCCGAGCATCTACGGCGGCAGATCCCCGGCACAGGCCGAGGATGACGTCCAGAAAGAGGCAGTCTCTCACCAAGCAAGGCCGGGCATGCCAATGCCCGGCAACGCAACCGCCATGCTTAAGGCTCTGCCCCGTTTGAGGTGCGCGACATGACCAAAACCATCTTTGTGCTCAACGGACCGAACCTGAACCTGCTGGGCCAGCGCGAACCGGCGATCTATGGAACCACGACGCTGGCCGACATCAGGAAACGGTGCGTGACCAAGGCAAAGTCCTTGGGATTCGACGTCGAGTTCCGGCAGACCAATTTCGAGGGCGAACTGGTCGAGAGCGTGCACCAGGCCCGGACCGACGCCTGTGGCATCATCATCAATCCCGCCGGCTATACCTTCACATCGATCGCTCTTCTCGATGCGTTGAAAATGTTCGACCCGCCGAAGATCGAGCTGCATATTTCGAATGTTCATGCGCGCGAAAGCATCTACCACAATTCGCTGATCTCGCGCGTTGCCACGGCCATCATGATCGGCTTTGGAGCGGATGGCTACGAGCTGGCTATCCAGGCGATGGCTGGAATGGTCAAGCAGGACTGAACTTTCAGGAAGACGGACCAGAAGGATCGCCATGAATTATAAGTTGGATTTCACCCCGGTCATAGATGGCCTGCCGAGCCTTCTGCTCGGCTGCCTCGGGACATTCTTGCTTGCCATTTGTGGGATGCTGCTGGCGATCATCATCGGAATTGGCGGCGTCGCCTTGCGCGACTCCGCCCTGAAGCCGGCGCGATGGCTGGTCATCGCCTTCGTCGAGTTGATCCGTAACACGCCGTTTCTGGTGCAGATCTTTTTCATCTACTTCGCGCTTCCGCTGACAGGCATCAGGCTGGATCCGACACCGACGGCGATTATCGCGCTCGGCATCAACGGTGGTGCCTACGCAATTGAGATCATTCGCGGCGGCGTCCAGTCGATCCCGAAGGGACAGATGGAAGCGGGTCTGGCGCTTGGTCTGCACAAGGCTCAGGTCTTCCGGCTGATCATCCTCAAGCCGGCATTACGGGCGATCTATCCGTCCTTGACCAGCCAGTTCGTTCTTCTGACGCTGACCACCAGCATTGCGTCGGCAATTTCGGCCTACGAGCTGACGTCGGTTTCGCAGCGCATCGAGTCGGAGAGCTTCCGCAGCTTCGAGGTCTACTTCACCGTCACGGTTTTCTACTTCGTGATCTCCTGGCTGATGATGCGCATCTTCGCGCTGTTTTCGGCGCGCTACTTCAAATATCCGGTCAAGTAGGAGGAATTCCATGGGTCACGAAGAATTCGTCTTCCTCCTGATCGGCCTGAAATGGACCGTGCTCCTGTCCGCCGTCGGTTTTGTCTGCGGCGGCATCGCGGGGCTCGGCGTCGCCCTTGCCCGTGCCTCGGGCATACCGCTGCTGGAACGCGTCACGGCCGGCTATATCGCCGTCTTCCAGGGAACCCCGCTGCTGATGCAGCTGTTCGTCGTCTATTACGGCTTGGCGCTGGTGGGGCTGATGCTCGATTCCTGGGTGGCCGTCGCCATCGGCCTGACGCTGCATGCGAGCGCCTATCTCGGCGAGATCTGGCGCGGATCGATCGAAGCGGTTCCGCGCGGCCAGACGGAAGCGGCAAAGGCTCTCAGCCTCAGATACATCTCGCGCATGAAGGATGTCATCCTGCCGCAGGCGCTGCGCATTTCGCTGCCCGCCACGATCGGTTTCCTCGTCCAGTTGATCAAGGGCACCTCGCTTGCGTCGATCGTCGGCTTCACCGAGCTGACGCGGGCCGGCAACATCATCTCCAACCAGATTTTCCAACCGCTGACGGTCTTCGGCATCGTCGGCATTCTCTATTTCCTGATGTGCTGCCCACTGACGATTCTTGGCGCTCGCCTCGAACGAAAGTTCGCCGCCTCCGCGCGCTGATCCGCATCCCTCGTCTTCGATGCGGTCCAGCCCGCCAATATGGAGTTCTACCGATGACCATTCCCAGTCCTGCTCAAGGCGCGGAAACCATGATCACCATGGAGCGGGTGGAGAAGTGGTATGGCGCTTTTCAAGCCCTGCACGACATCAACATATCGGTTCGCAGCGGCGAGAGGATCGTCTTGTGCGGGCCTTCCGGCAGCGGCAAGTCGACGCTCATTCGCTGCATCAACCATCTCGAGACCTATGAAAAAGGTGAAATCCGCGTCGGCGGGATTCTTCTCGGCAATCAGGCCAAGACCATCGATGCGATCCGTCGCGAGGTCGGCATGGTCTTCCAGCAGTTCAACCTGTTTCCGCATCTGACCGTGCTGCAGAACTGCATGCTGGCGCCGATGAAGGCAGCCGGCGTTGGCAGGGCGGAGGCCGAGGAACGGGCACGCGGGCTGCTCGAGCGGGTCAAGATCCTGGAGCAGGCCGACAAATATCCGGTGCAGCTTTCTGGTGGCCAGCAGCAGCGCGTGGCCATTGCCCGCGCGCTTTGCATGCGGCCGAAAGTCATGCTGTTCGATGAGCCGACCTCGGCGCTTGATCCGGAGATGGTCAAGGAGGTGCTGGATACGATGATCGCGCTTGCTGATGAGGGCATGACGATGATCTGCGTCACGCACGAGATGGGCTTTGCCCGCCAGGTCGCCGATCGCGTGATCTTCATGGCCAGCGGCGCGATCGTCGAGGAAGCCCCGCCGGCCGAGTTCTTCACAAATCCACAGCATGAGCGGACCAGGAAATTCCTCGGAGAAATCCTGCGGAAGTAAGGGGCTCAAGAGCGATGCGTCTGGCAAAATATGGGAGCCGGCAATGAAGCCATTAGAGATTGCAGTCATGGGAGCCGGCCTCATCGGCAGGCGCCACGTCGAGCGAATTATCTCCGATCCCGGAACCGTTCTCTCGGCGGTGATCGATCATTCCGCCGCCGGCCGCGACTTTGCCGAGACTGTCGGCGCCCGATGTTACCGGAGCTTCTCGGACATCCGCGTCGAGGACAGGCCTGATGGCGTCATCGTGGCAACGCCGAACCAGCTCCACGTCGAGAACGGAATGGAGATCGTCGCCGCCGGCATCCCTGTCCTGATCGAGAAACCGATCGCCGACGATGTCGATGCTGCCGCGGCACTGGTTGCCGCCGGCGAGAAGGCGGGCATACCGCTGCTGGTCGGCCATCACAGGCGTCACAATCCGATGATCCAGGCGGTCAAGCAGATCGTCGACGGCGGAAGGCTTGGCCGGATCATCACGGTGCACGGCACGTTCTGGGTCGCCAAGCCCGACGACTATTTCGATATCCCCTGGCGGCGCGAAGCGGGCGCCGGCCCGGTCTTCGTCAACCTGATCCACGATGTCGACCTCTTCCGATATCTGTTCGGCGAGGTCGAAGCCGTCCATGCGATGGAATCGCACGCCGTGCGGAACCATGCCGTCGAGGATACGGCCGTCGTCACGCTGCGTTTCGCAAGCGGGGTGCTTGCCACCCTCACCGGCAGTGATGCCGTGGCCGCGCCCTGGAGCTGGGAGATGACCACCGGGGAGAACCCCGCTTTTCCGCGCTACGATCAATTCTGCTACCAGATCGGCGGCACCAGGGGTTCGCTCGGAATTCCCGATTTGACGCTGTGGACGAGCCCTTCGAAGCCCGATTGGCTGGAGCAGCTTGCCCAGGAGCGAGTACCCTACGCGGCAGCCGATCCCCTCTGTGTTCAGCTCGGACATTTTTGCGACGTCATTCGTGGCGATGCCACGCCTCTGGTGAGTGGCCGGGAGGGCCTCGCCACGCTCAGGGTCATCGAGGCGATCAAGAGATCGGCGCGCTCGGGACGGATGATCCACCTCGCGGACGCCAGCGCCACTTCCGATCCCCAGAAAGCCTGACCACATGATCACCGGGACGACCAAGCTCATCGCGCATCTCGGCTATCCGACGGAGTCCTTCAAGGCGCCGCTGATCTACAATCCATACTTCGAGAAGAACGGAATTGATGCCGTCGTCGTGCCGATGGGCTGCAGGCCGGAGGACTATTCGGCGTTTCTGAAGCTTCTGTTCCGGCTATCCAATATCCATGGTGCTCTCATCACAATGCCGCACAAGATTTCGACGATGGCGCTGCTCGACGAAACCTCGACCAACGCGAAAGTCGCCGGCTCTTGCAATGCGGTGCGCCTCGGTTCGGAAGGCAGGCTGATCGGTGACATGTTCGATGGCGAGGGCTTCGTTCGCGGGGTCTTGCGCAAGGGCAAGAAGGTCGAGGGAGCCCGTGCGCTCATTGCGGGTGCCGGCGGCGTCGGCTCGGCGATCGCGGCGTCCTTGGCGCAGGCGGGCGTGGACCATCTCGCCATCTTCGACGCGAACGAGACGACCTCGACCGCGCTGCTGGGCAGGCTGAGGAAATATTATCCGCAGCTTGAGGTGACGGTCGGCTCCGCCGATCCGGCAGGCTTCGACATCGTCGTCAACGCGACACCTCTCGGCATGCGACGGGGTGACCCGCTGCCGATCGACATCGACCGCATCTCGCCGTCGACCTTCGTCGGCGAAGTCGTGCTGACGAAGGAGATAACCCCTTTTCTCGAGGCCGTGCGGGCACGCGGCTGTGCATTTCAGGTTGGGACGGACATGTTGTTCGAACAGATCCCCGCCTATCTCGAATTCTTCGAATTCCCGACGACGACGGCCGACAATCTGCGGGCAATCGCCAAACTCGGATGATGCGAATTTAGAGCAATTCCAGCAAAAGTGTGCAGCGGTTTTGCGTTCGGAATTGCGTAAAAACAAAGAGATAGAATATGATGCCGAAAAGTGTGCGCGGTTTTCGGACGACATCCTGTTCTAGAGCGAGACGGTGATGCCGCCGTCTACGGTCAGCATATGGCCGTTGACGAAGGAGGAGGCATCCGAGGCGAGGAAGACGGCGGCGCCGACGAGCTCCTTGACCTCGCCCCAGCGGCCGGCCGGCGTGCGGGTTTCCAGCCAGCCAGAAAACTTCGGATCGTCGACAAGCGCCTGGTTGAGCGGCGTGCGGAAATAGCCAGGCGCGATCGCATTGACCTGCAGGCCGTATTTCGCCCAGTCGGTCGCCATGCCGCGCGTCAGGTTCTTCACCGCGCCCTTGGTCGCGGTATAGGGCGCGATGCCGGGACGGGCGAGTTCGGCCTGGACGGAGGCGATGTTGATGATCTTGCCGCGGCCGCGCGATATCATCGCCTGGGCGACCGGCTGGCTGACATAGAACAGGCTGGAGACATTGGTCTTGAAGATCTCGTCCCATTTGTCGACCGGGAAGTTCTCCAGCGGTGTGCGGAACTGCATGCCGGCATTGTTGACGAGGATGTCGATCGGGCCGATCTCCGCCTCGATATAGGCGATGGCGGTGCGGCTGGCCTCGGCATCGGTGACGTCGAAGGCGGCGCTGACGGCATGGCGATGGCTGCGACGGATATCCTCGGCGGCGGCCTCAGCCTTCTGCGCGTTGCGGCCGTTGATGATGATCGAAGCGCCATGCTCGGCAAGCCCGACCGCCAACGCGCGGCCGATGCCTTGGCTGGAGCCGGTAACGAGGGCGCGGCGCCCGGAGAGGTCGAAGAGGGGAAAGGTCACGAGGCTGCTCCTGATTTCATTGCACTCTGCATAGCCGGTTTCCGGCATTACATGCAAAGGTGCTGGATCAGCCCGTTCCAAGCCTCTTGATATTTCCTGCAAGCTCCCCGGCTAGCCGCAGGCTGGCGGCGGTTGCCATCGTCATTTGCGGCAGAAGCAGCCATTCGAGCGTCCAGGCAGCGCCCGAGCGTTCCTGTTCGTGGACGAGGGACTGGTGAACGCCCGACAAAGCCGTGGCGTTGAAGCGGGCGAGCGAGACGAGGACTTCGGCGGAAACGGGGTTCTGCTTGTGCGCCATCGCCGACGACGTGCCGCCGCCTGAGATTTCGATCTCGCCGCCGGCCTGGGCAAGCAGCGCGATATCCTGCCCCATCTTGCCGAGGCTGCCCGATATCGACGCGAACAGGCCGGCGATATCGGCGATCGGCAGACGCCCGCTCTGCCATTGCGGCGCATCGGTGAGGCCGAGTTCCTGAGCGAGCGAGGCACGGATGGCTTCGGCCTGCGACCCGAGCTTGTCCAGCGTGCCGGCCGCACCCCCGAACTGGACGGGAAAACTCTGCTCGGTCAGGCGGTCGCGATAGGTCGTCAACGGTGCGCGCCACGTATTGAGACGGTCGGAGACGGTGATCGGGATCGCCGCCTGCATGCGGGTATGACCCATCAGCCGGTTCTGGCCGAACTGGCGGTCGAGCGCATCGAGCCCTGTGGCAATAGTGGAAAGCCGGCCGGTAAACAGGAAGACGACGGCCTTCAGGCGGATCATCAGGCTGGTATCGATAACATCCTGGCTGGTGGCGCCGAAATGCAGGCTTTTTGCCGCTTCCTCTCCGACATCAGCGCGCAGCTGCTTGATGAGGTCGGGAACGACGACACCGTCCCTCGCCGTTGCCGATCGAAGACTGGGCACATCGGGTAAGAAGGCGGCGCAGGTATCAGTGATGCGCCTTGCCGCCTCGGCAGGAATGAGGCCATGAGCGGCTTCGGCCTTGGCGAGTGCGGCTTCGAAGGAGAGCATGGCCCGGATATCCGCCTCGGCGGAAAAGTAGGGCGCGATTTCATCGTCGCCGAGCAGGCCGGAAAGGAAAGGATGGTCGAAGGGCGATGCGGTCATGGACGTCTCGTTTGTGGTAGTGGCCCCTCATCCGGCTGCCGCCACCTTCTCCCCGGCGGGCAGAAGGGACTCGAGGCGGCGTCCGCGCTTTATGGGCAGGTGATCTCGCGTGGGCACATCCCCGGGGGACGCTACCTGCAGATATCCGCCCCAGCAAGCCGATCGCGACGCCGGCCTTTAAATATCGAGAAACACCGTTTCCTTCGGACCCTGCAGATGGATGTCGAAATGACAGGTCGCGCCGTCGCGGGTGGCGACCATCGTAGCAACGCGCTGGCGATGTTCGATGCGGGAAAGCAGCGGGTCGGCGGCGTTGGCCTCCGTCTCTTCCGGAAAATACATGCGCGTGTGCAGGCCGATATTGATGCCGCGGGCGACGATCCAGAAGGTGATGTGCGGGGCTTGTCTGCGGCCGTCCTTGAAGGGGACGCGGCCGGGCTTGACCGTCTCGAAGCTATAGACGCCGTCCTCGGCGCGGGTCGGGCAGCGGCCCCAGCCGGTGAAATTGGGATCGGCGGCGCCGCGCATTTCCGACGGGCTGTTGTAGAGCCCGGCGCTGTCGGCCTGCCAGATCTCGATGACCGCATCGCGCACCAATGCGCCGGCGCCGTCGAAGATCCGGCCGGTGACGGTGATACGCTCGCCGAGCGTCTTGTCGTTGACCATCTCGATGCCGAGATCGGTGTCGTAGACTCCCGTTATGTCGCAGAAATTCGGCGTCAGGCCGATATGGACATAAGGACCGGCCGTCTGCGACGGGGTTTCCTTGAGATAGTCGAGCTGCTGCATGGTCAGTTGCCCTCCGGTCTGTTTTCGAACATCGTCGAGCGGCGGCCACGCAGCACAATATCGAATTTATAGGCACGTGAATCCATCGGAATGGTGTTGCCCCAGTCGAGCGGCGCGATCAGCTGCTCGATCGCCGCCTTGTCGGGGATCGTGCCGACGATCGGACATTTCCAGATCATCGGATCGCCTTCGAAATACATCTGGGTGATCAAGCGTTGGGCAAAGCCATGCCCGAAGATCGAAAAGTGGATATGGGCGGGACGCCAGTCGTTGATGCCGTTCGGCCAGGGATAGGCGCCGGGACGGATGGTGCGGAAATGGTAGCGGCCGTCCTCGTCGGTGATGGCGCGGCCGCAGCCGCCGAAATTCGGGTCGATCGCCGCCAGATAGGTTTCCTTCTTGTGGCGATAGCGGCCGCCGGCATTGGCCTGCCAGAACTCGACCAAGGCGCCTGCAACCGGCCTGGCGCGCTCGTCGAGCACGCGGCCATGGACGATGATGCGTTCGCCGATGGCACTCTCGCCGGGCTGCGCGTAGTTCAGGATCAGGTCGTTGTCGAGTTCGCCGATCATCGAATGACCGAAGACCGGACCGGTGGTCTCGGAAATCGTGCCATCGAGCGAGAGCAGCGCGCGCTGCGGCGCGCGCAGCACGGAGGTCTTGTAGCCGGGGGTCAGCGCTGGCGCATGCCAGGCGCGGTCGCGGGCGAAGAAGCCGCCGGTCTCGGGCTTGCGGTTCGGTCGTTCGGACATGTTCGCCTCTCAGGCCGCCTTTTCGGCGTCCATCTGTTCAAAAGCCTGCTTTGCGATCTTGATCGCGTGATTGGCGGCGGGAACGCCGGCATAGATTGCAACATGCAGCAGCGCCTCGCAAATATCCTCGCGGGTCGCCCCCGTGTTGGCGGTGGCGCGCACATGCATGGCGACCTCGTCGTCCTGGCCGAGGGCCGCGAGCAGAGCGATTGTGACGATCGAGCGCTCGCGCTTCGTCAGCGCCGGGCGTGACCAGACATGGCCCCAGGCAGCTTCGGTGATCAGGTCCTGGAAGGGGCGGTCGAACTCCGTCGATGTGGCGGCGGCGCGGTCGACATGGGCATCGCCAAGCACGGCGCGGCGGGTCGCCATGCCCTGCCGATAGCGCTCGGAGGAGGACGCGGTCTCATTCATGGGCTGACTTCTCCAGGCGGAATGGATGTGAGGAAGGTGCGGATGATCGCCGTCAGCGCCTCCGGCTGCTCAACGCAGGGAATGTGCGCGCAATTAGGGATGACCTCGTAACGGGCGCCCGATATCAGCTTCGCGGTCGAAAGCACGAGATCGGGCGGCGTCGAGCCGTCCTGGTCGCCGACGATGCAGATCGTTGGCACGGTGATCGTCTTTGCGACCTCGGTGAAATCGGCATCGCGGATCGCAGCGCAGGCGGCGATATAACCCTCGACGGGCTGGCGCGTCAGCATGTTGCAATAGCCGGCATAGGCGGTGTTCTCGGGCCGGCGGAAGGCGGGTGTGAACCAGCGTTCCATGATGGCGTCGACAATGCTGCCGATACCGTTTTTCTCGACGGCGGCGATGCGGGTGTTCCAGCTCTCCGCCGTGCCGATCTTGTGGGCGGTGTCGCAGAGGATCAGCGCGCGGACCAGGTCCGGCCGGCGGTGATAGAGCGACTGGGCGATGAGGCCGCCGACGGAGAGACCGCAGATGACGGCATCTTTGACCGACAGCAGATCGAGCAGGCCGGCGAGATCCGTCGCATGGTCCTCGATCGATGAGGGGAGCTGGCCGACATCGGAAAGGCCGTGGCCGCGCTTGTCGTAAAGCACGATGGCAAATTCACCGGCAAGCCGCACCACGACATCACGCCAGATGCGGAAATCCGTTCCAAGCGAATTGGTAAAGACGATCACCGGCCTGTCGGCAGGGGCGCCAATGACCTGATAATGAATCGTCACGTCGTTTATGCTGGCGAATTGCACGTCACTCTCCTCCTGAATGGTGAAATTGACTGGTTGATCCGGTTAAGTAAAATGATATTTATTGGCATTTCGATAACCCTGGAGTTATGCGAGCGATGATCGACAGCCGGGTCAAGTTCCGCCATCTGCAAACCTTTGTCGAGGTGGCGCGGCAGAAGAGCGTCATGAAGGCCGCCGAATTGCTGCATGTCAGCCAGCCGGCGGTCACCAAGACGATCCGCGAACTGGAACAGGTGCTGGGTGTCGATGTTTTCGAGCGCGATGGCCGCGGCATCAAGATCACCCGCTACGGCGAGGTCTTCCTGCGGCACGCAGGTGCGGCGCTGACGGCGCTGCGCCAGGGCCTCGATTCCGTCTCGCAGGAGCAGTTCGCCGATGCGCCGCCGATCCGGATCGGCGCGCTGCCGACGGTGTCATCGCGCATCATGCCACGGGCGATGGAACTCTTCCTCAAGGAGAAGACCTGGAGCCGGGTGAAGATCGTCACCGGTGAGAACGCGGTACTGCTGGAACAGCTTCGCGTCGGAGATCTCGATATCGTCGTCGGACGTCTGGCAGGCGCCGAGAAGATGGCGGGTTTTTCCTTCGAACATCTTTATTCCGAGCAGGTGGTGTTTGCCGTGCGCGCCGGCCATCCGCTGCTCGACGGCCGGCAATCGCTGTTCGCCGGCTTCGGCAACTATACGGTGCTGATGCCGACGCGCGGTTCGATCATCCGGCCGGTGGTCGAAAATTTCCTTATCGCCAACGGCGTCTCCAGCCTGCCGAACCAGATCGAGACGGTGTCGGATTCCTTCGGCCGCGCTTTCCTCAGGGCAAGCGATGCAATCTGGATCATTTCCAACGGTGTGGTGGCCAACGATGTCGCCGACGGGCGGCTGGCGCTTCTGCCGGTCGATACCGGCGAGACCAAGGGGCCGGTCGGGTTGACGATGCGCGCCGATGCCGTGCCGTCACTGCCGCAATCGATCCTGATGCAGACGATCCGCGAGGCGGCAGGCGAGGCGGCCCTTTAAATTTGCTTGATGAATGCCCAGATTTGGACTAAGTCTAATTCAAGACAGGAGGCTTTCATGCAGCATGCGCGACGGGAGCAACGGGAAGACCAAGGGCCACAGCGGCTGGAAATGGAGCGGTTTGCTCCGGCAAACCGCAAGAGGCTGAGCGCCCCGGCCCTGCGAACCTTTCTGGCGATCGCCGATCTCTGGGGGCTGAGCGAGGAGCAGCGTCTGCTCATGCTCGGCTATCCCTCTCGGTCGACCTATCACAATTGGGCCAAACAGGCGCGCGAGCACGGCGCTTTCACGCTCGATGTCGATACGCTGACCCGCATCTCGGCCGTGCTCGGTATCCATCAGGCGCTCGGCGTGCTGTTTTCCGATGAACGCGCCGGCGTCGCCTGGCTGCGCACACCGCATCAGGCGCCGGTTTTCGGCGGGCATCCGCCGCTTGATATTGTGACGAACGGGACCCAGGACGGGTTGATGACGGTACGCCGGTTTCTCGACGGCGCCCGCGGCGGTCTCTACATGCAGCCGAATATGCTCGACGAAGCCTTCACACCTTACGAAGATACGGACATCGTCTTCCGGTGAGCGATCGTTTTGCAGAGGCGCCGCGTCCGTCGTATCGGCTGATCCCGTCGCAATTTCCGCCAATCGGGCTTTTTGAGACGGTAACGAGGGCGGCCGATCTCGAAGCCGTGATGGAGCTCGTCGGCTGGACCAACGACCGTCTCGTCGCCGACCGCATCCAGCGGCTTCCCGAGGATCAATGGGTTTATGGCGTTGCCAATGCCAGCATTGTAATGGCGGCATTCCTGCATGTCGCGCCGGGAGGAATGCGCTTCAACGGCCCCGATCTCGGCGCCTGGTATGCCGCCGACGGTCTCCGCACAGCCGCCGCCGAAGTTGGCCATCATCTCAGGCGCGAGGCTGTCGCGCGCGGGGTCGCGACGATGGCGCGCACCTATAGAAGCTATTCGGCCGCTCTGATTGGTGATTACCTCGACATTCGCGGAGAGCAGACGCTGCGGCCCGATGTCTATGACGGAACCAGCTATGCGGCGTCGCAGTTGCTCGGGGAAGAGGTGCGCTCGAGCGGCGGCGCCGGTATCCTCTATGACAGTGTCCGGCTGAGAAGCGGAGTGGCCATGGTCGCACACCGGCCGCGCAATATTCAGGGCGTGGTGCAGGCCGACCACTTCGAAATCACCGTTTCCGCCACCGACCGACGCATCGATGTCAGGAAGCTTGCAGCTTGACAACGGCAACCGCAGGCGCCTGTTGCGCCGGGGATATGGTGATGCTCAAGCCGGCAATCCCTCGGCCCATGCCTTCACCGCTTTCGCCATCGTGGCGAGGTGATCGGCACTGGAGAAACCGGAGATCGTCTTGCGCGGCTTGAGGTCGTGGTCGCCGTCCTCGAGCCAGAGGATCTCGATCTTGTCGGACAGATCGTAGCCCGGCACCTCGTCCCGCGTGCCGAATTCGTCGCGTGTTCCCTGGCAGATCAGCGCGGGCGTCGTCAGCCCTGTGAGATGGCCGGTGCGCAGCTTCTCCGGCTGGCCGGGCGGATGGAAGGGATAGCCGAGGCAGAGCAGGCCGGCAATCTTTCCCCGACGATGGAGATCGTCGGCGACCATGCTGGCGACCCGGCCGCCCATCGACTTGCCGCCGATGATCAGCGGGCCGCTGGCACCGAGCTCGGCAATCGCCGCCTCGTATTCGGGATTGAGCGTTTCGGCGCGTGGCGGCGGCTTGCGACCTTCTAAGGTGCGGCGGGCGGCCATATAGGCGAATTCGAAACGGGCGACGCGGAAGCCGACACCGGCGAGCGCATTTGCCGCTGCTGTCATCGATGCCGAATCCATCGGCGCGCCGGCGCCATGCGCAAGAAGGATGGTGAAGCGCGCATCCTGAGGCCCCTGCAGCAGAAACCCGTCAAGCATCGGTAATCCTCCATCCCATCGCCGGAACCATGTCGACGGCCGTGACTTTTTCCTGGAAAGGAGAATGACAATGTCGACGAATGATCAAAACGTAAAGCCCGAGCAGCGGCGCCCCAAAGATGTCGGCGCCGTTCCTGAAAAGCCGGAGCCCGCCGATGCAGAATCGATGGCGCCGCCGGTGGTGCAGCCGGCGGGGGTCAGAGACAAAAGCGAACGACCTGTGGTCAATCCGATCACCGGGGTCGCCTCCTGATCGACTAGAGCATGATGCCGAAAAGTGTGAGCGGTTTTCGGACGACATCATGCTCCACTTCTTTGATTTAGATCAGGATCAGATTTTAGGCCGACCCGGCCTAAAATCTGAATCCTGTTCTAGGGTCAATTATCGTGTAGAACCGCTGAACCGCCTCTTGAAACCCCGGTGGAAAGGGTCCATATACCCGTCCTGCCTGAAAAATGGATGCGCGCGGTATCGACGTCGTCGAACTGTTCGTTGTCCGACAGGATAAGGGCGCTCCCCGCAAGGGTCGAGCGCCCTTTTTGCTTTCCAGCCATTGCGCATATCGCCGTTTTCGTCTTGTCGTTGGCGGAAGGGATTTCAGCGGCGGAGAAGCGAGGTCGCGAGAGACTGCATCATGTCGCAGGAACTCTTTCATGCGAATGTTGTTCATAGTCATTCCACATAGCGGGACCGCTCGTCAGCTCGGGATTTTATCAGGCCGCTTTCTTTCGACGTTTCATGTCGGCTTCGACGCTCTTCTTGAGGGCATCCATGATGTTGATGACGTTCGAAAAGCTTTGCGGCGTCGTCCTTTTTGCCCCTGGCCGCCTTGGACGATTTGGACGGCTTGAGAGCCTTCTTATTGGTAGCTAACGTCGAGCTGGGTGTAAAATAAACTGATCACCATGTAGCCGTGCGTCGCGATCGAGGACAGGGGATAGTCTCTGATGGATTGACGGGCCGCCCGGCGTTAGACAAAACGCGTCAGCAGGAGTTTATCGATGCGTGTTGCCGCCATCCTCTTCATAGCCGTCTGCCTATTCCTGGCGGGAGCGACCGCTTCCCGCGCATATGTGAGCAACTCGAACCTTTGGCTGCTCGCCACCGCGCTTGTCCTCTACACATTAGGCAATCTTTCGATGATCGCTCTCATGCGGACAAGCGGGCTTTCCCTTGCTATTTCGTTATCGTCGGTCGCGCAGCTCATCGCCATCAACGCGATCGCCGTTTTGGTTTTCGACGAGAGGCTCGGCTGGCATCAGGCGGTTGGCGTACTCCTCGGGATAGCATCGGTTACGCTCATGGTGATCGGATGAATGGCTCTCAATTGCGTTTCCCTGACTACGGCGAATGGCAGTCGTGGGGCGGACTCTTCTGGACGCGCAACGGCGTGCGGCGCGTTGACTGCGGTATTGGACGAGAGGCTCGGCCGGACTCAGCATTGGGGGCTAAGGCGACCTGAACATGTACGATATCATGCTTCTTTTCCTTGCTGGCTTGTTAGCAGGCAGCATGAATGCGTTGGCGGGCGGCGGATCGTTCGTCTCCCTGCCTGCGCTGATATCGGTCGGAGTGCCGTCGGTAGCCGCAAACGCGACAAGCACCCTAGCCTTGTTTCCCGGCGGTATGGCGAGCTCGTGGGTCTATCGTGACGGGGTTAGGAGTGTGTGCGGCGTCAATGTCGTGCCCATTGCCATCGTGACGGTCATGGGTGGCGTGGCCGGAAGTATTCTATTGCTGCTAACCCCATCCAGGATTTTCGATGGTCTCCTGCCATGGCTTTTGCTGGTGGCGACATTGATGCTGACTGCAGGTCCGAGGCTCAGCGCCCGGTTCCAGACGCAGGCACGTCCAAGTGTTCTGGCGTTCGCAACGGTTCAATTCTTTCTGGGTCTTTATGGCGGCTATTTTGGCGGCGCGGTGGGTCTCATGATGCTCGCGGCATGGAGCGCGCTCGGGGGCGGGGACATCAAGAGCCTGAACCCGACAAGAATGGTGATGGTAACTGCCGCCAACGCGGTCGCCGTCGTCGTCTTCGTACTTGCCGGGGCAAATTGTATGGCAGGAGTGCATTCCCATGACGATTGGAGCCGTTATCGGCGGGTGGATCGGAGCGCATATCGGACGAAGGCTGCCATCATCGGTCGTTCGGGTGCTAACCCTCGCGGTCGCCTTTTTAACGACCGCGGTGTTCTTTTTACGAGCTTACCTTTGAGCGGAGGTCCACCCCTCAGGCTCTCAGTCAATAACTTTCTTGTTTTATAGGTATTGAGCTTCCTGCGATTGTGCGCCGCCTCCATTGGAGCCAGCCGGTCGAAGGCAGAGCTGATCGATCTTTCGGCGGCGGCCTTATCGGCTTCAGCATGGCGGGTAATGAGGCCGGCGACCGTTTCCCTGCCAACAGGTGCCCATGCTGACGCTGGCGATGATGAGGCGACTAAAGCGCCCTTTAAAAAATGTTCTTCTTTCCACTATGCGGCCTTCGAAACCAGCTTCGGGCATGCCAGCGGAGATCACGGAACGGTTCTTGCACGGTTACTAATATGTTTACTGTGGGGAGACCTAATGTCATGAAGTGGCGCACATCCGAAGAGTTTGCCCCTCTGATGCTCGTTGTGAGTGGGTCGGAAAAATACAAGCTTGTCGCAACCCTTTTCCAGGCTGCCGAGATGCTGACAGTTGGCTGGCCGATCGACGACGGAGAAGAATATCTTATAGCGATTAGGGCGTGCCGGAATGCAATTCATGGGGAAATTCCGGCTCAGGATGCGCGGGCAGCGCTTATCCGTGCCGCCGACGAAGCTGGCATTCCGGTGATCACCGTTCACTGAGTTTCGCAGCCGACGGTGAAATGAGTTCACGGGGCGGCGTCCTCTAGGAAGGGCGTGATGCTGATCATGAGCTGGTTCGATGATCCGCATTTTGGAACGCGCGATCTTGATCTGCTTGGCTTTGGCGATCCGGGCGCCGAGCCGGCCAAAGCGCGGGGCGAATATTTTCCGTCGGCACTGTCGAATTTCGCATCAGCCGATCGTCCTTGTAATGATGTGCTGCGACCCGGTCGTGGCTTCAGCACGTTCTCAGGCAATTGAAGGAGGATATATCGTCATGGATAATCAGCATCTGGTACCCGCCGCCGTGCTTGCGGCCAAGAACGGCGTCCGGTTTCCCAATGAGAGCGAGGAATATCGCATTGCCCGCGACGCGCTGCTGGCCGAAGAGATCGAATTGCGCCGGCACATCGAGCGCGTGGCGGTACAGCGCCGGGCGCTGCCGCCGGGCGGCGAGGTGACGAAAGACTACCGCTTCGAAGGCAGCGACGGGCCGATCTCCTTCAGCGAGCTCTTCGCCGACAAGGAGACGCTGATCGTCTACAGCTACATGTTCGGCCCGGAACGCGAGCGCCCATGCCCGATGTGCACGTCGCTGCTGTCGGCCTGGGATGGCGAGGTGCCCGACATCCAGCAGCGCGCGGCCTTGGCCGTCGTCGCACTTTCGCCGATCGGCAGGCTGCTCGCCTTCAAGAAGGAACGCGGCTGGCACTACCTGCCGCTCTATTCCGACACGACGGGCGATTACAGCCGCGACTATCACGCGATCGGCAGGGGTGGCGGCGATGACGCGGCCTTCAACGTCTTCACGCGCCGCGACGGCAGCATCCGCCATTTCTGGAGCCAGGAGATGGGCGAGGTGACGGCCGACCCCGGCGAGGATCCGCGCGGTGCACCAGACCTGATGCCGCTCTGGACGGTCATCGATTCGACGCCTGAAGGCCGGCCGGCGGACTGGTATCCGAAGCTGTCTTATTAATAGCCGGCGTCGTCCGCCGTCCGCCGTCAGCCGGTGGAGCGGTTTCTTGAGGCCTCGACCCATTCGATGCTGGTGACCGCGGCATCCGGCAGCGGCGGCGGATCGATGTCGTAGACATAGCCGCTGAGCATGTCGGCGGCGCGTTCTGTCGCCTTGATCTTCGCCTCGGTTTCCGCGACCGCCTTGGAAATCGCTTCGATGCGGGCGCGGAACATGTGGGCGAGCACATCGCGGCCGGACTGCTTTTCGAGCCGTTCCAGATGCAGGCCGATGCGCGAAGCGTGGCGCTCCAGCTCACTCTTGCTGAAACGCGCCTTGCGCAGTTCTTCGGAAAGGCTGTCCTGCATGACGGCGACGGGATCGAAACTTCCGGGTGCACGCTCGTCGAGCACTGCGTCGGTGACGAGCTTCTCGATCATCACGAGCGCCTGCAATTCCGCCGCATCGGCAAATTCGACGTCGTAGCCGGTATCGTCGTAGACTTTGCGCCGGACCGGATCGAGAAGCAGCCCATAGGCTTTCTGCAGAGTGGCAAAGGCTTCCGAATCACCACCCGAATCGGGGTGGGCAACCTTCGCCAGGCGCCGATAGGCGGCCTTCAACTGCGCCTCGTCCGCATCGCGTTCAACGCCGAGAATATCGTATGGATCCGTCACGCCTGCTCCCTTGCTCCCCGGCACGTTGCGGGCAGTCTAGGTCTTCTTCTGCATCAGAAGGGCGAAGTTTAGACCGAAACGAGGAATGACGTCCATGGCCCGAGATGGCGATGGTTGACGGCAATGCTTCGCCAAATCCTCGATTGTTTAATAATTTCAATTCGTTGTTCGAAGATCAGCCTGTGGTGATCGAAGCGAGATAACATTTGGCTTCGCCATCGATTTCCAGCACGGTTTCGGCCGCGTCCTCGATCAGCAGCGCATCGCCGGCCGCAAGCGCGCCGGTCTCGCCGTCCCGCCGGAATGACAGTGTGCCGCGACGGCAGAGGAACAGGCATGTGGAGGGCGAAAGTGGCACGGTCTTGCTGCCATCGACGTCGATCCGGATCAGCGTGTGGGCGAGCCCGTCGCGGCGCGTCATCACGTTGAGATCGGTGATCGCTCCGTCCTGGAGCCTGGCCGCGACGGCGATATCCGCCTTGAAGGCCAGCGGATCGCTTGCCGTTGTCAGCAGCACGGGCGAGCTGCCTGCGACATCGAGCACCATGCCGTTGCCATCAAGGATCGCCAGCGTACGGTCGATGCCGGGAAAGATCGAAAACGGGCCGTCCTCCGCGACCGTCGCCATGCTGATGCGCCAGTCGAAGTCGTCGATCGAAGCGCCGGGTGGAAAGACGGCGATCTCCACCGTCTCTCCCTTGCCGTTTTTCCAGGGCATGCGTTTGTGATCGCCGGCGCGCAGAACCCTCATGAGGCTTAGTTCCCGAGAATGCCGGGCAGGCGCAGGCCCTTTTCTTTGGCGCAGTCTATGGCGATCTCGTAACCGGCATCGGCGTGGCGCATGACGCCGGTCGCCGGGTCGTTCCAGAGCACGCGCTCGAGGCGTCTTGCGGCATCGTCGGTGCCATCGGCGCAGATGACCATGCCCGAATGCTGCGAGAAGCCCATGCCGACGCCGCCGCCGTGATGCAGCGACACCCAGGTGGCGCCCGACGCCGTGTTGAGCAGGGCGTTGAGCAGCGGCCAATCGGAAACGGCGTCGGAGCCGTCCTTCATCGCTTCGGTCTCGCGGTTCGGCGAGGCGACGGAGCCGGAGTCCAGATGGTCGCGACCGATGACGATCGGGGCGGAGAGTTCGCCTGTTCTCACCATTTCGTTGAAGGCGAGGCCGAGCTTGTGGCGGTCGCCGAGGCCCACCCAGCAGATGCGCGCCGGCAGGCCCTGAAAGGCGATGCGTTCCCTGGCCATGTCGAGCCAATGATGCAGATGCTTGTTGTCAGGCAGCAATTCCTTCACCTTGGCATCGGTCTTGTAGATATCCTCCGGATCGCCGGAAAGGGCGGCCCAGCGGAAGGGGCCGATGCCGCGGCAAAACAGCGGGCGGATATAGGCCGGCACGAAGCCCGGGAAAGCGAAGGCGTTTTCGAGGCCTTCGTCCTTGGCGACCTGGCGGATATTGTTGCCATAATCGAGTGTCGGCACGCCGGCATTCCAGAAGGCGATCATCGCTTCGACATGCTCGCGCATCGAGGCGCGCGCTGCTTTTTCCACAGCCTTCGGATCGCTTTCGCGCTTCGCCTTCCATTCGGCCATCGTCCAGCCCTTCGGCAGGTAGCCGTTGATCGGGTCGTGCGCCGAGGTCTGGTCGGTGACGATGTCCGGGCGGATGCCGCGGCGGACCATCTCCGGCAGGATTTCGGCGGCGTTGCCGAGCAGGCCGACGGACTTTGCCTCGCCGGCCTTGGTCCAGCGATCGATCATCTCAAGCGCTTCATCGAGCGTCTCGGCCTTGGCGTCGACATAGCGGGTGCGCAGGCGGAAATCGATCGAATCGGGATTGCATTCGACGGCCAGGCAGCAGGCGCCGGCCATGACGGCGGCG
>NZ_JACCEY010000023.1:75408-99437 GCF_013591995.1 Rhizobium sp. WYCCWR 11146
TGGCGGCCGGCCTCGACGAAGGTCTCGTAGGTGCCCTGCACGATGCCCTGCGTGCCGATATAGATCCACGAGCCGGCCGTCATCTGGCCGTACATGGCAAGGCCCTTCTTATCCAGCTCGTTGAAATGATCCCAGGTCGCCCAATGCGGTACGAGGTTGGAATTGGCGATCAGCACCCGCGGCGCATCCTTGTGGGTGCGGAACACGCCGACCGGCTTGCCGGATTGGACCACCAGTGTTTCTTCTTCCGTCAACGTCTTCAGCGTCGCGACGATGCGGTCGAAATCCTCCCAGGTACGGGCGGCGCGGCCGATGCCGCCATAGACGACGAGTTCGTTCGGGTTTTCGGCGACGTCGGGATCGAGATTGTTCATCAGCATGCGCAGCGGCGCTTCGGTCATCCAGCTCTTGGCATTGAGATCGTTGCCGCGGGGTGCGCGGATTTCGCGGATATTATGGCGTGGATTGTTCATGGCGGTTCCCCTGTCGAGAGATCGTTATCGTTTCAGGCCTGGCGCAATCTGCTCGATGCGCACCAGAATGTTTTTGAGATGAACGCGAAGTCTGTCTGCCTTGGCGGCGTCGTAGGCAAAGGGCGCAGTCTCGGTCTGGAGATGGGTCGATTGTGCGAGCTCCATCTGGATCGCGTGCACACCAGTGTCGGGCCGACCATAGTGGCGTGTCGTCCAGCCGCCCTTGAAGCGGCCATTGAGCACGCCGTCGTAACCTTCGGCGGCTGCGACGACTGTGAGCGTCGCCTGCTCGATCGCGCTGTCGCAGGTCTTTCCCATATCGGTGCCGATATTGAAATCCGGCAGCTTGCCTTCGAAGAGAAAGGGAATGTGCGACCGGATCGAGTGGCAGTCGTAGAGGATTGCGACGCCGTGGATTGCCTTGACGCGTTCGATCTCGGCGGCAAGCGCAGTATGATAGGGGGCATGAAAATCCCGCAGCCGCGCCGCGATGTCGGCCTCATCGGGTGCAGCGCCTTCCTTCCAGATCGCCTTGCCGTCGAAATCCGTCTGGGGAATGAGGCCGGTGGTGTTCTGGCCGGGGTAGAGGCTCACGCCTTGGGGATCGCGGTTGGCGTCGATCACGTAGCGGTGGAAGGTGGCGCGCACCACTGTGACATTGTCGAGCAGGCCATCATAGAGGCGGTGGATGTGCCAGTCGGTGTCGGCGAGGATGCGGCCGTTGTCGTTGAGGCGGTCGGCGATCTCAGGCGGCACGTCGGTGCCGGTATGGGGGAAGCCGAGGATGACGGGGGAGGTGCCCTGGCGGATTTCGTATGGTGTGGTCATAGGCAAAGCGCTCCGGTGTCTGGGGCGCTACCCCCCTCTGTCCTGCCGGACATCTCCCCCACAAGGGGGGAGATTGACTCGTGGATGGGGCTTTGCCAAACAATTGATGTCGGAGCGAGCGGGGCCAACCAGCCGATCTCCCCCCTTGTGGGGGAGATGCCCGGCAGGGCAGAGGGGGGTACCAAGTCCAGAACCATCACGATCAACCCTCCAGAACCGGCAGAATACCATTCGAAACCGAGGCGTTCAGGGCGCCCGTTGCCACCAGTTCGGCGGCGGCGGCGAGGTCGTTTGCCATGTAGCGATCGACGTCGAGGCTCGGAACCTTGGTGCGGATCGCGGTGATCGCCTTGCTCAGTTCCGGGCTCGTCGACAGCGGTGCGCGCAGTTCGACGCCTTGGGCGGCGGTCAGCGCCTCGATGCCGATGATGCCGAACAGGTTCTCGGTCATGCCGAGGAGCCGGCGGGCGCCGTGGCAGGCCATGGAGACATGGTCTTCCTGGTTGGCCGATGTCGGCGTCGAATCGACCGAGGCCGGGTGCGACATCTGCTTGTTCTCGGACATCAGCGCCGCAGAGGTGACCTCGGCGATCATCAGGCCGGAATTCAAGCCTGGCTTCTTGGCGAGGAAGGCCGGCAGGCCGTAGGAGAGGGTCGGATCGACCAGCAGCGCGATGCGGCGTTGCGAAATCGCGCCGATCTCGCAGACGGCCAACGCGATCTGGTCAGCAGCGAAGGCGACGGGTTCGGCGTGGAAATTGCCGCCGGAAACGACGGAATTGTCCGAGAGCACCAGCGGATTGTCGGTGACCGCGTTGGCCTCGATTTCAAGGGTGCGGGCGACCGAGCGCAGCAGATCGAGACAGGCGCCGTCGACCTGCGGCTGGCAGCGGATGCAATAGGGATCCTGCACACGCTCGTCGCCCTCGATGTGGCTCTGGCGAATGATGGAGTTTTCGAGCAGCGCGCGAAGGGCTGATGCCGTGTCGATCTGGCCCTTGTGGCCACGCAATGTGTGAATATCCGGATGGAACGGCGCCGAAGAGCCCATGGCGGCGTCGGTGGACATCGCGCCGGTGATCAGGGCGGCCTGCGCGGCACGATGGGCGCGGAAGAGGCCGGCGAGCGCCAGCGCCGTCGAGGTCTGGGTGCCGTTGATCAGCGCTAGGCCCTCCTTGGCGGCGAGCACCACCGGTCTGAGGCCAGCTTTTTCGAGGGCTTTGGCGCCTGAGAGGCGTTGGCCGGCGAAGAAGGCTTCGGCCTCGCCCATCATCACCGCCGCCATATGGGCAAGGGGCGCAAGATCGCCGGAGGCGCCGACCGAGCCCTTTTCCGGGATCAGCGGAATGACGCCCTTTTCCAGCATGCCTTCGATCAGCCGCACCAGCTCCAGCTGCACGCCGGAGGCGCCGCGCCCGAGCGAGACCAGCTTCAGCGCCATGATCAGCCGCACGATATTCTCAGGCAGCGGCGCGCCGACGCCGCAGCAATGCGACAGGATGAGATTGCGCTGCAAGGTGGTCACATCGGCGCTGTCGATCTTGATCGAGGCGAGTTTGCCGAAGCCGGTATTGATGCCGTAGACCGGCGCATTGCCGGCGGCGATCTCGGCGATGCGGGCAGCGGCCTTGGCGATCCCCGCATCGAAGGTGGGATCGAGCCTTGCCGGCACACCGGTCCAGTAGATGGTTTCGAGATCCTTGAGCGAGACGGAGCCCGGGTGGAGCGTGATGGTCATCGGCCGTTCCTTTCGCCCTTGAAGACGCGTGCGTGAAGCGGGTTGAAGCCGATGCGGTAAACGAGCTCGGCGAGGTTTTCGATATTCCAGACGGCGAGATCGGCGGATTTGCCGGGTTCGAGCGTTCCCGTCTTGTCGAGCAGGCCGAGCGCGCGGGCGCCTTCGCGGGTGGCGCCGGCGATGCATTCCTCGACGGTGAGACCGAAAAGCGTCGCCGACATGTTCATGGTGAGCAACATCGAGGTGAGCGGCGAGGTGCCGGGATTGCAATCGGTGGCGATTGCGATCGGCACGCCTGCCCGTCGCAGCGCCTCTACCGGCGGCTTCTGCTTTTCATGGATGGCGTAAAAGGCGCCGGGGAGCAGCACGGCGACGGTGCCGGCTGCGGCCATCGCCGCAACGCCATCTTCGTCGAGATATTCGAGGTGATCGGCTGAAAGCGCGCCGTAAGATGCGGCGAGCCTGGCGCCGCCGAGATTGGAGAGCTGCTCGGCATGCAGCTTGACCGGCAGGCCGAGTGCTTTGGCCTTGTCGAAGACGCGGGCGATCTCGGCGATCGAAAAAGCGATGCCCTCGCAGAAGCCGTCAACGGCATCGGCAAGACCGAGGCCGTGCATGTCGTCAAGACCGGGCAGGACAACATCATCGAGATAATCGCCGTTGCGACCCTTATATTCCACAGGCGTCGCATGGGCGCCGAGATAGCTGGTGGCGACGCGGACCGGTCTGATATGGCCGAGCAGGCGGGCGCTCTGCAGCATCTTCACTTCACCGGTCCGGTTCAGCCCGTAGCCGGATTTGATCTCGATCGTGGTCACGCCTTCGGCAAGCAGCGTGTCGAGCCGCGGCAGGGCCTGCGCGACAAGCTCCTCGACCGACAGCGCATTGGTCGCCTTCACCGAGGAAACGATGCCGCCGCCGGCGCGGGCGACCTCCTCATAGGTCGCGCCTGCCAGGCGCATTTCGAACTCGCGGGCGCGGTTGCCGCCGTGAACGATGTGGGTGTGGCAGTCGACGAGCCCGGGCGTTACCCAGCGGCCTTCGAGATCGATGATGTCGGAATGTTCGATGGCCGATGCCGGCAGCTCGCTTTCGGCGCCGGCAAAGGCGATGCGGCCGTTTTCGACCAGCACAGCACCCTTTTCGACGATGCCGAGCCCCGATTTTGTCGGCGCCAGCGTGGCGAGTCGCGCATTGCGCCACAGCACTTGGCGGGTGTCGGCAGATGGAGCTTCGTCTGAAAAAATGTTCCCGGTCATCAGCTTTGCGCCTTTCCTTATGTCAAAACATGTATATACATAATCGACAGGTGACAAGAGAAATTTTGTGCGCTTTTCTGGAAAAGAAAGATCGGCGGCACGGCAAGAGGAGAGGGAAGGTCATGACCACACTTCACGCAGGCACGGCGCTGACGCCGCAAGGCTGGCAGAAGGATGTGCGGCTGACGCTTGAGGCCGGGCGCATCGCGCGGATCGAAATCGGCACTGCTCCTGAGCCCGGCGACCAACGCCACGCTCTCCTCCTTCCTGCCGTGGCGAACCTGCACAGCCATGCCTTCCAGCGGGCGATGGCCGGCCTTGCGGAAGTGCGCGGGCCGGCACATGACAGCTTCTGGAGCTGGCGCACTGTCATGTACAAGTTTGCCCTGGCGATGACGCCGGAGCATGTCGAGGCGGTCGCGGCCAAGCTCTATGCAGAGATGCTGGAAGCCGGTTTTTCCCGCGTCGGCGAGTTCCACTATCTCCACCATGATAGAGATGGCAGCGCCTACGCCAACATCGCCGAGCTTGCCGAACGCATCGGCGTAGCGAGCGAAGAGACCGGCATCGGGCTGACGCTGCTGCCGGTCTTTTATGCCCATTCCGGCTTCGGCGGTGCTGCCCCCATCGACGGCCAGCGGCGTTTCATCAATTCGCTCGAAAGCTTCGAAAGGCTGATGGAGGGATGCCGGGCAGTGACCGGCCGGCTCGACGGCGCCGAGCTCGGGCTGGCACCGCACAGCCTGCGCGCTGCAACACCGGACGAGCTCACACGGCTCGTGCCGATGGCGGGGGACGGCCCCATCCATATCCATGTCGCCGAGCAGGTGAAGGAAGTCGAGGACTGCATCGCCTGGTCCGGTGCGCGGCCTGTGCAATGGCTGCTCGATCATGCGCCTGTGGATGAGCGCTGGTGCCTGATCCATGCGACGCACATGACCGAGGACGAAACGCGGCGGATGGCGAAAAGCGGCGCGATCGCCGGCCTCTGCCCGATCACCGAAGCCAATCTCGGTGATGGCGCCTTTGCCGCACCGCTCTTCCTCGAAGAGGGCGGGCGTTACGGCATCGGTTCGGATTCCAACGTGCTGATCTCCGTGCCGGAGGAACTGCGCCAGCTCGAATATTCGCAGCGCCTGGCGCTTCGCGCCCGCAACGTCATCGCAGCACCCGGCGGTTCGACGGCGCTTTCGCTGTTTACCCATGCACTTGCCGGCGGCGGTGCCGCATTGAAAGCACCGGCAGGTCTCGTCGAGGGCTATCACGCCGATATCGTATCGCTCGATGTCACGGCCGTTCCTTATCTCGCAGGCGACCAGGCCCTCGATCACTGGCTGTTTGCAGGCGGCATTTCCGTCGATTGCGTCTGGGCGCGCGGCCGCAAGCAGGTGGAGGGCGGACGCCATCTCAGGCGCGACGTCATCGACCGGCGATTCCTCGCTGCGATGGGGGAATTGCTTGCTGCCTGAAAAGGAGCTTTTCCTGGCGGGCTATTGGAATTACAGCGCCGCGTGTCTTTTCAGGCGCGCAAAGGACGCTGTAACACTTTGAATCGACGCATCGTGCTTCCGAGAATCGATTTCGATTTTCGGGCCGATGCGCTAGAGCGGGAGACCAACCGGAGCGTGGCAATGGACCAAAGCAGGGATCCGACCTTGCATCAGCGCATCCTGAGCGACATCGAGGGCCATATCGTCTCGGGCGTATGGCCGCCGGGGCACCGCATTCCCTTCGAGGTCGATCTCGCCACGCAGTATGACTGCTCGCGCATGACGGTGAACAAGGTGCTGACCCAGCTCGCCAAGGCCGGCCTCATCGAGCGCCGCAAGAAGTCCGGCAGCTTCGTCACCCAGCCGCAGGCACAATCGGCCATTCTCGAAATCCACGACATCAAGGCTGAGGTGCAGTCGCTGAACCTGCCTTATTCCTATGCGGTTTCGAAGAAGGTGAGCCGCAAGGCCAAGGCGGACGACAGCCGCCGTCTGGAACTGCCTGTGGCGTCCTCGGTCGTCGAGGTCGTTTGCATCCACAATGCCGGCGCGCGGCCCTTTTGCCTGGAGGAGCGGCTGATCAGTCTTGCGACGGTACCTGAAGCCGCCGATGCCGATTTCCTGACGATGGCGCCCGGCCCCTGGCTGCTCAACCAAGTGCCGTGGAGCACGGCCGAACACCGGATCCATGCCGTCTCAGCTGGTGCCGAGCTGGCCGCGGCTCTCGATATACCACGCAATACCGCCTGCCTCGTGGTAGAACGCCGCACCTGGAGCAATGCCGGCCCAGTGACGCATGTGCGCTTCACCTATCCGGGCGATCGTCACGCGCTGGTGGCACGTTTCACGCCGGCATCCTAATAGCTGCCCATGTTCCATATACAACACGGGCAGTGTTTTCATTCCTCGAACATCTTGCCACTGCGCGCTTCGAGCCGATAGCGGTGGCCGGGATAGACGAGACGGGCGGTTGAGACCACCTGTTTTGCCGACCATGTGCGCCGGCGGATCGTCAGGCACGGTTCGGTCTTCATGATGGTCAAGAGCTTGCATTCCCAGGCCTGCGGCATCGCCGCCTCGACGACATGCTCGGAGCCGCTGAGCGGGGCCGCGGCCGTCAGATAGGCGTTCGGTGTCAGCGTCGAAAAATCCTGAGCGAGATATTCTGGGGCGGCTTCCGGATGGACGAAGCGGTCCTCGATCTGCACCGGAACGCCGTTTTCGCTGTGGACGATCAGCGAATGAAAAACTGCCGCACCGATCGGCAATTCGAGCGCGTCGGCAACCTCGGGAGAGGCGGTTTCCTGGGCGAGAACGACGACGGCGGCCTCATGGACATGGCCGCGTTCGGCGATTTCCTCGGCGATGTTGCGCACTTCGAACAGCGCCGAATAGCCCTTGCGCTCGGCGACGAAGGAGCCGACGCCCTGGATGCGGATGAGCTCGCCCTCATTGGCAAGTTCGCGCAGTGCCCGGTTGGCGGTCATCTTGCTGACGCCGAGTTCGACGACCAGCTCGTTTTCCGAGGGCACGCGGTATTTCGGCGGCCACTCGCCGCTCTGGATGCGGTCGAGGATCACCTGCTTGACGCCGGCATAGAGCGGGGTGCTGTCATTTTCCGCCAATTCGCGCTTCATCTCGCCGGGACGTTTCATTGCCTATTCCTTTTGCACGAAGGGAATTCGCCACATAATTCGACTTTCCCTCTTGCATATCACAAAATATCTCATATGGTACCATATACAACCTCCCAATCGGTCCTTGAAACAGAAATAGGACGGGAAAGGGCAAGCCGGCGAAGATCGGCCGTGGTGCCGCAAGGTCTGTTTCAACTCCAGAGGAGAATTCACAAATGAAATTCAGCGCAATCCTGTTTTGCGGTGTGGCGGCTTTTTCCGCCTTTGCCGCGCCTGCCTTTTCCAAAGACTGGACGAAGGCGACGATTACCCTCGAAGGCGCCTACGCGCCTTGGAACCTCACCAATGCCGACGGCACGCTCGGCGGCTTCGAACCGGAACTCGCCAAGGTGCTGTGCGAGCGCGCCAAGATCGAATGCACGCTCGTTGCCTCCGATTGGGACGGCATGATCCCGGCGCTCAACGCCGGCAAGTTCGACGTCATCATGGATGCGCTGTCGATCACAGAGGAGCGCAAGCAGGTGATTGGTTTCACCATTCCTTATGCCGCCACCCCTGCTGCCTTCGCCACCGCCAAGGACAGCCCGCTGGCAAAGGCCGCCGGCACCGGCGCCACGATCAAGATGACACCCGGCCAGACCGGCGTGAAGGAGATCGACGCGCTGAAGGAAGTCTTCAAGGGCAAGACGATCGGCATCCAGGCGGCAACCGTCTATGCCAAGTTCGTCTATGACAATTTCGGCGACATTGCCGAGATCCGCGAATACAAGACCGGCGCCGACCGCGACCTCGACCTGCAGAACGGCCGTATCGACCTCGGCTTCGATGACGCCGTCTATTTCGCCAACGCGTTTAAGGCTGCCAACGACACGCTCGACTTCACCGGCCCGGAGATCGTCGGCTCGATCTGGGGCGAGGGCGAAGGTCTCGGCATCCGCAAGGCCGATACGGATCTGCGCGACAAGTTCAACGAGGCGATCAAGTCGACGCTTGCCGACGGCACGGTCAAGAACCTGTCGATGAAGTGGTTCAAGGTCGACGTCAGCCCGCAGGAATAAGCGTTTCGGCCTTTCGGCCGCAAACACCTGTCTCCGGCTTTATCGCCGGAGACAGCATGCTATTGTCAATCCGCAAAACACTGCCACGGACGGGGAACGGACGATATGGCAAGCTTGGAACTGCTCGGCTTCGGCTCGACCGGATGGGGCGCGCTGCTCATTGCCGCCGCCTTGATGACGCTGGCCGTCACGGCAACGGCGCTGGCGATCGGCGCGGTACTCGGCGCGATTGTCGCGGCGGCAAAACTCTCCGGCAATCTTATCCTCGTCGGGCTTGGCAACGTCTATACGACGGTGTTTCGTGGCGTGCCCGAACTGTTGATCATCTATCTCATCTATTTTGGCGGCTCCTCGGCCGTCACCGCGATCGGCAAGGCAATGGGTTACGAGGGTTTCCTCGGCTTGCCCTCCTTTATCGCAGGCGCGCTTGCCGTCGGCATCATCTCCGGCTCCTACCAGGCGGAGGTGTTCCGTGGCGCCTTCCTTGCCATCTCCAAGGGCGAGCTCGAAGCCGCCTCGGCGATCGGCATGCATCGTGGCATGCGTCTTCGCCGCATCATCATGCCGCAGGTGTTTCGCCTCGCCATTCCCGGCCTCGGTAACGTGTGGCAGCTCAGTCTCAAGGATTCGGCGCTGATCTCCGTCACCGGGCTTGCCGAGCTGATGCGCACCAGCCAGGTTGCGGCAGGCTCGACCCGGCAATATTTCCTGTTCTTCATCGCCGGCGGTTGCCTCTATCTGCTCCTGACCAGCCTTTCGGACCGCATCTTCAACGGGGCGGAGCGCCGCGCCAACCGCAGCATGCCGGCATCCGCCATGGGCCAGGCGTAAGGAGGCGACAATGGATTTCACCTTCATCGCCTCGACCATGGTCACCTTGCTCAAGGCCGTACCGACTACGCTCATCCTGTTTTCGCTGTCGATCATCACAGGTGGCCTGCTGGCACTCGTCATCGTCTGGATGCGGACCAGCGGTAACCCGGTGCTTACGAGCTTCGCAAAGGGTTACATCTTCATCTTCCGCGGCTCGCCGCTGCTGATCCAGATGTTCCTGGTGTTCTACGGCCTCGGCCAGTTCGGCTTCATCCGCTATTCCTTCCTCTGGCCGTTCCTGCGCGAGCCGATGGTCTGCGCCGTGCTGTCGCTGGCGCTCTGCACGGCCGGCTATACGGCGGAGATCTTTCGCGGCGGCATTCGCGCCGTCTCGCCGAAGGAGATCGAGGCGGCGCGCTCGATCGGCATGTCCGGCTTCCTGCTGGTCCGCCGGATCCTCGCGCCAATCGCCTTCCGCCACGCACTGCCGGCCTATTCCACCGAGATCGTGCTGATGATGAAGTCGACGGCGCTCGCAAGCCTCGTCACCGTCTGGGAAGTCACCGGCGTCGCCCAGCGGCTGATCTCGCAAACCTACCGTACGATGGAAGTCTTTCTCTGTGCGGCGATCATCTATCTCATTCTGAACTTCATCATCCTGCAGGGCATGGCTCTGCTCGAATATTCGCTCTCCCGACACCGCCGCGCGGCCCCGCAAGCGCTGAAGGCGTGAGCGGCTTTTGACCCGATTGGAGCACCCATGCCAGGCGTAACCCGACTATCGGTCCGCAATATCCGCAAGAGCTTCGGTACGCACGAGGTCTTGCGCGGAATTTCCCTCGATGCGGAAGACGGCGATGTGATTTCGCTGCTCGGCGCCTCCGGCTCCGGCAAGTCGACCTTTCTGCGCTGCATCAACATGCTCGAAACCGCCAGCGACGGCGAGATCTGGGTCGACGGCGAGGAGATCCGCATGGTGCACAAGAACGGGCGGAGCAAGCCGGCCAGCCAGAAGCAGGTGGACCATATCCGCTCCGAACTCGGCATGGTGTTCCAGTCCTTCAATCTCTGGTCCCACATGACGATCCTGCAGAACGTCATCGAGGGGCCGATCCATGTGCTGAAGCGGCCGCGCGCCGACTGTATCGCCGAGGCCGAAGCGCTGCTCGAAAAGGTCGGCATCGCCGATAAGCGCCATGCCTATCCGGCCCATCTCTCCGGCGGCCAGCAGCAGCGCGCCGCAATCGCCCGGGCGCTGGCGATGAAACCGAAGGTGATGCTGTTCGACGAGCCGACTTCGGCGCTCGATCCGGAGCTTGTCGGCGAGGTGCTGCGCGTCATGCGCGCGCTTGCCGAGGAAGGCATGACCATGCTCGTTGTCACCCATGAAATGAGCTTTGCCCGCAACGTCTCGAACCGCGTCGTCTTCATGCGCGAAGGCCTGATCGAAAGCAGCGGCAAGCCGGACGAGATGTTCACCGGCGGCGCGACCCCCGCTTTCCGCCAGTTCATCGGCCATTTCGGAAGCGGTCAATGACAATCACGATCCAGTCCGTACTGACTTGGCGCGATGTCGCGCGCGTCGGGGCAGGGGAAGCGCTTGCGCTGTCGCCCGCCGCCTCAGCGCGCGTCGAGCAGGCAAGCCGCATCGTCGCGCGCATCGTCGAGACGGGAGTGCGCGCCTACGGCGTCAATACCGGCGTCGGGGCGCTGGCCGATACGGTGGTCGATCGCGCCTCGCAGAGCCTGTTGTCGCGCAGCATCGTGCTCAGCCATGCCTGCGGCGTCGGGCCATTGCTGGCTGCCCGCGAGGTGCGCGCTATCATCGCAGCACAAATTGCCAATTTCGCCCATGGTCATTCCGGCGTGCGGCGCCAGATCGTCGAGCATCTTGCGGCCATGCTGGAGCATGATTGCATTCCCGATGTGCCGTCCAAGGGCTCTGCCGGCTATCTCGTCCACAACGCCCATATAGCGCTCGTTCTGATCGGCGAAGGCAGCGCCCACCTGGGCGGCCGGCGCATGAGCGGTCGCGAAGCGCTTGCCGCGATCGACCTCGAACCACTGGTGCTCGGCGCCAAGGAGGGCTTGAGCTTGGTCAACGGCACGGCCTGCGCCACGGGCCTGACCACTGTCGCGCTTTCGCGCGCCGAGCGGCTGCTCGATTGGGCCGATGCGATCGCAGCACTGACGCTGGAAGCGGCGGGCTGCCAGATCGCCGCCTTCGACGCGACCGTGCTGGCGCTGCGCCCATCGGCGGGAATCGAGAAAGTGGGCGCGACGCTGCGTGCGCGGCTTCAGGGCAGCGGCCTTGTCGCCGCCGCCTTCGGCCGGCGCACGCAGGATGCGCTCAGCCTTCGTTCGGTGCCGCATGCGCATGGCGCCGCCCGCGATGTCTTCGACAATTCCGCCCGCGTCGTCAATCAGGAGCTTGCTTCGGTGACGGACAATCCGGCTGTCTCAGGCACGCCGGAACAACCGATCGTCTCCTCCGAGGCCCATGCGGTTGCCCCGGCGCTCGGGCAGGCGGCAGATAGCCTGGCGATTGCGCTCGCGCAGATCGGCGCGATCAGCGAACGGCGCATGGACCGGCTGGTAAATCCGCTGGTGAGCGACCTGCCGCCCTTCCTCGCCAGCGATGCCGGCAGCCATTCCGGGTTCATGATCGCCCAATATACCGCTGCCGCACTCAGCAACGAGAACCGCCGCCTTGCCGCACCCGCGGCCATGGACGGCGGGCTGACCTCGGGCCTGCAGGAGGATTTTCTCGCGCACCCGACGGCCGCGGCCGGCAAGCTGCTCACCGTCATCGACAACGCCGAATATATCCTGGCGATCGAATTGATGGCGGCGGCACAGGCGCATGATTTCCTGGCGGCGACGGCGGCGCGGGCGGCAGGCACGGACCTTGTCTATAAAGCCGTGCGGAAACATGTTTCCCATTACGGCGACGAGCGGCCGCTCAACGGCGATATCGAGGCTGTCCGCAGCCTGATCCGCGAGACTGCGCCGCCGCTATAATCGGCCTCAGAACGGCTGGGTCTCGGAATTCTGCTTTGGTTTTTCGCCGGCCTCGAGACGTTTGAGGCACTGGACGAAGGTCGGGTAGAGCTGCTCCACCCGCGAGAGCGGCAGCGTCCAGTCGCCTTCGTCACCGGCAAAGGTGATCTGCACGTCAGGCATTCCGGCAAAGGAATTCTTGATGATCTTCTTCAGTCCGGCGCTCCCCTTGCTGGCCGGACCCCAGAGGCGAAGCGTGTTCTTGTCGAAGAAATCGGCAGCGATTACCTTCGTCGCCATGCGGTCGGTCAGCGTCACCTCGGTCTTGGTGCCGGCCGGAATGTCCCATGTGGTCTTTGCGACCAGCCAGAACGTCTCGGTCGCGCTCTGGCGGAATTCCATGGTCTTGCCGATTTCGCTGTCCCACAGCAGGCGGCAATAGGGATGCGGGCTCTCATTGGCGAAACCGACCGACCATTGTCTCGCGCCACCGATCCATTCGGTCTCGCCGAAGGCTGAGACCGGCTGCAGGAGGGCTGCCATCAGAACCATCACTGTCGGAATTTTCATCGCCGAAATCACCTCCACCGCAATCGTCTCCAGCGATAGCAAAAGAAGGTTGAGCTTTTGCTACCAAGCGTGTCCAGATCAGGTTACGGCCGCCCTCGGGAATGTCCTTGAATCCCGCAAGGTCTTGAAACCTCGCTTCACATTGCCGATTTGGCGAGGACCGGCACGATTAAAGGGAGCTCGACGGCAGGCATGACCGAGGTTCAACGACGAGGTTTTCTGACAAGGCTTACCGCCTATGAACCGCTGACGCTGATTACGCTCGCATCGATCGCCGGCGGGCTGTTCGTGCTCCAGCGGCTGACCAGCGAAGTCCTGGAAGGCGAGACCTTTCGCTTCGACGAGGTGATCCTGCTGGCGTTGAGACGCGCGGATGATCTTGCCGTGCCGATCGGCCCCGACTGGCTGACGCATGCCGTCGACGATATCACCGCCCTCGGCGGCATTACCGTCCTCTCGCTGCTGACGGCACTGATCACCATCTATCTTCTGTTCGACCGGCGCTGGCCGATCGCCATCTTCGTCGTTTCCTCGGTGCTGACCGGCTGGCTGGCGAGCGCGACGCTGAAGATTCTCGTCGCCCGGCCGCGTCCCGATATCGTGCCGCATCTGGTCGAAGTGAGCGATCTCAGCTTTCCCAGCGGACATGCGATGGTCTCGGCGGTGACCTATCTGACGCTAGGCGCGCTCGTGGCGCGAACGCAGCGTTATCCGTCGACGCGGATCTTCGTCATGGGTGCCGGCGTCTTCCTTGCCGTCGTCGTCGGTTTGAGCCGGATCTATCTCGGCGTTCATTACCCCACGGACGTCTTCGCCGGATGGTGCGCCGGCGCGCTCTGGGCGCTCGGCTGCTGGCTGATCTCGAAGCGGTTCATTCCGAGCCGCGCGCCAGATGAGGCCGTCGAGGCTGGAAACGGCGACAGCAGATAGCAGCGCGGAGCCTATTGCGGCACCTGGAACAGGTGGCGGATACGCGTCACCAGCGAGCTCACCGAGCGGCCGTGCAACGTGGCGCCTTCGGCCGCGAAGGAATGCTGGCCGGTCTCGATACGGTGTAAGAGGGTAGCGGCAAGCTCTTCGGCGATGCCGGGCCGGTCGTGCAGCAGCGGCGTCAGGCTTGCCTGGGCGATCTCGTAGACGACGACGAAGGTGAGCGCCCGCAGGCTGGCGGCCTCGCCGACCCCGATCAACAGTCCGCTCTCACCGAAATAATCGCCCGGCGCCAGCCGGCCGAGTTCGATTTCCTTATGGCCTTCCTGACGCGTGGCGACCAGGGCGCCGCTGCGCACGATCATCAGCGATGCGACCGTATCGCCCTGCTCGATAAGAATGGAATCCTTCTTGTAGGTTCGCCTGGTCATCGAGGCTGCGATCGTTTCCTTCTCGTCCTCGGTCAACGAGGAAAACAACGGGATGGCGTCGAGAAGCTTGAGCGGCGTCGGCCGGTGCGGCTTCACCACCTCTTCCGACTGCAACTGGTCGGGCGGTGGGCCGGCGGCGTCGAGCGGCCGTGCCAAGGTGAGGCCGGCGGCCTTGATATGGCGGTAGATGAGATCGAAAATCTCGTTCTTCGCCGGCCCCGTCTGGCCGATATCCCTGACGCGGAAGGAGAGCTCCAGCTCCACTGCATCTGATGTCAGCGATTTGATCTGCACGCCGGGTTTCGGCTCGGCCAGGATCGAGCCGCTGCTCAAAAGCACGGCGCGCATGACCTCGATGATCGCCGACGGCCCGATCGTCGGCACGACCCGGACCGTCAGTGAGGCGCCGTGACTGCGGTCGGGGCTGCTGAGATTGGTCAGGCCGACTTTGGCCAGAAAGCTGTTGGGCAGGACGACGAGGTCGTTCGAGCCGTTCAACAGATGGGTGGAGCGCCAGTTGGTTTCGACGACACGACCCTCGACGCCGTCATTCAGCACGATCCAGTCGCCGATCGTATAGGGCCGGCCGAGATTGAGCGCGATGCCGGAAAAGACGTCGCTCAGGGTGCTCTGCATCGCAAGGCCGAGGATGATGGCAAAGACGCCTGATGTGGCGATCAGCGTGCCGACGGGAAAGCTGAAGACATAGGCGACCACCGAGAGGATCGCGCCGAGATAGATCAGGCCGATGACCAGATCCTGAACGAGACGACCTTCGCGCGGTTGGCGCTCGAAGATCAGGAAGACGCGGACGAAGGCGATCAGCGCCCAGGCGGCATTGATCCACCAGACCACCTTGGCAAGGGCGATGAAGACGCGTTCGAAGGTCGAAGCCGTCGTCGGCCCGACTTCGTAGGGTACGATATCGTGATAGAGCAGCAGGACGGTCAGCGCCGCGAAGAAAAACACCTGGCCTGCGAGCTTCCAGCTCGGGAAGGGCCGAAGCGCTATGCGCGTGATGATCGCACCGACTACGGCCAACGTCCCGGCCTGGACGACAGGATCGGCAAGCACTCCGGACCATGTGGGATTATCAAGCATCGACTGTCCACTCGCCAGAGCATGATGCCGACAAGTGTGAACGGTTTTCGGTCAACATCATGTCTCACTCTTGAATTCTAATGACGCTTCGCCGCATCCTGACTTCCAATCTCACTGCGAGGCAACCGTAAAATAGCGCACCCAGAGCGTCGGAAGCGGACAGGTGACGGATCCGGGTCACCAGCGACCATCCGAGCCGCCGTTCAGCGTGGCGCTGACGATCAACCTCATGTCTGTGGCGCCCCATCCTTGCGGCGTCACAAGTGCTGGAGCGCTTACAGCGCCGCACGTCTTTTAAGACACGCGGCGCTGTAACACTTTTAATCCTCGCACGTGCTTTCCGAAAATCGATTCCGATTTGCGGGGCCGATGCGCTTAGGTGCGCGGCTTCAGGTTTTCTGGGTCATAGATCGGCTTGTACCCGACGCCGACAACCTCCACCGGATAAGTCTCGGAAAAATACTCGACATTCAGCCTGCGTCCGACCTGGCAATGGGACCAGGGCAGATAGGCCAGAGCAATGTTCTTGCCGACCGTTGGGCCGTAGGCGACCGAGGTCGTGTAGGACCGACGGCCAAGCTCGTCGACCAGAACCTCTCCGGTGGCGGGATCGACAACAGGCATGTTGCCGACGGGATAACGCTTCACGCCCGATTTATCAGTATTCTCGGTCATCACAAGCGTGCAGAGCATGGCCGGCTGGTGCTCGCGCGCCTTGTATTCCAGGTGTTTTGCCTTGCCGCGGAAATCGGCTTCCTTGACCTTCGGTCGGGCGAGATCGGCTTCGATCAGGTTGTACTGGGTCAGCAGGTCGGCGTTCTGCAGGCGCAGGCTCTTTTCCATGCGGCGTGAGTTCGCATAGGTTTCGACGCCGAAGGCCATCACACCGGTCGAGCGCAGCGCATCCCAGACGGCGAGGCCGTCTTCGTACTTCATGTGCAGTTCCCAACCCTGCTCGCCAACATACGAGATGCGGAAGGCGGTCACAGGCTTACCGGCGATTTCGATCGGTTTGATCGCCGCAAAGGCGAAGTTTTCTTGATCGAGGCCGGCCGGATCGGCCACGGCCTTCTTCAGCGTGTCGCGCGCGTTCGGACCCCAGATGCCGATCGTCACGAATTTTTCCGAGACGTCGGTGATGATCACGTCAAGGCCGCGGTCTTCGGCGACGCGCTTCATGTAGTGCAGGTCGCGCGGGCCGGCATCGGCGCCGTTGACGAGACGGCACCGATCGGCCATGCGGAAGACGGTGAAGTCAGCGCGGACCATGCCTTCGTCGTCGAGGAAGTGGGTGTAAACGCCCTTGCCGATGTTTGCATCGCCGCCGATCTTGGCGGCGCACAGCCATTCCATCAGTTCGACATGATCAGGTCCCTCGATATCGACCATGTGGAAGTGGCTAAGATTGACGATGCCGCAATCCTCGCTCATCGCCAGATGCTCGGCATTCGATACGCGCCAGAAATGGCGGCTGTCCCATTCGTTCTCGCGAACCGGGACGCGGTCGGCGTATTTCTCCAGAAGGTGCTCGTTGGCGGCGTAGCCGTGCGCACGCTCCCAGCCGCCAAGTTCCATGAAGTAACCGCCAAGCTCCTTTTCGCGCTCGTAGAAGGGCGAGCGCTTGGCGTTGCGGCCGGATGCATAGGGTTCGCGGGTGTGAACAGCCGGGAAATAGATCTTCTGGGCGGCTTCGTAGCAGCGGCCCTCGATGAACTCTTCCGTCAACTGATGCGGATAGAAGCGGGCGTAGTCGATGCTGTTGTGATCGATTTCAGTCCGCCCATCGGTCATCCAGTCGGCGATCAGCTTACCATAGCCCGGGCCGTCCTTGACCCAGATGGCAACGCAATACCAGAGACCGCGCACCTTCTGGCTCTCGCCGCAGGATGCGCCGCCGCCGGCCGAAACTTGCAGCAGGCCATTGAAGGAGTGACCTTCGTTATAGCCGAGTTCGCCGAGGATCGGCGTCAGTTCCATGGCGCGCTCGAGCGGCTCGATGATCTGTTCCATCTCGAGGTCGCGCTGCGAGGGCGAAAGGCGCGCCTCGTGTTTTTCGAGAATGTCGCGCGGATGGCACATGCGCGGATTGGTGGCTTCGTAATAGCCCCACTCGATCTGGCCGCCCTCCGTCGTCGCCGGGTCGCCGGTATCGCGCATATAGGCGGAGTTGCCCTGGTCGCGCAGCAGCGGGAAGCCGATTTCCTTGCCGGTGCCTTCAAATTCATTATACGGACCGAAGAATGTGAGCGGGTGGTCGACCGGCATGACCGGCAGGTCTTCGCCGACCATCTCCGCGATCAGGCGCCCCCAGAGGCCGGCGCAGACGATGACATGGTCGGCCATAACAGTGCCGCGATGGGTGACGACGCCCTTGATGCGACCGCCTTCGACGATCAGCGACTTCGCGGGCGTGTTGCCGAACACCTGCAGCTTGCCGGCCTTTTCGGCGGCATCGACCAGCTTGCCGGCAACGGTCTGCGAGCGCGGAATCACGAGGCCGGCATCCGGATCGTAAAGGCCGCCCATAACCTGATCTTCCTCGATCAGCGGGAACTTCTCCTTGATCTCGGAAGGGCTGACATAATGGGCGCGTGTGCCGAAAGCGCGTGCGGAGGATAGCTTGCGCTTGATTTCCTCCATCCAGGTATCGTCGCCGGTGCGCGCCACTTCGAGGCCGCCGATGCGGGCGTAATGGCCCATCTTCTCGTAGAAATCGATCGAATACTGCGTGGTCCAGACCGACAGATAGTCGTGGCTCGTGGTGTAACAGAAGTCCGAGGCATGGGCTGTCGAGCCGATATCCGTCGGGATGCCCGACTTATCGATGCCGACGATATCGTCCCATCCCCGCTCGACGAGATGATGCGCGATGGAGGCGCCGACGATACCGCCGAGCCCGATGATGACGACCTTTGCCTTTTCCGGAAATGCTGCCACGTGCTGTTCCTTCTATTTATCGCACGAATTAAAATGACCTAGCCGCGCTTGACGTACGCTTCGCGCGTGAGATGCAGGAGCCATGTCAGCGGTAGGGGTGTCACATTTGCCGAAATAGCGGAACCCCCAGACCGCTCTGCATGGACGCTGCGATGAGGGTATTATGCATAAGGCTGATGATCGTCATTGGTCCTACGCCGCCTAGTAACGGCGTAATTGCGCCAGTCCGGATCGAGGCGGCGAGACAACCGCAAAACAGCGCCAGCGCCGCGACGATCAAGGCGCTGCAATCGCTGCAAGTCGGTCGATGTCCACCAGCACGATGTCTTCGGAAACAGGCTCGCGATTGTGCAGCCGGAACCATTCCGCTGCTTCCCGCACGCGCTCTCCATGCGGCGGCGGATAGGCGCCAAGTCCGAGAACCCATTCCCGCACGGTCTCGCGCTCCATCCGCCCGGCCCGGTATCGATCGCAGACGGTTTTCGCCGATGCGACGAGATCATTGATGCTTTTCACAAATATTCCTCAATGCACGGATGGCTCTTCATCTTCGAGAAACGATCGAATGCCGTCCCGCGCGACGACGGCCAGGAATTCGTCGAAGGCATCCCGGTCGGTCGCAAATGGCTCGTCCCAGCGGATCAGGTCTTCCGCCTGCGTGACCACCTCCATCGTCCAGTCTTCATTGCTGCCGGATGTGCGGAAGATATCGACGAGCACGGTGATCCCGTCATCGGTGAATTCTCCCGCCAGTTCGGAGTGTTCGAGCTTTTCTTTCTTTGCCATCATTCAGCCACCTGCACCGGGCGGTGCGTCGTTTTTGAGATATTCTTCATATTGAACCGTCTCGGTTTCATTCGTGTCGATCGACGCATCGGCGCGTTTCGCAAGGCGAACACCCGCACCCCCGCCATTTTCGGGGATGAAAATGACGCCGCCGCCTTCCAGGGCGTGCTTCATATCCTGAAGGGTCCGTTCGTAGGGAGAGCGCTTGCCGGCCTCGAAATTAGCGATCGTCGCCTTGGCGACTTTCGATGCCGATGACAGATCGTCCTGAGACCATGCCAAAAGGGCACGAGCAGCGCGGCATTGAGCGGAAGATAGACACAAAACAATAACCTTGCATCAAAAGTGTGATTCTGCCTCGGGGAGATTATATTAAAAACGTAATCTCGATACAAGCGATGATGAGAGCAGGTGCATGACGGCACAGCATGTTGTGAGCCCTGGAATGGGCACGCCTATTCCATTCTTTCGGCCTTTAATACTCCACGCTCATCTATCGAACGACCAGGTTGATTGACTGAATATTATTAAAGTCTAATTTAGATTACCTTTATCACGCACCCGGGAGGTAACAATGCGTGAGCCAGATATGCAAAAACTCGATGCGCTTGTCGGTCGTCTTGTTGGGGACGTCGGCGCCGCCATGTCAGGTGCCTTGGTCGTGCTTGGCGACCAGGTCGGAATCTATAAGGCGATGGCCGACGGAACGCCGATGAGCGTCCAGGACCTTGCCGCGAAAACGGGGATAAAGGAGCGTTATCTCAGGGAATGGCTGAGCGCCCAGGCGGCTGCCGATTATGTCGCTTACGATGAAAAGACCGATCGTTTCAGCCTGACGCCGGAACAGGCGATGGTGTTTGCCGAGGAAAACAGCCCGGCCTTTTTCGTCGGCGCCTTCGAGGTCGTGCAATCCATGTGGATGGACGAGTCAAAGGTCGCCGATGCTTTCCGTACCGGCAAGGGTCTCGGCTGGCATGAGCACAGCACCTGCCTTTTCCGAGGCACCGAACGGTTCTTTCGCCCGGGCTACAACAGCCATCTCGTGGCCGAATGGATTCCGGCTCTTGCCGGGGTCGAGGCAAAGCTCAAGGCCGGCGCCAGTGTCGCCGATGTCGGCTGCGGTCATGGGGCATCGACCATCCTGATGGCGCAGGCCTATCCCGCCTCCCGCTTCACCGGCTTCGACTATCACGGCCCGTCGATCGAAAGAGCAAAGGCCGCCGCGAAGGATGCGGGTGTCGCGGATCGTGTGACCTTCGAGCAGGGCTCGGCGGCGGAATTTCCGGGGCGCGGCTATGATATGGTCGCCATGTTCGACTGCCTTCACGACATGGGCGATCCGGTCGGCGCCGGCCGGCATGTCAAGGAAACGCTGGGGCCGAACGGCACGTGGCTCATCGTCGAGCCCTTTGCCCATGACCATCTCAAGGACAATCTCAACCCGGTCGGCCGCGTCTATTACGGAGCATCGACGATGATCTGCACGCCGGCGTCACTCTCCCAGGAGGTGGGGCTTGGGCTCGGCGCACAGGCGGGAGAAATGAAGCTTCGAAAGGTCGCGCTCGACGCCGGATTCACGCATTTCCGCCGCGCCACGGAAACGCCGTTCAACATGGTGTTCGAGGTGCGGGCCTGAAGGTTCTGGGTTGCCAGGCGGCCGGCTATCTCAGTTTTCCGATGCTGGCATACATGCCCGTCGTGCGGAATTCGGTGGGATTGGTGCCGTAGACGCGGCGGAAGACCTTGGAGAAATAGTTGGGGTCCTCGAAGCCGCACATGATGGCGACTTCCTTGACCGGCAGGAAGTCGGCCTTGGTCAGAAGCTTGACGGCGCGCTGCAGGCGTTGCTGCAGCACGAATTCGGCCGGCGGCATGCCCTCGCTCTCGGCAAAGCTGCGCGAGAAATGCGCGCGGCTGAGGCCGACGATGCTGGCAAGCTCGCTGACCGGTAGCGCCTTTTCGAGATTGGCGTTGATATGGTCGATCACCGGCTGCATGAAGCTGAGCTCGGCGGCAAAGGCCGGCGAGCCGAAGACATCGTCGTAAAGCGCCATCGCCGCTTCATAGGCAATCGCCGAGGCAGCACCCGGCGACGTCGCGCCCTTGACGAGGCGCAGGCTGCAATCGGCGAGATGGTCGATGGTCGAGGGCTGCAGCTTCAGCACCGGGCCGGCGGTGGAAAGCACCATCTGGTGGATGCGCAGCGTTTCCTCGCCATTCATCGAGATCCAGAAATATTCCCAGCGATCGCCCTTCTCCAGCCAGTAGCGATGATTGTGCGGCACCAGAACGAGCAGCGTGTCGCCGCCCTGAAGGCGATAGTTGCGGTGCTGGTAGCGCAGCTGGCCGCTGCCGCTGATCGTGTGCTGCAGCACGGTGAAGGGAGTCTGGCCGCGCCGGCGGCCGTCCCAGTCATAGCTCTCGTTCTCGCGCACTTCGTAGCCGGCGCTGGTCGGCATGGCGTGCAATCGCTGGCGGCCGCGGGGCAGCGAAACCGTCCTCATCGACTGTCCGTTGGCGATCAAATCCTGCAGCACAAATTTACCCCTGAAAGCATAATCCTTCTCTGGTCGCCCTGCCGATTTCGGGCATAATCCCGGCCGACAAGAGGAAGAGACCACGGCCGATAGAGCGGCCGGGAGGAAAAAGGCAGATTTTACGGCGTTTTCAGCCACATGTGTCAGCATGCGGCCTGATCCTCCATAACCTTCTTTTCCTTAGCATTCGATTGGGTCGAGGTGAAGATCATGAGTTTCAAAATCGCTATCATCGGTGCGGGCAGCGTCGGTTTCACCAAGAAGCTGTTTACCGATATATTGTGCGTTCCCGAGTTTCGCGACGTCGAATTCGCGCTGACGGATCTCAGCGAGCATAATCTGGAAATGATCAAGGCGATCCTCGACCGCGTCGTCGAGGCGAACGGGCTGCCGACGAAGGTGACGGCGACGACCAACCGGCGCCAGGCGCTGGAAGGCGCGCGCTACATCATCAGCTGCGTCCGGGTCGGTGGGCTCGAGGCCTATGCCGATGATATCAGAATCCCGCTGAAATACGGCATCGACCAGTGCGTCGGCGATACGATCTGTGCCGGCGGCATTCTCTATGGCCAGCGCAACATCCCGGTCATCCTCGACTTCTGCAAGGATATCCGCGAGGTCGCCGAGCCCGGCGCGAAATTCCTGAACTATGCCAACCCGATGGCGATGAACACCTGGGCGGCGATCGAATACGGCAAGGTCGATACCGTCGGCCTCTGCCACGGCGTCCAGCATGGGGCCGAACAGATCGCCGAGGTGCTCGGCGCGAAGTCGGTGAGCGAGCTCGACTATATCTGCTCCGGCATCAACCATCAGACCTGGTTCATCGACCTGCGCCTCAATGGCCGCAAGATCGGCAAGGACGAACTGGTCGCCGCTTTCGAGGCGCATCCGGTCTATTCGCAGCAGGAAAAATTGCGCATCGACGTGCTGAAGCGTTTCGGCGTCTATTCCACCGAAAGCAACGGCCATCTCTCGGAATACCTGCCCTGGTATCGCAAGCGGCCTGACGAGATCACCCGCTGGATCGACATGTCCGACTGGATCCACGGCGAGACCGGCGGCTACCTCCGCCATTCCACCGAAACGCGCAACTGGTTCGAGACGGAATATCCGCAATTCCTGGAATCCGCCGCAAGGCCGATCGATCCCGCCAAGCGCTCGAACGAACATGCAAGCCATATCCTCGAGGCGCTGGAGACGAACCGGGTCTATCGCGGCCATTTCAACGTCAAGAACAATGGCGTCATCACCAACCTGCCGTCCGATGCGATCATCGAATCGCCCGGCTTCGTCGATCGCTTCGGCATCAACATGGTCTCCGGCGTCACCCTGCCGGAAGCCTGTGCGGCCACCTGCATCGCGTCGATCAACGTCCAACGCATGTCGGTGCATGCGGCAATATCGGGTGATATCGACCTCTTGAAGCTTGCCGTGCTGCACGATCCGCTGGTCGGCGCCGTCTCGACGCCGGAAGAGGTCTGGCAGATGGTCGATGAAATGGTCGTTGCCCAGGCGCGCTGGCTGCCGCAATATGCGCATGCCGTGCCGGCCGCCAAGGAGCGGTTGTCGAAATCGAAGGTGCAGACCCGCGACTGGGCGGGGGCCGCACGCCGCAACGTTCGCTCAATCGAGGAGCTGCGCGCGGAAAAGGCGGCGCTGAAACAGGCCGTCTGATTTTCTTGAAGGATGGGTCGTCATGGGTTTCCGGGAGGGAAATCCATGGCGTCAGGCCCGCTTTCATGTCGTTCGAGGAAAAAGGAGCCGCGTGATCGCGCTCCGGAACAAGAGGGAGAAACGATGATGAATTTCCGTAACGCAGGCATCCTGGCCGGACTGGCGCTCAGCGTCTCAGCCGCGGCGCTGAATGCATATGCCTCCGAGCCAACCATCCCACCTGCACCGGCGGACTTTCCGGCCGAAGGCAAGATCAACTATGTGGCGCGCGACTCCATCCTGGAGTTCAAGGCGCTGCCCGAATATCACGAGCCCGACTGGGTCACGAAGAATTTCGTCGCCACCGGCAAGCTGCCGCCGGTCAAGGATCGCCTGCCGAAGGAGCCTATGGTCTTCAAGACCGGCAATATGCCAGACGGCATTGGTGTCTACGGCGATACGATGCGCCACGTCATCGGCGGCCGGCCGGAAGGCTGGAACTATGGCGCCGGCCAGACGCAGGGCTGGGGTGGCATCGATATCGGCCTTTCCGAATGCCTGACGCGCACCGCGCCGCTGTTCCAGGTGCAGGCCTCAGACACCGAGCCGTTGCCGAACCTCGCCAAGAGCTGGGATTGGTCGCAAGACGGCCATAAGCTGACCATGCACCTGATCGAAGGCGCCAAATGGTCGGACGGCGCGCCGTTCAATGCCGACGACATCATGTTCTACTGGGACGATGAAGTCGTCGACCCGAACGTCTCGCCGCTCGGCGGGGGGGGCCC
>NZ_JACCEY010000023.1:99575-164525 GCF_013591995.1 Rhizobium sp. WYCCWR 11146
AGGAAGCTTTCCCGAAGCAATATCTCTACACGATGTCCTACCCGAATTTCTGCCCGGGTCCGTCGCACATCCTGAAGGCGAAGCATCCGAAATATTCGAAGAACACCTACGACCAGTTCAAGAACGCCTTCCCGCCCGAGTTCATGAACATGCCGGTCATGGGCGCCTGGGTACCGGTCGAATATCGCCCGGACGACATCATCGTCATGCGCCGCAACCCCTACTACTGGAAGGTCGACGAGAAGGGCGATCAGCTCCCCTATCTGAATGAGCTGCACTACAAGCTCTCGACCTGGGCCGACCGTGACGTTCAGGCCGTGGCAGGATCCGCCGATTTCTCGAACCTCGAGCAGCCGGAAAACTTCGTCGCCTCGCTGAAGCGTGCCGCGGAAGAAACGGCGCCCGCCCGCCTTGCCTTTGGCCCGCGCCTCATCGGCTACAATCTCCGCATGAACTTCTCCGCCAACGGCTGGGGCAGCCCGGACGAGCGCGGTGAGGCGATCCGCGAGCTGAACCGCAACGAGGACTTCCGCAAGGCCGTCACCATGGCGCTCGACCGCAAGGCAATCGGCGACTCGCTGGTCAAGGGACCGTTCACCGCGATCTATCCCGGTGGGCTCTCCTCCGGCACCAGCTTCTACGACCGCAACTCGACCGTCTACTACCCCTTTGATCTTGAGGGCGCCAAGGCGGAACTCGCCAAAGCCGGTCTTAAGGACACCGACGGCAACGGCATCGTGAACTTCCCGGCCGGGACGCTCGGCGGCAAGGATGTCGAAATCGTCATGCTGATCAACAATCAGTACACGACCGACAAGAGCCTTGCCGAAGGTGTCGTCGGCCAGATGGAGAAACTTGGGCTGAAGATCGTCATCAATTCGCTCGACGGCGCAAAGCGTGACGACGCCCATTATGCCGGCCGCTTCGACTGGCTGATCCAGCGCAACACGACGGAACTGTCGTCGGTGGTGCAGAATACCGAACAGCTTGCCCCTGTCGGCCCGCGCACCAGCTGGCACCATCGCGCCGGCAAGGATGATCAGCTCGATCTGATGCCCTTCGAAAAGGAGCTTGTCGACGTCGTCAACAAGTTCAGGACGAGCCAGAACAACGAAGAGCGCGTCGATCTGATGAAGCAGTATCAGAAGATCTCGACGGAGCACGTCAACACCGTCGGCCTGACGGAATATCCGGGCGCCCTGATCGTCAACAAGCGGTTCTCCAACGTGCCACAGGGTACGCCGATCATGATGTTCAACTGGGCTGAAGATTCGGTGATCCGCGAACGCCTGTGGGTGGCCGCCGACAAGCAGGGCAAATACGAGCTGTTCCCCGAACAGCTGCCCGGCAAACCCGGCGAAAAGGGTCCCATAAACTGATGCATGCCGCCCGGAAACAAAGAGTTAAAGCGCGTCGCATGTGATGCGACGCGCTGGAGAGCTCCCTCCCAGCTGAAGTGAGCTTCCGGCCGCGCGTGCAGCGCGCGGCCGGGCAAAACCAACAAGCCGGCCGCGCTGACAAGGAGCGACTGGCGGCAAGGAGAAGCGAACCGTTCGATGTTACGATTCCTGCTCGTGCGCATAGCCTCTGCGATCCCCATTCTGTTCATCCTGAGCGTGGTGACTTTCGCGATCATCCAGGCCCCGCCCGGCGACTACGCCGATTACATCCGCTCCCAGCTGATCAACCAGGGCGGCGCGTCCTATGCCCAGGCCGAAGCGCAGGCGCAGCTCTACCGGGTTGAACATGGCCTCGATAAGCCGCTGGTCGTCCAGTACGTCAACTGGATCGGCGGGATCGTGACGCGCGGCGATTTCGGCTACAGCATGTTCTACAACAAGCCCGTGGCCGATGTCGTCGGTGAACGCCTGCCGCGGACATTGCTTCTGGCGCTTGTCTGCCATCTCTTTGCCTCGGTGCTCGGCATCGGCTTCGGCATCTGGGCGGCGACGCGCCAATACAGCTGGATCGACAGCCTGCTTTCGGGGATTTCCTTCCTCGGCATGACGGTGCCGCGCTTCCTGATGGCGCTGATTATCGTCTATCTCCTGGTTTTCCAGCTTAACGTCTCCGAAATCGGCAGCTTCTTCTCGCCGCAATATGGCGGGGCGCCCTGGTCCTGGGCGAAATTCGTCGATCTGGTACACCATGTCTGGCCGGTCGTGGCGATCGCCACCTTCGGTGGGCTTGCTTATAATATGCGCGTCATGCGCGGCAATCTGCTCGATACGCTGAATGCGCAATATGTCGAGACGGCCAAGGCCAAGGGGCTTTCCGGGGCAGCGGTGGTGATGCGCCATGCGGTGCCGAATGCGCTGCACCCGTTGGTGATGTACCAGGGCGTCGTGTTGCCCTATATGCTGACCGGCGAGATCGAAACCGCGATCATTTTCGCGCTGCCGACCGTCGGCCCGGCGATCGTCGGCTCGATGGCGGTCGGCGACGTCTATGTCACCGCCACCTTCATGATGGTGCTGTCGGCGACGCTGATCGTCGGCAACATCATCGCCGACATGCTGCTCGCTTTGCTCGATCCCCGCGTCCGCCAATATGGAGGAGCCTGAGATGTTGGCTTTCGACTCTTCTGCAACACCGCCGACAACCGACATCGAGACCAAAAAACAATCGCGTGGGCATGAGAGCTATATCGCCCTTGTCTGGCGCCGGCTGAGGCGCTCCTGGACCGGCATGGCAGGGCTGGTGCTCGTCGTGCTGCTGCTCGTCATGGCGATCTTTGCCGATTTCTTTGCGCCGATGGACCCGAAGGCGACCGATGTCGGCTTCGCGCCGCCACAGGTGATGAGCTTCCACGACAAGGACGGCAATTTCGTCTTCCAGCCGCGCGTCTATGCGCTGTCGGATTCCGAAGAGCTCGACCCGGTCACCTTCCAGCCTATCGTCGGCGTCGACTATGACAATCCGCGGCTGCTCGGCTTCTTCGTCAAGGGCGCCGAATACCGGATTTTCGGCCTGATCCCGGCCAACCGGCACTTCTTCGGCTCGACCGACGGCCAGCCGGTGCATTTCCTCGGCACCGACAAGTTCGGCCGCGACGTGCTGTCGCGCGCCATCATCGGCTCGCGCATCTCGCTGACCATTGCCCTGACGGTCGTCTTCATCGTCACCATCATCGGCACGACCGTCGGCATGGTGTCCGGCTATTTCGGCGGCACCTTCGATGTCTGGCTGCAGCGTTTCGTCGAACTGGTGCTCGCCTTCCCGCAACTGCCGCTCTATCTGGCGCTGACCTCGCTGATCCCGGTGACGGCGCCGACCAACGTCTTCCTTGCCTTCGTCATCGCCGTGATGTCGGCGCTCGGCTGGGCGCAGATGTCGCGCGAGGTGCGCGGCAAGACCTTGGCGCTCGCCCGCATCGATTATGTCCGGGCGGCGATGGCCGTCGGCGCCACCGACACGCGCATCATCATGCAGCACATCTTCCCGAATGTGATGAGCCACGTCATCGTCGCGGTGACGCTGCATATACCGAGCGTCGTGCTGCTTGAATCCTTCCTCGGTTTCCTCGGCTTCGCCGTCAAGCCGCCGCTGATCTCCTGGGGTCTGATGCTGCAGGACACGGCGACCTATTCGGTGATCGGCTCCTATCCCTGGATTCTCTCCCCCGTCGGCTTCGTGCTCATCACCGTCTTCGCATTCAATGCGCTCGGTGACGGATTGCGCGACGCGGTCGATCCTTATTGAGGTGATTGATATGGCTCTTGCACTGGTCAATTCCTTCGCCCCGCCCGTCCGCCACGACCATGATGGCCGTTCGGACACGCCGATCATCGACGCCCGCAATGTGGCGGTGAATTTCAAGGTCGAAGACGGCATGGTCGAAGCCGTCAAGGACGTCTCCTTCCAGCTCTATCGCGGCGAGACGATCGCGATCGTCGGCGAATCCGGCTCCGGCAAGTCGGTAACGGCGCGAACGGTGATGGGGCTGTTGTCGAAGCGCGCTGTCGTCTCAGAGAAATCGACGGTTGCCTATGACGGCAGCAATATCCTGAAATTCTCCGAGCGGGCGCGCCGCAAGCTGCGCGGCGACCGCATCTCGATGATCTTCCAGGAGCCGATGAGCTCGCTGAACCCGATCTATACGGTCGGCAGCCAGATCGTCGAAGCGATCCGCGTGCATCGCCGGATCAGCAAGAGGGATGCGCAAAAGCGGGCGCTCGAACTGCTTGAACATGTGCAGATCCCCGATCCCGCCGCGCGGCTCATGCAATATCCGCATCAGCTTTCCGGCGGCCAGCGCCAGCGCGTGATGATCGCCATGGCGCTTGCCAACGATCCGGACGTGCTGATCGCCGACGAGCCGACGACGGCGCTCGACGTCACCGTGCAGGCGCAGATCCTCAACCTGATCCGCAACCTGCAGAAGGAACTGGGGATGGCGGTCATCCTCATCACCCACGACCTGACCGTGGTGCGGCAGTTCTCGGATTACGTCTATGTGATGCAGTACGGCGAAGTGCGCGAGCACAACACCACCGAAGCGCTGTTTGCCAATCCGCAGGACGCTTATACCAAGCATCTGCTTGCCTCCGAGCCGCGTGGCCAGGCCAATCCGCTGCCCGAAGGGTCGGATGTCATCCTCGATGCCAAGGGCGTGCGTGTCTCCTTCATGATGCGTCACGGTACCTTTCTCAAGCCGGCGATGCGTGAGCTTGTCGCCGTCGACAGCCTCGACCTGACGCTGCGCCGTCACGAGACGCTGGGACTCGTCGGTGAATCCGGCTCCGGCAAAACGACGTTCGGCCAGGCGATCCTGCGGTTGAACACGCCCGACAGCGGCGAGATCCATTTCGACCATCAGCCGATCCACGGCCTTTCCAGGGCCGAGATGCGGCCCTTGCGCGCCCGCATTCAGGTGGTCTTCCAGGATCCCTTCTCATCGCTCAACCCGCGCATGACGATCGGCCAGATCATCGAGGAAGGGCTCGTCGTCAACCGGTTGGGCGCGACCAAGGCCGAACGGCAGGACCGGGTGCGCGAAGCGCTGATTGCCGCCGGCATGCCCGGCCATATCCTGTCGCGCTTCCCGCACGAATTTTCCGGCGGCCAGCGCCAGCGCATCGCCATTGCCCGCGCCATCGCGCTCGAGCCGGAATTCATCCTGCTCGACGAGCCGACATCGGCGCTCGACCTTTCCGTCCAGGCGCAGATCATCGAACTCCTGCGCAAGCTGCAGGACGAGCGGGGCTTAAGTTACCTGTTCATCTCCCACGATCTCAAGGTCGTCAGGGCTCTCTGCCATCGCGTCATCGTCATGCAGCATGGCAAGATCGTCGAAGAGGGCCCCGTCAACGAAGTTCTCACCCATCCCAAGACCGCCTACACCGAACGGCTCGTCAAGGCCGCTTTCGAGGTAGCATGATTGCAGAATGCCGGAGGTTATAATGGCAGCAAATCCCAAAATCACTTTCATCGGAGCAGGCTCCACCGTCTTCATGAAGAACATCGTCGGCGACGTGTTGCAGCGTCCCGCGCTGTCGGGTGCGACGATCGCCCTGATGGACCTCAATCCGCAGCGGCTGGAAGAAAGCGCCATCGTCGTCAACAAGCTGATCTCGACGCTTGGCGTGAAGGCGAAGGCCGAGACCTATTCCGACCAGCGCAAGGCGCTTGCGGGCGCCGATTTCGTCGTCGTCGCCTTCCAGATCGGTGGCTATGAGCCCTGCACCGTCACCGATTTCGAAGTGCCGAAGAAATACGGGCTGCGCCAGACGATCGCCGATACGCTCGGCGTCGGCGGCATCATGCGCGGGCTTCGCACCGTGCCGCATCTCTGGAAGGTCTGCGAGGACATGCTCGCCGTCTGCCCCGAGGCGATCATGCTGCAATATGTCAACCCGATGGCGATCAACACCTGGGCGATATCTGAGAAATATCCGACCATCCGCCAGGTCGGCCTCTGCCATTCGGTGCAGGGCACGGCGATGGAACTGGCCCATGACCTCGACATCCCCTACGAGGAAATCCGCTACCGCGCGGCCGGCATCAACCACATGGCCTTCTACCTCAAATTCGAGCATCGCCAGGCCGACGGATCCTACCGCAATCTCTATCCCGACCTTTTGCGCGCCTATCGTGAGGGCAGGGCGCCGAAGCCCGGCTGGAACCCGCGCTGCCCGAACAAGGTGCGCTACGAGATGCTGACGCGGCTCGGCTATTTCGTCACCGAAAGCTCGGAGCATTTCGCCGAATACACGCCCTATTTCATCAAGGAGGGCCGCGACGACCTGATCGAGAAATTCGGCATTCCGCTCGATGAATATCCGAAGCGCTGCATCGAGCAAATCGAGCGTTGGAAGGGCCAGGCGGAGGCCTATCGCTCGGCCGACAAGATCGAGGTCGCGCCGTCGAAGGAATATGCCTCCTCGATCATCAATTCGGTCTGGACGGGCGAGCCCTCGGTGATCTACGGCAATGTCCGCAACAATGGCTGCATCACCTCGCTGCCTGCCAATTGCGCCGCCGAAGTGCCCTGCCTCGTCGATGCCTCCGGCATCCAGCCGACCTTCATCGGCGATCTGCCGCCGCAGCTGACCGCACTGATCCGCACCAATATCAATGTGCAGGAACTGACGGTGCAGGCGCTGATGACGGAAAATCGCGAGCATATCTATCACGCCGCGATGATGGACCCGCATACGGCAGCCGAACTCGACCTCGACCAGATCTGGTCGCTGGTCGACGATCTGCTCGCCACCCACGGCGACTGGCTGCCCGAATGGGCACGCACGGCCCGCAAGGTACAGGCCGCCTGACCCCCTCTCCCGGGTAAGGCGTCAAGGAGCCCCGCGGTCGCAACAACCGCGGGGCTCTTTGCGTGGGGATGGGACGTTTTGCGATTTGGGGACGTGACTCGCCTGGCCGGATCGACATCCTGTCACCACTTTCTTGAATGCACCTTCAGAGCCGAATCGAAGGCGCTTAACCGAAGATAAGGCGAAGCTTTCGAAGCACGGCGGTAGGACGCAGCGCGACAGCGACGGCTATCGCGAGCGGTTGTTGGGTTAAAACGAAAGAGCCTCATGCTGCTGCCGAAATTCCGGCCGGATCGTCCGCTTGGAACAGATCTTCCTAATATACGTTTGTGGGAAGCCTGCCCCACGGAGGACGCCATGATCAGCATCTGGGATGCGAACGTCGAATTGAAGATAGATGATCGTTTTCACGTCATCAGGAGCGCTCGAGAGGCGGTCGCATTTTTGAAGAAATCCTGGCCCGACAACAGAAGCCCGAGCTACGCGACAGCGCGGAAGGTATGCCTGGACGCGGCGAATGGCGTTGTTCCCGGTGCGGAAGCGCGAGCTGCGTTTGAGGCTGCGGCGAAGGAGGCCGGCATCCTGCGACAAACTTAGGGATTACCTTGTTCGTTGCCTGCCATCGAACAGGAGGTGCTGGCGCAGTGCCATGAGGAGCGACATGACAGAGATTGATGCACTCCGCCAGGAAATCTATCGGCTTGCCGCGGCGGCCGAAGCTGACTCAGAAACAACGTCGAATTTGAAGGCGCTGGCCGTGCAGCTCTGGGCAAACTTCGACGAATTCACGGTCGAGGACCTGGAAGATATACTGAGGGACGAATGGAGAACTCGCGGACTGCCGTTCAACGACAACGCGGATATGTAGGCGCTTCTGGAATTGGAGACGTCTGTGCTACCTCAGAGGCCGCTTTGCTGCGTTCGCAATCGGGCCCCTAGCTGACCTTTGTTCGATCTATGACGCATGCTACTCGTGAGCAGTGGCGCCGATATTTTCCGCGCGGCGGGTTCCCAAAATTATGGTACTTGAAAGTACCCAAAACTTCCCTATAGTCGGATCCCTTGGGGAAAATCGGCCATGGACTTCGCACTCCTTTTCAACCTGTTCCGGAAGCCCAAGCAGGCTAGCGTCACTGACGTCACACTCTGGCACAAGCACGAGACACTCCTCCCGGTGCCACTCGTCGACGCCGCCGCCCGAAACCCGTCGGGACAAATCTGGCGCCGGCTGAACGGTGTGCAATGGGAATATAAGCAGGACCCCGAAACGATTGAAGAATTCGATGCTCGACAATATTGAGGCTTAAAGCCCTACTGCGCACGGAATCTATGCCTCTGTATTTGCCACGTCGGCTGCAGCCCGGCATCATCGTCATGCCTTCCTCCGCGGACAGCGACGATGATATCGGATCGAGCGCCGGTTGGTTCGTCGCAAACAGCCAGGCTGTGTTTCTAAAGCGGTCGAAACACTCTCGATGGGCTAGAGCAATTCCAGCAAAAGTGCACAGCGGTTTTGCGTCCGGAATTGCATGAAAACAAAGAGATAGAGCACTTCCGTGATTCGAAGAAAAACGGAAATGCTCTAGTAACCGCCTATCTCACCGCGAACTGGGCCTATCCCCTGCGGCTGTGCATAGGTTGTGTTGTCCGATCCGCTAGTTGCGCATCCTGCGAGTGTCATGAAGACGATTGCTGCTGCGGCCAAAATGTTTTTCAGAGGCACGGCGTTCTCCGATCATGGCAGGCTGCCCAGGCCTCAAGGGCCATGCCGAGGATTTTCCGTTAAATCACCTACAATGGCAAGCGCGTGGTTAGCTGGCGGTAAGCAGCGATACGGCCTCTTCAAGCCTCTGACTGGATAGTCGCTCGGCGAGGCATCTTTCCCCAGCACGCTGACATAGATGTGGGTGCTGCTGGTGAACGTCCTGATCCAAGTCCCTGGGTGGCGTGGTCGGCCAGCGCAGAAAACCTGGACCCGGCAACTGACCAGCAGGAGCCGCTTCAGAAATCTGCCCCCTCAAAATGTCAGCGATAGTCGATGCCGCAGGAGCAACGACCCGACCGGTCTGGCTTCGGTCGTCGCACGTGCCACCGGCGTCGGGGATCGATGCATCCCCGACCAGCACGTCAGATGGTGGCCTCTAGCCTCAATCAGCCAAAGAACGCACGAAGCTGAGCGAAAAACCCACTTGATTTGGAGCCTGACATCTTACGCAAACGGCGGGCGACGACTGCCGCACTGACGCGTTCACCGAAATGGCAGAAGCACACAAGATCATGCAATTGTTCGTCGCTGAGTTCGAAGAACCGTTTGGCTTCTCCATAGCTATCGTTTTCCATTCCTGCCGCCCGCAGAATGGGATCAGCGAATGCAACGGAGATCGGTGTGCCGTCATCCCTGAGAGCAAGCCGATCTGCCATCGGCTGATATTCGGTTTCGTGTAGCGTCTTCAGAAACGGTCTAGGGCTGCGTTCCAGACTTTCGGCCCAGCGTTCAAGCCGTTCGCGCCGCGTTATTTCCAGGCGCTTGCAGGTCGGGCTGACCTTGGCGATGGTTTTCAACTGATCGAGTGCGTACTGTTCCATTTCGGCCTCCTATCTCCGGAAAAATAGATGGTCCGCCTCCCCAAAACAGCGTCGCTCAGGTCGCAGCCGATGTCCAATCACGATTGGGCACGGCGTCTCGTTGACGTTTCCGTAATCACTGGAGGCGCCTTTGCTTGCTGACAGGCTCTTTTCTCATAAGGTTTCTGCACCATCTCATGCCAAGGCAACCAGACAGGGTTCGGTATGGACGAGATATTCGAACAGCTTCTGCACCTTTCTGCACGCACCGAAACGCTGATTGCTGTCTACGATGGTGATGACCGGCTGCGATACGCCAACAGCGCCTTTCGTTCGGTCTATTTCATCGAGCCGGATGAAACTCCACTCTGGCCGGATCTCATGCGGCGCAATTTCGAGCTCGCGCGAGGCACCGTCATTCAGACGAGTAATTTCGACGAGTGGCTGCGATCGACACAGTCGCGCCGCGGCAAGATCGGCTTTCGCGCTTTCGAGACGGACCTCTACGATGGCCGATGGTTCTGGATGACCGAGGCGGTCCAGAAGAACGGTTGGATGTTGTGCATTGCGAGCGACATCACCAGTTTGCGAGCGCATGGCAGGACTGTCCGGCAAGATCGCGATCAGGCGATCAAGGCGTCTTACACCGATGAACTCACGGGTGTCGCCAACCGCCGCTTTGTGATGGCACGCGTCGACGACATGCTGGCAGCCGCTGAGCACGGAAACAACGGATGCCTTGCCGTATTCGACATCGACAATTTCAAACACATCAACGACCGGCTTGGTCACCAGGCCGGGGATGTCGTCCTGCGCGATTTTGCCCATCGTATTCATCAGAATGTTCGCCGCAACGATTGTTTTGGGCGGGTCGGCGGAGAAGAGTTCCTGCTGGTGATGCCGGCAACCGGGCCGGAAGACGCCATTGCTATCGTCGAGTGCATGCTGACGGTGATCCGCTTCTCCCGGCCTCTGCCGGGATCTCCCGACTTCAGCTACACCTGTTCTGCCGGCATCGCCGCCTGCGCCCCGTCAGACAGCGCGTCGGACCTTTATCGACGCGCCGATCAAGCACTCTATGCTGCCAAGTTAAGCGGCCGGGACAGGGTGCGCGCAGCGTAGGCACCTCGGCGATTCAAGCGCGGCAAGCAGGCGGCGGTTCCGGGACAACGACATGCATAAAAAAGGTTGAACCTCAATTTGATCAGGCGACTTCGTCGCGCCGCAGTCGTGGCCGACGGTAATCTGGACCTGTTCGCTGAGGCAGGAACCAATGCCACTGCGCGATTTGTCAAATCCCTGACCCGTAGAGCTCCTGGTCATCGTCGCCTTCCCAAGGGGAGGGCATCGAGGTGCGATTGGCCGAGGGCATGGGCATCCAACACTTCAATTCCGGCTCGGCATATTCGATAATGTGCCCGGGCGAGGAATCCGAGGCGCGCCAGCCTTCTGCAGCGAACTGATCGCCATTCGACCAATAGGCGAGGTCAACTTCTGCCGGCCCCTGTTCGGACGGGCGAATCGTGACGAGGATCCGGCTACCGTCTCTCGGTGCGCTTGCCATGTCGCGCCAGCGGTCTGTGTCGTCCATCGTTTTTCCTCCTGCCTCGCTGCAGGTTGCAAGTGTCGCCTCGCCATCGGAAACGGTCAATTGAAACTTTGCGGTGGCAGTCGTCTGCCGGATCCAATGAACTTCTCCGACTCGCTCCGCGGTAAGACCCTTGGAGCCCACGATGTCACAAAAAGGGCAATGATCTGGGTCGCCACTCATCTGTGGACGGCTGGATTTGAAAGCGCGGTGCATGCTCAAAGCCTTCGACTTTTCGGAAAAGTGTCAATCTCAAAGCGCAGCCAGAAAACGTAGTCCAGGAAAAGCGGATCGTGCTTTGCTATCCCTTGAAAACCAAACATTGATAGGCGGATTTACGGGCGGCAGGTTCCATTTCTTTCAAGACGACCGGCCACATACGCCTTCTAAACTTGTCCGGCCTTGGACCGCATCCTAGAGGCTTGGGCAGCTCGCGGACCACAGTTAGACATTATTTCGCTCAAGCTTTTCCAAATGCTCGGAGCATGCGGTTTTGACCAACTTAAGTAGCTTGGCCGTTCGCTCCCCAAGCTAAATAAGGGCTTCTTCGGTGATCTCGAAGCGGAATACCGTGCCTTCAGGTAGGCTTCGTTTAGCGTGTTGAACCAGCACGCTCTCTGTGCTGATCGCGAGGAAGGCCCCGGCGAGACGACGGTCCTGTTCCCCGGCGAGCGAGCGCAGAAACTTGATGTTGTGCGTGGTGGGCCATAGTTGGTGAAGGTAAGAAGAACGTAAGAAGAACGTAAGAATAGGCTTGTTCGAGTGATGGGCTGAATGCCGACCAATTTATCCATGCGTCTGCGACTCTTTCTGACTTGCGAAGTTGAAACCTAGCTGTCTCGATGATGGTCGTGGCTTCGGCCAGGACACGCACGGAATACGCGGATCGCTACTGATCTCCATCGAAGACATCCCACCCCGACATGCGGTCGGACCGAACTCAACCCAAAGGAACCAAAAAATGCAGAAAGTATTGAATACCCGGCTCGCCGCCGCACCAACGGGGGTCATTAGACATGTCCGAGTTGGAAGCAGCGTTCGTTCGTATCGTCGTTGACCGTTGGCTATCGGTATAAGCCGCACCTCGAAGGGTACGAGAAGAGCTTCTTATACCGAGCTGTAACGCCAACGTACACCGCCAAGGCTCGCCGCCATTGAACACCAGGCGCCAAGCGAGCGACGCAGCTGCTGTTTTGAACCGCTCGCTTGGCCGAGAATTTTGTTGGGGAATGAGCGAGACTTCGTAATGATGTATTCGATTGTCATTTGCCAATGATATGCCGTCCGTGGAATGGTATGCCTCGCGACGGTGTGAAATTGATGCGTAGATTAAAAGGCGGGCAGCGTTGACGGGATTACCAGCCAGCGGCAATGACCTCATTCCGAGTTTCCGAAAGGATCAAAAGCTCGACCGTCTCGCAGAACGCTTCAACGTAGCTCAGTTCGTTAGCTTTGGACCCGGTGACCACGGTCCCGTGCAACAGTACGCTCGTTTATCTGGCGCTACGCCAAATCACCCTTTTTCGTCCGTACCTGCAGCTGTTGAAGCGTTGTTTGCCCAGAGTGCAGAAGGCACCGTGAACATCCGGAGCTTCAGCGAAGCCGATTCCCAGAGCAGAGAATTTTTATACGCCTTGGAGACAGTTGATGATGCGGTTTCGGCGATCCGGCGTATCTCCTCCGAGGGGGCTTACACTATTGCGAACGAAACCATTGATGTGTCTGATGGAGGCGTCTCTGGTGTCGCGATGGATGGATTGGTCGAATTTCGACCGGACTCGACCCCGCGAGGTGTCGAAGGCCCGGGTTTTGCTAGTCTACCTTTGGATTGGGCGCTCTCTGTCTTTAATACCGTCTATGGGATCGAGGTCTCTCTCGACCAAGTCCGGGACGCTCGCGTGGAATTCAGTCTGCATCCGTTGAAGCGCGGGTGGAGGCAGAGTCATCTCATTTTCTGGGAGTACGGCGAAGTTGACCACTTCGACCGCAGCGCAGAGGTCACTTGGCCAAACGACTTCAGTCGGATGATTGGTGATAAGGCGTATGGTCTGATGATTGCCAACTTGATCGGTGTCCCTGTGCCGAGAACAACGGTCATCGGCCGTCGAGTTGCACCTTTCTCGTTCGGAACTGATACCGGCTCCGCCGAGCGGTGGATGCGAACCAGCCCAATCGTTCAGGTTCCAGGGAAATTCACGACGGCTAAAGGTTGGCTTGACCCCTTCAAGCTCGTCCATAACGAAGACCCGGATGGGACAGCGCTTGCCTCGGTGCTCTCCCAGCAGTCGATCCCTGCGGTCTTTTCCGGTGCGGCTATAGAAGGTGCCGACGGGGAATTCATCATTGAAGGAGCCGCCGGATCGGGTGAGGGCTTCATGCTTGGGACAACAGCCCCGCAGGTAATGCCCGAGGATGTCATCGCGGCAGTTTCTCAAGTCAGGTCAAAGTTATCTGAACAGCTTGGAAGCGTCCGTTTCGAGTGGGTCTTTGACGGCGCTGACGTATGGGTTGTCCAGCTTCATACAGGTGCAAGCCAATCCGCTGGCCGCGCCATTGTGCCTGGTGAGGCTGCTCACTGGGTGGTTTTCAACGTGTCTCAAGGACTAGAAGCCCTTCGAGAGCTTCTTCGCTCTCTTCCACCGGACACTGGCATCCAGCTGGATGGAGCTGTCGGGCGAAGCAGCCACATCGCCGATGTCGTTCGAAAAGCAAACGTTCCTACAAGGATGCTCTAATGTTTTGACAAAGCGCTCATCGGAATTGGTGTGTGCCCACCCACATCCAGTCCGTAGAAAGTTGCAATTTCTCGCGATTTGCAAGAAAACGTGAACGAAACGTAAACAAATATGTTGTAAGGTTTAGGCAAGGCTCTTTTGTTGAGTCTTACGCACCGTCCTAAGGAGGATTCGAAATGGCTTATGCTGCAGTCTTGGAAGCCAGACAAATTGCTGAAACGAAAGTAGACACCCTTCGTGCCGCCGTGAGATTGAGCGAAGAGCGTGCGAAGGCGGCAGCAACCGAAGCGCAGAAGAAGGCGCCGTCGGAAGGCAATAAGGACTAACGTAGACAATGATGTACTCTGCCGGTGATTATGAGCGTCCAGTTCCTACTTCAGACACCGAGAACACCGAGTGGCGCCCACCTTTCACCCGCGATTACGGGCGTATTATCCACAGCGCGAGCTTTCGGCGTCAGCAAGGAAAAACGCAGGTTTTTCCTGGTCATGAATCCGATTTCTTCAGAAACCGTCTGACGCACTCGTTGGAAGTCGCCCAGATAGCCGAAGGGATCGCTGACCGGCTAAACGTCGTCTACAAGGACGTCCTCGAAAGGAATCCAATCGACGGCAGACTCTGTGCTGCCGCTGGTCTGGTACATGATATTGGGCATCCGCCATTTGGGCATAATGGCGAGCGAGCGCTTGATGCAAAGATGAAGAAATACGGCGGCTTCGAAGGAAACGCCCAAACGCTTCGCATCTTGAGCCGCTTGGACAAAAAGGCGCTGTACAAGGAGGAAGTTGGGGGCGACAAGCGGGCAGGGATGAACCTCTGCTACCGAACTCTCGCTGCAATCCTGAAGTATGACAACGCCATCCCGTTGGAAAGAGACGAAGGATCTAAACTCACCAAAGGATACTACCTTTCCGAGAAGTCCATTGTAGATCGAATTAAGGGAAAGGTGCTCCGAGGCAAAAGCGGGCCGCCTGAAGGTGAGTTTAAGACGATTGAATGCCAAATTATGGATATCGCGGACGATATCGCTTACTCGGTTTATGACCTCGAAGACAGTCTCAAGGCGGGTTTCCTAACTCCAGCAACTATCTTAGCGACGGACGACAAACGGCTCGATGACGTCGCGGCGGATGTCACGAAGCAAATGAAGCGGCCGGTTGACCGAGGAGAGGTCATGTCGGTGTTCGTCGACCTCTTCAAAGGTATGATCCCTGAAATCTCTGAAGATCATGCTACCGCTGTGGTCAACTTTGCAAAGGCAGTTCAAGGATCCCACGAGCTAAGTGCGAACGGATACACTCGTACTAAGCTGTCATCCCAATTGGTCCATGAATTTATAAACGGCGTCGAGTTTAAATTCGATCCAAATAGACCAGCACTGTCGAAAGTATGGCTAAAGTCGGAAACGAAGCTCAAGGTCGAAGTTCTGAAGCAATACACATACAAGTCGATCATTTATTCGCCGCGCGTGAAGCTAGGAGAGTTCCGTGGAACGCAGCTTGTTAAGGAGATCTTCGAGGCTCTGGAAGGCGAAAAGGGCGAGCTTCTGATGCCTGATGATGTCCGCGCGAGATTTCTCGTGTCGGAAGACGAGGGGCATAGGGCGCGCACGATTTGCGATTTCGTTGCCGGAATGACGGATCGCTATGCAATGGAGTTTTGGGCCCGATTGAAGTCTGACGGCGCAGAGAGCATGTTCAAGGACATATAGCCTGCCGCGTAATATGAACAGCTAGTTGTTGCCTGTTGATCCGAACCCGTTGGATCCCCGTTCCGTTGGGGAAATACTTTCTTCAAAGCGGGGCAAGGCCTGAGGAGCTGGAGCAACAACCAACTGGGCGATTCTCATACCTACTTTGATTTCAAAGTCTTTTTTTCCGAAATTGATCAATATAACCTGGATTTCACCACGATAATCCGCGTCAATCGTGCCGGGGCTATTCAAAACCGTCACGCCATTTCGTGACGCGTGGCCAGAGCGAGGGCGTATCTGGCCCTCCCATCCAGCTGGGATTTCAACCGCGAGCCCCGTGGGTATGACAGCGTAGTCGCCAGGTGCAATTGTTGAGATGGTGATTGCCGAGAGATCCATTCCCGCCGAACCGGGAGTGGCGTACGAAGGCAGCAGAGCATCGTCATGAAGTCGTTGGAAGATGATCTCGATCATTTTAACTCCTTTGCCCTGTAGCCTCAATGATACCCCCAAGGAAATGCTTGGGAAATAGATCTGGCGATCTTGAAAGGCTACAACTTACCTGCGAAGGTCTCAACGATCTTAGGGCCGACTCCTCATCGTCTATTGGCAAGAATACGCATGTCTTCGGAAAGCTCCCCTATCTTTGAAAAGGAAAAGAAATTTAGGGAGTTTCATATTTGGCCACTCTCAGCGGAACTCGATATCCGTCAGTGGCTCAGCAATTTCGAAGAGCAACACCACGACTTCGCGTTGCGATTGTTGGACGGATTTAGCTATTTGGCTGACCCAGTCATCAACGCTATGCTCACCGGCGCCATGCAGCGCCTCGTCACGCAAGCGACGGCCAAATCGAGGACGCCTGCTGTCGGATTCTTCGATGAGACCATTTTCGTCCTTGTACAGGGGGAGCGGCCAAGCGCCTCGGACAGCGGCTATCTGTATGCAAGGAAATTGCGGGACAAGCTCGGGGTTGCAGAGGGAAAGATCAAAGACCCATCAGACGCTTTGAAGGTGATCAATCAGTTTCGAAACGTGGTTTTCGTTGATGATTTTATAGGGTCCGGGCAACAGATGTTGCATACTTGGCACGGTAAGCATGAGATCGCTCCAGGGCAAGTGGCCTCATTCAAGGAACTGAGCACGTTCGGCAGCCATGATTTCTTTTACTGCGCAACAATCTGCAGCGCCGCCGGTCATACGAACCTAAGCCAGCTTATTCCGGAATTGCGAATTTTTGCGGCCAACTTCCTTCGTGAAGAGGACAGTCTGATCTACAAAGATCGGCCGATTTGGCGGGGCCGGTATGATGAGAGCATAGCTCTCTTGAAGCAATATTCGATAAAGGCGGGATATCAAGCCGAGAACGGTGGTGAGGAAGACTGGCGCGGCTTCCACCGACAAGCTCTGGGATTAGCCTACTGGCATGGTGTGCCCGATGCTACATTGCCGGTTTTTCGGTCGACAAGAAATAACTGGAAGCCGCTAGTGAGGACTAAAGGATGAGTGACTCCTCGGGAAAAACGGAAGAGCTGAGAGAGTTGTTCGGTAGCTTTCGCGCGGAATGGTTGCGGGAGCGACTTTTCTCTCTGTTCAATGAACCAGAATATTTTCCGTCGCTAAAAGACAGGCGGCCGTGCGTTCTTATGGGCGGACGGGGAACGGGAAAAACCACTGTACTCCGGTGCATGTCGTACGAGGGGCAGGCCGCATTGAGTGGCATCCGGAACGAAAGCCGCGACAGTTCGTACATCGGGCTGTACCACCGTGTGAACAGCAACCGTGTCACCGCCTTTCAGGGCCCGGAGCTGTCGGACCTTGAGTGGCGTAAGCTCTTCGCGCATTACATGAACCTGCTCATTGCCGAGATGATATTTGAGTATCTCGACTGGTTCGCTGTCAAGCGGGCAGTAAGTATCGTAGTCCCAGCTGCGGCTTGCGCCCGTATCGCAAAGGCATTCGGCGTTTCGAAGGTTGGCACCCGGGAGAAACTGGCCGAAGAGGTGGCGACAGCAAAGCAGGCACTGGAACTTTACGTCAATAACCTTGACGGCGAGCCGCCCCAGTTGTCGATGCTCCAGGCTCCCATTGATGATTTAACGAATGAACTTTCGAAGATCGGTGAACTTGACCGACCATTCTTCTATGTCCTTTTGGACGAGTACGAGAACTTTCTAGATTACCAGCAGGTGGTGATAAATACGCTCATCAAGCACTCAAGCGCCAATTATGTTTTCAAGGTAGGCGTTCGAGAACTTGGATGGCGCATGCGGTCCACGCTCAACGGCACCGAGCAACTCATCAGCCCAGCTGATTACGAGCTTATCCATATTGAGAGGCGGCTTAGTACAAACTTCGCTCAGTTCGCCCGTGATGTGTGTGAGGCGCGTCTCAGAGAGTGGTCCACGCACACGAAGAGTCCCCATCTTTCTCTCGACGAATTACTGCCGGATCTGCCGTATGAAAAAGAGGCTGAACTATTGGGAGTCGTTGATCGGGTGCAAGAGGTGAGACGTCGACTTCAGCAAGAAAAGGACTCTATTACCCTCCGAAGCGTTGAAGATTTCCCGCTGTACGTATTTTGGTCCCTTGAGAATAAAAATTACGAGAAAACGCTGAAAAGTGTAAGAGAATATGCGCTTGGCAGTCCTTATCAAAAGGACAGATACAGCAACTACAAGTATGCGATGCTGTTTACCATCGCTTCCAACGGCGCAAAAATATCGAAGTATTATTGTGGCAATAGAGTTTTCTCGACGATTTCACGCAATAACATTAGATTTTATCTACATATAGTTTCAGCGGCGATTGATTTCCATCATGCTCGCGGCAAGGGCTTGGGTGAGCCAATATCTGCTGTCGACCAAACGTTGGCGGCCCGCGAAGTCGGGCTCCAGTATCTGACAGAGCTGGAGGGGGTGACGGTCCAAGGCGTCCAACTCGTCAAATTAATCCTTGGGTTCGGACGGTTGTTCCAAATACTCTCACGGAATCCCTTAGGGAGTGCTCCTGAAACGATGGAGTTCGCCATCAAGAAAAAGGGGGCGTCGGGAGAGGCGGCTGAATCGGTGAGACAGTTAATTTCAAATGCGGTGATGCATCTAGCGCTTGTCCGTTCGCCCGGGACGAAGCTCGCCACGGAGGCTGACATCAAAGAATGGGATTACTCACTTCACCCCATTTTCGCGCCCTACTTTAACTTTTCCCACCGGCGGAAACGTAAGCTCGACATAAGCGAGAAGGAGTTTCTGGGCATGGTGGAGGCGCCCCAAGAGACGATTAGGATTCTTCTAAAGGAAAAGGCTTCTCTGATTGATGATGAGCCGCCGCAGCAGTTGCAGCTGTTCAACGAATACTATGCCGGTGCGAGATGATCGCGCCGCATCCGATTGAAGTGACAGCTAACGCCGCCCAATTCGTTCCGCCAGGTGGCGGCGTTTTGATCCATGGTACGCTAGAAGAGCGAAGCCTGATCCCCGATGGGTGGCGAGCCGTCCCGGGTTTGGTCTTCGTAGAGATTTTTGAGAATGATCATCTGAGTTCGTTCCGAGTCGGATCGCCGAGTGGCAGCGAAATCACGTTGCGCCGGCGGGATGCTCTAGAGAATTTCCTGGATCGGTTTCATGGCCGCGAACTTCTGATCGACTACACAGGGCTCAGCCATCACGTATGGATGCCATTGTTGAAGGTAGGTCTCGAATCTGGTTTCGAAATCCGTCTGATTTATTCCGAGCCTGGTGCCTATCAATTCGTTTCGAATCCCCGCCTCAGCGACTTTTTTGATTTAAGCGAAAAGGTACGAGGTATCACCCCTATACCGACCTTCTCGAAATTATCGGCTCCGCGGAAAAAGGCTCCAGTCCTTGTTCCTTTGCTCGGGTTTGAAGGCACCCGCTTCAAGCACGTTATTGAGACCCTTCAGCCGGAAGGTCAGGATATATTTCCTATCGTAGGGATACCTGGCTTTCAGCTCGATTTTCCGTTTCATAGCTATCGTGGCAATGCTGACGCACTCAGTTTCAATAGAGCCTGGGAAAATGTCCGTTTCTCGGACGCTGCCTGCCCCTTCTCGCTGTACGCTACGCTTTCGGAAATCAAAAACGCGAGAGCCGATGACTTTTTGCAGATATCCCCAATCGGAACGAAGCCACACGCTTTGGGAGCCGCACTTTTCGCGATATTAAATCCGGAAACCGAACTGGTTTATGATCACCCAGTGCGTAAGAAACAGCGGAGTGCCGGTGCTGGAAGATGCCATATCTACAATGTCAGCGAGTTTGTCCGTAGCAGACGAGCGCCCTGAGCTTGACAGGTTCTATACGCCGAGCACGCTCGCTGACGAACTCGTAGATCTAGTCACTGTTCTCCCGTCATCGGTGGCTGATTTTGCTGCTGGTACTGGTAATCTGCTCGCTGCCGCGTTTAAGAAATGGCCGCAAGCTTTGCTCTATGGCAACGACGTCGATGCCAGCGCGATCAAGAAGGCTGGTGACCGGCTGCCGTTGGTGGACGCGGACACTATCGATTTTCTCTCGCCTAAGTTCCATGCTCGACAGCTGATCGACAATGGCAATTGGTCAGTAATTCTGTTGAATCCGCCATTCTCGCAGCGTGAAACACTCTTCCACGTTCCTCTCGGGCAACATTCCGGGCTCCGTTGTAGCAGGGCGATGGCTTTCGTTATGACCGCTGTGCAGTATCTTGCTGCGGGAGGTCAACTTCTGGTAATCCTTCCGACGTCGACATTGGTGAATAAGATCGACAGCGCAGCGCGTGAAGTTTTGCGGTCGAAATATCTGGCGGAGGTCGTCCGCCCCCCTGCATATGGTTTGTTCAACGACGCTGACGTTTCGACCTATATTTTGCGGATAACCGATTGCAGCAAGCCATCGATTCTCGCGCCGACGAGCTTTGCCGAGCAAGATCCCTGGAAAATAACCAGGGGCACAATATCGATTGCTCGCGCTGACCGACGGGCGACAGGCGGCAAGGGCTGGGTCCACACCACCGGTCTAAATTCCGAATCGATAACGCATCGCTATATGTTTGCGGATCAGCCGTATGGCCACATCGCTCCTTTTGGGTCGATCCTTATGCCCCGAGTGGGCCGGTTTCGCCCAGACAAGATCGTGATCGTAAACGATGAGAATGGGGAATTCATTTCAGATTGTATCTTCGCAGTCCTCAACCCGAAAATTACACCAAGTGAGGTAGTTATGCTTCTCAAGCAGAATTTCGCTCGACTTGCTGGACTCTATGGTGGAACCGGCGCCCCCTACATCAGCCGAGACAGATTGTCCGCTTTTCTTTCAAGCTGCATTAGTTGAGTGAGGCTCGGTGTGGGTCAGCGATTTGCTGACCTAGGGCAAAACGCGCTGGACATTTTTGCGCGGTAACGGTCTAGCGTTCAGGGTTTCGCATGCTGTCTCCACCAGCCTTATGGCGCTCCGTGAGCGGTACTTCTACCAGCAACTTCCGAGGAGCTACCATCGAAAGGCTTAGGCGTTCTGCGCGCTGTCTCGTTTTTACCGACAGAATAGCCTCCGATCAGGCTGGGGACATCGAGCGTGTCCGCCAAGTTGCTCGCCTTGCCGACCACAGTCATCGTGCAGAATTCACGCAACAGATGGATTTGAATCGCTCACTGAAGCGCGGCAATTCTCCTCATCTTCGCCTCAGCAATTACTCTGCCGCACTAAAATCCGCCGCCAGCACCGCATCCTTCAGCGCCCGCGAATACGGATGCTGCGGATTATCCAACACGGCCCGCGCCTGTCCGCGCTCGACGATTTCGCCTTTGCGCATGATGATGATGTTGTCGCTGATATAATAGGCGGTGGCGAGGTCGTGGGTGATGTAGACGATGGAAAGACCGAGTTCGTTTTTCAGGCGGCCGAAGAGATTGACAATCGCCATGCGCAGCGATGCGTCGACCATGGAGACCGGTTCGTCGGCCACCAGGAGGCGGGGTTGCGGGATCAGCGCGCGGGCGATGGCGACGCGCTGAAGCTGGCCGCCCGATAGTTCGTGGGGAAACCGGCCTTTCACTTCTTCAAGGGTCAGGCCGACATGGACGAGGGCGGCATCCGCCATCTTCTCCGCCTGCTCTCGGTCCGGCCGGTTTCCCGAGAATGAAAAATTGCGGGCGGTCTCGAAGAGATAACGGTCGACACGTTTCAGCGGATTGAAGGCTTCGAAGGGGTTCTGCAGAACCGGCTGGACCTCTTTCATGAAAGCCTTGCGTTCGGATCTGCTATGGATGGCGACGGTCCTGCCGCTGAATTGAAGCTCGCCTTCCGTCGGTTCGGTCTGGCCGAGGATCATCGCCGCGATCGTCGATTTTCCCGAGCCGGATTCTCCAACGATCGAGAGGATCTCCGGCTCCGCGCCCAGTTCGAAGCTGACGTCCTTGACCGCCGTGATCAGACGCCGGCCGAGCATGCCGCCCTGGCGGTAGACTTTCGTGACATGCGAGAGGCTAAGAAGAGCGCTCAAACCTGATCTCCCGTAACGGCAAAACACGCCACGCGCCGCTGCGGCTCGACGGTGACGAGCGGCGGAACCTTCTGCGAGCAGATCTCCATGCGCTTCGGACAGCGCGGGTGAAACCGGCAGCCCTCCGGCGGCATGGCGAGGTTCGGCGGCCGTCCCTCCAGCGAAGGGCGGGCCGTCGCATCGCCGATGCGCGGCAGGCTGCCGACGAGGTGCTGCGTATAGGGGTGGAGCGGCATGTTGAAGAGTTTGGCGGTCGGCGCCTCCTCGACAAGACGCCCGGCATAGACAATGCCGATGCGGTCGGAGACCGTCGCGTGAACCCCCATGTCATGGGTGACGAACAAAAAGGACGAGCCCATCTCGCGCTGGATTTCGCGGATCATCGACAGCACGTCGCGCTGAACGATCACGTCGAGTGCGGTCGTCGGTTCGTCGGCGATGATGAATTCCGGAGTCAGGATCGTCGCCAGCGCAATGGTCATGCGCTGGCGCATGCCGCCGGAGAGTTCGTGGGGATAGGCGTCGAGCAGATGCGGATCGAGCTTCAGCCGCTGCAGATGGGTGGCGACCCTTTCGAAAAACTCGGCCTTGCCGACCTTCATGTGGCGAAAGGCGAAATCGGTGAAGGAATGACGGATCCGGCGCACCGGATTGAGCACATTCATCGAGCCCTGCATGATATAGGACAGATGCCGCCAGCGCAGCGCCAGGCGCTCTTCCGGCTTCATCGCGTAGATATCCTGGGTGCCGCCGTCGAAATGGAATGTCACTTTCCCGGACACGACCCTCAACGGCGGTCGGATCGCGCCGGCAATGGTCTTGATCAAGGTCGTCTTGCCGCTGCTCGATTCACCGGCAACGCCATAGACCTCGCCGCGGGCAATCGTCAGGCTGATATCGTCGACGGCGCGCACCTCGCGATCGACGCCGTAGAGGAAGGCACGGTAATAGGCTTTCAGATTCTCAATTTCGACCAAAGGATCCATACTAACTTCCCATCCGGTTCAGCCGGCTGCGCGGATCATTGTATTCGTTCATCGACATGGACAGCAGGAAGAGCGCCAGGAAGAGGACGACGATGACGGCGACGGGGGCGGCCACCCACCACCAGATGCCTGATATCAGCGCCGAATGCGCATTGGCCCAATAGATCATCATGCCCATGGTGGGCGTCTCGATATCGGTGAAGCCGAGCACCGACAGGGTGATCTCCATGCCGATCGACCAGATCATGTTGTTCATCGTGGTGGCAAAGACGATCGGCAGAACATAGGGCAGGTGCTCCTCGACGAGGATCTTGCGCATGCTCATGCCGGAATAGACGCTCTGGGTGGTGAAGGATCTCGTCTTCAGGCTGATCGCCACTGAACGGATGAGGCGTGCGTCATAGGACCAGCCGAGCGCGGCCATGATGAGGATCAGCGCCGTCCAGGTCATGCTGTCCTTCAGCACGAAGTAGAAAAGGATCAGCAGCGGAAATTGCGGGATGACCATGACGCTGTCGTTGATGGCCATCAGCACCCGGTCGACCGCGCCGCCGGCATAACCGGCGACGAGGCCGACGACCAGCGAGATGATGCGTGAAATGAAGGCGACGCCGATGCCGAAGAACAGGGTGTTGCGAAGCGCGGTCGTCAGCTGCCAGAAAACGTCCTGGCCGCGCGACGTCGTGCCGAGCCAATATTCGCCATCCGGCGGCATGTCAGGCGGCAGCAGATAGATGTCGGTCGCGCCGTAGGGCGAGAAATAGGACACCACTATCAGTGCGACGATGACGGCAAAGAGCAGCAGGCCGCAGAGGAATTCCATATTCTGGCGCGCGAGGTCGCGGACGATCGTAAACATGCTCTATTCCACCTTGATGCGCGGATCGATCAGCGGGCTCAGAATGTCGATGATGAAGACGGCGGCGGCGACGCCGACAATCGACAATGCGCTGAGGCCGAGCACCAGACTGTAGTCGCCGGCATGCACCGCTTCGATCAGCAGGTTTCCGATGCCCGGATAGCCGAAGACGATTTCGGTGATGACCGTGCCGTTGAAGATCGCGCCGAGCGACATGGCTAGCCCGGTGAACTGCGGCACCATGGCATTGCGAGCGATATAGGAGCGCAGGATCTTTCGCTTCGGAACGCCGCCGAGTTCGGCGAAGACCACGTAATCCTCGGTGATGATGTTGGAAACGAGCGCGCGCATCCCGATCAGCCAGCTGCCGGCACCGACCATGATCAGCGACAAGGCCGGCAGGATCGAGTGTTTCAGGATATCGAAGACCAGGGCAAAGGAGAGGTCCAGATTGGCGTTCATCTCGTAGCCGCCATTGATCGGCAGCACCGGCCAGAGATAGCCGAACACAATCAGAAGCACGAAGGCCAGAATGTAATAGGGAATGGGAAGCAGGGCGATGAAGACGAGGCTGACGGCCTTCAGCACCATGTCCTTGCGGTAATAGCCGGCGAGTGCGCCGATCGCATTGCCGAGCACGAAGGTGATGAGGGTCGACACCGTCATCAGACCGATGGTCCAGGGCAGGGACCGCAGGATGATGGTGGAAACGGGCGTGGGAAAAGCCGATAGAGACGGACCGAGATCACCTGTGGCAAGCCGCAGCCAGAAATGCAGATATTGCTGCCAGATCGAGCCCTCCATGCCGTAAAGCTCGCGAAGCGACTGGCGCATCAGTTCGATCGCATTCGGATCGGACTGCCCCATCTGGGTGATGGCGCCTATGCTTTCTTCGACCGGATCGATCGGGGTCAGGTGGGTGACGAAGAATGTGATGGTCACGCCAAGAAATACAACGAGCAGAAACTGACCGAACCGCTTCAGCACAAAGATCAGATAGGACGTCATAGGGCAGTGGTTCCTCTCTGGTTCCCTTCATCAAGTGGAAAGGATCGACGGACATGCCACATGCCCGCGATAGGGGGCCGGCGCGCAACACTCGCGCCGGCGTTGGGAGGATTATTTCGGTTGTGCCGGCTTCAGCTTGACCATCATCAGCCTGGAGTTGGCCCAATTCGGCACCGGATCGGTATAGGGGTCGGCGATGGTCGGATAACCGGTCCAATAGGTCGTATCCATCGAGGTGAAGACGTTATACGACATCAGCGGGATCGTCGGCATTTCGCGGGCGACCAGCTTCAGATAATCCTTGCCGAGCTCGACGCCCTTCGGATCGTCGGCGCTGATGCCGCGGATGCTTTCGATGATCTTATCGAGCTCCGGATTGCTCCAGCGCTGCCAGTTGCGCGGCGGCTGATTGTCACCTTTCTTGGCCACGAACTGCGAATGCCAGCTATCGAGGAAGAACGATAGGTCGGGATCGCCGCCCCAGGTTTCGACGCTCCAGGCGATCGCCACCTGGAAATCGCCGGGCTGTAGCGCCGTCTGCCACAGTTTCGCGGCCGGCACGGCTTTGGCGTCGATGCCGAATGCCGCCCATTGCTGTGCAATCAGGGTTCCTGCCCGGGTGAAGACCGAGCGGGTGTCGCCTTCCACCGTCATCCGGATCTTGAAGGGCTGTCCATCAGGGGTCAGCCATTTGCCGCCGGATTTCTTGAAGCCTGCCTTTTCCAGCAGTTCGCCGGCAGCCTTCGGATCCGGTTTCCACCAGCCATAGCCAAAGGCACCGCTGATTGCCTCCGGGTCGGTCGGGATCTGGTCCTTGAACTTCGGCTGCTTGCGCAGGATATCGGCGATCTGTTGCCCGACCGTCGGGTCATAAGGCTTGATCTTGCTCTTGCCGGTATCGATCTCGAAATTCTTCAGCCAATCCTGCATCGGCGCCTGATAGTCCTTCATCGTGGCCGCCGTCGGCGGCACGCCGAGCGCCGAAAGCGTCGCCGCCCCGCGATAGCTCGCCATATCAACCGCCTTGATGTCGATCAGCAGGGCAAGCGCCCAGCGTACATCGGCGTTGTCGAACGGCGGATTCTGGGTGTTGAAGATCACGGCCGGAAGCGTCGGGTCCGGATGGGCGAAGGGAAAACCCGGGAACCAGGTCTCGATCGTCTTGGATTTTTCCTTCAGCGTGAACATGCCCTCGGGCGTGTTGTCGTGAATGATATCGAGATTGTGCTCGAGCTGAGCGATGGTGCGTTTATCCGGCGGGCCGGGATCGGCATAGGTCACATATTTCGGGGCCGGCTCGCCGAAGCGGGCAAGCGAGGTGCGCTGCCAGTCGTCACGCTTCTCCCAGGTATACCACTTGCCCTGGGGGTCGAAGGACTTGAGCTTATAGGCGCCGAGCGAAACGGGATTGGCGAAATCATAACGAAGCGGATCTTCGACTTTCTCGAAGACATGCTTGGGCATGATCCAGGCGCCGTTCCAGCGAACGGTGAAGATGGCGTGGAAGCGCGAATTGGGCTTCTTCAGCTTGAACACCACAGTCGAGGGGTCGGTCGCCTCGACGCTTGCCACCTGCACCGAGAAAGCAGCACTCCAGATCATGCCGGGGTGATCCATCTGCGTCTTCACGGTATAGACCACGTCGTCTGCCGTGAACTCCACGCCGTCGCTCCAGAAGAGCCCCTTGCGCAGTTTCACGGTCATCTCGGTGAAGTCGGCATTATATTGCGGCTTGTCGGCAGCCAGCGAATTGTCCCAGGTCGCGCCGCCAAGCCCTTGTTCGGGGTCGATATACCAGAGCGTATCCATAGTCAGCTGCTGCAGGCCGGTCGATACGCCGCCGCCGCCATTGACCCAGATGTTGAACCAGCCGGGATTTTTGATCGTCCCTTCCGGATTTTCGACGATGAGCGTCTCCTTGCGCGGCAAGGAGGTGTAGTCATCGGCATTGGCCGTCGCTGTCAGGCCGAGTGCGGCCAGCGCGACGCCAAATGCGAGCCTCTTCCACTGTTGCATGAACTCCTCCCTAGAAAGCGACGATACGGCGGCCGCAAGGGCACGCATGGGCACGTCGCGGTTATCGGTTCGCAGAAGCGTCAGGGACCTCAGCGAACCATCTCTCCGGCTCCCTGCCTCCTCGCAGCGAGCCGAATATCTTTAGCCGGGGCGTGCCCCAATGGGCTCCCCGGCGGTAGCTGTCACACCGACAACCGGATGACGTTGTAGGAGAACGGTTTCAGCGCCGCCCGCAGCCGTCCATCCTCGATCTTTCCACTCTCGACGTTGACGGGAACGACCGTTTGCGGCCGCGCTGCCGTGTTGACGGCTTCCAGCTCACCGTGGGTCATCTCCACCTGCTCGATCACCCGGGCATTTCCGAAGCCTTCCAGCCGCACATCGAGATCGAGCGCCGTGCTCGGATGGCGGTTGACGGCAAAGAAGGTCAGCGTCTTGCCGTCCTCGGAATGGACCGCCGATACGTCGAGATAGGGGACGTCGTTCTCCTCGTCGCTGTCATAGGTCGGCCCATCGACGACCAGCTGCAGCGCCGTTCCACGGCCATATCTGGAGGCGTAGTAGAACGGGTAATAGATAGTCTGGCGCCAGGCCGCACCGCCGTCCTCGGTCATGATCGGGGCGATGACGTTGACGAGCTGCGCGATGCAGGCGATGCGCACGCGGTCGGAGCGGCGGATGAAGGTGTTCAGGATGCCGCCGACCTGCAGCACGTCCTCGAAATTATAGATGTCTTCCAGGAGATGCGGCGCATCCGGCCATTCGTCGCGCGCCAGGATCTCCTTGTCCTGCTGGTTGGAATGATACCAGACATTCCATTCGTCGAAGGAAATGCCGATCGTCTTCTTCGAGCGCTTTTTCGCCTTGATGTAGTCGATCACGCCGCCGATCGTGGTGATGTAGCGGTCGAGCTTCGTCGCGCGGGCGAGATAGTTGAGCGTGTTTTTCTCGCGGTTGGCAAAATACATATGCAGCGAGATATGGTCGGCGCTGTCATAGCACTGTTCGAGAACCTGAGCCTCCCACTCGGGATAGGTCTTCATGTCGGAATTGGACGAGCCGCAGACCACAAGTTCGAGCGACTTGTCGAAGCCGCGCATGGCCTTCGCCGTCTCATCCGCCAGCCGGCCATATTCATAGGCCGACTTGTGGCCGACCTGCCAGGGACCATCCATCTCGTTGCCGAGGCACCACAATTTGACATCGTGCGGATTGGACCAGCCGTGCTTGCGGCGCAGATCCGACCAGTAGGTGCCGCCCGGATGATTGCAATATTCGAGGAAATTGCGGGCGGCATCCAGGCCGCGTGATCCGAGATTGACGGCAAGCATCGGCTTGGTATTCGCCTTCTTGCACCAGTCGACGAATTCATTGACGCCGATCTGGTTGGCTTCGCGGGTGCGCCAGGCAAGGTCGAGGCGAACTGGGCGCTCCTCACGGGGGCCGACGCCGTCTTCCCAATTATAGGCCGAGACGAAGTTGCCGCCGGGATAGCGGCAGTATGGCGTGTCAAGATCACGGACCAGATCAAGGACATCCTGGCGGAATCCGTCCTCATCGGCGGTCGGGTGTCCGGGCTCATAAATGCCCCCGTAGATCGCCCTGCCGAGATGCTCGAGAAATGAACTGTAGAGCCTGGAATCAATGGTCGCGATGCGGAAATCGCGGTGAACCACAACGTTCGTCTTCAACGGATCCTCCCGTTTATATATCAGAAATTTTGTTTTCTTGCCTCTAACTTGATATCAGGAATGTTGTTCTGTCAACCAAGTTGCGACTTTAATCATACTAATATGGATTTCAGAAAAAATTGTTTTATTTCAGTTGCTTCTGCGATTTTGACGGCGGCGGAAACTGGAAAGAATCATTATATTTAAATCAAGATTTCCGATTTCTATTTTTCAGACATGCAGCCGCATGATGATATCGCGTCCGTGATTTCCGAAGCCACGCCCGAAAATATTGACGCCACCGGTATGGCCGGCATTTTCCGCGATGCCGACCCGGAGCCGGATGGAGGAGTGCTGGGCAAGGGCGAGGTCGCTGAGCGTGACATTCGAGGCGGCGATACCGTCGATGAAGGTTCCGCGCGTGGAGATCCGCCAGGTCTTCATCATCCCATATTGCGATCCCTCAAGCTTCCACCATGCCGGCGTGAAGGCGCCGCGCTTGTCGCCGTAGTCGCCGGGCGAGGTCCAGGTTCCGATCGCCATTCCATTGACCCAGAGGGTTATATCAGACGGCCAGTCCGGATTGGTGCCGGGCACCTCCGACGACAGCTCCAGCGAAAACTCTATGGCGCGGATATCCTTGTTCAACACCTTGGCATTGTTGGGGAATTTATATTCCACATATCCCCTGCCGAACCAGACAAGCCCGGCCTGCATACGCTGTGGGTCGAGAAAATAGTCGGGCACATCCAGCGGGCCGATGACGCTCTCGGTGGAGCAAAGACCGCACGGCGCATGGACGTCACAACTGGTGTAGAGCCCGACCGGCATCTCGACTTCGATGATATTGTTGGCCCTTTGGGCCGCACTTTCCTCAAAGCTGATCAGAATTTCGCTGTAGATCGCCGAGCAGATCTTCTGGTTTCCCTTCCGCGCCTTCGTCAGCTGGGAATCCACAAGCCGGGCATCTTCCAAAATCTGGATCCCGGTGGCGACAGTCGATTGAGGAAGGGAAAGAGCACGCGCGATGTCGTTGATATTCATCGGCCCTTTGGCGCAGAGCAGCTTGAGCATCTCGAGCCGCGCCGGCGCCGAAAGCGCTCGTATCGCATCATTATTCTCGCCGGCAGCAATCGTCAAAAACGAGCGTTCCATCATTCCCCCACCATTTCCGATGAAATGATGTATATCGGAAATTATGATACATCAAGTGGGATACTTCGCCGGTTTGATTGTTATTGTTGAGAAAGATGTCATTGGTCCTGGGCATTTTTCTTAAAATTCCAGGCGTCCTAGTGCCCGGTCTCCTCAGGCTGTAGATCGGCATCGGTCAGGGTCCCCAGGAATGCGACGATGTCGTCGATTTCGGGATCGGTGAGGGCGGGCGCGTCGCCCGGCTTCCTGCCGAAGGGCGGATCCTGGTTGAGATTGTCCCAATAGGCCTGCGGCAGGTCGTCATATTTACGAACCGTGCCGTCTGAATTTTTTGGATACCAGCGGCCGGGATCGCTGTCGCGCGTCGCGTAGAAGGAGACGACGTCGCGCAACGAGTGGAAAAAGCCATTGTGGAAGAAGCTCTTCTTCAGCGCGACATTGCGCAGCGTCGGCGTGCGGAACAGGCCGCAATATTCGCTGCGTCCGGCAAAGTCGGTCCGCTGAGGCCCGCAGAGGCCGAGGTCGTGATATCCAGGGTCGCTGTTGGCCGGGATCGCCATGTTGCGCGGTGCGGCGAGCCCGAGGAAGCCGAAATCGGAAAATTGCGGCGGCTCGCCGTCATTGGCGGGTTCGCTTAAGTGACAGCTCGAACAGTTGCCCTTGGCTGGGTCCTCGAACAGTTGTCGTCCGTGCAGCTCCTGCGCCGTCAGCGCTGCCTTGCCCGCGAGAAAGTCGTCGTAGCGGCTGGAATAGGGATAGAAATCCGGGCCGCTCTGCTCGAAGGTGGCGAGCGCCTCGGCGGCGGCGTCGAAGGCATCTCGTGGGTTGTCGAACACCGTCTCGCCGAAGGCTGCCTTGATGTCGTCGGCATAGGCCGCCTTCTGCAGTTTCGCCATCACCTCGGTGGCATCCCTGTTGCCCATCTCGAAGGGCGAGAGTAGCGGGATTTTTGCCTGATCGGCGCCGTGATCGACCCGGCCGTCCCAGGTCAGGCCGCCCGTCGGGCCATTGTCGACGCTTTCGTCGCCCTCGTCCTCGGAATCGTAATAGTGCTCGGTGAAAGCAGGCACCGATTGCAGATAACGCAGCGTCGGAACGGCGCGCAGCCCCGGCTGGTCCCTGTGTTCGCCACCCATCTCGACCGGCGTCGCCGATGCCGGGCTGAAGGCGTGAGCCGGATCATGGCAGGACGCGCAGGCCTGCAAGCCAGAGGCCGACAGCGAGGGATCTGAGAATATCTTGCGGCCAAGCGCGGTGAGCGTTTCGGCCCGGGCGAAGGCCTCAGCGCGCGTCATCGGTCCGGGATGCACGCCGGCGGCGGTCGCCGCGCTGCTTTGCCGCAGGGGAAAAATGGCAAGACCAAGCGCCATGGCACCCATGCTGACGGCCAGGCCGGAGCGCACAAGCCAGATGATCTTCGTCGTCATGATAAGGATTCCAATAAGTTGGCGCTGGTTTCAACCATGATCGAACCTCCGTGCAACAAATTGATGACGGCCACTCCCCTGCGGCATCACGGCAACCCCGGATGTCACAAAGTTGATAGAAGGCCGGAATAGCGTCGAGGTGCCCCCGAGCGTTTTCCGCTCCCTCTAGCCAACGCCCCCTAGCCATGAGGTACTCCCCGTGAAAAGACTGAAACTCCTTCATTCGATCTGTCTCGCCGGAACGGCCTTCGTGCCGTTCGCGGTGTCGACGGCAGCCCATGCGGCGCCCGCCGGTTACGACAAGATCGACAATGTCGTCGTGATCTATGCCGAAAACCGCAGCTTCGATAATCTCTACGGCAGCTTTCCCGGCGCCGACGGGCTCTCGAATGCGACCGCCGATCGCGCCCGCCAGCTGGACCGCGACGGCCAGCCGCTGCCCGAACTGCCGCCGGCCTGGGGCGGCCTCACCGCCAAGGGTGTCTCGCCTGCCGTCACCGAGGCGCAATCGGCCCATCTTGCCAACGCCTCCTTCGCGATCGACGATCCGCAGGGTTTCGCCCAGGCGCCTTCGGTCATCACCCGCGACCTCTGGCACCGCTTCTACCAGGAGCAGATGCAGATCGACGGTGGCAAGAACGACAAGTTCGTCGCCTGGGCCGATTCCGGCAGCCTGGTCATGGGCCATTACGACGGCTCCATCCTGCCGATGTGGCAGGTCGCCAAGAAATACGTCATTGCCGATAATTTCTTCCAGGGCGCCTTTGGCGGTTCGTTCCTCAACCATTTTGCACTGGTCTGCGCCTGCACGCCCTTTTATCCGGATGCCGACAAGAGCCCGGCCAAGCCCACCATCGCCAAGGTGGATGCGGACGGCACGTCGCTGACGGTCGCGGAAAACGCCCCGAAGTCGGCGCTGGAGGGCGCACCGAAATTCGTCTCCGACGGCACGCTGACGCCTGACTTCTACGCCGTCAACACCATGCAGCCGCCCTACCAGCCGAGCGCCAATCCGCCGGCCAAGGACGGCGATCCGGCCTATGCCGATCCCGCCGCCGCAACGACGCTGCCGCCGCAGCATGAAATCACCATCGGCGACCTGATGTCGCTGAAGGGCGTCAGCTGGGCCTGGTATAGCGGCGCCTGGCAGGCAGCTCTGGACGGCAAGAACGCCACCCCGGTGCCGAACTTCCAGTTCCATCACCAGCCGTTCAATTATTTCGCCAATTTCGCGCCTGGCACGCCGGCTCGCGCCGAGCATCTGAAAGACGGCGGCCTCGGCGGCGAAGCCTTCCTCAAGGATATCGACGATGGCAAGCTGCCGGCGGTTTCCTTCTACAAGCCGCAGGGCAACCTCAACGAACATGGCGGTTACGCCGATGTTGCGAGCGGCGACCAGCATCTTGCCGATATCGTCTCCCACCTCGAGAAGAGCCCGCAATGGGGTCATATGCTCGTCATCGTCACCTATGACGAGAATGGCGGCTTCTGGGATCACGTCGCGCCGCCGAAGGCCGATCGCTGGGGTCCGGGCAACCGTATTCCGGCCTTCATCATCTCGCCCTTTGCCAAGGGCGGCATGGTCGATCATACCCAGTACGACACGACGTCGATCATCCGCTTCATCACCGCGCGTTATGATCTGCCGGTGCTGCCCGGCGTCATCGCCCGTGACAAGGCGCTGCGCAATAACGACCGGCCGCCGATGGGCGACCTGACGGCCGCGCTCGACCTGTCGCATTGACCGATTGCGAGCGGCCCCGGCGCTGACCGGGGCCGCTCCATCTCTTTCTGTTACGCATTCCGGACGCGAAACCGTTGCGCACTTTTGCTGGAACTGCTTACCGTCACCGCCGCAGCAGCGGCCGCAATGAGGCTTGTGTTTCCTTCAGCAGCGGCAGATAGCGTTCCTTCATCTCCGCGGCCGGGACGAGCGCGGCCGGCGCGCCGATATTGATCGCCGCGACCGTTTCGCCGCGGTCGTTGTCGATGGGCACGGCGATGGAGCAGAGGCCGATCTCCAGCTCCTGATCGATGATGGCGTAACCCTCGGCGCGAACGCGGCGGAATTCGGCGATCAGTTCGTCCTGATCGGTCTTCGTATTCGGCGTGTTTTGCTTCAGTTCGCTGCGGGCGAGGATCGCGCGCGCATCGCTCTCGGGAAGGGCTGCGAGCAGCACGCGCCCCATCGAGGCGCAGTAGGCGGGCAGGCGACTGCCGGGGGTGAGGTTGATCGACATGACGCGGCGCTGCGAGGCGCGGGCGATATAGACGATCTCGGTGCCGTCGAGCACCGAAGCCGAGGCACTCTGGCCGGCCTTTTCCGAAAGATGATCGAGATGCGGCTGCAACAGCGCCGGCAGCGGCGTGGCCGCAAGATAGGCATGGCCAAGGCGCAGGATCTTCGGCGTCAGCGTGAAGAACTTGCCGTCATAATCGGCATAACCGAGCTCGGCGAGCGTCAGCAATGAGCGGCGCACGGTGGCGCGGTCAAGCTCCGTCAGCTTCGAGGCCTCGGCGATCGAAAGCCGCTGCCGCGTTTCGCCGAAAGCTTCGATCACCTTCAGGCCGCGGGCAAAGCCACTGACGAAATCCGTTTCGCGCATGGGTCCAGTCTCCAATGGATTCACCTCAATTTGTGCGATATATGAACAAATGTCAAATATCGCACAAATATATTGCCGCTTGGCCCGCCGCGCTTTATGTCTACGCCAGAGGACGGGATGGGAGTTCCCCGACCGATATAGCCAAGGAGAGATCCCGCATGGACAAGACAGTCGGGAGCACGGCGGAAGCCGTCTCTGAGATCGGTGATGGCGCGACCGTCATGATCGGTGGTTTTGGTGGCTCGGGCGCGCCGATCGAGCTTATTCATGCCTTGATCGACAAGGGCTCCAAAGGCCTCACCGTCATCAACAACAATGCCGGCAACGGGCGCATCGGTATCGCTGCGATGATCGATGCCGGCATGGTGCGGAAGATGATCTGCTCTTTCCCGCGGTCGTCGGATCCGCGCGCCTTCACCGATAAATATCTGGCCGGTGAAATCGAGCTCGAGCTGGTGCCGCAGGGAACCCTTGCCGAGCGCATCCGCGCCGGCGGGGCCGGCATTCCGGCTTTCTACACGCCTACCGCCTACGGCACCGAGCTTGCCAACGGCAAGGTCATCGCCGAATTCGATGGCCGCCACTATGTGCAGGAGCGCTGGCTGAAGGCCGACTTCGCGATCGTCAAGGCTGAGATCGGCGACATCCAGGGCAATCTCACCTACAACAAGGCCGGCCGCAACTTTAATCCGCTGATGTGCATGGCGGCGGCGAAGACCATCGTCCAGGTCTCATCCATCGTTCCGGCCGGCGGCATCGATCCCGAGCAGGTGGTGACGCCAGGCATCTTCGTCGACCGTGTCGTCACTGTTCCCAATCCCCAGCAGGAAGAAGAGCTCATTCGAGCCGGAGTGGCCTACGTATGACCATCGATCACAGCTCCATCAACACCCGCGAAGACATCAAGCTTTCCAATGCGCAGATCGCCTGGCGCGCCGCGCAGGACATCGCCGACGGCGCCTATGTCAACCTCGGCATCGGCTTTCCCGAAATGGTCGCCCGTTATCAGCCGCCCGGTCGCCAGGCGATCTTCCACACCGAAAATGGCATCCTGAACTTTGGCGAGCCGCCGGCGGCAGGCGAAGAGGACTGGGATCTGATCAACGCCGGTAAGAAGGCGGTGACGCTGAAGCCGGGTGCTGCCTTCTTCCATCACGCCGACAGCTTCGCCATGGTGCGCGGCGGCCATCTCGACGTCGCGATCCTCGGCGCCTATCAGGTCGCCCAGAGCGGCGACCTTGCCAACTGGCGGGTGGGCAGCAAGGGCGTGCCGGCCGTCGGCGGCGCCATGGACCTGGTGCACGGCGCCAAGCAGGTCTGCGTCATCACCGAGCACGTCACCAAGACAGGCGAGCCGAAGCTGGTGGAGAAATGCACCTTCCCGCTGACCGGCGTCGCCTGCATCACCCGTGTCTATACCAGCCACGCCGTCATCGACATCGTCAAGGGACGCTTCGTCCTGCGCGAGAAGTTGGCCGCGATGTCGCAGGAGGAATTGCAGGCGATGACCGGCGCGCCACTGCACGTCGAGGGGCCGGTCGGCGACCTCGTCGTCCCCAAACTCTGAGGAACAGCCATGACCGAAGCCTTTATCTGCGACTATATCAGAACGCCGATCGGCCGCTTCGCCGGCTCGCTGTCCCAGGTGCGGGCCGACGATCTCGGCGCAATCCCGCTGAGGGCGCTGATGCAACGAAATGCCGCCGTCGATTGGGAAGCCGTCGACGACGTGATCTTCGGCTGCGCCAATCAGGCGGGCGAGGACAACCGCAATGTCGCGCGCATGTCGACCCTGCTGGCAGGCCTGCCGATCGCGGTACCCGGCACGACGATCAACCGGCTCTGCGGCTCCGGCATGGATGCGGTGATCACGGCAGCACGCGCCATCCGCTCCGGCGAGGCCGAGCTGATGGTCGCCGGCGGCGTCGAGAGCATGTCACGCGCGCCCTTCGTGATGCCGAAGGCCGAGACGGCCTTTTCACGGGCGGCCGAAATCCACGACACGACGATCGGCTGGCGCTTCGTCAACCCGCTGATGAAGAAGCAGTACGGCGTCGATTCCATGCCGGAGACCGGCGAGAATGTCGCCGAGGACTATCATGTCAGCCGCGAAGACCAGGATGCCTTCGCGGTGCGAAGCCAGGCGAAAGCGGCTGCCGCCCAGACGAACGGACGGTTGGCGAAGGAGATCACTCCGGTGACCATTCCGCAGCGCAAAGGCGATCCTGTTGTCGTCGACAAGGACGAGCATCCGCGCGTAACGACGATCGAAACGCTGGCGAAACTCGCCACGCCTTTCAAAAAGGACGGCGGCACGGTGACGGCGGGCAATGCTTCCGGTGTCAATGACGGGGCGGCGGCGCTGATCGTCGCTTCCCAAGCGGCGGCGCGGAAATACGGCCTGACACCAATCGCGCGTATCCTTGGGGGCGCGGCTGCCGCGGTTCCGCCAAGGGTGATGGGTGTCGGGCCGATCCCGGCCTCGCGCAAGCTGATGGCGCGGCTCGGCATGACCCAGGAGCAGTTCGACGTGATCGAACTCAACGAAGCCTTTGCCAGCCAGGGGCTGGCGGTGCTGCGCGCGCTCGGGATTGCCGATGATGACGCGCGCGTAAACCGCAATGGCGGCGCCATCGCGCTCGGCCATCCGCTCGGCATGTCGGGCGCACGAATCACCGGCACGGCGGCGCTGGAACTGCTGGAAACCGGCGGACAATATTCACTGTCGACCATGTGCATCGGCGTCGGGCAGGGGATCGCGATAGCACTCGAAAGGGTTTGAGGCCGGGACGCTTCCAGCTTTTGCCGGAGGCTGCCGACCCGTTGCGCGGCGTGCCCGGTTTCGTTAGAGATCGGGCATGCTGATCCGACCCGCAGACAAGAACGATCAAGGCGCGATCTGGAGGATCATCGGTCCGACGATCCGCGCCGGCGAAACCTATGCGCTCGATCGAGATCTGAGCGAAGCCGATGCGCTGGCCTACTGGATGGGACCGGACCGCGAGACCTTCGTCGCCGAAGAAAACGGCGTGATCCTCGGCACATATTACATCAAGACCAATCAGGCCGGCGGCGGCCGGCATGTCTGCAATTGCGGTTACATGACCGATGCTGCTGCGAGCGGCCGCGGCGTCGCCCGACTGATGTATGAGCATTCCCTGCAGCATGCCCGCTTGCGGGGCTTTCGGGCGATGCAGTTCAATTTCGTCGTCAGCAGCAATGAACGCGCGGTTGGGCTGTGGCAATCTCTCGGCTTCGATATCGTCGGCCGGCTTCCTGGCGTCTTCCTTCATCCGACACAGGGTTACGTCGACGCATTGGTGATGTTTCGCACGCTTTAGCGGGCGCCTCCTGCGGCGAAAAAAGATGTGAGTGCGCTGTCGAATCCACCCCGGCCCAAACGTCTTGAGATCGCAGGCGCGAAATGCGGTAGGCTTGCCGCATGCGTCGCGATCACTCTGTCGGCATGGAGGTTATGAAGCCATGGGTGTTTCCTATCGTTGGGTCATCGTCGCTGCGGGCGCATTGATGACATGCGTTGCGCTCGGCGCGATGTTCTCGCTGGCGATTTTCCAGGAGCCGATTGCAACGGCGACCGGCTGGTCGCATGTCGGCATAGCGAGCGCGATGACGCTGAACTTCATCGTCATGGGTTTCGGCGGCTTCTTCTGGGGGGCTGCAAGCGACCGCTTCGGCCCGCGCGTGGTCGTGATGATAGGATCCGTGCTGCTCGGCCTGGCGCTGGTGCTGGCGAGCCGGGCGGAGACCCTGCTGCAGTTTCAACTGACCTACGGCATCCTTGTCGGATTGGCCGCCAGCACGTTTTTCGCGCCGATGATCGCGGCGACGACCGCCTGGTTCGACGAAAACCGCGGCCTTGCGGTGTCGCTGGTCTCCGCTGGCATGGGCGTTGCGCCGATGACCATCTCACCTTTCGCGCGCTGGCTGATCACGGCCTATGAATGGCGGCCGGCCATGCTGATCATCGGCATTGCCGCCTGGGTGCTGCTCGTGCCGGCCGCTCTGCTGGTCAGGCGTCCGCCGGCCGAGACCACTGACACCGGAACCGAGTTCGCGGCCGACGGCGCCCGGCCGCAACTGTCGAAAGTCTTTCGATCGCCGCAATTCATCGTGCTTGGCCTGACCTTCTTTGCTTGCTGTGCGGCGCATTCCGGGCCGATCTTCCACATGGTCAACTATGCGACGATCTGCGGCGTCGCACCGATGGCGGCCGTCAGCATCTACAGCGTCGAGGGCCTGGCGGGACTGGGCGGCCGATTGCTCTATGGCAGCCTTGCCGACAGGATCGGGGTGAAGCCGGTGCTGGTCGCCGGCCTGCTGGTGCAGGCGGCAGCCCTTGCGACCTATCTCTTCGTCAGCCAGCTCGGCGAATTCTACGCGCTCGCAATCGTCTTCGGCAGTGCCTATGGCGGTGTGATGCCGCTCTATGCCGTGCTGGCGCGTGAATATTTCGGGCCGCGTATCATCGGCACGGTCTTCGGTGCGGCGACGATGCTCTCCAGCCTCGGCATGGCCTTCGGCCCTCTCATCGGCGGCTGGATATTCGACACCTTCGCCAATTATTCCTGGCTGTTCATCGGCTCCGCGATGGTCGGGCTAGGGGCTGCGGCGATAGCGCTCGCGTTCCCGCCTCTCGCCCGCCAGAAACCGCAGCCGGCCTTCGGCATGGCGCCGTAACAGGCGCCTTACAGTCCTCACGAGCAGTATCGAGAGTGGACGTCGGTGACGACGCCCACTCAAGGTTTTCGCATCGTCGCGACTTTTGCCGCCAAATCGCCAACACCGCAGGCTGCACAGTCGCCTCCACCGTAACAAATGGACGACGAGGCCGGACCGCGATCATTCAGATCCGCTGGCTTGTGTGCCATTCTGGATGGCGAAAGAACAAAGCGTTACAAGGCAAGGAATAACTTGATTCACGCAAAAGTAGAGTTCGTATTGATGTAGTAGCGGACGATGCGGCGACGCTCTCTGCTAGGGAAGTAACGGCTAAGACGCACCAATCCTTAAATATTCACTTGAGGAACCCTCAGTTCTTCGGCAGTATACTGTTTATTAACTTTTGGCTGGGGGCCATGCTGCAGCAATGAGGGTTATAGGATTTGCTCTGGCATGTGTCATGTTGCTGTCGCAGCCGGCTCTGGCGCAGTCTCCACTCGACATCATCAGGAGCTTGACCGACGGCGTCACGCGTGATGCTGCGCCACCAGATGCTGGTCGCCGAACGTCTAAACCGATATCGACTCTTCGGTCGCAGCTGACAAGATCGCAAGTGCAACGCCTGCAACGTGCCCTGGAAGCGCTCGGTTACTATCATGGTCCGATCGACGGAGACGCCGGGGTCGAGACGTGGAGTTCGGTTATAGCGTGGGCACGCGACCGGGGATGGGAGGCTCCAACAACCCTCCGTGTCGCGCATCTCAATTCCCTGGAAGCTGAACGCGCGCAGGGACAGGTTGCAGAACAGGATCGTCCAAGCTCTGGTCCAGAAGAAGGGACTGTTCGTCGCGTTCAAACGGCCCTCTCACGGCTCGGCTACTATTCTGGGCCGGTGAATGGGCAGACAGACCAAGCGACCATGGCTGCGATGGCGGCCTGGGCGGCGGATCGGAGCTGGGAAGCCCCGGCATCGATCCGCGAGGCACATGCCGTCAACATGGAGGAGGAGCTCTCCCATAGGACAGGCCCGGTTGTCGGTGACGCGGCCTTGCCACCGTGGCAGCCGGACGACACCGGGATCGGCAGCAAAATCTGCGCCTCCACCGGCTACAGCAAGGTCTGCCTTCGTCTTGCCTGCGATGCCGAAGCCGGTGTGGTCCTTGATTTACAAGAGGTGGCGGGCTACTCGACACCGTCGGTCTCCAGCGCGGGTCTGACGGTGGATCGGGGCCCTGAGGCAATGCTTCCTCTCGATGGCATCCGCAAGAGACCGGTCCTCGATGCCGGTCGCGATGCAGCGCTCATCGCCCGCCTTTCCTCCGGGCAGTCGCTGAACCTCAAGTTGGGGACATGGTCGATGTCCTTCGGTCTCGCGCAATTCGGCCCCGAGTACGACCGGGTTGGAAAGGCATGTGCTACCCTCCTCGCCAGGCTCCGTAGCGGCCAGGATCCCTACCCTGGGCGGTTCGCCCGCCTTGCCGACGAACTGGCCGAGGTCACCGTGTCCGAAGGAACCTGGACCTCGCAGCCGAATACGGATCTTGGCGGCAATGACATTCGACATGGGCTGGCCGATCCGCTTCTGCGTGGCCTGACGGAAGGCGAATGTATCGCGATCTGCTCGGAAACCGACATGTGCCGGGCCTATACATTCAACCCGGGCGGCGGGGCATGTTTCCTGAAGTCCGCAAAGGGCTCGCCCAAACCCTACGCAGCCGCAAAGAGCGGCGTTTTCGATGGCCGGAAAGCGGGTTTAGCACCTCCACCCACCCGCGGACCGGGACCGATCGTCGATGGAGCGGTCGGGTGGCGAGAGGGCGAGACACTGGAGGGCTTTCAGGCTCGCGTAAAACAAGCGGCTCGCAGGCTCGGCGGGTCATGCGACGAGGAGAAGGAGACGCTCCGGCGTCTGGCCGAAAAATTCCAATGGACACTGCCGCATCAGGGACCGCTCCGCGCCGGGAACAGTTTTGAAATCGAGTGGTCGGGCAACACGCTCGAAGATCGCATACCGGTTTGGTTCATGGTCAAAGCAGAACAGCCCGTCCGTTTTAAAGGCAAGGGGCATGTCGCGTTGGGTCCTGACGCACCCAATCCGTTCGCGATGAAAACCGGTCTCGGGAAGACACGCGCCATGGTCGCTCTGGCGACGCGTGGCGCCGCAGCGAGTGGTTCAGTTTCAACCATTCCGTTGCAAGCCGGGCCATTGAACCTATCCGTCTCATTAGTGGGCTATCTGCGCGCCTGCGAGGAGGAGATCGTTCTGAAGGAAGAATCGGAGCGGCTCGAAATCGCACCGGCGCCTGCTGAGATCGTCCTCAACACCGCCGAGGGCCGCGCGGCGTTCACACATAGTATCGATGTCCCTAAATTCTCCCGCCGCATCCTCCTCAACGAAACCCGCTTTCTTCTGCTGGATGCGGCAAGCGGGACGGAAATCGTCGAGCGGGCAGGCACACACCTCCAGATCTCGCCGACCCACCGCTTCATCGGCGTCGAGCATAATGGCCGGCTCGACATCGTCGATATGGTCGATGGGCATACCGCTGCGACAGCGGATGCCGGCGACCTTCGCTGGGCGCTCGGCGACAGTGTCGTCTTCACCACACTTGCGCCTTGGGCGGAGGTGAATTTTTCCTCCACCTTCGGCGATCATTTGCGCATACGGGAGCAGATTACCGGGCCGTCTTGCTGCACCGCGGAACGCGGTCAAACGCGCGTGGCGATCGATTTGGAGAATGCTGCCTACGCCATCTGGGGTGGCGCCGGCTACCGCGTTGGTGCGCTCCAGAACCCGGATTACGCCTCGACCGCGAATTCCTCCGGCGCTTACAGTTCTCAAGGTGGCGAGACCATTCCCCTTCATTTTCATATGTTCTGGTCGCTTGGCATGGTGTCGCCCGTCAGTGTCGCTCGGGAATTCGATGTTGCCGGCGGCTTCAAGACGACCAGTACCTGGGAAGACTGGGAGGTCGCGGACGCCGACAGCCGCCGCCCCCGCGATTTTACGGAGAGCCTGTCGCGCACATTGGGCAAAATTGAGCTTCGGGCAGTCAGGATCGATACGGCCGTGGCATCGAACGACCAAGGCTCCACCAGAGCCGGCAACGACACACCTCTCGCCGCTGCCTTGCCCGAACAACTCTTGCGCCTCGGCGTCGCGCTCGATCCAATGGTCGACGGTGAACGCCTCGTCGCGTCCTACGCGGCAAGTGAGAATAACGACCTTCACGCGCTTGATCGTGACAAGCGGCTGAAACGATCCGCAGAGGCGATGGGGCGCTTCCGCCGCGAGGCGGAGCATGCGGGCTGGCGCTTCGACTGGGCTCTGCCCATCGGGGACGAGGGCCCCATCTCCGACTGTGAACATCTTCTGCTCGGAGAATCCTCAAACACGGGGAGCACGGGCGCGCTGCTAGCGCCTCGCGATGTTGTCGAGGTCTCGACGGTCCGCACGTCTCGGGGGGCAGTATGGGTGGCGCGTGCGGAGTGTGTCGCGGGCGCGACGTTCGGGAGCCTCAGGCCCTATGCTGCTTTTTACGTCATGGATATCGCGCGCCCCGCGCCGGCGGCGAGTGCGGCACTTCAGGCGGAAGGCGCATTTTTCTTCGAAAACAATGCCCATCGTCTGTGGTACCAGCACCCTTTTCGTATCAAAGCCAATGACGACCTGCTGCTGACCTATGCGCCCGGCAACGGCGTCATTACTGTGCGTGACCGCGCAACACAGAAGTTCCTCTGGGTCGGCGAGAATCTTCCGAATGGCGACCTCCTCGTCGAGGCCTGGTTGACGAAAGACCGTCGCCATGCGGTGCAACTTAATTCTGACGGCAACTTCTATATTCACGCCATTCTGGACGATAGGCAGTCGCTCCTTTCCGGGCGCATCGCCGACGACGAGATCGCGGTCTGGACCAAGGACTACTTTTACGACGCGACAGCCGAGGCCGCTGCCCTCATCGATCTGAAGTTTCCCGGTAGGGTTGGACAGTATAGTCTCGACCGGTTTGGCACGGCGCGCCTGGTTCCAGATCTGGCGCGCGCTGTCCTTGATCGCGGGCAGACGCCGCAGGCCGTCTCCGAGGTGGGCGTACCGCCGTCGTTGACAGGCGAGATCGCGCTCGAGGAAAACGGCGGTCGCGTAAGAGCCGTATTGCACTTCGATCCGGCCGAGACGGTGCATATGTCCGTTTTTCAGGACGGTGTGCTGACCGAAACGGTTGATGCGGCCACCGTCGCAAATGCAGTGTCGTTCGAGAGGCTCAAGGACGCGCGTTGGGTGTCGGTCATCGGATTCAATTCTGCGGGCCTGGCGAGCCTCCCGGTATCCGCTGATCTCGGCGAGCCTCTTGCGCGCCGTGCGGTCACCCGCGCGCTCGTCATCGGCGTGAACACTTACGAGGATGAGCGCCTCCGTTCGCTCAACTACCCTCTGCGCGATGCAGGCACGGTGCTCGAAACGCTGACCGAGCCGCTTGGCAAAGAGCCACCGTTCCGCGGCGAGGTAGGGCCGAAGGACAGGCGTGCCACGCCCGAGGCCATACTGGAGGCGACGGCGCGACTGCTGGACGGGCTGGCCCGTGGGGACCACGCGGTCCTGTTTCTGGCCGGCCATGGCATGCAGGATCGCAATGGGCGTTTCTATTTCGCGACGTCGGCCACCGATCCAACGGATCTCGAACACACAGCCTTGCCTTTCGACCGGCTGGCCGCGCTGTTCGAAAGGACCGAGGCGCGCATCACCATCCTTCTTGATGCCTGCCACTCGGGCGCCGCGGGGACCGGGTCTTTCACCACCAACGACGATCTCGCCAACAGCCTCGCTGCCCTCAGATCCAATCTCACCGTTCTCGCCGCTGCGAAAGGGCGGCAGGAGTCGCTCGGGCGGCGCGAGGTCGGGGGCCTGTTCACCAACGCGATCGTTACCGTCCTCGGAAAGGAACGCGATCGTTATGACCACAACCATAATGGTCGCATTGAGGCCTCCGAACTGTATCGCGGCGTCAAGACGCTGGTTTTCGCGGCGAGCGACGGCAAGCAGACACCCTGGATCATCAACAGCCGACTGGTGGGAGACTATGCCCTCTTTTAGATTTCGCGACGCGTATAAAGCGGTTGCGGTCCTAACCGTTGCCATGCTGCTTCTGCCTCCGGCGGCCTCCCTTGCTGCGTGCCTCATCTGCGACGAGGTCGTCGAGCTGGATGGAGTGCGGGCAAATTGCTTCCGTCAGGACTATGAAAAGTTTCTTTCAACTGCTCGAAGCGCGGAAACGAGCAATGCGGAGGTCGATCTCTCCGCCTGCGCCGGGGACGACGGACGCGAACGACGCGGTCTTGATCGGATGCCCGGGCTATTACCAGCCGGAAGTGAATCCAGCGCGCGGAACCAGCGTGAGCTACGCTCGGTCTACATTTTCGATGAGGCAAGCCTTATTTGCCTCAAGCGATTGCTGGATGGGCACGAAGGTACGATCGATCCGTCGGTGCGGTTCGATCTGGTCGAGAACTGCAAGCCATGAGCCAGCCATCATCCAAGCGGCGGGTCGGGCTCTCTTTCTTCCACGTTTCGGATGCCGGCTGGTCGCTTCTGAGCAGCATTGTCACCGTAGTGACCTTCGTCGGCGCGGTGGGGGGTATCTTTTGGGCGGTCTTCGAGTACCGCGAGAGCCAGGAGACCGAACGCACGAAATATACGCTCACTCTCATCGAGACATGGGAAACGCAGGGCTATCGGCAAGCCTATGGTGAACTTCGTAAGTTCTATACGGCGTTCATCGAGACGGTCCCGCCCGCCGACAGGAGGACGGCCGAGACGAGCGGACACGCTAGGGACAACCTTCTGCAGTCCTTTAACCGTCGGATCGCGCAGGAGCCCGCGCACCAGGAGCAGGTTAGGGAGGTCGTCTATTTCTTCAACCGGCTTGGTCTTTGCGTGAGCGCGTCGCTCTGCTCCAAGGAAACAACCGCGGTCTTCTTCAATGATACCGTGCAGTCTTTCCTAGATGCTTACGGCCCTTATATCGAAAGCAGCAAGGAAACTTTGCCAGGCCGGGGCGCGACACTTGTCGATCTCTCTCGGGAACTCAATCCCGCTGGTCGGGACTAGGCACCATATCTCCCGCTTTCGTGCATTGCCCTTGGTCGAGTTCCCCTGATAAGACTTCTCATATTCGTTTCATCACCTATGTCCTTGGTTTTTCGGGAGGCAATCGTCGCCATGGTCGAACTTGCGCAATCGCTCGCATCCATCAAGCTGCCGGACCTGTCCGGCAAGGCCGTACTGATCACTGGCGCCTCGACCGGGATCGGCGCGGCGCTTGCCCGCGCCTTTGCCGCTCAAGGGGCCAAGGTCGGCGTGCATTACAATGCCAGCCGCGAACCGGCGGAGAAGCTTGCCGAGGAGATCCGGGCTGCCGGCGGCACGGTGCATCTGATCCAGGGTGACGTGTCGAGGGAAGGCGAGACCGAGCGTGTCGTCGAGGAGACGGCGAAGACCTTCGGTCATCTCGACGGGCTCATCAACAATGCCGGCGGCATGCTGGGGCGCAAGCCGACCTCGGACTATACCGACGCGCATTACGCCGCGGTCATGGACCTCAATGCCCGCTCGGTGCTGGCGGCAACGCGTGCGGCGCATCCCTGGCTGAAGAAGCAGGGTGGCTTCATTATCAACACCACCTCGATCGCCGCGCGCAATGGCGGCGGCAATGGTGCGATCCTCTATGCGGCATCAAAGGGCTTCGTCTCGACGATCACGCGTGGTCACGCCAAGGAATTCGTCGCCGACAGGATCCGCGTCAACGCGGTGGCACCGGGTGTCATCGCCACGCCGTTCCACGAGCGTTATACCAATGACGAGCAGATGGAGCTGCAGCGCAAGTCGATCCCGATGGGGTTTGTCGGCACGTCGGAAGATTGCGTCGGCGCCTATCTCTTCCTCGCCTCGCCGACGCTATCGGGTTACATCACCGGCCAGATCATCGAGGTCAATGGCGGCCAGCTGATGCCATAGGCCCTTCCTTCGGCGCGCAACATCGTTCCCTTTTCCCTTTCACGAGGGAACTTTCGAACCGCCGTTACGTTATCCGCTTGGTCTTTTTACCAAGCGGGGCACCATGAGCTTTTCATTTTCGGAACTCGACTTCCTCAAGCCGGAGCTCGGGGCGGAATATATTGGTTCGGGCACCCATTTCGCCATCTTTTCAGCCCATGCGGAACAGATCGAACTCTGCCTCTTCTCGCCTGATGGAAAGAAGGAGGTCGCCCGGCTGCCGCTGCCGAAGCGCGAAGGCGACATCTGGTCCGGCTATATTGCCGGCGTCGGACCGGGCACGGTCTACGGCTATCGCGCTCATGGTCCCTACGATCCTGCCGCCGGCCATCGCTTCAATCCGAACAAGCTGCTGCTCGATCCCTATGCCAAACAGGTGACGGGCGAGCTTAAATGGGACGACGCGCTGTTCGGTTATCAGATCGGCGAGGACGACCTTTCCTTCGACGAGCGCGACAGCGCGCCCTTCATGGTCAAGGGCGTGGTGCAGGATCCTGATTTCGACTGGGCGGGTGAAGAGGCGATCCGCCGCCCCTGGCCGGATACCATCATCTACGAGGCGCATGTGCGCGGCCTGACGATGACGCATCCGAAGGTGCCAGACCGGCTGCGCGGCACCTTTCTCGGCATGTGTAGTGATCCGATCATCGACCATCTCGTCAAGCTCGGCATCTCGGCGATCGAGCTTCTGCCGATCCAATATTTCCTCGACGATCGTTATCTCCTGGAAAACAACCTACGCAATTATTGGGGCTATCAGACACTCGGCTTCTTCGCGCCGCAATCGCGCTACATGTCTGGCGACAAGATCACCGAAATCAAGACCATGGTGAAGAAGTTCCATGCCGCCGGCATCGAAGTCATCATGGATGTGGTCTATAACCACACCGCCGAAGGCAGTGAGAAGGGACCGACACTGTCCTTCCGCGGGCTCGACAATGCGAGCTATTACATTCTCTCCCCCGACGATCCGCGCCATACCTTCGACACGACGGGGACCGGCAACACGCTGAATGTCGCCAACCCGATGGTGATGCGCATGGTTCTCGACAGCCTGCGCTACTGGGTGGGCGTCATGCATATCGACGGTTTCCGCTTCGATCTCGCCAGCACGCTCGGGCGGCAGGATCTGGAATTCGACCGCCAGGGCGGCTTCTTCGGCGCCATAAGGCAGGATCCGATGCTATCGGGCGTCAAGCTGATCGCCGAGCCCTGGGATATCGGCGAGGGCGGTTATCAGGTCGGCGGCTTCCCGCATCCCTTCCGCGAGTGGAACGACAAGTTCCGCGACGACGTGCGCCGTTTCTGGAAGGGTGATGGCGGCATGGTGTCAGAGGTGGCGGCGCGCGTCACCGGCTCGGCGCTGCAGTTCAACCATTCCGACCGGGGAGCGACCTCCTCGATCAATCTTCTGTCGGCCCATGACGGCTTCACGCTGATGGACACGGTCTCCTTCAACGACAAGCACAACGAGGCGAACGGCGAGGATAACCGGGACGGCCATTCGGATAATCATTCCGACAATATGGGTGCCGAGGGTGCGACCGATGATGCCGATATCAACGCCGCGCGGGCACGGCGGCGCCGCAACATGATGGCGACGCTGATGCTCTCCCAGGGCGTGCCGATGATCCTGGCCGGCGACGAGCTCGGCAACAGCCAGGACGGCAACAATAACGCCTATTGCCAGGACAACGAAATCGGCTGGACCGATTGGGCAGGGCTCGACGATCCTTTCCTCGATTTCTGCCGGCAGGCAGTCGCCTTCCGCAAGGCCCATCCCGTTCTGCGGCAGGAGCGGTTCCTGACCGGCGAAACCGGCGAGGACGGCCGCATCGAGATCGCCTGGTACAGACCGGACGGCGGCTTCATGGATGACGATGCCTGGAACGATGATGAGCTGCGGGTGCTCGGCGTCTATCTCTCGAAGAGCGCGAATGCGCCCGAGACCGAGACGATGGATGACCTCTTCCTCATCTTCAATGCCGGCGGCGACTGCGAATTCCACGTGCCGGAGATAAATGGACTGACGAAATGGTCGCGGATTGCCGACACCGGGGCGGAGAGGGATGCTTTCAAGGTTCGCGATCAGGATAATCCGGTCATGGTCTATGCCCAGAGCGTGGCCGTCTTTGCGCCGGAGGGACAGACCGAGCCGCTGAAGGATATGACCAAGGCTGGGCGCCGGTGGTGGTTCCAGTTCGGCCGCAGGAGCAAGTAACGGGTCGCAGAGAACATGAATGCCGAAGCCATCAGCGACCTTGGTCTCGTCTATGTCAGCGATACCGAACCAGGCATCCGCAGACGAAGGAAGGGTAAGGGTTTCAGCTATGTGATGCCCGACGGCACGACCCTTGCCGACGAATTGCAGCGGGCGCGCATCGGCGCGCTCGGTCTGCCGCCGGCCTATGAAAATGTCTGGATCTGCCTCCACGACAACGGCCATCTGCAGGCGACCGGCTTCGATGCGCGCGGGCGCAAGCAATACCGCTACCATAAGGAATGGCAGTCCTTCCGAAGCGCGGGTAAATTCCATCAGCTGATCGAGTTCGGCCGGGCCCTGCCTCGGATACGCCGCACCGTGCTGCGCCATCTCGACACCGGTGCGGAGGATGTCAACGGCGTGCTGGCGGCTTTAACGACGCTGCTCGACGAGGCGCACTTACGCGTCGGCAACCAGGCCTATGTCAGGGAGAACGGCACCTATGGCGCAACGACGCTGCTGAAGCGGCACCTGAAGATCGTCGACGGGCAGATCGAGCTGAAATTCCGCGCCAAGGGCGGCAAGCGTGTCCAGCGCAGTCTCAAGCATCCCAGGCTGCAGAAGATCCTGGAGGAGATAGCCGACCTGCCCGGCCGCCAGCTCTTCGTCTGGAAGGATGAAAGCGGGGCGCTGAAGCCGATCGATTCCGGCCGGTTGAACGCCTATCTGGCCGAGATATCTGGGATTCCCATTTCGGCGAAGACCTTCCGCACCTGGGCCGGATCGCTGGCGGCCTTCGGGGCGGCGCGCGAGGCGATCCTCAGTGGCGGCCGGCCGACGGTAAAGCAGATGTCGGAGGCTGCGGCCGAGGCGCTGCACAACACACCGGCGATCTCGCGCTCGAGCTATATCCATCCGGCGATCATCGCGCTCGCCGGCAACGATCATCCGCTGATCGAGAGCGGCAACGAGCCGCTGCGGGGCTTGCGGGCCGAGGAAAACAGGCTACTTGATTTCCTCACAAGCGAGATCGAAGAATGAGCCCCAGAAATCCGCCGACATCGGACGTATCTTTGACGCATCCCGACCGGCTCTACTGGCCGGATGAGGGCGTGACCAAACAGGCGCTGGCGGATTACTACGCGGCGGTCTGGCCATTTATGGCGCCTTATGTCGTCAATCGGCCGCTGGCATTGCTGCGACTGCCGGACGGGATAAAAAGCCACCAGCGGTTTTTCCAGAAACATGCCTGGAAGGGGATGAATCCGCATATCGAGGAGATCGCCGATCCGCAGGAGGCGGACGGCGAAAAGCTGCTGCGCATCGGCGATTTCGACGGTCTCGTGGCGCTGGTGCAGTCGGCTGTGCTCGAAATTCATCCCTGGGGCACGACGGCCGACAATTGGGAAAGACCCGATATGATCACTATGGATCTCGATCCCGGCGAGGACGTGACCTGGAGCGCTGTCATAACCGCAGCGCTTGAATTGAAGACGCGGCTGGAAGCACGTGGCCTGGCGGCCTTCGTCAAGACGTCGGGCGGCAAGGGGCTGCATGTGGTCACGCCGCTTGCGCCGAAGGCCGGCTGGGCGGAGGTGAAGGATTTCGCCCATTCACTGGCCGAAAGCATGTCGTCCGACGCGCCGGAGAAATATCTGGCAACCGCGACGAAGGCAAAACGCGGTGGACATATCTACATCGACTATCTCCGCAACGGCCGCGGCAACACGGCAGTCGCGGCCTATTCGACGCGCGCGCGATCGGGTGCGCCGGTTTCGATGCCGCTGGATTGGTCGGAATTGAACGAGGTGAGCGGTCCCGCCGCTTTCACGCTCGGAAACGTGCCGCAACGGTTGGAGATTCAGCCGGGAGACCCGTGGGGGAATTTCTTCGATGCGGCGGTGCCGCTCGAATAAACGGCTCTATCCTTTTGCTTTTACGCAATTCCGGACGGAACCGCTTCGCAGTTTTCCTGAAATTGCTCGTCTCAGCTCGCACCGTCCAACTCAGGATAATGCCTGAAGATCCCCTCCTCGTTGAAGGCGAGGCGGCGGGGGGAAGCGAGATAGCGGGCAATGTTAGGCCGCTTAGCCACCGCGTCATGCAGAGCCAAGAGGCCGGGATATTCCGCCTTGCGCTTCGCCATGGCTTTCGGAAAGGCATAGGTCAGGCCCTCAATCACCTGGAAGAGCGAGAGGTCGACATAGGTGAGCGCATCGCCGACCATATGGTTGGCGCCTTTCGGGTTCTGCCGCAGCACCCGCTCGAAATAGCCGAGGAATTTCGGAATGCGGTCGCGGATGAAGGCGGCCGCGCGGGCTTTTGCCTCTGGCTTCTGGTCCTCATAGTAGAGTGACATGTCGATCGGGTGGTGCGTATCGTGCACTTCGGCGACGAAATCGGTGACGGTCAGCTGCAGGCCGTTGACGACATGGCGAAGGCCTTCGTCCTCGGGCGCAAGGCCGAGTTTCGGACCGAGATAAAACAGGATGTTGGCGGCATGCGGGATGATGAGGTCGCCATCCTTCAGGAAGGGCGGGGCGAAGGGAATGTGCGCTTCGCTTTTGCTCTCCATGATCTCGAACGTCGCCCCGGTGCCGCGCCCGGGTTCACGGGTGATATCGATATAGTCAGCGCCGGCTTCTTCTAGCGCCAACCGCACAAATTCGCCGCGGCCTTGAATGCCGTCCCAATAATAAAGTTCGTATGCCATGAGCGCTCAATCTTTCGGTTGACGACGGAAGTCTTGTCGCAGTTCGACCTTGGCCTTTTCAAGCGTGCCACGCCGCTTTTTCGTCAGCTGTTCGCCGGCGCGATTGATGTAGAAGGTCAGCATCGACATGGCGGCGCGATAAGGGCTCGACTTGCGGCGATCGCTCTCCTCGGCGGAGTGCTTGACGGAGCGGGCGATCTTCTTCGGATCGTCCGATTTAAACACGCCATCCTTCAAGTCCATCGCATCGCTGTGTTCGGTGACGTCCTGCGACCATTTCTTCTTCGATTTGGCCATGTCGAAAATCCTTTTACCGGATGCGGTCGGCGGCAAGCCACCGGCTGTCGATCCTTGGTTGGCGGTCGGTTTGCAAAGGGATTGAACCGGTACGGAGCCCAAAAGTTCCGGCCGCGGGCATGGCTTGCAAGCCCCGGATTCGGGAACAAAAGCCGATTTTATCAGGTTTCCGATGGGAAAGCCTGCACACGGGCCGCACATAAGAAGGAGCCGAGAACATGGAAAAACACATCGTCAAAGCCGATGGAAACGGCGCGATCGACGTGAACGGCCAGGTATCACCGGTCACCTATACCGTCAGCCTCAAGCAAGGGAAGGGGCGTTCCTACGAGGTCGACATCCGCCTGATGGCGCCGCGTGACTGGCTGTTGCAGAGGGGCTTTGAGCGGGATGCCGTGCTGGTCAGTCAGAGCGGCGCGCGCATTCCCGTCTATCACGATGGCGGCAGTCGTCACGATGGCGGCAGCCACCACGATGATGGCCGGCTCGATCCTGCCGACACGCTCTCGATCGAACTGACGGCGCGCGACGACAGCTGCACCAGCGAGGTGGATCTGATGCGCAAATATCCCGAGTTCGACGGCGCCGACGCATAAAGCAGAAGTTACAGCAAAGAACAGAGATACTCTAGGCGCCAGGCCGCTGCTGGACGGCATTCTTGACCGCCTGGTCGAGCGCCGTGCTGCTGAAGGGTTTCGACAGCAGCACCGAGCCGGGGAGACGGTTTGCATCCGGCAGGCTGCTGTTGCCGGTGGCAAAGACCAGGCCGACCGACGGAAAGGCCTCGCGGGCCTTGGCGGCAAAGACCTGGCCCGACATGCCGGGCAGGCCGACATCGGCGACGATGATGTCGACAATGGTGTGTCCGAGGATTTCCACGCCCCTTTCGCCACTATCAGCTTCGATGACGTCATAGCCGAGATCCTGCAGAATCTCGGCAGTATCCATACGGATGAAGGCGTCGTCTTCCACGAGCAGCAGCTTCAGCTTTTCACGGGCGATCTCGGGATGTTTGGGAACGGCCACTGCGACATTGCTGGCCCCCTGGCGGCGTTGCGTCCTGATAGTAAGCACGTGGCGGATCTTGCGGGCGAGTTCCTCGCGCGTATAGGGCTTGGAGAGCAGTTCGAGGCCGGGATCGAGCCTGCCGCCATGGACGATCGAATTTTCGGTATAGCCCGATGTGTAGAGCACGGCGATGTCAGGCAGACGCTCGCGCGCCATGCGCGCAAGCTCCGGGCTCCGCAACGGCCCAGGCATGACGACATCGGTAAAGAGCAGATCGATATGGGCGCCGCTTTCGATCACGGTGAGTGCGCTTTGCGCATCCTTGGCCTTCAACACGTAGTAGCCGAGATCTGACAGCATCTCGACGACGGTGACGCGCACGCCCTCATCGTCCTCGGCGACAAGGATGGTTTCCGTGCCCCCGGCTGCGGGTACGCTGTCGGCGGCCGTGACGCGATCCTCGCTCCGGAACGAGCGGGTCAGGTAGAGCTTGACGGTCGTGCCTTCGCCGATCTCGCTGTAGATCTTCACGTGGCCGCCGGATTGCTTGACGAAGCCATAGACCATCGACAGGCCAAGACCGGTGCCCTTGCCTTCCGGTTTCGTCGAGAAAAAGGGCTCGAAGGCCTGCTCCATCACCTCCTGCGTCATGCCGGAGCCGGTATCGCTCACGGCGAGCACGACATATTGGCCGGCGGTGACTTCAGGATGGGTGCGGCTGTAGGAATCGTCGAGAAAGGCGTTACCGACCTCGATCGTCAGCTTGCCGGCGCCATCCATTGCGTCGCGGGAGTTGATCGCAAGGTTGAGCAGTGCGTTCTCGATCTGGGTCGGATCGGCGAAGGTGTTCCAAAGGCCGCCGGAGACCATGGTCTCGACTTCGATCTCCTCGCCGAGCGCGCGGCGCAGCATGTCGTCCATGCCGGTGACGAGACGGCCGATGTTGATGACCTTCGGTTCCAGCGGCTGGCGGCGGCCGAAGGCGAGCAGCTGGCTTGCCAGCCGCGAGCCGCGTTCGACGGCGGCAAGCGCGTTGGAAATGCGTTCCTTACCCCGGCCGCTATCTGCCACATCCTTGCCGAGAAGCTGCAGATTGCCTGAGATCACCTGCAGCAGATTGTTGAAGTCATGGGCGACTCCGCCGGTGAGCTTGCCGATCGATTCCATCTTCTGCGACTGCTGGAGTGCTGCTTCGGCCTGCTGGCGTTCGGCGATCTCGGCCGCGACGCGGACCTCGAGCATTTCGTTGAGTTTCCGCAGCTGATCTTCCATGTCGCGGCGCTGGTCGATTTCGACTTTAGCGGCACGGAAGAGCCGGATATTGTCGATCGCGACGGCCGATTGGCCGGCGAGGCTGACGAGGCTCGCCTCGGCCGCTTCGGAAAAACGGCCGGGCTGGCCGTGACCGAAGAACAAGCCGCCGATGACGCTTCCGTCGCGTGATTTCACCGGCACGGCAAGATAGCTTCTGACCGGCAGATGCCCCTTCGGCATGCCTGAGTGCGGCGTATTCTGCCCGTAGCGCGGGTCGAGCAGGATGTCGTCGGAGCGCACGATGCCTTCGCCGTCGAAGGTCGGCGCGAAGACCTTGGTATTGCGCGGCATCGGGAATTTCTCGAAGTTCTTCCGATCGACACCGGAGAGCGCATAGAGCATGTAGCTGCCGCCCTCGCCATCGTCGACATTGTAGAAGAAGGCGCCGAATTCGGCGCCGGTCAGCGTCACGCCGGCATCGACGACAATCTGGGTGAGGCGTTCGACACTGGGCTCGGCGGTGACCGCGGCACCCGCCCGGTTGACGACCGCAAGCGCCTCCGATTTCGCGCGCAATTCTTCCAGCGCCGTCTGTTCGCCGCGCTTGGCCGACACCTGGTCGCTGACATCAAGGGCCGCGCAGAGGATGCCGGCGACCTTGCCGTCATCGTCGCGCAGCGGCGTGTAGGAGAAGGTGAACCAGGTGTCCTCGGTGCGGCCGTCGCGGCGCATCGGAATGAGCAGCTCTTTGAAGAGCTGCGAGCTGCCTTCCAGTGTGCTGGCGACGATCGGCGAAAACTGTTCCCAGATATCCGCCCAGACCTCGCGGAAGGGTCTTCCGAGTGCGTCGGGATGGCGCTGCGGGAAAACAGGCACGTAGGCGTCATTGTAAAGAAAAGCGAGCTCCGGACCCCAGGCGACGAATTTGGGCTGGCGGGAATTCAACACCATTTCGGCGATATGCTTGAGAGACGCAGGCCAGCTTTCGACCGGACCGAGACCAACGGCGTGGAAAGCCGGATGCCGTAACAATTCGCCGATTTCGCCGCCGCCTCTCGGCCAGCCGTTCCCGACGCTTCCCATTCAAAATCGCTTCCTTGTCGTCCGCGCACCGGTGTAGCTGGCCACCTCGGGGGTCAGCCCTTCCAAACCGTCAACATAGAGGCTTCCGATAGGAGGGAAAGGGCGCGGTCGAAATATCCTTAACTGCCGGGCGTTCCACACTTTTAGCAGTCAGCGGACGGCCGCCTACAGGCTGTTATTTTCGATAGAGTTTCTGCGATGCGGCGAAGGCGCGGCCGATGTAGACGGAGACCAGTTGCACCGGTGCGCGCGGATCGCGGAAAACCAGCCCGACGAGATTGTCGACGACAAGGATGAACCCGAGCGCGAGACCGAGGTAGAGTAGCGCGGCGATGATGAGGAGCGACATCTCCATCCCTCACACGATCGCAGTCGACACGCGGTTGCTGGCTAAAAAGAGGATTTCGGTATGACCGTCGTTCATGGCAACTTCCTCGTCCCGCCATAAACAGTCATCGTATCTTCTTGTTCCCCGTTATCGGGGCAAGGCTCAACTTTTTTTGGAAGCCTCAAAGCTTGCAGCGTCATCCGGCCTCTGTTCACCCCCGCATGGAAGCCCACCCCTGCAATTCAATATCGCACAACCAATTCAGGCATATGACAAAAAGGATCAAGGGCGTCGAGCCGACGCCCTTTTTAATCGAGATGCTCAGTATTCTAGTGTTCAGGACGCGGTCTTGCGGCTCGCGGTGCGCTTCGGCGCCGGCGTGACCACGCCATTCGTCTTGGCGCCCGTCGCAGTGCGCTTCGCCTTGGGCTTGACCTCTTTGCCGTTGGGAGACGCAGCCGAGCCCTCGAGCGCGTCGCGCTCGTGTCGTGCCTGTTCCCAATGGATGGACTCTCGCCCTGTCGGATAACCCTCTTCTTCCCAGAGGGTGTATGCACGTTTTTTGATCCACTCTTCCCGAGTTTCTGCCATCGCTGATCTCCAGTCACATGATGCCGTCGTTCGAACGCGATACTCTTCGGATGGTTCCAGAGGAGGGGAGCTCTTTCAAGCGAAATCGCGCCGCAACCGGAAATATTTCGCATCGCAGCATATTAGGGTTGAGAATCGGAACTCATGCGGGCCGAAACGCCGCCGCCTTGTGCAGATCTGAGACGAAATCCCGGTGCTGCCGGCGCTGCTCCGCCTCGTCGCGGATGCGCAAGAGATAGGAGGGGTGGATGGTGACCAGGACAGGCGGACGGTTTGCCGGATAGAGGATATGGCCGCGCTCCGGCGTCAGCTTCACCTTCGGCCCGACCAGCGCATAAAGCGCGCTTGCGCCGAGCGTCACGACGAGCTTCGGCTGCAAGATGTTGAGCTCTGCACCGAGCCACCAGGCACAACGCCTGATCTCGCCGGCATTCGGTTTTGCATGCAGCCGCCGTTTGCCTCGCGGCGTGAACTTGAAGTGCTTGACGGCATCCGCCACTTCGAGCGCCAAGGCCGGACCGACGTTTGCGGCTATGTTCATGATGGCGATCCTCAGTCTCCTCGGGATCAATCGATCCGTGCCGGCATTGTTCCCGCAATGGAATGGGCAGCGCGCTTTCAATTGGGCAGGAGGGGGATAGCTTTCGGCGCATTCGCGCGGTCCCGGGCCGGCAAAATGGTCACGGCGAAAAAATTCGCGTCATGGGAGAGCGGCGGCGCGATTGAACGCCGGCGTTTCGCGGCTATATTCGCCAGCGATGTTCTATCTCCTGTCGACCTACTGGCCGCATATCCTCTTTGTCGTCTCGATCGCCATGGGGGCCGCGGCGGCGATCCATGCCGCCATGACCAAGGAGGAGGTGCGCGCCGCGATCGGCTGGGTCGGCGTTATCATTCTGTCTCCAATCATCGGCGCGGTGCTCTATGCGATTGCCGGCATCAACCGCATCCGCCGCAAATCGTTGAGCGTCCGCCGCGACGCGCTGCTGCTCGCGGCCGAATTCGACGAGTTGGAGACCTTCGACGCCGAGGCCGAGACGGTGATCAGCCAGTTCGGCCGCCGCTTCGCGGCGCTGCAGACGCTGGGCGACCGGGTGACGCGCAATCCGCTGACCTCAGGCAATACGATCGATGTGCTGGAAACCGGCGACGAGGCCTATGCGGCGATGAAGACGAGCATCGACGAGGCGACGCGCAGCATCCTGCTCGAAACATATATCTTCGACCGCGACGCTGTCGGCCTTCGCATCGCCGATGCGCTGATTGCGGCGGTCAGACGTGGTGTGGAGGTCCGGGTGCTGATCGACGCGGTCGGTGCGCGCTATTCGGTGCCGAGCATTCTCGGCCATCTGAGGGAAGGCGGCGTCACCGTTGCCGTCTTCAACGGCAACGTCATCATGGGCTTGCGGCTGCCCTATGCCAATCTGCGCACCCACCGCAAGATCCTGATCGTCGACGGGAAAATTGCGCTGACGGGCGGAATGAACATCAGGGCGGGCTTCAGCGAGGAGGCAACAGGCGAGAGCTTTGCCCACGACACGCATTTCAGCGTCACCGGCCCTGTCGTGGCCGACCTTTTCGACCTCGCCGCCGAAGACTGGCGCTTCTCCACGCAGGAGTTGTTGAACGACGAGCCCTGGCGCATCGAACCGCCGCAGCGCAGCCCCGGCGATCCCATCCTGATGCGCGTCGTCGCCTCCGGCCCGGACCGCAGCGTCGAGACCAACCATAAGATGCTGATGGGCGCCTTTTCCGTGGCGCGCCAATCGATCCGCATCATGTCGCCCTATTTCCTGCCGGACCGTGAACTCATCAGCGCCCTGGTGACGGCGGCGCGGCGCGGCGTCGAAGTCGATATCGTCGTGCCTGCGGTCAACAACCTCGTGCTGGTCGACCGGGCGATGACGGCGCAATTCGACCAGATCCTCAAGAACTACTGCCGCATCTGGCGCTCCACCGGCAGCTTCAGCCATTCGAAGCTGCTGACGATCGACGGCACCTGGGCCTATGTCGGCTCCTCCAATCTCGACCCGCGCTCGCTGCGGCTGAATTTCGAGGTCGATCTCGAAGTGCTGAACGAGGGCTTCGCCGCCGAGATCGACGAGCATATCGAGGAAACCCTGAAAACGGCGACGCCGGTGACGCTTGAGGGGCTGCAGGCGCGACCCTTCGCGGTGCGGCTGCTCGAGAAGGTGCTATGGCTAGGGTCGCCCTATCTCTGACGGATTTTTTGTGATCGGACGTGGCAAGTTCGGCTTGCCTGCCTATACTGCTGTGACAAGCTTTTCGATCAACGGAACAAGTGCGCCTGCCGATGCACGCCAGAAAAGACAGCCTTCCCGCCAGCATTCTCGCCTCGATCAGGAGCAGGAAAAAGCGGCTCGACGCGGCCTATACGGAGACAAGGCCGCGCAGCGCCGGAACGCTGATCGCCTCCTACAACGTGCACAAGTGCATCGGCACCGACCGCCGCTTCGATCCGGAGCGCACCAGCCGCGTCATCCATGAAATCGGCGCCGACGTGATCGCGCTGCAGGAGGCCGACACGCGCTTTGGCGAGCGCACCGGCATTCTCGATCTCGGGCGGCTGGAGCGGGAGACGGGGCTGATCGCGGTGCCGGTTGCCGGCATGGCGAAGGCGCATGGCTGGCACGGCAATGTCGTGCTCTTCAAGAAGGGGCTGGTGCATGACGTGCATCAGGTCAAGCTGCCGGGGCTGGAGCCGCGCGGCGCGCTCGTTGCCGAGATCGAACTCGAGAAGGGCGGGGTGCTGCGCATCATCGCCGCGCATTTCGGATTGCTGCGCCATAGCAGAGCCCAGCAGGCCCGCATGCTGGTCGAACTGATCAATAACAGGCACGAGATGCCGACCATCCTGCTGGGGGACCTCAACGAATGGCGGCTCGGCGACCGTTCTTCGCTCAACACCTTCCAATCCGCCTTCGGACCGCTGCCGCCCGCCGTCCCGAGTTTCCCTGCCGGCCTGCCGCTTCTGGCGCTCGACCGGATCATCGCCAACCGCAAGGGGATCATTTCGGAGGTGGAAGCGCATGACACGCCATTGGCGCGCATCGCCTCCGACCACCTGCCGATCAAGGCGCTGATCGATCTGGAACCGGTGCCGGGCTGATGTCATGGCGACAATGGGTGCTGTCGTCGTCGTCACTTCGGCCGGCGCTTTCACCTGGCCATGGCTGAAACGTCACCAGCCGGATGACGTTCAATATGATCTCGAATATCCGCCTGCGCATCGATATCTCTCCTTCGCGATCATTTGCCGCCTCTTGCCTCCCTCCTTCAAACGAGCTTATCGTCGGCCTCGAATGACTTGAGGTTATGGATGAAGCGCGGACGCCTGCCATTGACGGCTTTGCGGAGTTTCGAGGTCGCCGGCCGTCTCGAGAGCTTCACGCTGGCGGCGCAGGAGCTGTTCATCTCGCAGGCGGCGGTCAGCCGGCAGATCCGCGAGCTGGAGACGTTGCTGGGCGAAGCCCTCTTCGAGCGCCGCCATCGCGGCGTCCACCTGACCGCCTCGGGCAACAAGCTGCTGGCGATCTTGACGTTATCCTTCGACCGGATCGACGAAGGCCTGGAAGAAATCCGCAGCCGGCCGGCAACGGCAGCGGTGACGATCAGCGCGGAACCCTCCTTCGCGGCCTGCTGGCTGGTTCCCCGCCTGCCGGAATTTCGCGAGAGGCATCCCGACATCGAGGTGACGATCGACTCCGATCCGCGCCTCGTCGAGTTCCGCAGCGGCCAGGCCGAGATCGCCATCCGCCACAGCGCGGTCGCGATCGCCTGGCCAAGGGCCGAGAGCGAACATCTCGCCGATGTCAGGATGATTGCGGTCGCAGCGCCTGTCTTGCTCACGACGGGGCCGGCGATCGAGCGGCCGGAGGACATTCTGCGCCACACGCTGCTGCATGAGGAAAACCGGGACGTGTGGTCGCGCTGGTTCGAGGCGGCTGAGGTCACTATGCCGGAGACGGCGCGGGGACCGATCTATGCCGATGGCGGCCTGGTGATGCAGGCGGTCCTGCGCGGGCAGGGCATAGCGCTGATGGACGAGATCTTCGCCGCGGATGAGATCGAGACGGGTCGGCTGCTTCGGCTCTTCGATCTTGCCATTCCTCACGGCGCCTATTGGCTCGTTGCGCGGAGTTTCAAACGGCTCGGCCCACCTGCCTCGCTCTTCGTCCGCTGGATCGGACCTCGGATTGGGGGATCTTGAAGGCGGCAGATGTTGGCGAAGAATAGACGCCTTTGCCGCGAGGCAGGCCGGCGCCGGCCGGGTCGATATCAGCCGGCGCCGTATGTCCAATCCCGCAATTGGCGCTAGAGAGCGCCTGCAGCCTGCAGCAGCTTGCGATCGAGATCGACCGCCACGCGGGGCTCCTTGTCGAGGACCATGGTCGCTGGTTTGTCGGTTGTATAGGCCGGCCAGTCGGGCAAGCCCTCGGCGCTCGGCTTGCCGTTGCGCGCGAAGTTGACCCAGGCCTGGCTCACCTTCCTGGAAAGCGCCAGCGCGTCGTTGCCACCGCCGGTCGATGTCTTGACCAAGGCGGCGTTTGCAAACACGTAGGGCAGTTCCGCACAATGCCAGGCCATGGCAATCCCATCCAGGACCGGTGACTCGTAGGCAAACATGTAGGAGTAGACCGGAGCCCCGTTCTGCTTTGCCTTCAGGTCGAGATCACGGATGGCTCCCGGCCGGAAGCGCAGATCGAGGAAATAGGCGTCGGCGATCTTTTTCTCGGGGTAGGCGGCCATGAATGCCTTGCCGACCGCGTCGGCCTTGTCGGCGAAGCGCTCCTTCAGCTTGGCCTGAGACTTGTCTTCGTCCCAGTTGTTCTTGTTGTCGGCAAAAAGCTCGCCCGCGTTGTGACTGATCACCGTCTCGAACTCGTTGAGGGTGTTCCCGACCATCAGGGGGATGTCCTTGGCCTGGTCGACCCACTCTGTCCCGACAGGGTTCGCGGGAATGTAGTCGCCGTCCTGAACAGGTGCGTAGCGGGCGTCTTTCGCACCCTTGGCGGTCGCGTCTTTGACGGCTTTGTCGGCTGCGGCAAGGAGATCGTAGTAGTCGATGTCGGCAAGCTTGTCGATTTCCTCAGCCTTGAGACCGAGGTTGGCAAGCGTCAGTTCGGCCACCTTCCGCGAGGATGCCTGATCGACGACGGAATCGGTCCGGGAGCCGCTCTGGACGATGGCCTTCTGGAAGAGGCCTTTCGCCGAAGGCGTCCCCATCAGGGCGCGCACCTTGTAGCCGCCGCCGGACTGGCCGAAAATCGTCACGTTGCCGGGATCGCCGCCAAAGGCCTCGGCATTGTCGTGGACCCATTTCAGCGCAGCAACGAGATCGGTGACGCTGGCATTGCCCGACCGTTTGTATTTCTCTCCGTAGGCGGAAAGATCGAGGAAGCCGAGCACGTTGAGCCGGTGGTTGAGGGTGACGACGACGACATCGCCGTCCTTGCTCAGATTATGGCCGTCATACGAGGTCAGCTCGATGCCGGAGCCATTGGTGAAGCCGCCCCCATGGATCCAAACCATGATCGGCCGCTTCTTTCCGTCCTTGATCGCAGGCGTCCAGATGTTCAGAAACTGGCAGGCTTCGCTCATCGGCAGATAGCGGTGCGGATTGAAGAGTTCGTCGCCGGCCACTTCCTTCATGCGGGGGATGAAGCAGTTCTCACCATAGGTGACTGCGGGACGGATGCCTTTCCAAGGCGCGACCTCTTCCGCCGGCATGAAGCGGTCGGCATGTGCATAGGGGACGCCAAGATAGCTGTAGATGCCATCGTCGAGTGCGCCGACGAGACTGCCCTTGTTGGTTTCGACGACCGTCTTGCTCTGCGAAGCAACAAACTCTTCGGCGAGAGCGGGCGCGCCGACAATGGAAGCTGTCATCGCCGCCAGCGCAGATATCGAAGCGCAATAATATAGGAACGTCCTTTTCATCAACTTATCCTCTTGTCATTGATTTCGAGTTTTCAAAAGCCCGACGGCCGCCGTCCCCGGCCGTCGGTGACTAACTAGGTCGGAGAGGACGCTTTTTCACGCTACGGTCAGACGGTTTGGTGGAGAGTGGATCACGCCGGAGGGTTGAACGGGTCTTCTTGCCGACCGGCCTCCAATGAACCAGGAGATTCAACGCTGGGCGGGCCGCTTCCACGCGCTTTGGTCGTGGCGGACGTCGATCTTCTTGGGCACGCCTGACGGAACACCATCGGCGCCTGAGTGGGGGCGATTGGCCAACATTATCCGCACAGGTGATCACACGGCGAGATCAGCGGAAATCTCGCCGCTTGCCAGGATCGCGCTAGCGTCCGCCACTTGTCAGAAAGATGACGAAGGGACCACGCCGATCGTTGGGACGGGTGGTTTGTGCTCCGGCATCTTGTTTTCTTGCTCGTCGCCGGCGCTCAGTGCCTCGCGCACTTCATCCTCTTCCCAACCCGCCTCGATGGCTGAAGCCACGAGCGTTTCGATTTTCTCGGTTTCCGAGTTGTGCGAAGTCTCATCGAGGTGGCGTCTGGCGGTCTCGAGACACTGACGGAGGTTCGAAGCGCGGCTGGCGTCGTTACGGTCGTAGCTTGGCGATGCGACGTAGGTCATTGGAAGCTCCCTGCTGATCGAGAGGAACACCTGAAGAGAGAGCCGGTTCCACTGCGTGTCTTCGGTAAGCGCGACCCGGGTGCCGCCTCGGGGACTAACGGAACCTACCCGCGCCGGTGCGCCTGCATCCGCGGCTCCGGAAATCAATGAGACTTCGACCTTTCGTGACCGACTAAGGGACATCGGATCATGTCCCCTGAGACCATTTCGGAGGTGCAAAGGGAATTGTGGAGCGGCGGGCCAACGACCAACAAACACCCCTTGACGTCTTTCCATGTTTGAGAAATGCTAAGATGTCAGACCAATTCTAGAGGTCGGCTGCCTGATAAGAAAATGGGGAACCATGAAGGCAAATAGCAGTGACAGGCCGGTGATCCGGCCGCTTCCGGTCATGGACCGCGCGCGTCAGGTGACCGATGCGCTGGCGGACTATGTCGAGGAAGCACGATTGAAGGCGGGCGATCGGCTGCCGGCCGAGCGCGAGCTGATGGCAGCCCTTGCCGTCGGCCGCTCGACCATTCGCGAAGCGATCCGCCACTTCCAGGCGCTCGGCGTCATCGAGACTCGCAAGGGCAGCGGCACCTATCTGCTGAAGCCGGTTTCCAGGGCGACGATCCATATGCCGCTGTCGTTTGACACGGTTCATCTGCGCGACGTGCTGCTGCAGACGCTGGAGGTTCGCCGCGGCATCGAATGCGAAGCGGGCATGGTTGCGGCGCGGCGACGCACGAACACGGATCTCGTCGTCATCGAGGAAAAGCTGAACGCGATGGAACGGGTGCACCTGGAGAAGGGCACCTCCGGGCCGGAGGATCTGGCCTTCCATCTCGCCGTCTACGACGCCACCCACAATCCGCTGTTTCGCCAGCTTCTCGAACAGATGCGCGAGACCTTCGAGCGCTTCTGGGAGCATCCCTTCGACCGGCAGGATTTCGCGCGCCGGTCCTTTCCCTTTCACCGCACCCTTTTCGACGCGATCGCTGCCGGGGATCCAGAGGCGGCGCGCGCCGAAACATTGAAAATTCTCGATATCGTCGAGGAAGACATCAAGGAAATGTCCAAATGAGCAACGGCGCAGAACCGTTCGATCTTGCTTCCCTCATCACCGCGCATGACGAAGGCAACTTCGCCGACGCCGTCGTGCCGCCGATTTTCCAGACGTCGCTTTTCACCTTTTCCGATTATGACGACATGATCGCCTCCTATCGCGGCGAGAAGGTGCGGCCGATCTATACACGCGGCCTGAACCCGACGGTGCGTGCCTTCGAGGAAATTCTCGCCAAGCTCGAAGGTGCGGAGGATGCGCTGGGCTTTGCCAGCGGCATGGCGGCGATCTCGTCGGCGGTGCTGAGCTTCGTCGAGCCGGGCGACCGCATCGTTGCCGTCAAACATGTCTATCCCGATGCCTTCCGCCTGTTCGGCACCATCCTGAAGCGGATGAAGATCGAGGTGACCTATGTCGACGGGCGCGACGAGGAAGCGGTCGCCCAGGCGCTGCCCGGCGCCAAACTGTTCTACATGGAAAGCCCGACGAGCTGGGTGATGGAGGCGCATGACGTCGGCGCGCTCGCAGCACTCGCCAGACAACATGGCGCCGTCTCGATGATCGACAACAGCTGGGCGAGCCCGTTCTTCCAGCGGCCGCTGACGCTCGGCGTCGACCTCGTCATTCATTCGGCCTCGAAATATCTCGGTGGCCACAGCGATGTGGTGGCGGGCGTCATCGCCGGCTCGAAGGCGATGATTGCGCGCGTCAAGGCAGAGGCCTATCCTTATCTCGGCGGCAAGCTTTCGCCGTTCGACGCCTGGCTCCTGATCCGCGGACTGCGCACGCTGCCGCTGCGCATGCGGGCCCACGAGGCATCCGCTCTCGAAATCGCCAGGCGCCTGCAGAAGCTCGACGTGGTGGAGGCAGTCTGCCATCCGGGGCTCGCCAACCGTCTGCCCACCGGGCTCAACGGCACCTCGGGTCTGTTTTCCTTCATATTCCGCGAAGGCGTCGATATCCGCGCCTTCGCCGATCACCTCAAGCTCTTCAAACTGGGCGTAAGCTGGGGTGGACATGAAAGCCTGATCGTACCGGGCGAGGTGGTGCTTCAGCAGAAGGCACAGCCGAATTCCGCACATGCCTTCGGCATCCATGCGCGATCCGTACGTCTCCATGTCGGCCTCGAAGGAACCGAGGCTCTGTGGAGAGATATCGAGGAGGCGCTCGCCGCCGCCTCACAATCCTGAAACCCGAGAAAAACCTAACAAGGGGGAACTGAGCCATGAAAAAACTAATAATCTCGACGCTCTTTGCTTCGATGATGGCGGGCACGGCCTTTGCCGATACCACGCTCAAGCTTGTCGAAGTGATCACCAGCCCGGAGCGCACCGAAACGCTGAAATCGATCGTCGGCAAATTCGAAGCCGCCAATCCCGGCACCAAGGTCGACATCATCTCGCTGCCCTGGAACGAAGCGTTCCAGAAGTTCGCGACCATGGTATCCGCCGGCGACGTGCCCGATGTGATGGAAATGCCCGATACCTGGCTATCGCTCTATGCCAATAACGGCATGCTCGAGAGCCTGGAGCCCTACCTTGAAAAGTGGGAGCACACCAAGGAACTGACGCCGCGCGCACTCGAACTCGGCCGCGACGTCAAGAACACCGCCTATATGCTGCCCTACGGCTTCTATCTCAGGGCGATGTTCTACAACAAGAAGCTGCTGTCGGAAGCCGGCGTCGCCGCGCCGCCGAAGACGATGGAAGAATTCACCGCCGCTTCGGAGAAGGTTTCCAAACTGTCCGGCAAATACGGCTACTGCATGCGCGGCGGAGCGGGCGGCCTCAATGGCTGGATGATCTTCGCCGCCTCGATGGCCGGGTCGAACAAATACTTCAACGACGACGGCACCTCGACGATGAACAGCCCCGGCTGGGCCAAGGGCATCGAATGGATGGTCGATCTCTACAAGAAGGGCTATGCGCCGAAGGACAGCGTCAACTGGGGCTTCAACGAAGTCGTCGCCGGCTTCTATTCCGGCACCTGCGCTTTCCTCGATCAGGATCCGGATGCGCTGATCGCCATCGCCGAACGCATGAAGAAGGAGGATTTCGGCGTCATGCCGCTGCCGAAGGGCCCCGACGGCAAGTCCTTCCCGACGATCGGCTACGGCGGCTGGTCGATGTTCACGACTAGCGGCAACAAGGACCTCTCCTGGAAGCTGATCGCCACCCTCGAAGGGCCAGAAGGCAATATCGAGTGGAACAAGCGCATCGGCGCCCTGCCGGCCTATACGGCGGCCGAGAAGGATCCCTTCTATGCCGGTGACCAGTTCAAGGGCTGGTTCGAGGAACTGGCGGACCCGAACACGGTACCAACGGTCATGCCGACCTACCTCGAGGAATTCGCCTTCTTCAAAGATTCGCTGGCGATCAAGACCTCGCAGCAGGCATTGCTCGGCGATATCTCGGCGAAGGATCTGGCCGACCAGTGGGCCGAATACCTCACCAAGGCGCAGCAGAAGTTCCTCGCCAAGAAATAAGCGACGGATCGACGGGGG
>NZ_JACCEY010000023.1:164650-176093 GCF_013591995.1 Rhizobium sp. WYCCWR 11146
GCTGATGACCATTTCCGCCGATACGCTCGACATGCGTCGCGACCGCAGGCCATGGCTGCGTCGCGTTGCCGATGCTTCGGAGCCCTATCTCTACAGCGCGCCGTCCCTGATCCTGATCATTGCGGTGATGCTGGTGCCGTTGACGGTGGGGATTTCCTACGCCTTCCGCGATATCCAGCTGCTCAATCCGTTTTCCGGCGGCTTCATCGGGCTCGATCACTTCCGCGAGCTTTCCGGCGATGCCGCCTTCTACGGGGCGTTGCGGAACACGCTGTGGTGGACCGGCGCCTCCGTCGTCCTGCAGTTCGTCTTCGGGCTGATCCTGGCGCTGCTGCTCGACAAGCCCTTTAAGGGCAGGGCAATCGCGCAGGCGCTGGTCTTCCTGCCCTGGGCCGTGCCATCCTTTCTCGCCGGCCTCAACTGGGCCTGGCTGTTCAATCCCGTCATCGGGCCGATCCCGCACTGGCTCTTCGCGCTCGGGCTGATGCATGAGCCGGGCAATATCCTCTCCGATCCCAATTATGCGATGTGGGGACCGATCGTCGCCAATGTCTGGTGGGGCATTCCCTTCTTCGCCATCACGCTGCTTGCGGCGCTGCAGGCGATCCCGCGCGATCTCTATGAGGCGGCATCGATCGACGGCGCCGGCTGGTTCCAGCGCTTCCGCTCGATCACCCTGCCGTTTCTGGCGCCGACGATCGCCATCACCGTGCTGCTGCGCACCGTGTGGATTTCCAATTTCGCCGATCTCATCGTCGTCATGACCAATGGCGGGCCGGCGGACCGGACGCAGATCGTCGCCAGTTACATCTTCACGACAGCCTTCAGGCGGCTCGATTTCGGTTATGCGTCGGCGATCGCGCTGGTGCTGCTCGTACTGCTGCTTGCCTATTCGATGCTGATCATCCTGCTCCGGCAGACGTTGCTGAACAAGGATTGAGATCATGAGACGATCCGTCATTCCCACCATCGCACACCGTCTGGCGATCCTCTGCTACATCGCCTTCGCGCTCTTTCCGCTGTTCTGGCTGCTCAAGGTGTCGGTGACGCCGAACGACCTGCTCTATAGCGAAGGGGTGCGCATGTGGCCGTCGCGCACGACATGGGATCATTATGCTTTCGTGCTGAGGCACAGCGCCTTTCCGACTTTCTTCAAGAACAGCCTGATCGTCTCGGCCTCGACGGCCGTCACCGTGACGATCTGCGCCTCGCTGTCCGGCTACGCGCTGTCGCGCTTCAATTTCCGGGCAAAGTACTGGATCGTCGCCCTGATGCTGCTGACCCAGATGTTCCCGCTGGTCATGCTGGTGGCGCCGATCTTCAAGATCCTGTCGCCGCTGCATCTGACCAACAGCCTGACCGGGCTCGTCATCGTCTACACTGCCTTCAACGTGCCTTTCGCCACCTTCCTGATGCAGTCCTTCTTCGACGGCATCCCGAGGGATCTCGAAGAGGCGGCGAAGATCGACGGGGCGACGCAGTTCACGGCGTTTCGCCAGATCATCCTGCCGCTGACGCTGCCGGGGATCGCCGCCACACTCGGTTTCGTCTTCACCGCCGCCTGGAGCGAACTGCTCTTCGCGCTGATGCTGATCAACGGCAATGACGCTGCGACCTTCCCCGTCGGCCTTCTCACTTTTGTTTCGAAATTCTCGGTGGATTTCGGGCAGATGATGGCGGCGGGCGTCATGGCGCTCATTCCGGCCGGCCTCTTCTTCCTGCTCATCCAGCGCTATCTCGTCCAGGGCCTGACGGCCGGCGCGGTCAAGGGTTAAACAAATGGCATCGATCGATATCCAGAATATCCGCAAAGCCTATGGCCATGTGCAGGTGCTACACGGCGTCGACCTCGAAATCCGGGACGGTGAATTCGTCGTGCTCGTCGGCCCGTCCGGTTGCGGCAAGTCCACGCTGCTGCGGATGATCGCCGGGCTGGAGGAGGTCACATCAGGCGAGATCCGCATCGCCGGCAACAGGGTAAACGAGCTGCATCCCAAGGATCGCGACATCGCCATGGTGTTCCAGTCCTATGCGCTTTACCCGCATATGAATGTCGCCGGCAATATGAGCTACAGCCTCAGGCTGCGGAAGGTGGCGAAGGAGAAGATTGCCAGCGCGGTCGCAGCGGCCGCCGCCAAGCTCGGCCTCGATCCGCTGCTCGAACGAAGGCCGAAGGCGCTTTCCGGCGGCCAGCGACAGCGCGTCGCCATGGGCCGCGCCATCGTGCGCCAGCCGAAGGCCTTCCTGTTCGACGAACCGCTATCCAACCTCGATGCGCGCCTGCGCGAACAGATGCGCGCCGAAATCAAGAAACTGCATGGCGACCTGAAGGCGACCTCGATCTACGTGACCCACGATCAGATCGAGGCAATGACGCTGGCGGACCGGATCGTCGCCATGCATGGCGGGGTGGTCCAGCAGGTCGGCAGTCCCCTGGAACTCTACGACCACCCCGCCAATCTCTTCGTTGCCGGCTTCATCGGCTCGCCGGGGATGAATTTCCTCGAGGCCACCTATGATGCCGGCGGCGTGAAGCTGAAGGACGGCACGATCGTGCCGCTTGCAAAGCCTTTGCCGCTTGTCGACGGAGCAAAGGTGACGCTCGGCATCCGGCCGGAGCATGTGCTGATGAGCGATGGCGGGGCGGGGCTTGCCGCGGATGTGGAACTCGTCGAACCGACAGGCTTCGGCATCATCCTGCACCTTGCCCTGCATGGCCTGCCGTTTAAGATCTTCACGCTGAACCGCGAAGCGCTGAAGGCAGGTCCGAAGGTCAATGTGGCCTTCCCGCCCCAATATCTGCACGTGTTCGACGGCGAAGGAAAACGCGTCGACTGAGCCGCTGGGCCGGTGGCCCGTTGCTGTCGATTTTGGCATACTGTCTGCGGCAGGGGCGGGGAGGCAGAACATGCTCGTTGCGCAGATATCCGATATCCATGTGAGGCCGGACCTTTCGTCGCTCCAGACGCTGGAGCGGGCGATAGGCTGGCTGAGGACGTTCCGCCCGGATGCGCTTGTTGTCACCGGAGATCTGGTGGACGACGGATGGCGGCACGGCTATCGCCTGGTCGCCGAAAGCCTGCGGTCGCTGGACTGCCCTGTCCACCTGTTGCCGGGCAACGGTGATGATCTGCAATTGATGCGCTCCGAACTTGCCGCCGTCGCCCCATGGATCAGTGCGACCGGACCGATGCATTTCCGGGCAGCCGTCGATGGGCTGACCCTGCTCGGTGTCGATGTGACCGTCGCCGATGAGAGCTACGGTGACGTCCTGCCGCATCTGCCATGGCTGATAAGCGCGCTTGCCGACGTGACGACGCCTGCTCTTCTGTTCATGCATCAGCCGCCATTCAGGATCGGCATCGAGGTGCTGGACCAGGTCGGATGCAGGAACGGCACTGCGCTTCTCAGCACCTTGGAGACGACGCACAGCCTGCCGCTGGCGATTCTCTGCGGCCATGTCCACCGACCCGCATTTGGTCGGTTGGGGACGATCCCTGTCCAGACCTGCGGCTCCCTCTGCCCGCCCAATCCGCTTCTGCTGGAAGGCCGGGCCGATCTTCCGGTGATCGACGCTCCATCCTTCCTCGTGCATGAGGTCAGTGACGGCAGGCTGGTTTCGCATGTGGTATCGGTTCCGGTATCCAGGGGCGCATGAAATGGATTGAACGGTCATTCCTCACGTGCTGCGAGCGGAAAAATCTTTTGCCGCATCGCCCGTGAGGGCTATATCGTCCGTGTGATCTTGCTGGATTGGATGCCATGACCGACACTGTTCTCGACCGCTTTCTCCGTTATGTCGTTATCGACACGCAATCCGACCCTGCCTCCTCGACGCAGCCGACCACGGGCAAGCAGAAGGATCTCGGCCGGGTTCTGGTCGATGAACTGCTGAAGATCGGTCTGGCGGACGCGCATCTCGATGAACACGGCTATGTCTACGCGACCATTCCGGCCAATAGCGACAAGACGGTGCCGGTCATCTGTTTCTGCTCGCACATGGATACGGCGCCCGATTTCAGCGGCACCGATGTCGAGCCGCAGATCGTCAGGAACTATGCCGGCGGGGATATCAAGCTTGCCGGCGACACGGGCCGGGTGATCCGCGTCAGTGACCATCCCGAACTGCAAAACCAGATCGGCAACGATATCGTCACGACCGATGGAACGACATTGCTCGGCGCCGACGACAAGGCCGGACTGGCCGAAATCATGACCGCGGCTGCGATGCTCGTCGGCAATCCAGATATCAGGCACGGGACGATCAAGATCCTGTTCACCCCCGACGAGGAAGTCGGGCGCGGCGTCAACAAGGTCGACCTGAAGAAACTCGGTGCCGACTTCGCCTATACGATGGACGGCGAGACGGCCGGCCATATCGAGGATGAGACCTTCTCGGCCGACGGCGTCGAGATCAGCATATCAGGTGTGGCAATCCATCCCGGTTTCGCCAAGGACCGCATGGAAAACGCCATCAAGATCGCCGGCGCCATCATCGACCGGCTGCCGAGGGATGCTGCCCCCGAGACCACGGAAGGCCGGCAGGGCTTCATCCATCCGACCGGCGTGATCGGCTCGATGGAAAAGGCGTCGCTGAGCCTCATCATCCGTGACTTCACCGACAAGGGGCTGACGGAAAAGGAGACGATGCTCGAAGCCATCGTCAAGGACGTGATGGCTGGCTATCCCGGCTCGACCTATCGCTTCGAGGTGAAGGAGCAGTACCGCAACATGAAGGTGGTGCTCGATCGACACCCGGAGATCGTCGAGAATGCGATCGAGGCGGTGCGCCGGGCCGGCATGACGCCAGTGCGCGGCAGCATCCGCGGCGGCACGGATGGCTCGCGCCTTTCCTTCATGGGACTGCCATGCCCGAACATTTTCGCCGGCGGCCACGCCTTCCACTCGCCGCTCGAATGGGTGAGCCGCCAGGATATGGAAAAGGCGGTCAGGACGATCGTGGAACTGGCGAAGGTCTGGGAAGAGCGCGCCTAAAGCGCGCCGCGGTTTTGCGTCCGGAATTGCGCGGAAACCAAAACACGCTTCCACCTCATTCTCAAACCGGAAGGGCGGTTGATTAACCGCCGTTCGCCGGAAGGCTTTCACGCAGCATCACGCTGTCATAGGCGGGCCGGGGCGTCGGGATCGCGATGGGCATTCCCGGCTCGGGCTCGACCGATGTTACCGGCAATGTTTCCGGCGCGGTCACCGGCGCAGTGATCCGCATCTGCCCCGTGCTCGCCGTAGCCATGGGGTCCGGAGCCGGCAGAGGAACGGGAACCGCCGAGGGTATCAATGCCTCGAATTGCGGTGGCAGCATGCTTTCGCCGGGCACATAGTTCATCGCCACCTCGTAAGAGGGCAGCGGCGGCGGCGTTTGAAGCATGCCGTTGGAGTCGCGCTTCTCGTAGAAGGCGTTGCCGCCGGCAACCGTCACATAGTGCATGTTGTCGTAGGGGAATTTCAGCCCATCGGTGTGGAAGAACATCGCGTCCTTCACCGCAGGATGGCGTGCGCCTTTAACAAGGATTGCATCGGCCGCGCTGGCAAGCTCGGTTTCTGCCTGCGGCTTGACTTCACGCGTCATCACGCCGGGCGCGAACTGCCTTTTCTGGGCCACCACGCCGCAGATCGATGTGGGATAGGCGCCGGAGGTGAGCCTGTTCATGACAACGGTCCCGACAGCCATGTAGCCGTCCTCGTCCGAATGCAGCGATTCGAAATACATGGCGCGCTGCAGGCACTCGCGGTCTTTGGCCGTATAATTGAACGTGACTTTCGCCGCTTGGCCCTGCTTCGTCTTGGTGTTCGCCGCCGTTGCCGCCGGTTTCGATGTCGTTGTGCAGCTTGCAGCTGCCAGTCCTACGAACAAAATCCCGATCAGGGATTTTCCAAAGGAAATCTCCGCCCTCAACGCCAGGTGCCTCCTATGGGATTAGTCCAGCCCTTAATGATTAAGCGAAAACGTTTTACTCGTCATATGACTGAAATACAAACAACCTTAGATAACAAAAACCTTAAGGGACTCTCGCCAAATACGATTCCGGCGATGGCCTCCTGCATAATTCCCTAAATCGGAATCGATTTAGGGATAAAATTATGCAAGAATTCAAGGTGTTACAGCGTCACCAATCTCCATCAGCCGCGGAACAGTTTCCAGCGGGTCGGCTTGAAGGCTACCCGGTTGCGGTCGAGCCTGTCGGCCTCGCTCGGCGGCAATTCGATCTCGATATGCGGGCGATCGTTGCCGATATCCAATTCGATATGGCGGGTGCCGGCGACGCGGCGGCTGGAGACCGGCTGGCCGGCGATACAGTTTTCAGCTGATTCGCAGAGCCTGACGTCATGCGGGCGGAAATAGAGCTGCGCCGTGCCATCCGGCTCGCCTTCGGCATTAAGGCCGAGCGAGCGGCCTTCGAAGCGAATGTCGCCGTCTGATATCTCGACCTGCAGGCAGTTCGACTGGCCGATGAAGCCGAAGACGAAGGGAGAATTCGGATTGTCGTAAACCTGGTCCGGCGTGCCCACTTGTTCGATCGCGCCCTGGCTCATGACGACGACGCGGTCGGCAAGCTCCAGCGCCTCATCCTGGTCGTGGGTGACGAAGACTGTGGTATGTCCGGTGCGATCGTGGATATCGCGCAGCCATTTGCGCAGGTCCTTGCGCACCTGGGCGTCGAGCGCGCCGAAGGGTTCGTCGAGCAGCAGCACGTTCGGCTCGACGGCCATGGCGCGGGCGAGCGCCACACGCTGGCGCTGGCCGCCGGAAAGCTGGGCTGGGTAGCGTTTTTCGAGACCGGAAAGTTGGACGAGGTCGAGCAGTTCCAGCGCCCGCCTGCGGATATCGGCCTTCGGCGGTCGCCGCGCACTGTTTCTGACCTTCAGGCCAAAGGAGACATTTTCGAGCACCGTCATGTAGCGGAAAAGAGCATAGTGCTGGAAGACGAAGCCGATGTTGCGCTGCTGCACTGATTTCTTCGAGGCATCTTCGTCGCCGAAGAAGATCAGCCCCTCCGTCGGGCTTTCGAGGCCGGCGATCAGCCGCAGCAATGTCGTCTTGCCGGAACCCGAAGGGCCGAGCAGTGCGATCAGCTCGCCGGAGCGGATGTTCAGCGAGACATCGTGCAGCGCCGGAAAACGATCGAATTCCTTGCGAATGTTTTGAACGCGTACTTCCATTCCAAATCCTTCAGTGCCGCCGGCTGGCGGCGATTTCGGCGCTATAGCGCATTTCCAGCAGCGTCTTCAAAACAAGAGTTACGAGCGCGAGCAAGGCCAAAAGCGTGGCGACCGCAAAAGCGCCGGTGAAATTATACTCGTTATAGAGAATTTCCACCTGCAGCGGCATGGTGTTCGTCTGGCCGCGGATGTGGCCTGATACCACCGAGACGGCGCCGAATTCGCCCATGGCGCGGGCGTTGCAGAGAAGCACGCCGTAGAGCAGGCCCCATTTGATATTCGGCAGCGTCACGTGCCAGAAGGTCTGCCAGCCGCTGGCGCCAAGCGAAAGGGCTGCCTCCTCGTCAGCCGTTCCCTGTTCCTGCATCAGCGGGATCAGCTCGCGGGCGACGAAGGGGAAGGTGACGAACATGGTGGCGAGGATCAACCCCGGCACGGCAAACAGGATCTTGATGTCGTGAGCGCTGAACCACTGGCCGAGCCAGGTATTGGCGCCGAACAGCAGAACGAAGACCAGGCCCGATATGACGGGCGAGACCGAGAACGGCAAGTCGATCAGCGTCGTTAGGAAAGCCTTGCCCTTGAACTCGAACTTGGCGATCGCCCAGGCAGCCGCGACCCCGAAGACGAGGTTGAGAGGCACGCTGACGCCGGCAACGATCAGTGTCAGGCGGATCGCCGAGAAGGTCTCGGCGTCTGCGAGCGCCTGGAAGAACGGGCCGGCCCCCTTGCGGAAAGCCTCGACGAAGACGGCTGCGAGCGGCAGAAGCAGGATCAGCAACAGGAAGACGAGCGAGAGGATAATCAGGCTGAAGCGCGCGATCCTGTTTTCGGTGGTCACCGAACGCAGCTTTGTTGGTTGAGCGGTCGCATCAAGCGCCATAGCCGTACCTCCGTCTGCTCCAGCTCTGGATGAGATTGATGACCAGCAGCATGCCGAACGAGATGATCAGCATGATCGCCGCAATGCCGGTCGCTGCCGCATAATTATACTCTTCGAGTTTGATGATGATCAGCAGCGGCGCGATCTCCGATTTGAACGGCAGGTTGCCGGCGATGAAGATGACCGAGCCGTATTCGCCGACGCCGCGGGCAAAGGCGAGCGCGAAGCCGGTGAGCACGGCAGGCGCCAGCCCCGGCAGCAACACGCGGAAAATCGTCTGGAAGCGGTTGGCGCCGAGCGTTGCCGCGGCCTCCTCCACTTCCTTGTCGATCTCCTCCATGACCGGCTGCACGGTGCGCACCACGAAGGGCAGGCCAACGAAGATCAGCGCCACGACGATGCCGGCAGGCGTGAAGGCGATCTTGATGCCGAGCGGCGTCAGGAACTGGCCGATCCAGCCGTTCGGCGCATAGAGCGTCGTCAGTGCGATGCCGGCAACGGCGGTCGGCAGCGCGAAAGGCAGGTCGACCATGGCATCGATGATGCGCTTGCCGGGGAAGCGGTAACGCACCAGGACCCAGGCGAGAATGATACCGAAGACGGCATTGACGATCGCGGCGATGAAGGCGCTGCCGAAGCTGATGCGCAGCGCGTTCAGCGTGCGCGGATCGAGCGCGATCGACCAGAATTTCTCCCAGCCGAGTGCGCTCGACCGGACGGCAAGGCCCGAGAGCGGGATGAGAATCAGAAGGGTGAGCCAGGTCAAGGTAAAGCCGAGCGCCATTCCGAAACCCGGAATGACGCTCGGCCGTTTGAACCGCCACCGCGTGGGGCTATGTGCTTTCATGAAGTCTATTATTGGGCCGGCTTGTAGATTTGGTCAAATACGCCGCCGTCGCCGAAGAATTTCGGCTGTGCGTCCTTCCAGCCGCCGAAGTCGTCGATGGTCGCGAGCGTCAGCTTCGGGAAGCGGGCGATGTCGGCCGGATCGGCGGCTTCCGGCTTGGTCGGCCGATAGTAGTGCTTGGCAGCAATCTTCTGGCCCTCGTCCGAATAGAGGTAGTTGAGATAGGCTTCGGCAACCTTGCGCGTACCCTTCTTGTCGACATTGCCGTCGACGATAGCAACCGGCGGGTCGGCGCGGATGGAGAAGGCCGGCGTCACGATCTCGAACTGGTCGGGACCGAGTTCTTCGAGCGAAAGATAGGCTTCGTTTTCCCAGGCGAGCAGCACGTCGCCGAGGCCGCGCTGGACGAAGGTGGTCGTGGCGCCGCGAGCGCCGGTGTCGAGAACCGGAACATGCTGCAGCAGTTTCGCAACGTATTCCTGCGCCTTGGCTTCATCGCCGCCATTCGCCTGCTTGGCCCATGCCCAGGCGGCCAGGAAGTTCCAGCGGGCGCCGCCCGATGTCTTCGGGTTCGGGGTGATGACCTGCACGTCGTCCTTGACCAGGTCGCCCCAATCCTTGATGCCCTTCGGGTTGCCCTTGCGGACGAGGAAGACGATCGTCGACGTATAGGGCGTCGAATTGTTGGGGAACTTGGTCTTCCAGTCGGCCGGGATCTTGCCGGTCGCCTTGGCGATGGCGTCGATATCGCCTTCGAGGGCAAGTGTCACGACATCGGCGTCGAGGCCGTCGATGACCGAGCGGGCCTGGGCGCCGGAACCGCCATGCGAAGCCTGGATCGTCACGGTTTCACCGTTGTCCTTCTGCCACTTGGCGGCAAAGGCGGCATTGAAATCCTTATACAATTCGCGGGTCGGATCGTAGGAAACGTTAAGAAGCGTCTGATCTGCGAATGCCGGAGCAATGCTTCCGATCGCGAAGCTGCCTGCCATGACCGCCGCCGCGAGGAGCCGGGTGAGCCGTTGTGTCTGCATGGGGAACCCTCCTGTTTTCTGTCTTAACTCTATCAACTCGGTCGTATAATGAAACAAAGGTTCTTCCGGTTCCGGCATGGCTGTTAGAATGCCATTCCATTTAAGGGACGATTTGGAAATGGACGTGCCGAAGTTGGCCGCGGCCAATTGGTCGCCGGGCGCTGCCTGCCACGAACCCGTGTTTTTTCGGCCACAGTTCCTCCACGAAAACGACATGGTGATGCAGATTTTTGCCAAGATTTTGCCGCGATGACACTTGCGGATTCCTATATGGCTCCCGTGCGGTCGTATTCGCTGACCGCTACGCGGGGGTACCCTTGAAGTGCGCCTCGCATTCCAAACCTGTTAGGGCCATTCAAAATGAATATCAGAACGATCCTTTTTGCCTCCGTTGCCGCCCTTGCCGCGGCCTCCGGAGCCCGCGCAGCCGACGCCATCGTGGCGGCGGAACCCGAGCCCGTGGAATATGTTCGCGTTTGCGACGCCTACGGTACCGGCTATTTTTATATTCCGGGGACGGAAACATGCCTTTCGATCGGCGGTTACATCCGTACCGAAGTGCGCTTCGGTGAGCAGATATCCGGCGATTCCGACGTAAACTTCTGGACTCGTGGTCAGGTCACCTTCCAGACCAAGAACGACACCGAGTACGGTACGCTCACCGGCGTCATCACGCTGCGTTACAATGTCGACAATGCCTCCGATCAGGAAGCTTTGCTCGATGAAGGCTATCTCGACATTGCCGGTTTCCGCGCCGGTAAACTGTACAGCTGGTGGGATGACGACATGAGCGGCGAGACCGATACGCTCGCCAGCAACGAGACGACCCACAACTCGATCCGTTATCAGTACGAGAACGGCGCTTTCGCGGCCGGCATTTCGGTCGACGAACTCGAAGAAGACTACGCCACCAAGCCGGGCGAAGGTCCGAACAACTTCGGTGTCGCAGGCCAGGTCTCCTACAAGGCCGGCGCCATCAGCGCTTACCTGCTTGCCGGCTATGACACCGACACCAGCGAAGTCGCTGTCCGCGGTATCGTCTATGCCGACATCGGCCCGGGCACGCTCGGCATTGCCGGCGTATGGGCAAGCGGTGCCAACTACTACTACGAAGAGTCCGAATGGACGATCGCAGCAGAATATGCCTTGAAGGTCAACGACAAGTGGTCGGTCACCCCGGGCTTCCAGTACTTCGAGAACATCGCTCTCGAGGCTGACGGCAACGGCTTCACCGGCGGCAGCGCCTACACGACCGGTGTCACCATCGACTACCAGATCGTCGAAGACCTGCGTTCGAAGCTCAGCGTGCAATATCACGATGAGGACGAAGGCGACGACGAAGTGTTCGGCTTCCTGCGCTTCCAGCGCGATTTCTAAAGCAATTCCAGGAAAAGTGCGAAGCGGTTTTCCGTCCGGACTTGCGTAAAATCAAAAGATTAGAGCGGTTCAGCGTTAAGCTGAACCGCTCTAACATGTCTGATTGCAGACGAGCGGGGGGGG
>NZ_JACCEY010000023.1:176211-209483 GCF_013591995.1 Rhizobium sp. WYCCWR 11146
AATTTGGACTCACACCCGTGAATCGGCGATGAAATCGGAATAGAATTCGTCGACCGTTCTTGCCTTGCGCATGGCGACAAGCGCGCCGTCCGACTGCAGCCGCCTGGCGATGGCGGAAAGCACGTTCAGATATTCGCCGCGATTGTTTTCCCCGAAGAGCAGCACGAAGGCGATGTCGGTCGGGATATCGTCGATCGCCTCGAAATCCAGCGGCTGGGCGAAGCGGAGGAGCAGGCCGCGCGGGCTGGTCATGCCGTCGATCGCCGCATGCGGGATGGCGATGCCGTTGCCGATCCCCGTCGAGCCGAGCTTCTCACGCGCTTCCAGCGCCTTCAGGATGGTCTGGCCGTCGACCGAGAAAGCCTTGGCGGCCTTGTCGGCTATGGTCTGCAGCGCGCGCCATTTGGTCTGCACCGACACGCCGATGAAGGTGTGTTCCGGGCGGATGATGTTGGGAAGGTTCATGTCATTCTCGATGCTGTTCGGGCTCGATACTGTTCGGGCAGCAGGAGGGAAGGGACGTCAGTCCGGTTCCCTGAGCCGGTAGCCGACGCCGGTCTCCGTGGTGATATAGTGCGGCTGGTCCGGAATCTGCTCGATTTTTTGCCGCAGCTGCCGGACATAAACGCGCAGATACTGCACATCAGCCGCCGGCCCCCATATCTGCTTTAGAAGAAACTGGTGTGTCAGCACCTTGCCGGCATGCTGGGCGAGCACGCGCAGGATGTCGTATTCCTTCGGCGACAGCTTTATTTCCGTGCCGTCGACCTTGACGATGCGCTTGACGAGATCGATCGACAGCCCGCCGGTCTGGAAGATCGCCTTTTCCCCCTGCTGCTGCAGGCGGTGGCGCAACGCCACGCGGATGCGGGCGCCGAGCTCGTTGATGCCGAAAGGCTTGGTGACGTAATCGTCGGCGCCGCTTTCCAGCGCCTTGACGATACCGGCCTCGTCGGTGCGGCTGGAGAGAATGACGACCGGCATGGAAAGCCCTTCGTCGCGCCACTCCTGCAGCAGGTCGTGGCCTGATGTGTCGGGCAGGCCGAGGTCGAGCACGATGAGGTCGGGCATGACGTCGGCGACCGACTGACGGGCAGCACTGGCGTTCGGCGCTTCCTGCACCTCGTAGCCCTGCGCGGTCAGGCCGACGCGGAGCAGCTTGCGGATCGGAGGCTCGTCGTCGACGACAAGGATTTTGACGGCTGAACCGGTCATCTGAGTTCATCCAGTTTCGGAATGTCGGTGGGTTTCGGCAGACGGATGGTGAAGACGGCGCCCGGATGGCCCGTCCGGTTGCCGGCGGTGATCGTGCCGCCCATCGCTTCGATGAAACCGCGGCAGATGGAAAGGCCAAGCCCGGTGCCAGCGCGTACCTGATCGCCCTTGCGCACGCGGTAGAAGGTGTCGAAGACGCGGGTGAGATCGGCCGGCGGGATGCCCGGGCCTTCGTCCGAGACCTGCACGATGACGTTGTCGGCATCGGCCCAGCCGCCGATATGGATCACCGATCCGTCGGGCGCGTATTTCGCGGCATTGTCGAGCAGGTTGAAGATCACCTGCTCGAACAGGACAGGATCGACGCGCACCATCGGCAGGTCGGCGGGAATGCTCATCTCGGCCTTGTGGCGATCGAGGATCTTTGCGGCACGGCGCAGCGCGCTGCCGACGATGTCGCCGGCATAATGCAGCGCGTGGTTCGGCTCCATCGCGCCGGATTCGATCTTGGTCATGTCGAGCAGGTTGGCGATGAAACGGTTGAGGCGTTCGGATTCATCGACGACGGTCGACAGCAGGTCGCTGCGATCCTCCTCCGGCATCGAGGCGAAATAATCGCGTAGCGTGCCGGCGGCGCCGAGGATGGCGGCAAGCGGGGTCTTCAGGTCGTGCGAAATCGACGTGAGCAGGGCCGAGCGCAACCGGTCGGCTTCGGCCGCAAGTCTTGCCCGGTCGACATCGGCGACAAGCTGGATGCGTTCGATGGCAAGGGCCGCCTGGTCGGCGAGCGCATCGAGCAGCCGTTGTTGCTCCGGCGTCAGCAGCGGTCCGTCGCGGCGGTCGCTGTCGAGGCCGATGACGCCGACCGCGGTGCGCCCGGTTCGGAGCGGCACATAGAGGCGTTTGGCGCCGGGCAGGGTATCGGCGCCGCGGCCGGCGGCGTGATTGTGCTCCCAGGCCCAGCGGGCGGCGGCGATATCGGCATCGTCGAGCGTATCATCAGGGGGATAACCGGCCTTGACGGCGATGCTGCCCTCTTCCGGCAGCAGCAGCACGACGCGGACCTTCAGCATCGAGGCGAGCTGGAAGGCGGTCGCCCAGAGCACATCGTCGAGCGTGCCGGTGCCGGCAAGCTTTTTCGAGAAGAGATAAAGGTCTTCCGTCGTGCGCGCCCGCTGGCGGGCGGCGGCGGCCTGGCGCTGCACAGTTGCAGTCAGGTTGCTGGCGATGATGGCGACACCCAGGAAGAAGAAGAGCGCAAGCACGCTTTCCGGATCGCTGATCGTCAGCGTGTAGCGCGGCGGCAGGAAGAAGAAGTTGAAGGACAGCGCGCTGAGGATGCAGCTGTAAAGGGCCGGTCGCAGGCCGTGGACGACGGCAGAGGTCAGCACCGCCATCAGGAAGACGAGGGCGAGGTTGCGCACGTCGAGCACCTGGTCGAGCACGACGCCGACGCCGAGCGCGATGGCGACATAAAAGGTTGCCAGCAGGTAGGCTCTGAAATCCAGTGGCGGCGCGGTGGCGGCCGCCCTGACGCCGCGCGCGGTGGTGCCGTCCTTCTCGCTGCCGGAAATGACATGGACGCTGATCTCGCCGGTCTTGCGGATCAGCTCGTCAGTGATCGAGCGGCTCCACCAGTCGCGCCATGTCGGCTTCTTCGGGGCGCCGATGACGATATGGGTGACATTGTTGGCGGTGGCGTGACGGACGAGCTCTTCGGCGACTTCCCGGCCGGGGATGGTGATCGCCTCGCCGCCGAGTTGCTCGGCAAGGCGCAGCGTGGCGGCGACGATATCGCGCTCGGCTTCGGTCAGATTGATCGAGCGGTTGGTCTCGATATAGACGGCAGCCCAGGGTGCGCGCAGCCGCGAGGCCATGCGGGCGGCATAACGCACCAGCGAGGCGGAGCGCGGATGGTGATCGACCGAGACGAGAACGCGTTCGCCCGCCGCCCAGGGGCCTGATATGGCATGAGCCTGCATATGCGTGAGCAACTGGTCGTCGACGCGCTGGGCGGTCCTGCGCAGCGCAAGTTCTCTGAGCGCCGTCAGGTTGCCCGGCGTGAAGTAGTTGGTCAGCGCCCGCTCGGCGGTGCGCGGCATGTAGACCTTGCCGTCATGCAGGCGCTTGATCAGATCATCCGGCGTCAGGTCTATGATCTCGACGTCATCGGCAAGGTCGATGATCGAGTCCGGTACCGTCTCGCGCACACGGATGCGGGTGATCTGCGAGACGACGTCGTTCAGGCTTTCGACATGCTGGATGTTCAGCGTCGTATAGACATCGATGCCGCGATCGAGCAATTCCTTGACGTCGAGATAGCGCTTCGGATGGCGGCTGCCCTCGGCATTGGTATGGGCGAGTTCGTCGACCAGCACGAGATCAGGCCGGCGGGCAAGGATGCCGTCGAGGTCCATTTCTTCAAGCGCCCGGCCCTTGTAGCTGATTTCGACACGAGGGATGATCTCGAAGCCGGTGAGGAGCGCTTCGGTTTCCTTGCGGCCATGAGTCTCGACGACGCCGATGATGACATCGAGACCGTCGGCGATCTTGGCACGGCCGGAGACGAGCATCTCGTAGGTCTTGCCGACGCCGGGGGCGGCACCCAGAAAGATCTTCAGACGGCCGCGCGTTTCAGCCCGGGCTTTTTCGAGAAGCGCATCGGGCGATGGCCTGCCGGCCTGATCGCGGTTGTCGTCTGGCATGCGTATGGTCTTTCTGCAGATGGCTGCCGAGGACGGGCGCTATGTCTGCCCAGTTCCTCGTCAAGTCAGTTTGGTTTGGCTGGCGGATGGTATTCCTGACATGGCGTTTGTGCCGTGAATGGCTTCTTCCGCCTTCCCTCTCTCCGTCATGCTCGGGCTTGACCCGAGCATCCACACCGCATCCTTCGACGGCCGTGGCATGGATCCTCGGCACAAGGCCGAGGATGACGGAGAGCAGGGTTGGCTTTCTCGCCGAACTCGCCCTAGCGAAACAGAAGCCGCGACCACACTTTTACTCAGTCATAGAAGCATCAAGGGTCTGGTTCAACGCCAGAACATTGACTGTAGGTTCGCCGAGAATGCCGAGCTCGCGGTCTTGAACGGCGCCGTCGACCAGTGCCTTGACCTTGGCCTCATCCAGGCTTCGCGCCTTGGCGACGCGCGCCACCTGGAAATAGGCGGCCTCCGGCGAGATGTGGGGATCGAGGCCGCTGCCCGAAGCGGTGACGAGGTCGGCGGGCACCTCCGCGTTCGGGTTTGCCGCCTTGGCGGCCTCATAGTCGCCCTTGACCCGGTCGATCAGCTTCTGGCTGGTCGGGCCGAGGTTGGAGCCGCTGGAGGCGGCGGCATTGTAGCCGTCGCCGGCGGCCGAGGGGCGGCCGTGGAAATATTTGTCGCTGGTGAAGGCCTGGCCGATCAGCGTCGAGCCGATCACCTGGCCGTTCTTCTCGATCAGGCTGCCGTTCGCCTGGGTCGGGAAGAGGGCCTGGGCGGCACCGGTCATGGCGAGCGGATAAAGCAGGCCGGTGATGGCGGTGGTGGCAACGATCATGACGACCGCCGGACGAAGTTCTTTCAACATTGTCTTACTCCTTCGAATGTTCAGTTAGGCAAGGCCGAGGGCAGCGACAGCCATGTCGATCGCTTTGATGCCGATGAAGGGGACGATGATGCCGCCGACGCCGTAGATCAGCAGGTTGCGCGACAGTAGCGCGCCGGCGCCGGTCGGACGGTAGCGCACACCCTTCAGCGACAGCGGGATCAGCGCGATGATGATCAGCGCGTTGAAGATGATCGCCGACAGGATGGCGCTTTGCGGCGTCGAAAGCCCCATGATGTTGAGCACGCCGAGCTGCGGGTAGAAGGTCAGGAACATCGCCGGGATGATGGCGAAATACTTGGCGATGTCGTTGGCGATCGAGAAGGTCGTCAGCGCGCCGCGAGTCATCAACAACTGCTTGCCGATCTCGACGATCTCGATGAGCTTCGTCGGATCGCTATCGAGATCGACCATGTTGCCGGCCTCGCGGGCAGCGACCGTGCCGGTGTTCATGGCAACGCCGACATCGGCCTGGGCAAGTGCGGGCGCGTCGTTGGTGCCGTCGCCGCACATGGCGACGAGCTTGCCCTTCGACTGTTCCTCGCGCATCAGCGCCAGCTTCATCTCCGGCGTTGCCTGGGCGAGGAAGTCGTCGACGCCGGCCTCGGCGGCGATGGCGGCTGCCGTCAGCGGGTTGTCGCCTGTGATCATCACGGTGCGGATGCCCATCCGGCGAAGCTCGGTGAAGCGCTCGCGGATGCCGCCCTTGACGATGTCCTTCAGCTGGATGACGCCGAGCAGCTTGCCGTCGCGGGCAACGGCGAGCGGCGTACCGCCAGCCTTGGCGACCTCGTCGGCGATCGACTGCAGTTCGCGCACGACCTCGCTGCCGTTTTTAGAGGATGGGTCGCCGTTGACATAGGCCAGCACGGCATCGACCGCGCCCTTGCGGATCGAGGCGCCTTCGAGATCGACGCCGCTCATGCGGGTCTGGGCGGTGAAGGGCACGAAGGTCGCCTTGAGGCTTGCCATGTCGCGGCCGCGGATCGCATATTTCTCCTTGGCAAGTACGACGATGGAGCGGCCTTCCGGCGTTTCGTCGGCAAGCGAGGCGAGCTGAGCGGCGTCGGCGAGATCCTGTTCGGACACGCCGCGAACCGGGCGGAATGTCGTCGCCTGGCGATTGCCGAGCGTGATCGTGCCCGTCTTGTCGAGCAGCAGCGTGTCGACGTCGCCGGCGGCTTCGACCGCGCGGCCGGACATGGCGAGCACGTTGAAGCGGACGAGGCGGTCCATGCCGGCGATGCCGATTGCTGAGAGCAGCGCGCCGATCGTCGTCGGGATCAGAGTGACGAAGAGGGCGACGAGCACGATGATCGGGATCGAACCGCCGGCATAGATGGCAAAGCTCGGGATCGTCGCCGTCGCAAGCACGAAGATCAGCGTCATGCCGGCAAGCAGGATGTTGAGCGCGATCTCGTTCGGCGTCTTCTGGCGCTCCGCACCTTCGACGAGCGCAATCATCCGGTCGAGGAAGGTCGAGCCGGCAGCGGCGGTGATGCGCACGCGGATCCAGTCGGAAAGCACCTGCGTGCCGCCGGTCACGGCCGAGCGATCGCCGCCGGATTCGCGGATAACAGGGGCGGATTCGCCTGTTATCGCCGCTTCATTGACGGAGGCCACACCTTCGATGACTTCACCGTCCGACGGGATGATATCGCCGGCCTCGACGAGCACGAGATCACCGACCTTGAGGCTGGTGCCCGGCACCATGCGGTAGCCGCTGCCGTTATTGGCGGTGAGCAGCTTGGCCTGGGTTTCGGTGCGCGCCTTGCGCAGCGAATCGGCCTGCGCCTTGCCGCGGCCTTCGGCGACGGCTTCGGCGAAATTGGCAAACAGCACGGTGAACCAGAGCCAGAGATTGATCTGGAACGAGAAGCCGAGATTGCCGTTGCCCGCCACCAGATCGCGTAGGAAGAGAACGGTGGTCAGCACCGAGACCGTGGCCACGACGAACATGACCGGGTTTCTGGCAAGCGCGCGGGGGTTGAGCTTCTTGAAAGCGGCCCCCACGGCCGGAATGAGGATGCGAGAATCCATGACGCTCGCGGATTTTGCCTGGCTCATAAGAGACTCCAGCTTTGAAACGAGGATGGCGAACCGGCAGCCGGTCAGCCCTGTAAGATTTTGAAGATGGCGGCGATGACGAGGAGGCCTGCCATCATCACCAGGATGATGTCGGAGGCTTGGGGTCTCGGGCCATTCCCTCGTCCCGGCGCACCGGAACGAGGGTGGAAGGCGTTGCGAAGCCTGTGACGGAGGATCATGACATCACCTCAGAAGGTCTGGCCGGCGATCATGACCAGGTGCTCGACGACGGGGCCGAGCGCCAAGGCCGGGAAGAAGGTCAGGCCGCCGACGATCAGGATCGTGCCGACAAGCAGGCCGACGAAGAGCGGACCGTCCGTCGGGAAGGTGCCGGCCGAGGCCGGAACTGTCTTCTTGGCGATCAGCGAGCCGGCGATGGCAAGGGCCGGGATGATGACCAGGAAGCGCCCGGCGAGCATGCCGATGCCGAGTGTCACGTTGTACCAGGGCGTATTGCCCGTCAGGCCGCCGAAAGCCGAGCCGTTGTTGGCCGCAGCCGAGGTATAGGCGTAGAGGATTTCGGAGAAGCCGTGCGGGCCGGCAGTGCCGATAGAGGCGACGGCGGAAGGCAGCACCGTGGCGATCGCGGTGAAGACCAACATGGCGAGCGGCAGGCAGAGGATGGCGAGAACGGCCATCTTCATTTCCTTCGCCTCGATCTTCTTGCCGAGATATTCCGGCGTGCGGCCGACCATCAGGCCGGCGACGAAGACGGCGACGATGATGAACAGCAGGATGCCGTAGAAACCCGCGCCGACACCGCCGACGATGACTTCGCCGAGCTGCATGTTGATCAGCGGAACGAGGCCGCCGAGTGCGGTGAAGCTGCCGTGCATCGCATTGACCGCTCCGCACGAGGCCGCCGTGGTGATGACCGCAAAGAGTGAGGATAGGGCGACGCCGAAGCGGACTTCCTTGCCTTCCATATTGCCGCCGCCAAGACCAAAGGCATGCATCAGCGGGTTGCCGGCGGCTTCTGCCCAATAGGTGACACCGACACCGACGGTGAACAGGATGCCCATCGTGGCAAGGATCGCCCAGCCCTGGCGCTGATTGCCGACCATGCGGCCGAAAACATTGGTGAGGGCCGCACCGATTGCGAAGATCGAGACCATCTGGATGAGGTTGGAGATCGCATCGGGGTTTTCGAACGGATGGGCGGAATTGGCGTTGAAGAAGCCGCCGCCGTTGGTGCCGAGCATCTTGATCGCAAGTTGCGAGGCGACGGGACCGACGGCGATCGTCTGCTGTGCGCCTTCGAGCGTCGTCGCATTGACGTAGGGGCCAAGCGTCTGCGGCACGCCGAGATAGACGAAGACCAGTGTCAGCACGATGCAGATCGGCAGCAGCACATAGAAGGTGGCCCTGGTCATATCGACCCAGAAATTGCCGACGGCCTTGCCCGAAGCGCGCGAGAAGGCGCGGATGAAGGCGAGCGCGATGGCGATGCCGGTCGCCGCAGAGGCGAAGTTCTGAACCGTGAAGCCGGCCATCTGGGTCAGATAGGACATTGTGCTTTCGCCGCCGTAATTCTGCCAGTTGGTATTGCTGACGAAGCTGACGGCGGTGTTGAAGGAAAGCTCGGGCGGGACGGCTGCCATTCCGGCTGGATTATAGGGAAGGCCGGCCTGCAGGCGTTGCAGCGCGTAAAGCACGATGACGCCGAGCAGGCTGAACATCAGCATGGCGAAGGCATAGGAGGTCCAATGCTGCTCCTCGCCTTCGCTGGTGCCGGCAATGCGGTAAAGCCCCCGTTCGATAGGAACGAGGACCGGTGACAGGAAAGTGCGCTCGCCGTTGAAGACACGCGTCATGTAACCGCCGAGCGGTTTGACGAGCACAAGGACGATCCCGCAGTAAAGCAGGATCTGAAGCCATCCGTTGAGGGTCATTTGGGGTAACTTTCAATACCCGGCTGCTTCTCGGTCGCGCATGCGCGACCTCAGAAGCGCCAGTTCCTTTTAGAAGCGTTCCGGGCGAAGGAGAGCGTAGGTGAGGTAAACTGTGAGAAACACGGTTACGGCACCGCTCAAGACATAATCGAAGGTCATCGTCGGTTCTCCTGTCAAAGCCTGTCGCAGGCTCGGGTGTAGGCAAAGCACAGCGCGAAGAATATGATCGCGGTGCCGAGTAGAATGATATCCATCATGATCGTGACTCCTGTTGTTCTTGTTGGAGTCAGACAAGACAAAGGGCGCTGGGAGGCCGCCTTTCATGCTTTCTGGCGTGGAGATGATCTTTTCGATCTCTCGGCCATCAATATGGAGCCGAAGGGCATAAAGGTTCGAGACGGACGACAGGCCATCAATATAAAAATCTTATAAATGCCGTTACGCGGCCGCTCGCCATCGGACCAGGCTGGCGAGTTTCGGACGGGCCTCGGCAGGGCTCTGAACCTCCGGCAGATCTGCTTGAGCATTTTTTCACTTGTTGAGCAAAAGCCATCGCAATCCGGTTGAATTGGGAAGGCTTCGGGCCTTATAGTCGGCTTCGACGCTGCCCGATGGAGTCATGGGCAAGCCATTAGGGAAGGAAACCGACGATGACCAAAGTCCGTGCGCTTGTCCTCGAGCGCCAGCATGAGCTTGCGCTTCGCGATATCGATCTGCCGCTTGAAACCGGCCCTGGCGAGGTGAAGATCAGGATCCACACGGTTGGCGTGTGCGGTTCGGACGTGCATTATTACACCCACGGCAAGATCGGCCCCTTCGTCGTCAACGCGCCGATGGTGCTCGGCCACGAGGCGGCGGGCACGGTGATCGAGGTCGGGGCCGGCGTCACGCATCTCAAAGTCGGCGACCGCGTCTGCATGGAGCCCGGCATTCCCGACCCGAATTCCAAGGCAAGCCGGCTCGGCATGTACAATATCGACCCGGCAGTCACCTTCTGGGCGACCCCGCCGATCCACGGCGTGCTGACGCCCGAGGTCGTGCATCCCGCCAACTACACCTTCAAGCTGCCCGACAATGTCAGCTTTGCCGAAGGCGCCATGGTCGAACCCTTCGCCGTCGGCATGCAGGCGGCCACCAAGGCGAAGATTACGCCGGGTGATACTGCCGTCGTCCTCGGCGCTGGGCCGATCGGCACTATGGTGGCGATCGCGGCGCTTGCCGGCGGCTGCGCCCGCGCGATCGTCGCCGATCTTGCCCAGCCGAAGCTCGATATCGCCGCACAGTACCAAGGCGTCATTCCGGTGAATATCCGCGAGAAGAACCTGGCCGAAGAGGTTGCCCGGCTGACCGACGGCTGGGGCGCCGATGTCGTCTTCGAATGCTCCGGCTCGCCGAAGGCCTGGGAGACCATCATGGCGCTGCCGCGCCCGGGCGGCGTCATCGTCGTCGTCGGCCTGCCGGTCAACCCGATCGGCTTCGACGTCTCGACGGCATCCACCAAGGAAATCCGCATCGAGACGGTGTTCCGCTACGCGCACCAGTATGAGCGCTCGATCGCGCTGCTCGGCTCGGGAAGAGTGGATCTGAAGCCGCTGATTTCCGAGACCTTTAAGTTCGAAGATTCGATCAAGGCATTTGATCGCGCCGTTGAGGCGCGGCCGAGCGACGTGAAGCTGCAGATCGTGATGGACTAGAGCATGATGCCGAAAAGTGTGATCGGTTTTCGGACAACATCATGCTCCAATTATATAAATTTAGAACAGGATTCAGATTTTAGGCCGACCCGGCCTAAAATCATCCTGTTCTAGGACGCCATACGGCTATGAGTGCCTGGCACTCAGTTTTATCTTCCGAAAGGCAAGAGCCGCGCCTGCAACGACAGCCGCGGCTCCGACTGCGATCAGCAGATGACGATGAAGGGGAAGGTGGCCCAATGTCTGTTGGATGCCGTGCCCGAAGAGATAACCGAGCGCCGTGAAAAGCTGCCCCCACACCAGCGCGGCCACGGCATTCAGGATGATGAATTTGCCGGTCGGTATTCGCGTCGTCCCGATGACGATCGGGCTGATCGTCCGCAACCCCACAAGAAAACGAAACGCAAGGATGAAGCCGGTCGGATATCTTTCCAGAAGCCGGGTTACGCGCGCCAGCGCCGGTGTTTCCATCAGCCGCCGGACCAGCCCCCATCGCGCCGCATAACGGCCGGCGAAGAACCAGAACTGATCGCCGGCGAAGGAGCCCGCCGTTGCCGCGAGCGACGCCGACCAATAGGTCAGCAGCCCGCGGTGAGAAATCACGCCGCCGAGGAAGGCAGCTGTTTCGCCTTCGAAGGCTGCGCCCAGAAATATCGCCAGCAGGCCGTAGTGCTCGATCAGCAGTTCGATAGACACGCAGCTGTCCTCGGCCCGGGGTTTCTACAGCTAAACCGGCTTCAAATCCCCAAGCAGCGTCGGGATCAGCTCCGACACCGTCGGATGGATCGGCACCGACCATTGCAAGGCGGGATAGGTTGTTCCTGCATTCATCGCGTCTATGATGCCGTGGATCACCTCGTCGCCCTCGATACCGAGGATCGCCGCACCGAGGATTTTTTTGGTCTCGGCGTCGGCGATCACCTTCATGAAGCCCTTGGTCTCGCCGCGCTCGTTGGCGCGGCCGACGCGGCTCATCGGCCGGGTCGAGATCATGATTCTTCGTCCCGAGGCGCGCGCCTGCTTCTCCGTCATGCCGACACGGCCAAGCGGCGGGTCGATATAGAGCGCATAGGCCGGGATACGGCTCGACACCTTGCGATCGTCGCCGTCGAGCAGATTGGCGGCGGCGATCTCGAAATCATTGTACGAGGTGTGGGTGAAGGCGCCGTGGCCGTTGCAATCGCCAAGCGCCCAGATGCCGTCGACATTGGTGACAAGCCTGTCGTCGACGGTAATGAAGCCGCGTCCGTCGGTGATGACGCCGGCGGCATCGAGGCCGAGATCGTCGGTGTTCGGCTTGCGGCCGGTGGCAATCAGCACATGGCTCGCATCGATCCTCGCTGAATCGGTGGCGACCGTTATTCCGTCGCTGCTCTTGGCAAAGGCGATGTCGCTGACGCCGGTATGAATGTCGATGCCCTCCGAGCGCAGGACATCGGCGATCGCGTCGGATATATCCTCGTCCTCGCGCGACGCGAGCTTCGGGCCGTGCTCGATGACGCTGACTTCGGCGCCGAAGCGGCGATACATCTGTGCGAATTCCAGCCCGATATAACTGCCGCCGATCACGGCCAGATGCCGTGGCAGCGTGTCGAGATGGATGATCGAGGTGCTGGTGAGGTAATCAATATCGTTGATCCCAGGCAGGTCGGGGATGACCGGCCGCGCTCCGACATTGAGGAAGATGCGCGGCGCAGTCAGCGTCTCGCCGTTGACGCTGACGGTCTTTGGGTCCTCGAAACGGGCATGGCCGTAGATCACGGTCATGCCGTCCATGCCGGCGAACCAGCCGATCAGGCCGTTGCGGGCGTTCATGGTCACGGTTTCGGCGCGCGCCCTGACCACCTTCATGTCGATGGCGATCTCGCCAGGGATATTGACGCCGTAAGCAGCGCCGTTTCTTGCGACATGAGCGGCGCGGGCGCTGGCGACCAGTGTCTTCGTCGGCATGCAGCCGGCATTGACGCAGGTGCCGCCGAGGAACTTGCGTTCGATCAGCGCCACCTTCATGCCCTTTTCGACCATCCTGGCGGCAAGAAAGGGGCCGGCCTGACCGGCGCCGATAACGATGGCGTCGAAGCTTTTCATGCGACGGCCCCCACGATCAGCACCGCGCCGATGACGGCGACGGCATCCTCGATGAGAGCGGCCGGCAGATCCTTGCCGAAGGAGGCGGCAAGCCTGCTGCGGATGGCGGCGCCACCATATGTGCCGATGACGGCGCCGATCACGCCGGCGATCAGCCCGCCGAAAAGCAGGCTGCTGGCGGCACCGATCGTGGCGCCGGCCAGCGCGCCCGTGACAATGCGGGCGCCGAATTGCACCGGCACCTTACGCGACGGCGTCGATGGCAGCTGATCGGTGATCAGTTCGACGACGGCGAGAAGCGTGAAGATCCACGGCGTCCATTGGTAACCCATGAAGGCAAGCGGCGTCTGCGAGACATCGAACCATCCAAGTGCTGCGCCCCAGGCGACGGCGGCGGGCGCCGTCATGGCGCGAAGCCCGGCAATGACACCAATCAGCAATGCAAGAAGCAGAAACATGCATGATCCCCCTTTTGCCGGCTCTTGCCGTCGTGAGGGAAGGTTGCACATTGTCAGGCGCGTGGCAATTCGCCCTTTCGCGCCAATGCGCTAGTTCGCAAAAGCGGCAATGCCGGTGATCGCCCGGCCGATGATCAGCGCGTGGATGTCGTGCGTGCCCTCATAGGTGTTGACCACTTCGAGGTTGACGAGATGACGGGCGATGCCGAATTCGTCGGAGATGCCGTTGCCGCCGAGCATGTCGCGGGCCGCGCGCGCGATCTCCAGCGCCTTGCCGCAGCTGTTGCGCTTGAGGATCGAGGTCAGCTCCACCGGCGGATGGCCTTCCTCTTTCATGCGGCCAAGCCGCAGGCAGCCCTGAAGGCCGAGCGAGATTTCCGCCGCCATGTCGGCGAGCTTCTTCTGGATGAGCTGGTTGGCGGCAAGCGGCCGGCCGAACTGCTTGCGCTCGAGCGTGTATTGCCGGGCTCTCGCATAACAATCCTCGGCAGCACCGAGTGCGCCCCAGGCGATGCCGAAGCGGGCCGAGTTGAGGCAGGTGAACGGCCCTTTGAGGCCGGTCACATCAGGCAGAAGGTTTTCCTCAGGCACGAAGACCCCGTCCATCACCACCTCGCCGGTGATCGAAGCGCGCAGGCCCACCTTGCCGTGGATCGCAGGCGCCGAAAGTCCTTTCCAGCCCTTTTCGAGGATGAAGCCGCGGATGAGGCCGTCCTCGGTCTTTGCCCAGACGACGAAAACATCGGCGATCGGCGCGTTGGAGATCCAGGTCTTCGAGCCGGTCAGGCTGTAGCCGCCGTCCACCTTTTTGGCACGTGTTGCCATCGAGCCGGGGTCGGAGCCGTGATCGGGTTCGGTCAGGCCGAAGCAGCCGATCCATTCGCCGGTGGCGAGTTTCGGCAGGTATTTCAGCTTTTGCGCCTCGGAGCCAAAGGTTTCGATTGGCACCATCACGAGCGAGGACTGCACGCTCATCATCGAGCGGTAACCGCTGTCGACCCGCTCGACCTCGCGGGCGATCAGGCCGTAGGCGACGTAACCGAGGCCGGCGCCGCCATAATCGGGCGAGATCGTCGGGCCGAGCAGGCCGAGTTCGCCCATTTCGCGGAAGATCTCGGGATCGGTCTTTTCATTGCGGAAGGCGTCGAGAACACGGGGAGCAAGCTTTTCCTGCGCATAGGCACGGGCGGTGTCCTGCACCATGCGCTCTTCACTGGTCAGCTGCTCCACCAGGCGGAACGGATCGGCCCAGTCGAAAACTTCGCGCGTATGCTGCATGGCCGCGTCTCCTCATCCCGGTTCTGGCTTGCCTCGCTCAAGTTGGCCATAGACCCGCCAGCCGACCGCGTCAACAGAAGGCGGCAGTCTCGAAAAGACCGGCCGCGCCATCTTTTCAAAAGCGTCGGCATGATCCACTTTGCCCGCGATCGATTCTGGAACGAGGAGGCGGAAAATGTCGTCAAGCGATCTGTTCGTATCGGCCGAAGGCGCCGAATGGGTCAATCCCGAGCCCGGCGTCGTCAGGCGCATCATGACATATCTGCCCGAGATGATGCTGGTGGAAGTGGCCTTCGAAAGCGGCGCCGTGGGCGCGGCCCATTCGCATCCGCACATCCAGGCAAGCTACGTCGCCGAAGGCAGTTTCGAAGTGACGATCGATGGCCGGACCGAGGTGCTCAAGCAGGGCGGCAGCTTCATTGTGCCCCCCAATCTGGTGCATGGCGTCAAGGCGCTGGAAAAGGGCCGGCTGATCGATGCATTCACCCCGCACCGGGCCGAATTCCTGAAGTAACCAGAGCATGATGCTGAAAACTGTGAGCGGTTTCGGACGGCATCATGCTCTAATTAAACGTCCGCTCTTGTCCTGCGCGCAGGGCCGGCGGCCGTGACATAGGGCGGCACGAAGCGCGCATCTTCGCCGCGCACCGCCTCGCGCAGGAAATCGATGACGGCGCGCACGCGCGGCGCCTGTTTCAGGTCGCGGTGGCAGGTGATCCAGTAATGGCGCTTGAGGTCGATCTCTTCGGGCAGCACGCGCACCAGTTCGGGATAACGGCTGGCGAAGAAATAGGGCAGGATGCAGAGGCCGAGGCCGTTTCGAGTGGCAGTCAGCTGCGCAAAGATGCTGGAGCTCTGGAACTGCGGCTTGATGCGCGGGTGCACATCGCCGAGATAATCCAGGCCGGGCGCAAAGATCATCTCCTCGATATAGCTGACGAAGGGATGGCTGAGCAGGTCTTCGCGGCAGGTGATCTCAGGCGCCTTCGCCAGATAATCGCGCGAGCCATAGACCTGCAGGTGATAATCCGTCAGCTTCTCGGCGAAATAGGCCCCGCCCTTCGGCTCGTCGAGCACGACGGAAAGATCGGCCTCCTTGCGCGACAGCGACATGATCTGCTGGATCGTCACCAGTTCCAGCGCCAGATGCGGATGCTGGGCGGCAAACTGCGGCAGCACGGTTGCGAAGAAGAAATTGGCAAAACCCTCCGGCGCGCTCAGCCTCACCAGGCCGCGCTGCGCCATCGAGCCGGCGGCAAGATCGGCGCGCAGCCGCTCGGTCTCCTGCTCCATCTTCTCGGCCGTCTCGACAAAGCGCGTGCCCATGGCGGTCAGTACATAGCCGCGCGGATTGCGCTCGAACAGCTTGACCTTGAGCGTGAACTCCAGCCGGTCGATGCGGCGCGAGACGGTGGCATGGCTGGAACGCAGCTGACGGGCCGCCGTCGACAGCTGTCCGGTGCGGGCGACGGCTAGAAAAAACTGCAGATCGTCCCAAGTAAACTGCGGTGGATTGTTCATCGCGATCCTCTCTGTTCAAAAATGAACAGATACTGTTTGGAATTAGTTGTAAATCACCCGTTGCCTCAGGGCGGGATTTCCGTGATCGTAAGGTGAGGGTCCGCCGTCCTGAGGAGTGCGGCTGGCCAAATTTGAACAGATCCGCAATCTGGCCAATCTCTGGGAGGAGATCATATGCGAAAGAATCTCATTGCATCAGTTGCATTTCTGCTTGCGAGCAGCACTGCGGTGCTCGCGCAGAGCGCGACCGACGGCAAGGTCAAGATCGGCATCCTGAACGACCAGTCGGGTGTCTATGCCGATTTCGGCGGCAAGTCCTCCGTCGAAGCCGCCAAGATGGCGGTCGAGGATTTCGGCGGCAAGGTGCTCGACGTTCCGGTCGAGATCGTTGATGCCGACCATCAGAACAAGCCTGATATCGCCTCCAACATCGCCCGCCAGTGGTACGACACCGAACAGGTGGATGCGATCATGGAACTGACGACCTCGTCGGTGGCGCTCGCCGTGCAGGCGATCGGCAAGGAAAAGAAGAAGATCGACATCGTCACGGGTGCTGCGACGACCGATCTCACCGGCAAGGCCTGCTCGCCTTACGGCTTCCATTGGGCCTACGACACCCATGCACTCGCCGTCGGCACCGGCGGCGCGCTCGTCAAGCAGGGCGGCGACAGCTGGTTCTTCCTGACGGCCGACTATGCCTTCGGCTACTCGCTGGAGCAGCAGACCAGCGACTATGTCAAGGCGAGCGGCGGCAAGGTCGTCGGCGCCGTCCGCCATCCGCTGTCCACCCAGGACTTCTCGTCCTTCCTGCTGCAGGCGCAATCATCCGGCGCCAAGGTGATCGGCCTTGCCAATGCCGGCCTCGACACCGCAAACGCCATCAAGCAGGCGGCCGAATTCGGCATCACCCAGGGCGGCCAGCATCTGGCGGCGCTGCTCTTCACGCTCGCCGAAGTCCATGGTCTCGGCCTTGAGGCGGCTCAAGGGTTGACGTTGACGGAAGGCTATTACTGGAATCGCGACGACGAGAGCCGCGCCTTCGCCAAGAAGTTCTTCGCCCGCACCGGCAAGATGCCGAACATGATCCATGCCGGCACCTATTCGGCGGTGACACAATATCTGAAGGCGGTGCAGAAGGCCGGCACCGACGAAACGGAAGCCGTCGCCAAGCAGCTGCATGAAATGCCGGTCGACGACGTCTTCGGCCGCGGCGGCACGGTCGGCGCCAATGGCCGCATGATCCACGACATGTATCTGCTGCAGGTCAAGAAGCCTTCCGAGAGCAAGGAGCCGTGGGATTATTTCAACGTGCTCGCCACCATTCCCGGCAAGGAAGCCTATATCGATCCCGCCAAGAGCGGCTGCGATCTGGTAAAGTAAGCACGATGGCGGTTTCCGCAATTGAAACACAGGAAAAGCCGCGGGTGGTCTTGTCCGCCCGCGGCTTGCGCCGCGATTTCGGCGGCTTCACGGCCGTCAAGAACGTCGATCTCGACGTGCATGACGCCAGCGTGCATGCGCTGATCGGCCCGAACGGCGCCGGCAAGACGACGGTCTTCAACCTGCTGACCAAGTTCCTGCAGCCGACCTCAGGCACCATCAGCCTGATGGGCGTTGACATCACCGGAACGCCGCCCGACAAGGTGGCGCGCATGGGGCTGGTCCGCTCTTTCCAGATCTCGGCGGTCTTCCCGCATCTGACCGTTCTCGACAATGTCCGCGTGGCGTTGCAGCGGCCGAACAATCTTTCCACACAGTTCTGGCGGCCGCTTTCCGCACTCGACCGGCTGAACGAGCGCGCCGAGCAGCTGCTCGCCAGCGTCGGACTGTCCAAGGAGCGCGATCACATCGCCGCCGATCTTTCCTATGGCCGCAAGCGCGTGCTGGAGATCGCCACCACGCTGGCATTGGATCCGAAAGTGCTGCTGCTCGACGAGCCGATGGCCGGCATGGGGCAGGAGGATGTCGGCGTCGTCTCCTCGATCATCCGCGAGGTCGCCCGCGACCGCGCCGTATTGATGGTCGAGCACAATCTCTCCGTCGTCGCCAATATCTGCCAGCATGTCACCGTGCTGCAGCGCGGCGAGATCCTCGCCGAGGGCGACTATGCGACGGTCAGCCAGGACGAGCGTGTGCGTGTGGCCTATATGGGCACGGAGGAGCATTGATGGCCACTCTCCTCGAAGTCCAGGGGCTCAATGCCTGGTACGGCGAAAGCCACGTCCTGCACGGCGTCGACATGCGCGTTGCCGAAGGCGAGACGATCACCATTCTGGGCCGCAACGGCGTCGGCAAGACGACGACGCTGCGCACCATCACCGGCATCGTACGGGCCCGTAAGGGCAAGATCAGCTTTGACGGCAGCGACATGATGCATGTGCCGCTGCATAAGACGGCGCATCGGGGCATCGGCTTCGTGCCGGAGGAGCGCGGCATCTTCTCGACGCTCACCGTTTCGGAAAACCTGCTGCTGCCGCCCGTCGTGGCAGGGGGCGGCATGACGCTCGACGAAATCTACGAGCTTTTCCCCAATCTCTACGAGCGCCGCGCCAGCCCGGGCACCAAACTGTCAGGCGGCGAGCAGCAGATGCTGGCGATCGCCCGAATCCTGCGCACCGGCGTCAGGCTGCTCATTCTCGACGAACCGACGGAAGGGCTTGCCCCCGTTATCGTCCAGCGCATTGGCGAGGTGCTGAAGACGCTGAAGGAGCGCGGCATGACGATCCTGCTCGTCGAGCAGAATTTCCGTTTCGCCAGCCGTATTGCCGATCGCTTCTATCTGATGGATCATGGGCAGATGGTGTCGGAATTCCCGGTCGGTGAACTGCCGCAGCGCATGGATACGCTGCACAAGGTTCTGGGAGTATGACCAGATGACGATGATCTTCGGCATTCCCCTGCAGGCGCTGTTCGGCCAGCTGCTGATCGGCCTGATCAACGGCTCGTTCTATGCGCTGCTCAGCCTCGGCCTCGCCATCATCTTCGGCCTGCTCCGGGTGATCAACTTCGCCCATGGCGCGCAATATATGCTCGGCGCCTTCGTCGCCTATCTGCTGCTGACCTATGCCGGGATCGGCTACTGGCCGTCATTGATCCTGGCGCCCGTTATCGTCGGCCTTGCCGGGGCAATCATCGAGCGGCTGTTCCTGCGCCGGCTCTATGATCTCGATCCGCTCTACGGCCTGCTCTTCACCTTCGGGCTGGCGCTCGCGGTCGAGGGGACCTTCCGCTATCTCTATGGCTCCTCCGGCCAGCCCTATGCGACGCCGGCGGCGCTCGCCGGCGGGGCGAACCTCGGCTTCATGTTCCTGCCGATCTATCGCGGCTGGGTGGTGGTCGTCTCGCTCGTCGTCTGCCTCGGCACCTGGCTGCTGATCGAAAAGACCAAGCTCGGGGCTTACTTGCGCGCCGCCACGGAAAACGCCGTGCTGGTGCAGGTCTTCGGCGTCAACGTGCCGGTGCTCTTGACGCTCACCTACGCGCTCGGCGCAGGTCTTGCCGCCTTTGCCGGCGTGCTGGCGGCGCCGATCTACCAGGTCTCGCCGCTGATGGGATCGAACATGATCATCGTCGTTTTCGCCGTCGTCGTCGTCGGTGGCATGGGATCGATCATGGGCGCGATCATCACCGGTTATGTACTCGGCATCGCCGAGGGCCTGACCAAGGTCTTCTATCCCGAGGCGTCCAACATCGTGATCTTCGTCATCATGGCGATCGTGCTTCTCATCAGGCCCGCGGGCCTCTTCGGACGGGATGCTTGACATGGCTGACATCACCGAAACCATCCAATCGGAAAAAAGCCGAACCGCTCTTTCAGTGCAGGCGGGTTTCCTGGTCGCCGGGCTGCTGCTTCTGCTGCTGGCGCCGTTCTTTTTCTATCCGATCTTCCTGATGAAGCTGCTCTGCTTCGCGCTCTTTGCCTGCGCCTTCAACCTGCTGCTCGGCTATACCGGCCTGCTGTCCTTCGGCCACGCCACCTTCTTCGGCGGTGCCGCCTATTTCACCGCCTATACGGTGAAGGAATGGGGCCTGCCGCCGGAACTCGGCATCCTGATCGGCGTGGCGGGTGCGGCGTTTCTCGGTCTCGTCATGGGCTTCTTCGCCATCCGCCGCCAGGGCATCTATTTCGCGATGATCACGCTGGCGCTGTCGCAGATGTTCTTCTTCTTCTGCCTGCAGGCGGAGTTCACCGAGGGCGAGGACGGCATCCAGTCCGTGCCCCGCGGCCATCTCTTCGGCTTCATCGACCTGAACAGCTCGACCAACATGTATTATTTCGTGCTGGCCGTCTTCCTCGTCGGCATCCTGATCATCTGGCGCTTTATCAATTCGCCCTTCGGCATGATTCTGAAATCGATCCGCGAAAACGAGCAACGGGCGATCTCGCTCGGCTATTCCGTGGCGCGCTACAAGCTCGGCGCCTTCGTCATGTCGGCAGCGCTTGCCGGGCTCGCAGGCGCGGTGAAATCGATCGTCTTCCAGTTCGCGACGCTGACCGATGTCGCCTGGCAGATGTCGGGCGAGGTGATCCTGATGACGCTGCTCGGCGGCATCGGCACGCTGATCGGCCCGCTCTTCGGCGCCGGGCTGGTGGTGGTGCTGGAAAACTACCTCGCCACCTCGGAATTCCCGGTGACGATCATCACCGGCATCGTCTTCATGGTCTGCGTGCTGATCTTCCGCCGCGGCATCATCGGCGAATTCTACGCCTCGCGGCTGGGGCGGAAACTGGGCTTCGTCTATCGCCGCTGAACGGGCGGACCTCTCTCTTTCCGGAAAGAATTACTCTTTCCCGGAAAAGAGACGGGCGGCGGCGCTGCGACTCTTCCTCTCCCCGTGCCGCGGGGAGGGGGAAGCGGCAAGCATCTGGAGTCTCATGCGGGGCATGGATCGTTACGACTATATCATCGTCGGCGCAGGCAGCGCCGGCTGCGTGCTCGCCAACCGGCTGTCTGCCGATGGCAGGAGCCGGGTGCTGCTGCTCGAAGCCGGCGGCAGCGACAACTATCACTGGATCCATATTCCGGTCGGTTATCTCTATTGCATCAACAATCCGCGCACCGACTGGTGCTTCACTACGGCGCCGGAAGCGGGATTGAACGGCCGGGCGCTGAGTTATCCGCGCGGCAAGGTTCTCGGCGGCTGTTCGTCGATCAACGGCATGATCTACATGCGCGGCCAGGCGCGTGATTACGACCTCTGGCGGCAGATGGGCTGCAGCGGCTGGGGCTGGGACGATATTCTGCCCTTCTTCCGCAAGTCCGAGGATTTTTATCGCGGCGAAGACGAGATGCATGGTGCCGGCGGCGAATGGCGCATCGAGAAAGCGCGCGTGCGCTGGGCCGTGCTCGACGCCTTCCAGCAGGCTGCCAGGGAAGCGGGCATTCCTGAAACCGCGGATTTCAACCGCGGCAGCAACGAGGGCTCCGGCTATTTCGACGTCAACCAGCGCTCCGGCATTCGCTGGAACACCTCGAAGGCCTTCCTGCGGCCGGTGATGAAGCGCTCCAACCTGACCGTGCTGACCAAGGCACAGGTCCGGCGGCTGCTGGTGGAGGAAGGCGCCGTTGCCGGCGTCGAGTTCCAGCATCGTGGCGTGGCGAAACGCGCCTATGCGGCGAAAGAGACCGTCCTTTCGGCCGGTTCGATCGGCTCGCCGCACATCCTGGAACTGTCGGGCATCGGCCGGGGGGAGGTTCTCAGACAGGCGGGCGTCGATGTCGTCACCGAGGTCAAGGGTGTCGGCGAGAACCTGCAGGACCATCTGCAACTGCGTCTGGCCTACAAGGTGACGGGGGTTCCGACGCTGAACGAGAAGGCGACGAAGCTGATCGGCAAGGCGGCGATCGGGCTCGAATATCTCGTCCGCCGCTCCGGGCCGATGGCGATGGCGCCGAGCCAGCTTGGCATCTTCACCCGATCGGGCCCGGACCGGGAAACGCCCGACCTGCAATATCACGTGCAGCCGGTCTCGCTGGAGAAGTTCGGCGATCCCGTCCATCCTTTCCCGGCAATCACCGCGAGCGTCTGCAATCTCAGGCCGGAAAGCCGCGGTTCGGTTCACCTGTCCAGCCCGGATTTTGCCGCTCAGCCGACGATCAGCCCGAAATACCTCTCGACGCAGCGCGATCGTGACATAGCTGTTCGCTCAATACGGTTGACGCGCAAGATCGTCGCGCAGCCTTCGTTTGCCCGTTTCAGGCCGGAGGAATTCAAGCCGGGGCCTGCCTATCAGACGGAGGCCGATCTGGAGCGGGCGGCGGGCGAGATCGGCACGACGATCTTCCATCCTGTCGGCACCTGCCGCATGGGCGCCGACAGGGACAGCGTCGTCGATCCCCGGTTGAAGCTCAGGGCGCTCGGCAAGCTCAGGATCGCCGACGCCTCGGTGATGCCGTCGATCACCTCGGGCAACACCAATTCGCCGACGATCATGATCGCCGAAAAGGCGGCAGCAATGATCCTCGAAGACAATCGATAGGAGAAGACCATGGCAAGGATCGCATTCATCGGCCTCGGCAACATGGGTGGGCCGATGGCCGCCAATCTGGTCAAATCAGGTCACGAGGTCCTCGGCTTCGATCTCGCGGCGTCCGTGCTGAAGGCGGCCGAGGAGAGCGGCGTCAAGCCGGCAAGCCATGCCAGCCAGGCGGTCAAGGAAGCGGAGATCATCATCACCATGCTGCCGCAGGGCAGACACGTGCTGACGGCCTGGACCGATATCCTGCAGTCCGCCGCGCAAGGCACGTTGGTCATCGATTGCTCGACCATCGATGTCGAAAGCAGCCGCAAGGCGCATGAGATGGCCAAGGCCGCAAGCTGCCTGTCGCTCGACGCCCCGGTCTCCGGCGGCACCGGCGGGGCGACCGCGGGCACGCTGACCTTCATGGCCGGCGGCTCGGAAGACGCCTTCGCCGAGGCAAAGCCAATCCTCGAGGCCATGGGAAAGAAGATCGTCCATTGCGGCGAGGCCGGCGCCGGCCAGGCGGCGAAGATCTGCAACAACATGATATTAGGTATTTCGATGGTGGGCGTCTGCGAGGCCTTCGTGCTTGCCGAAAAGCTCGGGCTCTCGCATCAGGCGCTGTTCGACGTCGCCTCGACCTCGTCGGGCCAGTGCTGGTCGATCAATACCTATTGCCCGGTGCCCGGACCGGTGCCGACCTCGCCGGCGAACAATGACTACAAACCGGGCTTTGCCGCGGCTCTGATGCTGAAGGATCTCAGGCTCTCCCAGGAAGCGGCGCTGGCGAGTGGCGCCTCCACGCCGCTCGGCGCGGAAGCAGCGCAGCTTTATGCGCTCTTCGAAAAGCAGGGCAATGGCGGAAGGGACTTTTCCGCCATCATCGAGATGTTCCGCGAGAAGGCGTAAGCACCGCGGCGTCAAATCAAGCCTTAGATACCGAGAAGCTGAGCCTGCTGTTGCCGAGCAGGATGTCGATTTCGCCGGGTTCGGTCAGTTCGATCGCGCCGCTCAGCGTGCCCGTCGTCAGGAGTGCGCCTGCCTTCAGCGATGTCTCGGGGCGGAGGCCGTCATTAGCATAATCGATGAGCCAGGTGAGAACGTCGCCTTTCGGATGCTGCGCCGGACCATCATAGATCGTGCGGCCGGCATGAGTGACCTTGAGCGGCGTGCCGCCTACGGTGTCGACGACGCGTTTCTCGACCTCCGGGCCGAGTACATAGCCGCTATTGCCGAGGCGGTCGGCGACGAACAGCAGAAACGAAACGCTGCCGCTTTCCTTCACAGCGCTGACCAGCAGCTCGGCGCCGAGATAGACAGCGGAAATCGCCTCGACCACCTCGGCGCGGCTGTAGGGAACGCCCGCGCGGACCGGCAGGTCGCTGCCGAGACGGACGGCGATCTCGGTCTCGAATTTCAGGCCCGGATACCAGGGAATGTCCGCGCCCGAAACGGCTTTGGCATAGGGATACAGCGTACCGGCGACCGCTTGGCCCTGCGGCGAGACCGTGACTTTCCAGGCATTGCTCGAAATACGGTCCGCAGCAGTGAGCAAATTCTGCGCCTCCATCGCCTGATGCAGATCGGCTGGCAGCGCGAAAGTGTCCGTGGCCTCCTGCAGGCCGGCCTGGCGCAGGCTGTGAAGCCGGGCGGCAAGGGCGCGCGGATCGAATGTCTCTGTCATGCTATCTCCTCGACATGATTTTGGAGTGCCACACTAGCGGCAAGACGAGGACGAACAAGGCCGTTCTTGGAAAAGGTCCTATTCCATCGCTGCGTGCCAGCGATCGCGATAGGTGGTCAGTCCTGGGATATCGGTCGGCGGAACATGTGTCTCGGCACCCGATACCGGCCGGATGCCGGTGAGAAGGGCCGCTCCCTGACTGGTGCCGGTCGAGCCCGGAAGGGCCATGACCTCGCGGCCGGTCAGGGCGGCAAGGAGCTTGAGATAGGTCCCATTGAGCGCAAAAGGCCCTTCGACGATAACGGGGCCTTTGGCGCCGACCAGTCCGAGGCAGGCATTGGTCATCAAAGCGAGATAGAGACAGGCGACGGCAGAGCGCTCCTCGCGGCTTGCCTCATTGGCGCCGATCCAGCGGCTTGTCTTTCCCGGAAAAGGCCCGGAACCGGAGGCGATATTCGCCAGCAGCATCATGCCTTTGTCGATCACGGGACCGATTGCCGCCAGGGCGGCATTTTCGTCGACGGGGCCGATCTCGGCCGACAGGATCTCGAATTCACGGCCGCCCATGAAGCGGGAAGAGGGGACGGCGCGGCCATAGGCATCGACATTGGCGAGCGCATCGCGTTCCGGATCGAGATGATCGAGATCGCCGCCGACGCCGAAATTGATGACCCATGTTCCGGTGGAGACGACGGCAAAGGGCGCTTCGCGATGGACGAGATGCGGCAGCAGCGAGGCATTGGAATCGTGAATGCCGCAATAGACCGGCACGGCTGCAGCAAGGCCGAGCTCAGCGGCGATGCCGGGAAGAACCGGGCCGAGTGCATCGAAAGCGGAACGGATCGGCGCCATGAGGTCGCGAATGCCAAGCCTGTCGACGAGCGAGGAATAGTGGCCCTCCCTCGGGTTCCAGAGGTCGGTATGGCAGCCTAGCGAGGTCAGCTCATTGGCGGCGACACCGGTCAGCCGCGCCGTCCAGTATTGCGCATAGGTGAGGATGGTCGCAACCTTGGCAAACTCCTCGGGAAAGGCGGTCTTCTGGTAGTGCAGCTGCGCGCCGACATTGAGACCCATCGCCAGGCGCGGCGAGAAGGTCTCGTCGAAGGAGGGGCGGAGCGCCGTATAGGCGTCGCGGATGTCCTGCGGATATTCGTGTTCGTAGTCGATGACAGGCATGGCAAGCGTGCCGTCTCGGACAAGCAATGCAGCGGATGCGCCATGGGTGGTGATCGAAATGGCGTCGAAGCCAGGTTCGCGCGCAAGGCTCTTCAGTGCATCGAGCGCAAAGGACCAGAGAGCCTCTACGTCGTAATGCGGATAGAGACCGGTTTTGATCGCGATATTCGGCCGTTTCAGGACGGCGATCTCGGCGCCCGTCTCGCTGTCGAGGACGACGACCTTGGCATTGGTCTTGCCGATGTCGAGGACGGCGATGCGGCGATAAGAGGTGGCGTTCATGGCATATGGAAGACGGTGACCAGGTCGCTCTGGACCGGTGAATTATCGAGATTGGTCGCCATGATGTCGGCCATGTGCGCCCACCATTTTTTCACAACCGGATGGTCCGGCAGGCTCGCCATCGTGTGGTCGGCCGGCCGCGTCAACACGCCGAACAGCGTGTTGGTCTCGCGGTCGAGATGGATGGAATAGTCGCTGGCGCCCGACTTGTGCAGGAGATCGACCAGTTCCGGCCAGATCTCGTCATGCCGCTTGCGGTATTCGGCTTCCATGCCGGGATTAAGCTGCATTTTGAAGGCGTGTTTTTCTAAAGTCATCGGGAGCTCATGACCTTGATGCGACGGGCGATGATCGGGATGGCGATGGTGATGATCAGAAGCAGGCCGATGAAGATCGACATGACGATGCCGGGCACGTTGAGCAGGCCGAGGCCGAAGGTGACGAGGCCCATGACGAAGGCGGCGATGACGACGCCGACGATGGTGCCGGAGCCGCCGAGGATGGAGATGCCGCCGAGCACGACCATGGTGACGACCTCGAGTTCCCAGCCCTGGGCGATCGACGGCCGGGTCGAGCCGAGGCGTGAGGTCAGGCAGACGGCGGCAACGCCGCTCATGACGCCGGTCAGCAGGAAGAGGATGAATTTGACGCGTTCGACCGGAATGCCGGAGAAGCGGGCGGCGAAGTCATTGTTGCCGATCGCATAGACCTGCCGGCCGAAATTCGTCGCATGCAGCAGGATGGCGAAGAGGATCGCCAGCACGATGAAGAGCACGAATTCGAAGGAGAATACCCAGACGACATAGCCCTGGCCGAAATAGGCGAAATCAGCCGGGTATTTGCCATAGGCCTGGTCGCCGAGCACGATATAGGAAATGCCGCGGAAAAGGCTCATCGTGCCGATGGTGACGACGATCGACGGCAATTTCAGCACCGAGACCAGCACGCCGTTGAAGATGCCGCAGGCAAGGCCGGTGCCGATGCCGATCGCGACCAGGCCGGGGGTGCCGATGCCGAGCTGCGCTGCCGCGCCCATTGCCGTCGAGGCGAGCGCGATGATCGCGGCGACCGAGAGATCGATCTCGCCCGATATGACGAGCAGCGCCATGGCGAAGGCGATCATCGCCTTTTCGGTGAAATTGAAGGTGGCGTCCGAGAGGTTCCAGGCATCGAGGAAATAGGGCGAGGCGAGCGAATTGAAGATGAAGATCAGCATGGCGACGGCAAAGAGCAGCACTTCCCAGCTCGCGAGGATGCGGCGGAAGGGTGTGCCGAGGCGGTCGGGAATGACCCGCTTTTCGTGTGTGGACACGGTGCTCATGCTGCGGCCTCCGTTCTGATCTCGGCTGCGGCGCGGTCGCGCAGGATGATACGGCCGCGGTTACGCTCGCGCCGGGCGTTGAAGGCGACGGCGAGAATGATGACGGTTCCGGAGATCGCCATCTGCGTGAAGGGTGAAATGCCGATCACCGGCAGCGCATTCTTGATGACGCCGAGGAAGAGCGCACCGAGCACGGTGCCGGCGACCGAGCCGACGCCGCCGGCAATCGAAATGCCGCCGATGACGCAGGCTGCAACGCTGTCGAGCTCGAAGCCGTTGGCGATATCGACATAGGCGACGGCATAACGCGACACCCAGAGATAGCTCGCAAGGCCGGCCAGCGCCCCCGACAGAACGAAGGCCAGGAATTTCGTCCAGCCCGTATCGATGCCGGCATAGACGGCCGCGGTCGGATTGCCGCCGGTCGCATAGGCCGAGCGGCCGAACTGGGTGTATCTGAGCAGGACATACATCAGAAGCACGATGACGATGCCCACCCAGCCGAGAACCGGCAGGCCGAGAATCGGCGTGCGCGGCACCGACAGGAAGACCGGCGTCATCTGGTGGGCGTTCACCCACGCCCCGCCCGAGAGCACGAAGGCCATGCCGCGATAGATGGTGAGCGTGCCGAGCGTGACAACGATCGGCGGGATTTCGAGCGCCCAGACGAGAAAGCCGTTGATGGCGCCGAGGCAGGCGCCGATGACGATCGCGGCAAGGATCAGCACGACGAGCGGCAGATCGGGATAGGCGGCATTCATCATCGCGATCGCCATGCCGGTGAAGGCGAGGTTGGCGGCGACGGAGAGGTCGATCGATTTCGTCAGGATGACCGTCATCTGCGCCAGCGCCAGGATGATCAGGATGGAGGTATCATTGAAAATGCCGGCAAGATTCTCCGGCGTTGCGAAATCGGCAGCGCGCGTCGAAAAGATCGCGATCATCACGACGATGATGAGGAACAGCAGGGTTTCGCGTTTTCTGATCAGTCTTGCCATGCTCTTACCTTATGAATTGCGCGGGCCTTATGCATTGCGGGCCTCATGCATTGCCGGTGGCGGCTCGCACCAGCGTTTCTGGCGACAGCTCGGCGCGGTCGAAAATTCCGGCGGCGAGACCTTCCTTCATCACCAGAACGCGATCCGACATGCCGATGATTTCGGGCAGTTCGGACGAGACCATGATGATCGACAGGCCCTCGGCGGCGAGTTCGCTGATGAAGCCGTGCACGGCCGCCTTTGAGCCGATGTCGATGCCCTTTGTCGGTTCATCGAGGATGATGACCTTCGGCGCCGTCGCCAGCCATTTGCCGATGACGACCTTCTGCTGGTTGCCGCCGGAGAGCGTGCCGACCGGGACGGAAAGGGCGGCTGCGCGCAGGTCCAGCCGCTCGGCATATTTGCGGGCGAGCGCGAATTCTTCTGCCGCCCTGAGGAAGCCCCGGCGCGAGGTGCGGGTAAGCGACGGCAGCGTCATGTTCTGGAAGATCGGCATCGGCAGCGCCAGCCCGTGGCGGCCGCGTTCTTCCGGCACATAGACGATGCCGGCGCGGATCGCATCCTGCGGCGAATGGATGGTGATCTCGCGGCCTTCGAGCATCATGGTGCCCGAGAGCGGCCTGGTGATGCCGAAAAGCGATTGAGACAGTTCCGAACGCCCGGCGCCGATCAGACCGTAAATGCCGAGAATCTCGCCCTGGCGCAGGGTGAAGGAGATGTCGCGGAATTCGGTGCGATGGCTGTAATTGCGGATCTCGAGAACCGGGCCGCCGATGGCGACATCGACCTTCGGAAAGGCATTCTCGACGTCGCGGCCGACCATCATGCGGACGATCTCGTCCTGCGGCGTTTCCTTGAGCCGGCCCTGGCCGACGGCGCGGCCGTCGCGAAAGACGACGAAATCGTCGGCGATCTCGTAGACCTCGTCGAACTTGTGGCTGATGAAGAGGATCGCCTTGCCCTTTTCCTTCAGGCCGCGGACGATGCGGAAGAGATCGTCGATCTCCTTGCGGGATAGGGCTGCCGTCGGCTCGTCCATGATGACGATGCGGGCCTCGATCGACAGAGCGCGCGCAATCGCCACCAGATGGCGCTGTGCGATCGAGAGGTCCTTCAGCCGGATTGTCGGATCGATATTGCTTTCAAGCGCGGTCAGCAGCGCCTTGGCGCGGCTGTTCATCGCCTGCCAGTCGATGGTGCGCAAACGTGTGCGCGGCGCATGGCCAAGGAAAATATTTTCGGCAACCGTCAGTTCGTCGAACAGCACGGTTTCCTGATGGATGGCGGTGACGCCGGCGTCGATTGCGGCCTGGGCGCTGGCAAAGGTCACCGGCTGGCCATCAACCCGGATCTCGCCTTCGTTCGGCCTGTAGATGCCGGTCAGGATCTTGACCAGCGTCGATTTGCCGGCGCCGTTTTCGCCGATCAGCGCGGTGACCGTGCCGGGATGCAGCGCGATGCTGACATTGTCGAGCGCCTTCACGCCCGGAAAGATCTGGGAGATGCCGCGCATTTCTAGAATGGCGGGCGCATCACCGGTTTTGCTGTCCGTGGCGGTTTGTTGAAAGGCGGCGTTCATCAAGCTTCTACCAGTGTCGAATGAGAATCCCGGCGGCCATCAGGCCGCCGGGCTTTAATGCGGTGGTTTCGGATCAGAAGACCTTGGAGAACTGGTCGATATTCGAAGCATTGTAGACGAACGGATCGGCCATGGCGGCTTCGCCGTTGTCGCCGACCTTGATCTTGCCCATGCGGCCGACTTCGATCTCGCTGCCCGGCTTGCCGTCGGTCTCGCCCTTGACGAGGCGATAGGCGATCTGCGTTGCAGAATAGCCGAGATCGATCGGGTTCCAGATGGCGAATTCCTTCGTCGCGCCCGACTTGATCGCGCCGGCCATTTCGGACGGCAGGCCGAGACCGGTGACGTAGACCTTGCCGACAAGACCCTTGTCTTCGACGACCTTGGAAGCGGCGAGAACGCCGACCGTCGTCGGAGCGACGATGACCTTGATGTTCGGGTTCGCCTTTAAGAGGCCTTCGGCTTCACGATAGGACTTGTCCGATAGGTCGTCGCCATAGACGGTGGTGACGAGGTTGAGGCCCGGGAAATCCTTGAGCTGCTTCTTCATCTGGTCGATCCAGATGTTCTGATTGGTCGAGGTGGTCGTGGCCGACAGGATGGCGAAGTCACCCTTGCCGCCGTCGAGATGATCCTTGACGAGCGTCAGGCACATCTTGCCGATCAGCTCGTTGGACGACGGGTTGAGCTGGAGGATACGGCCTTCAGGCGCGACGCCGGAATCCCAGGAGATGACCTTGATGCCGCGCTGTGCAGCCTTCTTCAACGCCGGAACGAGCGCGTCGGGATCGTTGGCCGAAACGGCGATGGCGCTGACGCCCTGGGCAATCAGCGAGTTGATGACTTCGATCTGGCCTTCGGCCGTCGTCGTCGTCGGGCCGGTATAAATGACCTCGACGCCGCCGAGTTCCTTGGCGGCTTCCTGTGCACCCTTATTGGCGGCATCGAAGAAGCCGTTGCCGAGCGACTTGACGACGAGACCGATCTTGATGTCGGCGGCGCTGGCTGTCCCGGCCATCATGGCGACGGCAAATGCCACGCCGATTGCGAGTTTCTTTGCGAGTTTCATGCTTTCATCCTCCCACTTGATTGACACTCTTCACACCTCCCCGGCGCCTTATGCGACCGACGAGGAATCCTCCTTGATTGCCTGGGCGACCGGGCTCGCAACGATGAGCCTGATGCCGGCATTCTCGATCATCCTGACGGCTTCCTCTGGAATGCCGTCATCGGTGATGATCGTAGACACACGTTCGAGCGGGCACAGAATGAGGCTCGACCGGCGATGGAACTTGCTGGAATCGACCATGACGACCAATTCGTCGGCCTGATGCATCAGCTTCTGTTCGCTCTGGATGATCAGCGCATCGGCTTCCATGATGCCGAGCGGGCCGACGCCCTGCGCGCCGATGAAGAAGCGGCGGGCGTAGAAATTGCGGATCGCGTCATTGTCGAAGGGGGAGAGGATCAGGCTCTGCTCGCGATAGATCGCGCCGCCCGGCACAGTCACCGTGTTCTTCGAATGCTTGACCAGATGTTCGGCGATGGCGAAAGAATTGGTCATCACCTGCAGGCGGTGCGCCGCCATGAAGTGCACCATCTGGAAGGTGGTCGTGCCACCGTTGATGATGATCGCGTCGCCCGGATCGCAAAGCTCGACGGCCTGGCGGGCGATTGCGCGCTTCTTGTCGATATTGACCGATTCCGAAACGCGGAAGGGGCGCCCGGCGAGATTGCCGAGCTGCGGCGGATGCACGGCCTCGGCGCCGCCGCGCACACGTCGGATCTTGCCCTGAACATGAAGAGCCGCGATGTCGCGCCGGATCGTCGCCTCGGAAGCCTCGGTCAGTTCGGAAATATCCTGAACCGTCACGACGGACTTTTCCTGAACGGCGCTCAGAATGATGCGATGGCGTTCGCGTTCGTGCATGGGGCTCCTCCTTCGATCGTTTATTTCGCACATATGAGAATGTGTCAATCAAAAACGATCATAAATTTTCATATTGCGCTGCACAATAATCGAATTTGATCGTTTTCGATTGACAAGCTGCGTTTTGATGAGCGATACCGTCAGCGAAAAGGGGCGCGGGCTTTGCGTTTCGATGAAGATTTCATATGGGAGGATGACATGGCGGCGAACGTCCGGCTTCTGGAAAACCGGTGGGATGATGCTTATGCGGCAGGCCTCGATGAGCCTGGCAAGCTGCTCTATCGCTCCAACCTGCTCGGCGCCGACAAGCGCATCACCAATTATGGCGGCGGCAACACTTCGGCGAAGGTGCTGGAAACCGATCCGCTGACCGGCGGAAAGGTCAAGGTACTCTGGGTCAAGGGATCGGGCGGCGACGTCGGCACGATCAAGCTCGACGGTTTCGCGACGCTCTACCAGGACAAGCTGGAATCGCTGAAAGGCATCTATAAGGGCGTTGAGGACGAAGACCGCATGGTCGGCTTCCTGCCGCACTGCACCTTCAACCTGAATGCCCGCGCTGCCTCGATCGACACGCCGCTGCACGGTTTCGTGCCTTTCACTCATGTCGACCACATGCATCCCGATGCGATCATCGCGATCGCCGCGTCGAAGAATTCGAAGGAATTGACGCAGCAGATCTTCGGCGACGAGATCGGCTGGCTGCCCTGGCGCCGTCCGGGCTTCCAGCTCGGCCTCGACCTCGGCGCATTCGTTGCCGCAAACCCGAATGCCAAGGGCGTCGTGCTCGAGAGCCACGGCCTCTTCACCTGGGCGAACGATGCCAAGGCCTGCTACGAGTTGACGCTCGATATCATCAACAAGGCGATCGTCTGGTTTGCCGAAAAGACCGAAGGCAAGACCATTTTCGGCGGCGCGGTCGCACAGAGCTTGGCCGTCACTGAGCGCCGCGCCATCGCCGCCCGGCTGATGCCGGAGATCCGCGGCCGCATCGGCAAGCAGGAGCGTAAGCTTGGTCATTTCGACGATCAGGACGCCGTGCTCGAATTCGTCAATTCCCGGGATCTGCGTCCGCTCGGCGCGCTCGGCACCAGCTGCCCCGATCATTTCCTGCGCACCAAGATCCGCCCGCTGATCGTCGATTTCGACCCGGCCATGCCGGATGTCGACGCGATCGTTGCCGGTCTCGACAAGGCGCTGGAAGACTACCGCGCCGACTACGCCCGCTACTACAACGACTGCAAGCATGGCAATTCGCCCGCCATGCGCGACGCCAATCCCGTCATCTTCCTGGTGCCCGGCGTCGGCATGCTGTCCTTTGCCCGCGACAAGGCGACGGCCCGCATTGCCAGCGAATTCTACGTCAACGCCATCAACGTCATGCGCGGCGCCTCGACGGTCTCCGAATATCAGGGCCTGCCGGAGCAGGAAGCCTTCGATATCGAATATTGGCTGCTTGAAGAGGCCAAGCTGCAGCGCATGCCGAAGCCAAAGAGCCTTGCCGGCCGCGTTGCCTTCGTCACTGGCGGCGCCGGCGGCATCGGCCGGGCGACGGCCGCACGCCTCGTCGGCGAAGGTGCCTGCGTGGTGCTTGCCGATATCGACCAGGCAGCGCTCGAAGGCACCGAAGCCGATTTCGTCAAGAAGTTCGGCGCCGACGCCGTGCGCAGCGTCCGGCTCGACGTCACCAAGGAAGATGCGGTGATCGCCTCCTTCGCGGAAGCCTGCGTCGAATTCGGCGGCATCGATATCCTCGTCTCGAATGCCGGCATTGCCTCCTCCGCGCCGATCGAATTGACCGAACTGGCGACGTGGAACCGCAATATCGATATTCTCGCGACCGGCTATTTCCTCGTCTCGCGCGAAGCCTTCCGCCTGTTCCGCCGTCAGGCGCTCGGCGGCAATGTCATTTTCGTCGCTTCGAAAAACGGTCTTGCCGCCTCGCCGAACGCGTCTGCCTATTGCACGGCAAAGGCTGCTGAAATCCATCTCGCCCGCTGCCTGGCTCTGGAAGGCGCGG
>NZ_JACCEY010000023.1:209609-211454 GCF_013591995.1 Rhizobium sp. WYCCWR 11146
GCGAGCAGCGCGCCGCCTCGTCCAAGATCGAGGTGGACGATCTCGAGGAACATTACCGCAAGCGTTCGATGCTGAAACTCAACGTGTTTCCGGAAGATATCGCCGAGGCGATCTATTTCCTCGCATCGGACCTTTCGGCAAAATCGACCGGCAACATCATCAACGTCGATGCCGGCAATGTGCAGAGTTTTACGCGCTAGAGCAATTCCAGCAACAGTGTGCAGCGGTTTTGCGTCCGGAACGCGTAAAGCAAACGGATAGAGCTATTTCCGGAGGATCACCCATATTGCGTGGATGATCCCCGGCAGATAGCCGCAGAGTGTCAGCAGTATATTGAGCCAGAAATGCAGGCCGATCCCGACCTGCAAGAATACGCCAAGGGGCGGCAGGATGATCGCAAGAAGAATGCGGACAACGTCCATCGTAGCTCCTTCGTTTGAAGACATGTAAGCGTTTGAACGCGAACCATGCCCTATGGTTCGCGACCAGGGAGGAATAGATGACAGATTCCAGGATTGCGCCAGATCTGGTCGCGACTGATAACGACAAGCGGGCAACCGCGTTGAAGGCCGATTACGAGGCACTGGGCGCGACGCTTGCCCGTCGCGGAGTCGATATCGAGGCGGTCACCCGGAAGGTTGCGGAATTCTTCGTTGCCGTGCCCTCCTGGGGCGTCGGCACCGGCGGCACGCGTTTTGCCCGTTTCCCCGGTACCGGCGAGCCGCGCGGCATCTTCGACAAGCTCGACGATTGCGCCGTCATCAACCAGCTGACGCAGGCGACCCCGAACGTCTCGCTGCATATTCCCTGGGACAAGGCGGATGCTAGCGAATTGAAGGCCAAGGGTAGCGCGCTCGGCCTCGGCTTCGATGCGATGAATTCGAACACCTTTTCCGATGCGCCGGGCCAGGCCCATTCCTATAAATACGGCTCGCTCAGCCACACCGACGCGGCGACGCGGGCGCAGGCGGTCGAGCACAATCTCGAATGCATCGAGATCGGCAAGGCGCTCGGCTCCAAGGCGCTGACGGTCTGGATCGGTGACGGCTCGAACTTCCCCGGCCAGAGCCATTTCACCAAGGCTTTCGAGCGTTACCTCGCCTCGATGGCGGATATCTACAAGGCGCTGCCCGACGATTGGAAGCTGTTCTCCGAGCACAAGATGTACGAGCCGGCCTTCTATTCGACCATCGTGCAGGATTGGGGCACCAACTACCTGATCGCTCAGACGCTCGGCCCCAAGGCCTATTGCCTCGTCGATCTCGGCCACCACGCGCCGAACACCAATATCGAGATGATCGTCGCCCGGCTGATCCAATTCGGCAAGCTTGGCGGTTTCCACTTCAACGATTCGAAATATGGCGATGACGATCTCGACGCCGGCGCGATCGATCCCTACCGGCTGTTCCTGGTCTTCAACGAACTGGTTGACGCCGAACAGCGCGGCGTCAACGACTTCAACCCGGCCCATATGATCGACCAGTCGCACAATGTCACCGATCCGATCGAAAGCCTGATCAACAGCGCCAACGAAATCCGCCGCGCCTATGCGCAGGCATTGCTTGTCGACCGCAAGGTGCTCTCCGGCTACCAGGACGACAATGACGCGCTGATGGCGTCGGAAACGCTGAAGCGCGCCTATCGCGCCGATGTCGAGCCGATTCTGGCCGAAGCCCGCCGCAGGGCTGGCGGCGCGATCGACCCGATCGCCGTCTACCGCGCCAGCGGTTATCGCAAGAAGGTAGCGGCCGAACGCCCGGCATCCGCTGCCGGCGGCGGCGGCATCATCTGAACGATCGATTGTTTCGCATGGCCTGAAGCTATGCTGATTAGGGATAGTGGTTG
>NZ_JACCEY010000023.1:211624-333966 GCF_013591995.1 Rhizobium sp. WYCCWR 11146
ATGTTCAGCCGGTTCCAGACATTGATGTTGGCGATGGCGATGACGAGTGCCGCAAGGCTCCTGCCGTCATAATGCCGGGTCGCTTCGTCCCAGATATCATCCGGCACAGGGTCGGCGCGGTCGCTGACGCGGGTCACCGCCTCGGTCAGCGCAAGGGCTGCCCGCTCGGCATCGCTGAAATAGGGCGAGTCGCGCCAGGCGCCGATGGCGAAGAGCCGTTCGTCGGTTTCACCGAGCTTCTTTGCGATGCGCGGATGCCCGTCGACACAGACGCTGCAGCCGTTGATCTGGCTGGCGCGCAGGTTGACGAGTTCGAGCAGCTTGGGCGAAAGGCCGGTTTCGGCCGGCACCTTGCTGAGAGCCGCCAGCGCCTGCATGGCTGCGGGAAGGACGAGGGCGGGATTTCCCATTCTCTCCTGCATGATAAGTCTCCTCTATAGGTTTACTGTTTGACGATCCGCCGGCGCTGTCACATCGGCCGGGGTTCATTCGTCATGGCCTTGACGGGATGCAGCGGAGGAATGTGACAAATGGACGAGAAAAAATGGCTGACTGAAGAATTCGAGGCGAACAGAGCGCATCTGAGGGCCGCAGCCTATCGCATGCTCGGCTCGCGCAGCGAAGCGGAGGATGCCGTTCAGGAGGCCTGGCTGCGGCTCAGCCGCACCGATACGACAGGGGTCGGCAATCTTGGCGGCTGGCTGACGACGGTGGTGGCCCGCATCTGCCTCGACATGCTGCGCGCCCGCAAGACCCGGCGCGAGGAGCCGCTGGAGGCGCCTGTCCATGCCGGGATCGCCGATCCCGCGAACGATCCCGAGCGCGAAGCCGCATTTGCCGATTCGGTTGGGCTGGCGCTGCTCGTCGTGCTGCAGACGCTGGCGCCCGCCGAACGTGTCGCCTTCGTGCTGCACGACATGTTCGACCTGCCCTTCGACGAGATCGCGCCGATCATCGGCCGTTCGTCCGCCGCCACCCGCCAGCTCGCAAGCCGCGCCCGCCGGCGGGTGCAGGGGGTGGACGAAGCGCCTGATGTCGATTTCGGCCGCAAGCGGACGATCGCCGAGGCCTTTCTGACGGCGTCGCGCAATGGCGATCTGGAGGGATTGATCGCGGTGCTTGCCCCTGATGTCGTCTTCCGGCCGGATGCGACGGCCGCCCGCTTCGGCACCATTGGCGAAATGCGCGGCGCGGCTCACGTGGCCGAAGCCTTCAAGGGTCGGGCGCAGGCGGCAGAAATCGCCAACGTCGGCGGTGAGCTTGGATTCGTCGTGGAGATCCAGGGCCAGCTCCGCGTCGTCGTGGCGCTGACGATCGTCGATGGCAGGATCGCCTCGATCGACGCCATCGCCGATCCGGATCACTTGGAACGGCTTGACTATTCTATTCTTCGAGATTGAAAAGAAACGCGAATTCGCCCGCTCTTCGAAACTAGGCGCGCCTCGGATGGAGCGCGCCGCTCACGTTTCTTCAGCGATGACGACCGCGTCATTTTTCTTGACAGCGGCGTCCTCGGCTTTATTCTATTATAAAGACTTATATAACATAACTATGGAATTGTGGCGATCCAGATGCCCTTGTGCATCTTTCGCTACCCATTGCTCTTCCATAATGACCCGCAGACGGATGACCGAGGAGCGATCCCGGTCCGAGACTTCGAAAGGAATGCATGTCATGTCCGGCGACCAGGCGAAGAAGCCGCTTCTCCTCACCAATGTCAAACCGATGGCTTTCGGTTCTGGCCCATCAGAGGGGGCAACCGACATTCTCGTCAATGCCGACGGCAGGATCGCCGAGATCGGTCCGTCGCTTTCCGTCTCGCAGGATGTGACGCGCATCGACGGCAAGGGCGCCTTCATCTCGCCGGGCTGGGTCGATCTGCACGTGCATATCTGGCACGGTGGCACCGATATTTCCATCCGTCCGTCCGAATGCGGCGTCGAGCGCGGCGTCACCACGCTGGTCGATGCCGGCTCGGCCGGTGAGGCGAATTTCCATGGCTTCCGGGAATATATCATCGAGCCCTCGCGCGAGCGCATCAAGGCCTTCCTCAATCTCGGCTCGATCGGCCTCGTCGCCTGCAACCGCGTCGCGGAATTACGGGATATCCGCGATATCGATCTCGACCGCATTCTCGAGGTCTATGCAGAAAACAGTGAGCACATCGTCGGCATCAAGGTGCGCGCCAGCCATGTCATCACCGGATCCTGGGGCGTTACGCCGGTCAAGCTCGGCAAGAAGATCGCCAAGATCTTGAAAGTGCCGATGATGGTGCATGTCGGCGAGCCGCCGGCGCTCTATGACGAGGTGCTTGAGATTCTCGGCCCCGGCGACGTCGTCACGCATTGCTTCAACGGCAAGGCCGGGTCGAGCATCATGGAAGACGAGGATCTCTTCAATCTCGCCGAGCGCTGCGCCTCCGAGGGCATCCGCCTAGACATCGGCCATGGCGGCGCCTCCTTCTCCTTCAAGGTCGCCGAGGCGGCGATCGCGCGCGGGCTTCTGCCGTTCTCGATCTCGACCGATCTGCACGGCCATTCGATGAACTTTCCGGTCTGGGATCTGGCGACGACGATGTCGAAACTGCTCAGCGTCGGCATGCCTTTCGACAAGGTGGTGGAAGCCGTTACCCATGCGCCGGCATCGGTCATCAAGCTGTCGATGGAGAACCGGCTTTCGGTCGGCTCGCAAGCGGAATTCACCATTTTCGATCTGGTCGATTCCGATCTCGAGGCGACGGATTCCAACGGCGACGTTTCGGTCCTGAGCAAGCTGTTCGAACCGCGCTACGCGGTGATGGGCACCGATGCCTTCACCGCCAGCCGCTATGTGCCGCGGGCGCGCAAGCTGGTGCGCCACAGCCACGGCTATTCCTACAGGTAGGATCCGCTGAGGCGCTATCCTCAGCGGTTGCGCCAGCCCATCAGCTTTTCGATCCGTTCCGCTGAACTGCGCACATGGGCCGTATAGTGGTTCTCGTCGGAAAACGCCTTCTGTTCCGGCAGCACGATGGAAATGGTAGCGACGCACTGGCCGTCGCGATCGCAGATCGGCGAGGCGATGCAGGCAACCGCATAATCCGATTCCCCAGCCTGGATCGACAGCCGCGACTCGAAGGCCTTGCCGGCGGCTTCCGACAGCGTGCCCGGATCGATCTCGGCGCGGCCGGTCGGTGATGAGCGGGCGCAGCGCTTGAACAGTTCGATGCGCTCCTCCTCGGCCAGGTGGCCGACGAGCAGGCGGCCGGAGGCCGTCCAGTTCAGCGGCACCCTTGTGCCGACGCGGGACGCCACCTGAAAATGGCTCGGGCCGTCGGCCATGGCCAGCACCAGCATATAGTCGCCGTCACGGCCGCAGACCTGCACGGTTTCGCCGGCCTGCCGGCAGAGATCGTGCATTTCGTGGGTAGCGATGCTCATGAAATCCAGCGACCTGGCATAGGCAAGGCCGTAATGGTAAAGCCTCGCGCCGAGCCAGATCGAGCCGTCGGTCTGGCGCGTCAGCATGTTCTTCTCGACGAGGTCGTCGACGATGACGTAAACGGTCGACAGCGGCGCCTTCACCGCCTTGGCGATGGCATAGACGCCGGCGGGCGATCCGGTCTCGTAAAGATGATCGATCACCTGAAGCGCCCGGTCGATGCCGCTGACGCGCGCGCGTCGCGCGCCCTTGCCACCGGTCTCGCCGGCAACACCCTCATCTTCGGAGTAAACTGCGGATGATGTCTTTCCGTCCAATTCCACGCACCTCATAAAACTGCGATCATGTTACATTACTATGGCATAGCTGTCGTAGAGGCAAATCGCAACAGAAGATAACCCTACGGCATCGTGTCGACGGCTGCGATGGTGGATTGATCTGCCGGTGGCATCATAATAGCTGGTGCTTTGCTCCGACGATGGTGCAAGCCTTCGCCAGCCCCTTGTCCAGTGTGACGAGCGCGGCATCGCTGCCGAGCGCGACAGCGAGATGGAGTGCATCGCCAGCGCGAAGACCGATGTCGAATTGATCGGTCATGCGTGCCGCTTCGATGAAATGCGCTCGCGATATCGGCAGGATCTCGAACGTCGTCGAACATAATTCTCTGAACATCGCCAATGCCTTGCCGCGATCGGCCGGGTCGATCTGTCCGGCTCTTGCCTTGAGCGCGACGGCGCTCGAAAATTCGGTGATCGTCCAACCGCTGACCGCGATCTCTTCGGATCGAAGCGTCGCCAGCCATTGCTGCACGTCGTCCGTGCGGGTTTCGATCGTCCAGGCGGCGATGAGGACTGACGTGTCGATATAAAGCATCAGTAACGGTCGGTGTCGCGCATGTCGCGGATGAAGGTCGCGGAATCGACCGGCTTGGCCGGCGGCTTCATCGAGGCGGTCAATGCCTTCAGCCGCTCGACATCGATCGGTTTTTTGCGCGTCTTGACGGGCACGAGCTGCGCCACCGGCTTGCCATGCCGCAAAATCTCGACGGTTTCGCCGGCTTCGACGCGATTGAGCAATTCGCTGAGATGGGCCTTGGCTTCCGCTAAATTGACACTCGCCATGACGCCCTCTTGATGACCAATTTTCTAGTCATTTTAGTCCGAAAACTAGACTGCCGCAAGACCGCGGCACGACAACCGGCGGCAAGCCGATCCTCTAAAGCGCGTCGCGATCTTTCAGATTCACTCCTTGCGCTTTAGTCTTTGTTTTTACGCATGCCGTTGCCGCAAAACCGCTGCACACTTTTGCGCGACATGCTTTAAAGCGACAAGGGCCGCCGTCTGGTCGAGACGGCAGCCCTTGACGGGGGCAGGGAGAGATCCCCAAGCTGTTTAGGTGGCTTGTTCAGCCGAAGCAGGGCATTGCCGGCAGATTGGCGCGGCTTGCGAGCGCTCCGATTATATTGCCCACCGAAGTCGAGCGCGGTTCGCGTTTGCGGGCGGCTGTCTCCAGGAGTTGCTTGAAGTCTTCAAGCTTTACGCCGTCGGCGCGCAACACCATGGCGATCAGGGGGTCGCGAAGGGCTTCGGATATCGTCAGGTCATCTCTGGTCTTTGTCATGGTTGTCCTCCTTTCGTGGGCAGTCGCCCGTGTTCCACTTTCCGCTGCCATGCCCTCGGCATTGACTTTCGCGTTTCGTGGTGTTACCGGTAAGTAACAATGCATTTGTTACCGATCGGTCACATTGATGTCAAGGACTACGTCCGCAAAAAAATCAGAAACTTCGAATGAAATCTCCGCAGCCGTTCCAGAAGATCGCATCCCGCCGCGGGAGCGTATCGTCTCGACCGCCTCGGAGCTTTTCCGCGAGCGCGGCATTCGCGGCATCGGCGTCGATGCCATTGCCGACGCGGCTCTGACCAACAAGATGACGCTCTACCGGCATTTCGGCTCGAAGGACGAGCTCGTCTGCGAAACGCTTCGCCGCGCCTCCGAAAAGGCGGGTGCCATCTGGCGCGATCTGGAAACGGCCTATCCCGGCAATCCGCGCGCCCAGCTGGACGCCTGGGTGGAGCTGCGGGCGCAATGTCTGAACGGCGAGCCCGCCGGCTGCGATCTCGCCAATGCCGCCATCGAGCTGAAGGGCGAGGGCCATCCAGCCCACGAAATGATCGAGCGGCACAAGGCCGAACAGCGTGATCGCCTGGCCGGGCTCTGTTCGGCGGCCGGCGCGCGCGAACCCCAGCTTCTTGCCGATACATTGACGCTGCTGCTCGAGGGCGCACGCGTCAGCCGTCAGGCCATGGGCGCTGCCGGCTGCTGCGGTCATTTCGCCAAGGCGTGCCACGCGGCGATCGCTTCTTTCGCCTGAGCACCGCAAGTGTGTGGGAGGGGAACCTTACCGCTTCCATGCCGTTTTCACACTAACCCGAGGGCGATGTGGAGGCAGGGAGATGAACTACGTCTATCTCAAACGCCTATATGCCAAGCGCGCCGAGCTCGAAGCCAAGCTGGAGCTCCATGATGCGCGCTATTGTTTCGGCGAGGAAGAGGTCGATGACGGCACCGACAGCGATCTGCGTCAGCGGTTGAGCGAAATTTCCGAGGAAATTGCTACGCTGGAGAGCAGGCCGGGCCGATAACTATTTAATTTTCAACAGCATTCAGATTTTAAGCCGACCGGCATAAAGTCAGTCTGTGCTGGCGCTAAGGATTTCCATCGTCCGTTCGTCGAATTTTCCCTGATAGAAATGCTCGATCACCTGGTGGAAGGGCGAACCGTGATCGCTGATCGCGGCAAACAAGGTCATCGACGAGCGCAGCTTGAAGTCGTCGGGTGAGCCCAGGATTTCGTGCGCCGATCGGCCGTTCACGGATAGGATCGCCTCGACGCAACGCAGCAGCCGGCTTGAGAGAATGGGATCGGCGAGATAGGCGGCGGCTTCCTCCGCCGAGCGGATCGCATATTTTTCGGCCATCGCCGACGTGCCGAGACCGGCGATCTGCGGGAAGATGAACCACATCCAGTGGGACGTTTTGCGCCCGGCCTTCAGCTCCAAGAGCGCCCGCTCATAGATCCCGTTCTGGGCGTCGATGAAGCGGTGAAGCTTGTAGTCGATGTCGCCGGCCATGGTCCTTTTCCCTTTTCCTGCTGTCGATGCAGCCTGGGCAAAGGTTTCCACGCCCGGCAATATGTTTTGCTATCAGCAAACCCTCTCAGCGTAGGGGCTGCTGTCGCGGCAATGGCCGTAGGCCGGATGCTGCGGCACGTTATCGCCGGCCGGGGCGGCAATGGCCGATGTCGTCATCGGGTCCGTATTGCCGGAAGAATATGCGGCAAAACCCGCAAAGCTCAAGAGAACCAGCGCTCCGACCACGACAATGCGCTCGAAGGCCGAAAGTTTCTGGGCGCTGACATGATCTACATAATCGCGCTCGCCTAAACCGGCGGTTTCGTCCTCTTTTACATGGAGGGTCACCATATCCTGGCGACGGCTTAAAGTTTCACAATCTGTCATTTTAATTACTCCTGCAACACATGCGGCGCCGGTCTCTTAAGAGCAAACTCTCACCCTCGTGCCGAACCGCTTCCGCATGCGAGCAGCATGTGTGTCTTCGATCGTGGCAATTGAAGGGGCGATCTTCAAACGCAGTGTTCAAAAAATCGTACCAATAAATGCAAAATATCGTGAAGCTCTGGTTCATCGGAATGATCCGCGGTAGTCCAGAGAGGAACATCTTTCTTCTGGATAGTCCCATGAGCAAATCCTTCGGCGCGATGTCGGTCGTGCAGCTTTCCGTCCTCATTCAAGGTGGCGCGGCCGATCCGGTCGAGGTCGCCGAGGCAGTTTTCGATTCCATCGCGAATTATGCCGACAAGGCGGTCTTCACCACATTGCTCGAAAGCCGGGGGATGGAGGAGGCGCGCGCCTCTTCGCGACGTCTGCGGGAAGGGCGCTCGCTTGGATTGCTGGACGCCATTCCGATTGCCTGGAAGGATCTTTTCGACATCGAAGGCCTACCGACGACGGCGGGCTCCGTTGTTCTGGCAAAGGACATGCCGGCCAAGCAAGATGCGGCCGTCGTCGCTTTGCTCAGGCAGGCGGGCATGGTCGCCGTCGGACGCACCAATATGAGCGAGTTCGCCTTTTCCGGCCTCGGCATCAATCCGCATTACGGCACGCCGGTAAATCCGCACGGCACCGATCTCCGGCGCATTCCGGGCGGCTCATCCTCCGGCGCCGGTGTCGCTGTCGCGGCCGGACTGGTGCCGGTCGCCATGGGCACCGATACCGGCGGCTCGGTGCGCATTCCCGCCGCCTTCAACGGCATCGTCGGCTACAAGGCGACACGCGGCCGCCACGCGATGGCAGGGGTCTATCCGCTGGCAAAGAGCCTGGATTCGCTGGGACCGCTCTGCCGCAGCGTCAGGGACGCGGTCTGGATCGACGCGGCGATGCGCGGCCTGACGGCGCCCGATGTCGTTGGGCTTCCCCTGCAAGGGCTGGAACTCATCGTGCCTGAAAACATCGTCTTCGATGGCGCTGAAGCCGGCGTCGTCGCCGCGTTCGAGGCAGCTCTGGGACGTCTTCAAAAGGCCGGCGCCAAGGTTGCCCGCACCGTCATCCCCGCCTTCAACGAGATATTCGATCTGATGACGAGATATGGTCCGCTGGTGACGGCGGAGGCTTTCGCACTTCACCGCGAACGCTTGGCAGGACCGGACGCGGACAGCATGGATCACCGTGTCGTCATGCGCACCCGTCTCGGAAGCAAGACGACGCTGCCCGATTACCTGGCGATCCTCGAGGCGCGCAGCCGCCTGATCGCCGATGTCGAGCGCCTCGTCGGCGACCGGCTGCTCGCCTTTCCCACTGTCGCCCATGTCGCGCCGCCGATCGGGCCGTTGGAGCAGGATGACGAGCTGTTCTTCGCGACGAACAACAAGACGTTGCGCAACACCGCGCTCGGCAATTTCCTCGACTGGTGCGGCGTTTCCATTCCCTGCGGTACGGGCGACGCTGGCATGCCTGTTGGACTGCTGCTTTCGGCCACCGCCCATCGCGATGAAGCGCTGCTGGGGATTGCCCTTGCGGCCGAGGCGGTCATCCGCGACGATTTTGCCTGAATTGGCAATTGAACCGCCGGGATTTAGTTGCCATTGATGGCATGAGGAGATCCGGGAGGAAAGCAAGTGCAGGTTTTGCAAAACGGACGTTTCGCGGTTTCGACATGGTCGCTGCATCGGCTGCTCGGCGCCGTTCATGCCTATAGTCCCGATCCCGACAAAAGCGCTGCTGCGAAAGAACCCTATGGCCCGGGTGCCGCGGCCCTGATCGATGTGCCGGCGGCGCTCTCGGCGCGCGGCGTCAACCGGCTGGAGATCTGTTCCTTCCATCTGCAAAGCCTCGACGCCACCTATATAAGCGAATTGCGCGACGCGATGGCGACCTCGAATGTGCTGTTCCAGACGCTGCTGGTCGAGGACGGCGATCCGAGCCATCCGGAGACGGCTGAACGCGACGTAAAATGGATGGCGGAGTGGATCGACATCGCGGCAACCCTTGGGGCTGAGAGGATGCGCGTCATTGCCGGCAAGCAGAAGCCGACGGAGGAAAACCTTGCCCGCGCCGCCCGCCATCTGAATTGGCTGGCCGGAAAGGCGGAAGGCAGCGGCGTGCGTGTCGTCGTCGAGAACTGGTTCGACCTGCTACCATCGCCAGTCGAAATGAACTGGCTGCTGGACCGGCTGGACGGCAAGGTCGGCCTCAATGGCGACCTCGGCAACTGGGCGGCGCCAGCCAAATATGAAGGCCTTGCCGACATCATGGGCCGGGCGGAAATCTGCCATGCCAAGGCCGACTATGGCACTGCCGGCCTCGATGCCGAGGATTACCGCACCTGCCTGGAGATGTGCGAGAGAGCCGGTTACGACGGTCCCTTCACGCTGATCTACGACTCGCCCTTCTTCCCTGATGAATGGGACGGCATCCTTCTGCAGAAGGCGTTCATCGAGGATTTTCTGCGCGAGGCGCCGGCGCGCAGAACGGCTTAAATCAGAAGCGCTTCTTGCTCATTCCTAGAGCATGATGCCGAAAAGTGTGAGCGGTTTTCGGACGACATCATGCTCTCACTATATAATGTAGAACAGGATTTAGATTTTAGGCCGACCCGGCCTAAAATCATCCTGTTCTAGCGCGGGAACCTCTGGTTTTCCTCCAGCACGTTCAGATCCATGTGGTTGCGCATATAGCGCTCCGAAGCTTTCTGCAGCGGCTGATAATCCCATGGATAATAGGCCCCATTGCGCAGCGCCGCATAGACCACCCAGCGGCGCGCCTGGCTTTCGCGCACGGCTTCGTCGAAATCGGAAAGGTTCCAGCGTCGGCCGGCCTGTTCGACAAGCCTTGCCAAGATCTCGGCATGCGCCGGGTCGGCCGCCAGATTGTCGAGCTCCTGCGGATCGACCTCGAGATTAAACAGCATCGGCGGGTCCTTCTCGCAGAGCGAGAGTTTGTATCGTCCGTCTCGGATACAGACGAGCGGCGCCTCGGAACCCTCTGCGGCATATTCCAACGGCACAGGGCCGCGGCTGCCGGCGCCTTCGGCAAGCGCTGCGAGATCCTCGCCCTCGGTCCATGGCTTCAATGAGGCGATATCGATCCCGGCAAGACCGGCGAGCGTCGGTGTCACGTCGAGTGTGGAGACAGGCTGGTCGATCCGTCTGGGCGTCCAGCCGGGTGCCGCGATCATCAGCGGAACGCGGGCCGATCCTTCGAAGAAGTTCATCTTGAACCAGAGGCCGCGATCGCCGAGCATGTCGCCATGGTCGGAGGCAAAGAGGATGATCGTGTTTTCAGCCATGCGGCTCCGTTCCAGGACGCCGAGAATGTCGCCGATCTTCTCGTCGACATAGGAGATATTGGCGAAATAGCCCCGCCTTGCCCGCCTGATCTGCTCATCGCTGATGTCGAAAGCGTCGTGATCGCAGGCTTTCATCAGACGCTGCGAGTGCGGGTCCTGCTGCTCGAAGGCAATCGGCGCAACCGTCGGGTCAAGTGCCGGGCAGTCCTCATAGAGGTCCCAGAATTTGCGGCGCGCGACATAGGGGTCGTGCGGATGGGTGAAGCTGACGGTCAGGCACCAGGGGCGCTCGTCATGGCCACGCGAGAGATCGAACAGCTTGCGGGCGGCGTGGTAGGCGACCTCGTCGTCATACTCCATCTGGTTGGTGATCTCGGCAACGCCGGCGCCGGTGACCGAGCCCAGATTGTGATACCACCAGTCTATGCGCTCGCCGGGCTTGCCATAATCGGGCGTCCAGCCGAAGTCGGCCGGGTAGATATCCGTCGTCAGGCGTTCCTCGAAGCCATGCAACTGGTCGGGGCCGACGAAATGCATCTTGCCGGAAAGTGCGGTCTGGTATCCGGCAGCGCGCAGATGATGCGCATAGGTCGGAATGTCAGAGGCAAATTCCGCCGCATTGTCATAGACGCGGGTTCGGCTCGGCAATTGTCCGGACATGAAGGAGGCTCGCGCCGGTGCGCAGAGCGGGCTTGCCGTATAGGCGTTGGTGAAACGTACGGAGCGCTCCGCCAATGATTTCAGATGCGGCGCACGCAGGAAATCGGCAGGGCCATCGGGAAAGAACGTTCCATTCAACTGATCGACCATCAGGATGAGGATATTCGGACGCGCCATGTGAAATTGTCTCCTGTGGTCTCAAAGGCCGGGACGGTCTTCCTGGAAGGGGACGTCCCTTGCTATTTGCAGATCTTATCAAAACCGCTATCATCATGCTTGTAAAGGCAGCTTTTTTTGATATTTGCCAAAAGGAATTTTTATGTCAGACCGCCTGCCTGAGCTGGGATGGATGCGCATCTTCGCGGAGGTCGCAAGGCTCGGCAGCTTTTCGGCTGCGGCGGCAGTTCTCGGCCTTACGCAGCCTGCCGTCAGTTATCAGATCCGGCGGCTGGAAGAGCAGTTCGGCGTCGCCCTGCTGCGCCGCCAGCACCGCGGCGTCGAGTTGACCGCGGAGGGCGAACGGCTTTTCCAGGTCACGGCCAAGTCGGTTGGTGACATCGATGCCCTGGCGCGCAGTTTCCGCACCGAGGCTCAAAGGCCGGTCGTCAGACTGAGAACCGACTATGCTTTTTCAGCGCTTTGGCTGATCCCGCGCATGCACGGCTTTCGCCTGCTTCACCCGGAAACGGATATACAGATCGTCGCGACCCAGAGGCTTGAGCCCGGCTTTGGTGACGACGCAGATGTGGTGGTGGTTTTCGGCACAAAGGCGGAATTCGGCACTATCGGATCGCTGCTGCTGCAGGAAAAGGTCGTGCCCGTCTGCACGCGAGGCTTTCTCGATCGCAACGGCCCGTTCGACGATCCGCAGCAGCTTGCCAAGGCGATCCTGATCCATCTCGACTCACCGACGCCATCGCCCTGGTTCGACTGGCGAAGTTATTTTGCCGAATTCTCCGTTACTCGCGACCTCCATGCCGGCCGCGGTGATGTCAGTTTCAACACTTACTCGCTGGTCGTCCAGGCCGCTCTCAGCGAGCAAGGCGTGGCGATCGGCTGGATGGGGCTGGTCGATACGCTTCTCTCCACACATATGCTGGTGGAAGCCGGGCCGCCGCTCGAGGCACCCGACCGCGGTTACTGGCTGATACCGCCGCGATCGGCAAATGTTGATAGCGAAAGGCTCAGCACCTGGCTGGTGGATGAAGTCGGCAGGACATGACATCCAGACCGAGGCCGGCGCGTCATTGCATCCGGAATATGTTCGCGCTCAGGAGAGAAGCCTTGTCATGACCGACGCCGATCGACATTGTGGCATCGATTCATAGGGAAGGGCCAAAGCATGTCGCGAACCGTCGGATACGTCGTTGGACTGCTCATGATCCTCCTGGGGCTGATTTGGATCGCCCAGGGAAGCGGTTATTTTCCCTATCCCGCGTCCAGTTTCATGATCAACCAAAGCATCTGGGTTCTCTGGGGAAGCATCATGGCTGCGGCGGGGATTGCCGTGACGGTTATTATTTCACGGCTGCGCCGGAGGGGATGAGGTGGCAATCCGTGCACGGCTTTGAGGGAATTCGACATTCAAGAGTTCCCCGAGGTGAAATATCTGGCCGCTGGCGGCCTGTCGAATTGAGGAGAATGGCATGAGCGCAGCTGAAATCGACGGCTTTGCGGACCGGATCAGGCACCACCGGGGCGGCATGATCTCCGCCTGGATCGGCATTCCCGACGCCACGCTTGCCAATCATCTGGCGCAGGAGGCCTTCGACACCGTCGTGCTGGATATGCAGCACGGCATGTGGGACATGCCCTCGGCAGCCAATGCCGTCGCCCAGGTGCGCCTTGCCGGCAAGCCGGCGCTGGCGCGCATACCGGTCGGCGATTTCGCCTCCGCCTCGCGCCTGCTCGATGCCGGCGCCTCCGGCATCATCGCGCCAATGATCAATTCGGCCGAAGACGCTCAAGCCTTCGTCAAGACCACCAAATACCCGCCCCTCGGCGAACGCAGCTGGGGACCGTCGCTGGCGCTCAACCATACAGGGCTGTCGGCCGATGATTATCTGAAGAACGCCAACGCGCTGACCGTCGCCATCGCCATGATCGAGACCCGGGCGGCACTCGAGGCGATCGACGACATCCTCGGCGTTGCCGGCATCGATGGCATTTTTATCGGTCCTTCCGACCTTTCGATCGCACTCTCGAACGGCGACCAGGTGGCGCCGAACGCCGCCGAGATCGACGGCGCCATGCAGCATGCGGTTTCGCGCTGCCGCGCCCATGGCAAATTCGCCTGCGCCTTCGCCGGTGACGGCGAACGGGCCGGCGAACTGCTGAAATTCGGCTTCGATCTGGTCATTGCCGGGGCCGAGACAGCGCAGCTGCGCTCCGGCGCCCGCCGCGCCATCAACGCCGCCCGCAGGATCGCTTCTGCTTGAGCGTCATTTCACCGGCTTGACGGCCAGCCAGATGACGTGGCGGGCGCCGCCGCGTTTGCCGTTGGCGCGCGTGCTGACTGCATCGACGGCAAAACCGCTGCCCTTAAGACGTCGCGTGAAATCGGGGTCCGGACCGGACGACCAGATGGCGAGCACGCCGCCGGGGCGCAGCGCGTCGCTGGCGGCGCGAAGGCCGGCGAAATCGTAGAGCCGGTCGTTGGATTTGCGGGTCAGGCCATCAGGGCCGTTGTCGACATCGAGCAGAATGGCGTCATAGGCAGCCTTGCCGGCGCGGATCGCTTCGCCGACATCGCCCTGATGGATGCCGACGCGCGGATCGTCGAGGCAGCCCTTGAAGACCTCGGCCATCGGCCCGCGGGCCCAGGTGATGACCGCAGGCACCAGTTCGGCGACGGTGACGCCGGCATCTTCGGGAAGGACGGCGAGAGCGGCGCGCAGGGTAAAACCCATGCCGAGCCCGCCGATCAAAATCCTTGGCTTCGGGTGCGACTTGATCCGATCCCAGGAAAGGGTCGCCAGCGCTTCTTCCGAGCCGCTGAGACGGCTGTTCATCAGCTCGTTGGCGCCAAGCATGATCGAAAATTCGCTGCCGCGCTGCTTCAGCCGCAATTCGCCGTTTTCACCGGGAATGGTCGCGGAATCGAGCTGGATCCAGGGCAGCATGACGGTTTCGCCTCATATGAAAGAGACCGTCCCCTAGCATAGGGCGCTAGATGAGGCCAGCAAGCCGGCCTCAGATCATCCGCATGAAATGATCCGGCTCGAATTCGACGATGTCGTCCTGCGGCACTGCCGAACGGCGGCGGATGTCCTCCACCTCGTCGGGCCTCAGCCGCGCCTTCGGGTCCTCGAACCGGACCTCGGGATCGGGCACGGCCGAGAGCAGCAGCCGGGTGTAGGGATGCAGAGGATTGTCGATCACCTTGGCGACGCTGCCCCATTCGACGATCTGGCCGGCATACATCACGGCGATGTCCTCGGCGACATAACGGGCGGTGGCGATATCATGGGTGATGTAAAGCAGGCCTAGATTCATCTCCTGCTTCATCTCGTTCAGCAGGTTCAGCACGCCGAGGCGCACCGAGACGTCGAGCATCGAGGTCGGCTCGTCGGCGACGATGACCTCCGGCTTGACGGCCAAGGCGCGAGCAATGTTGACGCGTTGGCGCTGGCCGCCGGAGAGCTCGTGCGGATATTTAGGCGCGACGAGATCGGGATCGAGCCTGACGCGCTGCAGCAATTCGCGGATCGCGGCGTCGATCTCGGCCCCCTTGATCTCCGGGCGGTGCAGTTTCAGTGGCCGCCGGAGATGATGGGCGATGGTGTGGGCCGGGTTGAGGGAAGCGAAGGGGTCCTGGAAGATCATCTGCACCGAACGGCGGTAGCGGGCGATCTCGGCGGATTTCGCCGCCTCGACAGGCCGGCCCTTGTAGAGAATCCGGCCGGATGTCGGCAGATATTCGCGCATCGCCATGCGGGCGCAGGTGGTTTTGCCGCTGCCGGATTCGCCGACAAGCGCCAGCGCCCGGCCGGCATGCAGCGAAAACGAGATGGCGCGCGCCGCATGCACCGCCCCGGAGCCATGGCCGAAAGTCTTGGTCACCTGGTCGAGTGCGAGAATGGCGTCTGTCATAACAGCACTCCTCCATGCAGCGAGGGGAAGGAGGCCCAGAGCTTCTTCGTGTAGTCGTGCTTTGGCGTCCTGTAGATCGCCTCGGCGGTGTTCTGCTCCACCAACTGGCCGGCGAGCATGATGCCGATGCGGTCACAAAACTGCACCATCAGCCCGAGATCATGGGTGATGAACAGCACGGAAAAGCCGAAGCTGCGGCGCAATTCGTTGATGCGCTGCAGGATTTCGCGCTGGACGACGACGTCGAGCGCCGTCGTCGGCTCGTCCATGACGACGAGCTTCGGATCGAGCGCCATGCAGATGGCGATGACGATGCGCTGGCGCATGCCGCCGGAAAACTGGTGCGGATAGTCGCGCATGCGATCCGGCGCGATGTCGACGAGCGTCAGCATCTCGGCGGTGCGCTCGCGGGCTGCAACACGGCTCATGCCCTTGTGAGCGCGCAGCATGTCGTAGAATTGCGTCTCGATGCGCAGCACCGGGTTCAGCGAATTCATGGCGCTCTGGAAAACCATGGCAACCTCGCGCCAGCGGAAGGCGCTGAGTGCCTGTTTGTCGAGGCCGAGCACGTCGCGACCGTCGAGCAGGATGCGGCTCTCCTTGCGGATTAGCGCCGGCGGCTTGTGCAGGCGGTTGATGGCAAAAGCGATGGTGCTCTTGCCGCAGCCGGATTCGCCGGCAAGGCCGAAGACCTCGCCGGGCGCGACATCGAAGCTGACATCGTCGACGGCGCGGAAATCCTTCTCCTCGCCGATATAGTCGATGGTGAGGTTCCTCACCGAGAGCAGCGGCTGCGTCACAGGCGGCCCTCCCCGGAGCGGACGAGCAGGGACCAGCGCTTCAGATGATTGCCGGTGCGCAGCCGCGGATTGGCGATCTCGTCGACGGCGAAGTTCAGCAATGACATGCCAATGCCGAGGAAGGCGAGTGCGAAGCAGGGGGTGAGAATATCCCACCAGGCGCCGACCGAAAGGGCCGAGGCTTTCTGCGCATTGTAGAGCATGGTGCCCCAGGAGATCGCTCTCGGGTCGCCGAGGCCGAGGAATTCGAGCGTCGCCTCGGTGATGATCGCGAAGATGACGCTGCCGATGAAATTGATGCCGACGATTGAAATCACGTTGGGAAAGATCTCGAATGTCATGATGCGCCATTGCGGCTCCCCCATCATCTCGGCCGATTTGACGAAATCCTTCTGCTTGACGGAGAGCGTTTCGGCACGAGTGACGCGCGCGCCCCAGGCCCAGGAGGTGGCGCCGAGGATGAGGGCGATGACGAGGGGGCTTGCCTGGCCGATGAAGGCGGCGAGCACGAGCAGCAGCGGCAGGTTCGGAACGACCAGCACCATGTTGGTGAAGAAGCTGATGATCTCGTCGGTCTTGCCGCCGCGATAGCCGGAGATGATGCCGAGTGCGGTGCCGACGAGTGTGATCAGCAGGCCGGCGCCGAAGCCGACGGCAAGCGAAGTACGGGCGCCGTAGATCAGCCGGGCAAAGACATCCTGGCCGATGCGGGTGGTGCCGAGGATATGGTCGAGTGATGGCGCTTGATGCGGCCGCCCGGTGCGGGCGGCGGGATCGTACTGCGTCAGCAACGGCGCTGCGATCGCGACGAGGACGATGAAGGCGATGATGACCAGGCCGATCAGCGCCTTACGGTTTCGAAGCAGGGTCTTCATCTCACGCTCCCTTCAGCCGCGGGTCGAGCAGCACATAGCTGACGTCGACGATAAAATTGGCGATCAGCATGGTCGCGGTCATGATGAGGAGCTGGCCCTGGATGACGGGGTAATCGCGGGCGAGGATCGCCTGGTAGAGAATGTTGCCGAGGCCGGGATAGTTATAGACGACCTCCGTCACCAGCGAACCGCCGAGGATGGTGCCGATGGCGATGGCAAGGCTGGAGACGGTCGGCAACAGGGCGTTGCGCGCTGCGTACCAGAGCATCACATGCCGGTCGGAAAGGCCCTTGGCGCGGGCCATGACGATATAGTCCTCGCCGAGCAGGTTGATCATGTTGTTGCGCATGGTGACGGTGAAGCCGCCGATCAGCACGGTGCAGAGCGTCACCATCGGCAGGATGCCGTGATAGGCGAGGCTGCCGATGTATTGCAGGCTGAAGGCCGGATCGAGCGATGGGTCGGCGGCATAACCGTTCGGAAACCAGCCGAGCGTGAAGCCGAAGATGAAGAGCACGATCAGCGAGGTGACGACGGCCGGCACCGAGGTGGCGAAGATCGCGCCGACGGAGACGATGACATCGAACTTGCTGCCGCGGCGCCAGGCGGCGACGATGCCGAGGAAGGTGCCGAGCGCAAAGCTCACGATCGTCGCCGTGCCCATCAGGCCGACGGTCCAGACGAGGGCATGGCCGAGCACCGAGGTGACCGGCAGCGGAAAATATTTGATCGAGCGGCCGAGATCGCCGGTGAAGATGCTACCGAGATAAGTGAGATACTGCTGCCAGAGCGGACCGTCGACGAAGCCGAAGGTGAGCTTGAGCGCCTGCAGGCTTTCCGGCGGCAATTCGGTGCCGGCACTCGAAAACATGATCTGCACGGGATCGCCCGGCATCAGACGAGGCAGGAAGAAATTGATTGTCGCTGCCGCGATGAAGGCTGCCATGTAGAAGACGAGGCGGCGAAGCAGGAAAGCCATGGGGACTCCGTCATGACAGGAGCGGCGCTTTACGCCGCTCCCGAGGATTGCGATGCTTACTTGACCGGCTCGAGAGCCAGGAGGTTCAGCAGGCGTGCCGGGTTGGTCCGCGAGATCGACGGATTGACGAAGGGGTTTTCCTTGGTCGACCAGCCGGTGAAGCGCTTGGTGTTGTACTGATACCAGTTCGGATTGTTGAACACCGGAATGACAGGCATGTTTTCAGCGACGATGCGCTGCGCCTTGTTCATCGCGTCCTTCTGCTTGGCAAGATCGGCGGTATGGGTGAACTCGGTGACGAGTTTTTCGACCTCCGGGTTGAACCAGCGCTGCGCGGTGAAGCGGGTCTTGCCCTTGTCCGAAGCGCTGAAGGCGCGCTTGTAGGGGTAATAGGGCGAAGCCGATGCCGGCAGGCTGTTGATCGCCGCATCGAAGGAGCCGTTGATGAGATTGCCGGTCCAGACGGCTTCCTCCGGCGTTTCGATCTTGGCGTCGATGCCGACCGCCTGCATGCCTTCGACGGCGAGGTTGACGGTGTCGATCCAGTCTGTCCAGGCGCTCGGGACGATGATCGAGAAGGAGATCTTGCTGCCGTCCGGATTGTCGCGGAAGCCGTCGCCATCCTTGTCCTTGTAGCCCGCTTCGTCGAGCAGGGCCTTGGCGGCATCGGCGTCATAGGTTGCGAACTTGCCGAAGTCGGCCTTGACGGACGGGTCCGCCCAGCTCTTGTAAAGTTCGCCCATCAGGCCGGGATCTTCGTTCAGCGTCGGATAGCCGTAGCCGGCGACGTCGATCATCGTCTTGCGGTCGAGCGCCATCGAGACAGCACGGCGGAATTTCAGGTCGTTGAAGGCCTTCTTGTTATTCTCGTTTGCGGTTTCCAGGTTAAACAGGAAGGCGACCATGCTGCTCGGCGAATACCAATAGTGAAAATGCGCCGGATCCTTGGAAACATAGACATTGTCGATATCGGGAATGAAGGAGACGCCCCAGTCGAGCGTGCCGTCGGCCGTTGCGGTCAGCATCTGGTTGTTGTCGGCAAGCTGCGGGAAGCGCATGCAATCGACCTTCAGGTGCGCGTTGTCCCAGTAGTTCGGGTTGCGGCACTGGTCGTAGGTCTGGCCGGTGAAGCGCGGCACCTCCGTCAGCGGGCCGCTGCCAACAGGGGTCTCGTTGGCGAAGGTGACGGGATCGGCGACATCCTTCCAGACATGTTCCGGAACGATCGGCAACTGCGAGATCTGCTCGGCGGCGAGCGAGCTCGGATTGGCGAGCGTGAAGCGCACCGTCTGGCCGTCAACGGCCTGCACGTCGGTGATGAAGGTCCAGATGCTGACGAAATCGAGCGCCGGAAACTTCTTCAGGTAATCATAGGTGAACTTGACGTCGGCTGCGGTCAGCGGCTTGCCGTCCGACCATTTCAGGTTCGGGCGCAGCTTGAAATCGATGCTCTTCAGGTCGTCGGAGAGTTTGAAGCTTTCGGCCAGGCGATAGACCGGCTTGTTGCTGTCGAAGCGGTTGAAGACGACCAGCGGCTCGTAGATGAAGTCGAGTGTCGACTGGCGCGACGAGGTCTGGTTGAACGGGTTGAAGTTGCGAACCCAAGTCGTCGCCGGTTCGATATTCACTGTGAGGACCGTCTGCGCCACGGCGGATCCCGAAAAAAGCGTTATTGCTGCGGCTGCAAGAAGATATTTTTTCATGGTTTATTCCCCTTTTCTTATGCGGTGAGAGATGAGGTGCCGGTCAGGAGACCAGCGCGCTTGCAAACATGTCTTCGACTTCAGCATGGGCGGCGCGGACATCGATCTTGAGATTGCCGAGGCGGGCCTTGCCGGCGGCGATCCGCTGCAGGGCGGCCTCAGTCAGCGGGCGGGCAGCCTTGGCGGCGGCTTCGCTTTCCGGGATGTCGCCGTGGCTGTGGAGCGCGATGTCGAAGCCTGCGTCGAGCACCTGCTTGACGCGCTCCGGCAGGGTGCCGGAGAGCGATTCCATGAAGATGCAGTCTGATATCAGTACGCCGTCATAACCCATGTCCTTGCGGATCACGTCGTGCATGATCGGCGAGACCGACGCCGGCAGCTCGGCGTCATAGGCCGAGTAGACGACATGGGCGACCATGGCCCAAGGCGTATCCTTCAGCGCGACGAAGGGTTTGAAATCGGTGGCTGTGAGCGTCTCGCGGCTGGCATTGACGACCGGACGCTCCTTGTGGGAGTCGAGCGTCGCGCGGCCATGGCCGGGAATATGTTTGATGACGGGCATGTTGCCGGTCTCGAGAAGGCCATCGACCACCTCGCGGCCGAGGGCAGCGATGAAATCGGGATCAGGGCCGAAGGAGCGGGCGCCGATGACCGCGCTCGTCGTCTCGAAGACGAGGTCGAGAACGGGCGAGCAGCCGCTCGAAAGGCCGAGTTCCGTCATCATCGCACCCATGGCCTGGGAGGAAAGGCGCAGTGCTTTTTTGCCGAGATCGAAATCGCGGCGTGCAAGTTCGGCAAACTGGCCGAAGCTGCGGAAGAGCGGCCAGGGGCCGGCATCGAGATGCTGCACGCGGCCGCCTTCCTGGTCGGTGAAGACAGGCGCGTCGTCGCGGCCGACGGCTTCGCGGAAGCGCTCGATCAGGCGCCTCGTCTGCTCCGGCTCGCGCTGATTGCGCCGGCCGACGAACAGGCCGAGCGGATTGGTTTCGCGAAAGAGGGCGAATTCATCATCCGAAATAGTGGGATTCGGAAGGCCGACGAAAAGGGCGAGCGGGGTCGAGGACAATTCTGTAACTCCGGGATCAGATGGTCATTTCGGCGCGCTTCGCAGCATGCCTTCGTAGATGCCCTTATCGGGGGCGGGGATGATGGTTGCGCCTGCGGTCCTGGCGTAGAAATCGACTGGCCCGGCATCGCCGATGAAGGCATAGGCGTGGCCGAGCGTCTTCATGGTCTGAAGGCAGGCGGAAAAGAGAGCGAGCCCAATGCCCTTGCCGCGTGCGTCGGGGTCGACGCCGGTCGGGCCGAAGAAGCCGCGCGCCGTCGTGTCATAGCAGGCAAAGCCCAGGAGCTTGCCGCCTTCAACGGCAATCAGGCAGGCAACCGGCTGGCGGGAGAAGGCGACTGTGACTTCGCTCGCCCAGTTCTCGCTGAACCGTTGGCGAACCCAGCCGACGATAAGATGCAGTTCCGGGGGGAGGGCCGCACGGATGGAGACGCCGACGTCGTCGGCTTTGCGTTTCAGGTCGGCGAGCTCAGTGGAATATAGGCTCACAAGCAGGTCTGGCACCCGTCACTCCTCCAGTTATTCCGTTATTACGGAACATATCCCCTTTTAGTGTCATAGACTTGGCCATCTGACCGGGCTTGTCAACAAGGTTTTTCAAACGGCCAAAGGCGCGAGCCGCCGCTGTCCCCAGGGTTTCAACGCAAAGTAGGTGCCGAACGCAAAAACGGCCCGGAAAGGCCGGGCTGTTTCGATTGGCGGAATATTGGTTGAGCGAGCGCCTATTCGCCCTCTTTCCAAAGCGCATGAAAATGCTGCACCGGGCCGTGGCCGGAGCCGACGGTGAGGTGTCCGGCTGCCGCGACCGCGCCGGCGAGGTAGTCCTTCGCGATAGCGACCGCCTCTTGCGCCGAGGCGCCCTTGGCGAGCTCGGCCGCCAGCGCGCTGGAGAGCGTGCAGCCGGTGCCATGGGTGTTCTTGGTCGGCACACGCCTGGCTTCGAACCAGTGAAGGCCGGCGGCCGTGGCAAGCACGTCAGGGCTCTGGTCGCTGTCGAGATGGCCGCCCTTGACCAGCACCGCGGCCGGGCCAAGCGCGAGCAGGCGCTCGGCCTGTTCCGCCATCTCAGCACGGTTTGTCGCCACCGGCTGGTGCAGCAGGGCTGCGGCTTCGGGCAGGTTCGGGGTCAGAAGCGTGGCCAGCGGCAGCAGCCGGCGGGTCAGCACGTCGACCGCTTCGGGCGCGAGCAGGGCGGCACCACCCTTGGCGATCATGACAGGGTCGATGACGATCGGAATGTCGCGGTGGTCAGTCAGCGCGCCGGCAACAGCGTCGGCGATGCCGGCATTGGCGATCATGCCGATCTTGACGGCATCGACGCGCACATCGGCAAAGACGGCATTGATCTGGTCGGCGACGAATTGCGGCGGCACCAGGTGCACGCCGCTGACACCTTGCGTGTTCTGCGCCGTCAGAGCGGTCAGCACCGCCATGCCGTAGACGCCGCGGGCGGAAAAGGCCTTGAGATCGGCCTGGATGCCGGCGCCGCCGGAGGGATCGGAGCCGGCGATCGAGAGAACGTTGCGGATCATGCGCGGGCCTTTCGAATTTCTGCAGCGATGCGGTGTGTGGCCGCTTCGGGATCGGGCGTGCCGCAGATTGCGGAGACGACGGCAAGCCCCCGGGCGCCCGCGGCAAACACTTGGGCGACATGATCCGCCTTGAGCCCGCCGATCGCGACAGATGGCACCGGTGAGGCCTTTACCAGCCTTGCAAGGCCGTCAAAGCCGATCGGCTGCTTGTGATCGGTCTTGGTCGGCGTCGCAAATACCGGTCCGACGCCGGTATAGTCGACAAAGCCAGGATCGACGGCGTTAGCAAGCGGCTCGCTCTCGACCGATAGGCCGAGGATCATCTCGGGGCCGATCATCGCCCGCGCTTTGCGCGCATCCATGTCCTGCTGGCCGATATGCAGGCCGTCGGCGCCGATGGCGACTGCCGCCTCGACGTCGTCGTTGACGATGAGGAGGGCGCCGGTCCCATCCAGCGCCTGTTTCAAGGCGCGGCCGGTCTCGATCATCCTGATGGTGCCGGCATGTTTGTCGCGCAACTGTACAATGGTCGCGCCGCCGGCAACGGCAAGGCGCGCGGTTTCGACCATGCCGATCCCGGCGCAGAGATCGGGGTCGAGGACGAGATAGAGCGAAAGATCGAAAGCCTTCATGCGGCTGATATCCTTGCCCTGGCGTCAAGCGTTTCGGCGTCGAGCGCGGACAGCGCATCGAGGAAGCGCCAGGAGAAGGACCCAGGCCCGGCCGCCCCAAGGGCGGCCTCCTCGCCGGCGATGGCGAAGGTTGAAAGTGCCGCGACCGTCGCGCCGAAGATATCCTCGGGTGCCGTCGCGGCAAAGGCGCCGACGAGGCAGGTGAGCGAGCAGCCGAGCGCGGTGACTTGAGGCATCAGAGCGGATCCGCCTTCGATGCGCACGGCCCGCTCGCCGTCGGTGACGAAATCCACGGCGCCGGTAACGGCAACCACCGCCCGCTGACGCTCAGCGAGCCATCGCGCCGAACCTTCCGCCTGCTCGACCGGATCGCGGCTGTCGACCCCCTGACCGCGGCTCTCCCCGCCGGCAAGCGCGATGATTTCGGAAGCGTTGCCGCGGATGATCGTGGGCTTGAGGGCCAGCAGTTCGGCGACCGCGTTGCGGCGGAAAGCCGTCGCATAGTGGGCGACCGGATCGAGCACCCAGGGCTTGCCGGCTGATGTCGCCGCCTTCGCAGCCGCCTGCATGCCGTCGATCCATTGCGTCGACAGCGTGCCGATATTAACGGTCACAGCACTGGCGATCGCGGCGAATTCGCCGGCTTCTTCCGCGGCATGCACCATGGCGGGCGAGGCACCAGCGGCGAGCAGAACATTTGCGGCGATATTCATGGCGACGTAATTGGTGATGCACTGAACGAGCGGCGGCTTCTCGCGCATCGCCTTCAGCATCGCTCCTGGTGTGGTTTTGGTCTGCATGTGGCCCCTTTCAGGCGGGGGCGGGCACGGGGCGGTTCGTGCGGGCGATGCCGCGACCCCGAGCGACTCCCTCCGCCGGCATTATCCGGTTCAGGTTCGAAGGGTGCTTCTCAGCCCGTCTGTCGACGAACGCCCCTGTCTCTCATCGCGCTCTTTTTCGCAGAGAACGGGACTGATGTCATCCTGAAAATGACAATTCCACGACTGACAGCGCCGCGCGTTTTTTTACGAAAGGCGATCAGCTGACGATCTTTGCCAACAGCCGTCCGACATCCTCGTTGTCGACATTGTTATGGGCATCCGACGCCGCCGTCTTGATGATGTACGTGTCCGCCAGGAAGGTGTTGACCTTGCCGGCCTGCGGCGCGAACACGGCATCCGTATCGTCCTCGACAGCCTGTCCCGCCTTCAGGTGTTGCGGACCGTTCGCCCCCATCGCCCCGAACTCGTCGTTGGCATCGCCGATGCTCTTGGCGATATCGCGCGACAGGCGCGACGCCAGCGCATAGGCGAGCGTGCAGGCGAGATCGTTGTGGGTGTGGGTGATGCAGATCGGGCCGGTCGGTTTGCCCACGACGTCGGGGAAGGCGCCGGCAAGGCCCGGCTTGATCTCTTTAGCGAAGCCATTGTGCGAGAAGGCGCCCTGCAGCAAAGTGAGCGAGAAGAATTCCAGCTTCGGGATCGGTGCGAGCCCGTTTGCCGCCGCCGCGACCAGCCGGGCGCCAAAACTGTGGCCGACGAGATGCAGGCGGATCGGCTGTTGCAGCACGAGCTTCGATAGCACGCTTTTCGTCAAAGCCTCGCCGACGATGCCGGCGCGTTTCTTCATTTCGTAATAGGTCAGCTGGTTCAAAAACCGCGCCACCGCCGCTCTCGGCCCGGAGATCAGGCCCGAGACGACGTCGCCGAGCCCTTGAGCCTTGCCGACGGAGCTTTCGAGGTTAAATGTCGGCGCCGCGATGAGAGCTTCCATCAGCATTTTGGCGCTGGTGGCATCGTCCGTGGCGAGCGCAATCGGCGCTGAATCCGCCTTGAGTTCGGAATCCGTTCCCGGAGAACCGAGTGCTTCGTTGCCGTTCTTGACGAGGAAAAACGATGTCGTTTCATCGAGCGTCTTCGCTGCAGCCCGCGCCGTTTGGGCCGTTGCGGCGCCATCCTGCCCGAAGAGATCCTTGAAATCCTTCAGCACGTTTTTGAAGGCTTCATCGTCAAGATCCTCAGGGTCCGCCGCCGTCCCGTCTGCCGCCAGCGTTCCGCCGCCGCCTGGCGTCACCAGTGTCTGTTCGTCGAAATCGGTGCGATAGGCCTTGGCGGGCCAGACGACGCCGGCGACGACGGTGTGGCTCGCCTTGTCGGGCGCAAGCTTCTTGCGGGCGTTCGCCCACAGCGTTCCGTAGAGCTTGCGGGCATCGTCCTTGGTATTCTTCCAGCCATGCGACATGACCACCAGATCGGTCGTTCCGGGCTGGTTGAGCAACGCCGCGAGACTTGTCGCCGTCGCGGGATCGATCGCGCCAGTCTTGTCGAATTCGAGCCATAGGAATGGCGAGGGTCCAAGCGTGTCCATATGTCCTCCTTACACAGCCTGTAGCGTTCGCATCAGATCGAGCAGGCCGGCGCCCTGAAACTCCGGCCGCCGCTTGAGATCGGTCGCGGCGCCGATGAAGATCTCTTTGACGCGTTCCGGCTGGCCGAGAAATTCACGCCGAACCGAGAGGAACGCGGCGATCGCGCCGGAGACATGCGGCGTCGCCATGCTCGTTCCGGTATCCTCCCGGAACGGCACTTCGCCTGACTTCGCACCGTTGTAGAGCGCGCATGAGATGATGCGCTCGCCGGGTGCGACGAGATCTGGCTTCATGCGCCCATCCGCGGTCGGTCCCTTGGAGGAAAAATAGGAGACGCCGTAGGTATGCGGCATATCGCGATGCGTCGAGCCGACAGTGATGGCGAGCGCTGCGTTGCCGGGATCCATGATCGTGCCGCTATGGGAGGCGCGCTCCGGCGCGCCTGAGAATTGCGTCACCGTACCGTAGCCGGCATTGCCGGCCGCGACCACGACGCAGACGCCCGAACGCACCAGCCTGTCGACCTCGACGCAGAGCGGGCTTTGCCCTGCCGCGAACCAGACCGGATCGAACGGATAGCCAAGGCTGAGATTGATGCCGTGGATCTTGATGTTGCGCCCGTAGTCGTTCGAGCGCTGGACATAGCCGATCGCAGCCAGCAGATTGCTGAGCTTGCCCTGCTTCTCATTGGCCAGCACTTTCAGGCTCAACAGCTTGCAGTGCGGTGCCATGCCGGTGATGACGCCGTCATGAGTATCCTTGACGGTTGATTTGGTCCCATTTTCGTTGCGCACCTCCGATTTCACGCAGATCTTCTTGACCGCGTCCGTTTTCGGTTCGTCCAGCACGGATGTGCGGCCGGCTATGATGCCGGCAACATGGGTTCCATGGCCGGCACTATCGATCAGCGCCGCAGCCGACGCCACGGTCGGGTCCGGATTGTCGGCCGTGAAATCCCGATGAAAGAGGCCGTCCGGCAGATCGAGCGTTCTCAGTGTTTTGAAATGCGGATGTGTCCCGTCAATGCCGGTATCGGCCACTGCCCAGACAACGCCTTTTCCGCTGGCTGCGAAGGATGCATGCGCCGCATCGCATTTGATTGTCCTGACGGATTCGTAGACGCAGCGTTTGATCTCGTGATCGCACCAGATCTTGTAGACGAGTGGTGTCTTCTTATTCTTGCTGCCGCTTTTGGTTTCACCCTTATTCTTGTCGTCATCCTTTTGGGGCATTGTCCAGCTCGAAAGCCGGTCAATGGCTTCCCGGGTCAGGGTCGCGAAGGCGTAGCTGTCGGTCCAGAGGGATTTGGCGGCGATCCTGCTGCCATTCGAAAACATCTGCGAGAGGTCCAGTTTGCTGTCCTCCGAGACCGCAGGCATGCCGAGCGGCGGGGACATGCCGAAACGCCACAGGTTGTTGCTCTCGTCAGTCGCCCCAATTCTGTTGAGGTACAACAGGAATGCTTCGAACAAGAGTTGCCGCGCCGCCGTGCCGCCGCCCGGAAAGTCGCGGTTGAATTCTATGATGACATCGAAGTGCTTCGCCTTGCCAATCCCCTTGGGGGGATCCGTCTTGCCCTTCATGAACGACGAGAGATCGCCCCCGATCCGCGTCTTGACGAGGTTTTCTTGAATATTGCCCTCGGATTTTCTCCGGGGCCGTGCTGGCTGCGGCCCTCTCGCCATGCGGTTCTCCTCCCATTTTGGAGAATAGCAGTGACAACCATAGGTGCAATATATTTCTGAAATGCAGCTCTATATTTACTAAATGTCCGAATGACTTTAAGATCGCCGATCTACACTCGCTTCGGCAATGCGCTCATACATGAACCCCTTTCACCCGATAGACCTCCGGATCGGGGATCGGAACTGCGGCGATCAGCGCGCGGGTGTAGTCATCCCTCGGGTTCTCGAAGATATCCCGCCGTGTGCCGGTTTCGATGATGTGGCCGGCGCGCATGACGGCGACGTTGTGGGACATGCGCTCGACGACGGCCATGTCATGGGAGATGAAGAGATAGGCGAGCCCCATCGTTTCCTGCAGTTCGAGAAGCAGGTCCAGCACCCGGGCGCGCACCGAGACGTCCAGGGCTGCGACGCTCTCGTCGGCGACGATCAGCTTTGGCTCTAGCGTGAGTGCCCGGGCGATGCAGATGCGCTGGCGCTGGCCGCCTGAAAATTCGTGCGGATAGCGCGTCGCCGCATCAGGCGTCAGGCCGACCCGGCGCAACAGTTCGGCGACGCGGTCCTGCCGTTCGCTATGGTTGCCGATACCGTGGATGATCATCGGTTCGCCGATCGCCTTGCCGACGGCCATGCGCGGGTCGAGCGAGGCATAGGGATCCTGGAAGATCATCTGCGCTGAGCGGCGCACGGGCCGCATCTCACGCTGGCTGAGGCCGGCGATGTTGCGGCCGTCGATCAGGACGTTGCCCTTGAAGGGGATGAGGCCGAGCACGGCCTTGCCCGTCGTCGATTTTCCGGAGCCGCTTTCGCCGACGAGGCCGAGCGTTTCACCCGGCAGGATATCGAAGGAAACGCCATCGACGGCCGCGACCGGCGGCTTGCCCTTGAAAAACCGGCTTGCGGCATTGCCGTAGGTGACGGTGAGGTCGCGCACGTTCAGAACCGGCGTGCGGTCCGGATGCAGCGTCTCGACGGCGCGCTGGGTGATGCGCGGCGGGCGGTCGGTGCCGGCAAGTGCGCCGAGCCTCGGGACGGCGGCAAGCAATTGCTGGGTATAGGCCTCCTTCGGCCGCTGGAAGACGGCGAGCGCTGTTCCCTGCTCGACGATCCGGCCATTCTGCATGATGACGACACGGTCGGCCATTTCGGCGACGACGCCCATGTCGTGGGTGATGAGGATGATCGAGGCGCCGAATTCGCGCTTCAACTCGCGCATCAGCCTGAGGATCTGCGCCTGTACGGTGACGTCGAGTGCCGTCGTCGGCTCGTCGGCAATCAGCACCTTCGGCCGGCAGGAGAGCGCCATGGCGATCATCACCCGCTGGCGCATGCCGCCGGAAAGCTCATGCGGATATTGCTTCAACCGCCGGGCCGGCTCGGTGATCTGCACGGCATCGAGCATCTTCAGCGCCACCGCCTCGGCATTGTCGCTGCCCTGGTGCGCGCGGATTGCTTCCGTCAGCTGGTTGCCGACCGACATGACCGGATTGAGCGAGGTCATCGGCTCCTGGAACACCATGGCGATATCGCCGCCGCGCACGCTGCGCATCGCCCGATCGGAAAGCCTGAGCAGGTCGCGCTCGCCAAGCAGCACGCTGCCGGAGGCGACCCGCAGCGAGGCTTTCGGCAGGAGCCCCATGATCGACAGCGAGGTGACCGACTTGCCGGAGCCGGATTCGCCGGCGATGCAGAGCGTTTCACCGCTTGCAAGCTCGAAGCTGACATCCTGGAGCACCGGCTTGCGGCCTTCGGGCGTGCGGGCATCGACGCTCAGCTTGCGAAGGCTGAGCACCGGTGCTGCGGCGGGCATGGCTTCGTTCACGCGAACACGATCCTCGGGAAGTAGAAGGAAACCACCCAGTTCGGCTGGTCGACGATCTCGCTGATCCGGAGATCGCCGCAGACCGAGCAGAGCAGATAGGCATCGACGGCGCTCATGCCGTGTTCGGCGCCGAGAAGATCGATCATGCGCATGACGCTTTCGCGCGCCCCGGTCATCAGATCGGGGCCGATGCCTGTCGTCACCTCGTAGCCGGCGCCGTCGAGATGGCGGGTCACCGGTTCGGTCGTGGTGAAGCGCGGTGTCTGCAGCTTGGCGTCCTTGACGAGCTCGATCGTCGCTTCGACGTTCATCTGGCTTTCGATCGCCGTGCCGCAGACTTCGCCATCGCCCTGGGCGGCATGGGTATCCCCGATCGAAAACAGCGCGCCGTCGACCTCGACGGGCAGGTAGAGCGTCACGCCGGCCGTTAGGTCGCGGATGTCCATGTTGCCGCCGACGCGGCGTGGGGGAACGACGGAATGGGTGCCGGGCTCGGCGGGTGCGACGCCGATCGTGCCGGCGAAGGGCTTCAGCGGCACGCGCCCGCCCCGGCCGTAAAGGGCAGGCACCATGCTGTTGGCGTCATAGGACCAGACGTGCAGCGCCGGATCCTTGAACTGGTCGGCAAGCAGGCCAAAGCCCGGAATATTGGCCGTCCAGCCGACGCCCGAGGGAATGAACTTGCGCAGCGTCACCTTCAGCGCATCGCCGGGTTTGGCGCCTTCGATATAGACCGGGCCGGAGACCGGGTTGATCTTGCCGAAATCGAGCGCGTTCAGCGTTTCCAGGGTCGCGTCGCGTCCGAGCTGGCCACCCGATGAATCCATGCATTCGAAGTGGATCGTCTCTCCGGGCTTGGCGACGACCGCGGGGGTGAAATCCTTGTTCCAGCCGAAATTGTGCTGGGCGCGGTGGATGGTGTGGGTGCAGGCGATGCACATTTCATGTCTCCCTCGACTTTATGACACCTTCCCGGCGTGGACCGGGAAGGCTTTGTTTCTTCGGGGCTTACTGCTTCACGTAGATCGCGTCGTAATTGATGACGCGGGTCGGATCGATGTAGATGTTGTCAGCACCGCCCATGCGCATCGACTTGGCGACGACGCGGCGTTCGTTGATGACAGGGATCCACGGCGCATCGGCCATGATGTCGGTGAAGATCTTGCCCCAGGCGGCGGTGCGCTCGGCTGCCTTTGCCGGATCGGACATCGAGTCGGCGGCAACGGCGCGCTTGTCGAGATTGGCGTTGCAGTACCATGACCAGTTCCAGCCGCCCGGAACCGCGCCGGCGCAACCGAGGATCGGGCCGTAGAAGTTGGACGGGTCCGGGAAGTCGGCGATCCAGGCCATGCCGCCCGACCAGATCATCGGGGCTTCGCCTTCCGTGCCGCCGGCCGAGATGACGTTTGCCTGGGCCAGTGCTCGGACTTCGGCCTTGACGCCGACAGCGGCCAGATCCTGCTGGATCGCCTGGGCGATGCGCGGCTGCGGGTCGGTGTTCGTCGAGTAGAGCACGGTCTCGAAGCCGTCGGGATAGCCGGCTTCGGCAAGCAGCGCCTTGGCTTTCGCCACGTCATAGGCATAGCCGGTGAAGGCCTTGTCGTAGCCCGGCATCAGCGGCGGCAGCGGCTGGTTGGCAGGCGTTGCGCGGCCGTTGAGGATGCGGGTGATACGCTCCTTGTTGATCGCCATGTTCAGCGCCTGGCGAACCTTGACGTTGTCGAAGGGCTTCACCTTGGTGTTGAGGGTGATGTAGCCGGTGTGCAGCTGTTCGCCGTCGACGATCATCTGCGCGCCATCGGCCGAATTCTTGATTTCGAGGAACTTCGCCGGCGGAATGCCGTCGCCGGCAATATCGACCTCGCCCTTTTGCAGGCGCAAGAGCGCCACCAGCGGTTCCTGGCCGACTTCGACCTTGAAGCTGTCGATATAGGGAACGCCCTTGACGAAATAATCCTTGTTGCGCTCGAAAACGAGCTGCTGGCCGATCGTCCAATCCTTCAGGATGAAGGTGCCGGAGCCGACCGGCTTCTTGCCGAAGTCGCCGGCGGCGGCCTCGACTGCTTCCTTCGGCACGACCGAGGCGAAGTTGATCGCAAGCACGTGCAGGAAGGTGGCGTCGGGGCGCGAGAGGTTGAAGATGACGGTGCTGTCGTCAGGCGTCTCGATGCCGGAGAGCGTCGTCGTCTTGCCGCCGGTTTCATCCTCGAAGCCCTTGATGGCGCCGAAGAAGCCGGCGCCGGGCCCCTGCGTCTTCGGGTCGACGGCGCGTTCGATCGAATATTTCACGTCGGAGGCGACGAGTTCGCGGCCGTTGGAGAACTTCACGCCCTTGTGCAGCTTGAAGGTATAGGTCAAGCCGTCGGGTGAAACGGTGAAGCTCTCGGCAAGCGAGGGAACCGGGTTCGGCGTGCCGGGCGCATAGTCCATCAGGCGGGAATAGAGGCTCTTGATCATCGACCAGTTGACCCAGTCGTAGCCGATCGCCGGGTCGAGCGTGGTGATGTCGTCCTTGTAGGTGACGACGATATCGCCACCCTGCTTGGGGGTTTCCTGCGCCATGACGGATAATGGGGCGAGCGCCACCATCGTTGCCATGGTCGTCTGTTGCAGCCAGCGTTTGAACATCTTGGTTCCCCTTCTTTGGTTGCTGTCAGCGTGTGCGGATGCGCGGATCGATGATCGGCGCGACGAGGTCGGCAAGCAGATTGCCGATGATGATGGCGAGCGCCGAGGTCAGCGTGACGCCCATGATGATCGGGATGTCGACCTGCTGGATCGCCTGCCATGCGAGCTGGCCGATGCCGGGCCAGCCATAGACCGCCTCGACGACGACCACGCCACCCATGAACTGGCCGATATCGATGCCGATCATGGCGATGATCGGCAGCACGGCGTTGGGCAGCGCATGCCGCAGGATGACGCGTTTCGAGGAAAGACCCTTGGCGCGCGCCGTGCGGACATAATCCTGGTTCAGCACGTCGATCATCGACGAGCGCACCATGCGGGCGTACCAGCCGGCGCCGCAGATGCCGAGTGTTACGGCCGGCAGGACGAGATGCGAGAAGCTGCCGTAGCCGCTCATCGGAAACCAGCCGAGCGTTGCCGCCAGCAGGTAGAGCAGCAGCAGGGCGACGAGAAATTGCGGTGCGGAGGTGCCGACAAAGGAGGCCATCATCACCATCCGGTCGACGAAGCCGCCGCGGCGCACGGCAGCGATGGTGCCGAGCGTCAGGCCGAGCACCACCTCGACGAAGATGCCGGCAAGCATCAGTGTCAGCGTCGCCGGCAGCCGCGCGGCAATCAGCGTCCAGACATCGGTTTTCTGCGCATAGGAGCGGCCGAGATTGCCATGCAGCAGATTGCCGAGATAGGTGCCGAACTGGACCAGCAGCGGCTGGTCGAGGCCGAGCTCATGGCGGATGTTGGCGACCGTCTGGGCGGTGGCGCTGCGGCCGGCGATCATGCGGGCCGGATCGGCCGGAAGGGCGTAGAGCAGCACGAAGGTGATCGCCGCGACGCCGAGCAGGATGAGCGCCGCCTGCGCCAGCCGGCGGAGCATGAGTGATGCCATCAGCCCCTCCCGCGCTGGGTCGGGTCGAGAATGTCGCGTAGCGCGTCGCCGACCAGATTGAAGGAAAGCGCCGTCAGAAGGATGATCGCGCCGGGAATGAAGACCAGCCAGGGGGCGGCCTGGAAATAGCTTTGACTCTCGAAGATGATGTTGCCCCAGGAGGGCTGCGGCGGCTGGACGCCGACGCCGAGAAAGGAAAGTGTCGCCTCGAGCAGCACGGTGGTGGCGATGCCGAGAGTTCCCCAGACGATTGCCGTCGGCATGAGGTGCGGCAGGATATGCATGAAGAGCACGCGCATGTGGCCGGCGCCGAGCGAGCGTTCGGCCATGATGAAATCCCGCTCCACCAGGCCGCGAGTTTCGGTATAGACGATGCGGGCGACCTGCACCCAGTTGACCAGCGCAATCACCATGGCGACGATCCAGAGGCTCGGCTTCAGCAATGCGGCGAGCACGATGGCGAGAAGCAATGCCGGAAATGCCATCATCAGATCGGTGAAGCGCATCAGGATGTTGCCCGCCAGCCCGCGGAGATAACCGGCGACGATGCCGACGAAGAGGCCGATCGTCACCGCGATGCCATTGGCGACAAGGCCGATGATCAGCGAGGTGCGGGCGCCGAAGAGCAGGCGCGAGAAGAGGTCGCGGCCGAGCGTGTCGGTGCCCAGCAGATAGGGACCGCCCGGCGGCAGCGGCGCGCCTTCGAGCGACAGGCCGTCAAACATCTGCTCGTCAGGACTGAACGGCGCGATCCACGGCGCTGCGATGGCGAGCCCGATGACGAGCGTGACGACGATGAGGCCGAAAAGGGCCGTCGGCTGGCGGATCATCTGTTTCAGCACATGCATCAGCCGGCCTCCGGCAGAGGTTCGGCACCCGCCAGGATGAAGGCTGATATCTGCTCCATCGGCAGGCGGCGGCGCATGGCGCAATTGCGCAGGATTGCGTAAGCGCTCTCCTCGTCGATGCCATGTGCGGCCTGCAGCTTTTCGACGGCGGCGTGAACGAGCGGCCGCAGCCGAACGCGCTCTTCGAGATATTGCAGTTTTTCCGCAGTCGCCTTGCGCTCCCGATGAATGGAGACGGCCATGACAAGCGCCGGATAAACGGCCGATGTGGCGATCGGCTTGGCGATGATCGCACCGGCACCCTGTCCAAGTGCCCAGGCGATGCGGCCGGGCGCTTCCGAACCAAGCAAGGCAACGACGGGGCAGGCAGGCGTTTCGCCGTGCCAGGGCAGCAGATCGTCCCAGCCCTGGTCGGCATCGACGATGACGAGATCGGGCAGTAGTGCCGCGGCCGAGAGCGGCGCCCATTGTAGCGTTGCGTGGATGCCGAGCAGGCGAAGCTGGCGGATCAGCTTTTCGGTGTTGCCGTCCTCGCGATGCAGGACCATCGCCTGCCAGCCGGTGAAATTGGGTGTCTCTCTCATGACACCACCCTTAGCCGTGGAAAGGCCAGGCGGTTGCGGCCGGTCAGATAGGGGTCGGCGGCGAGCGGCGGCCGCGAGGCGACGACATCGAAGCCGTTGTCGGCGTTGATCCGGCCGAGATGGAAGGGCAGGGCGGCATGATTGGTATCGCGGTCGATCGAAAGCGCGCCGAACAGGGTCGGCCAGGATCGATTGTGGAGCTCGCGCCGGACGGCGTCGGGCTCGTCACCGCCGGCGGCGACGATCGCGTCGACGCAGAGCCGGACGGCCGTATAGGCGCTGGCAAAGACGCTGGAGACACGCCGCTCGGCGCCGTGACGCTCGGTGACACGGGCCTTGAAGGCGGCATTTTCCGGGGTCGCGATACTATCGAAATAGGAAGCGGCGCAAAGCTGGCCGGCGGCAGCTCCGGCGGCGATATCGTCGAGTTCGCATTCCATCAGGTCGCAGCTGACTACCGGGCAATTTTCCGCGCGGAAGGCCGGATCGCGATCACCGAGGGCCTTGATCGCCTTCAGGAAGGCGTAGCTCGAGGGGCCGATCAGATTGTTGAGGATGAAGCTCGGGCGGCGCTGCGCGATCTCGGCGACGATGCGTTCGACGGCTGTCTCCTCGAGCGGAAGATAGCGTTCGCCAAGCACCTCGCCGCCGGCATTGGTAATGAGTTCGCGGGCGAGCCGGTTCATCTCCCAGCCCCAGACGTAGTTGGCGCCGACGAGGTAGGGCCTTGCGCCGTAACGCGGGATCAGGTGCTCGAAAAGCGGCAGCAGATGCTGGTTCGGGCAGCCGCCGACATAGATGACGTTCTCGTTGGCCTCGAAACCTTCATAGGGGCACATGTACCAGAGCAGGCCGTCATGTTTCTCGACGAGCGGGATGACTTCCTTGCGCGCCGCAGAGGTGATCGTACCGACGATATGGCGGCAGCCGGCGCGCAGAAGATGGCGCGCGCCATCGAGATAGGCGGCAAGATCGGCATGCGGATCGAAGAAGATGGGCTCAATCGCCACCCCTTCGACGCCGGTATATTCGGCCATCGCGAAATCGGCGCCGTCGCGCGCGTCGCGTCCCATCGAGCCGTAGGGCCCGGTGGTCGAAAAGAGGATGCCGATTTTCAGCGCGTCGTTCATGAAGTGACCACATCAAAAACCCCACGACGCTGATCCCATCGAGCGATGAGGCGTCATGGGGCGAAACTGCCCGGGGACTATCGAAGTCATGTAATGTGGAAGGCTCTTTGCCTAATCCGCAGGCTTGAGTAAAATACAGGCAGCTTATCTTTGTCAAGTGTGCTGCGCGGCACTCGCAGCGATTTGATCTTGTTCTTTCGGTAGAGCCGCCAAAGGTCGCTCTTCTAGCTCAAATCATGCAGATCGGTGGTAATCGCCGGGCCGATCGAGAATTCGGAAAAGCGGACCGTCAGTCCGCTGCGCTCCGGCGTGCAGGCCGTGGGTCCGACCTCGTAGTGATCGGCAGCCGGGAAGGGGGCGAGCCGCAGCAGCGGCCAGAAGCTGCCATCGCGCGAAGCCTGGATGCGCATCGCGCCGTTGGCGACGGTGACGCGGATGCGGAAATCTTCCAATTCCCTGAAGGGCTGAGCGACGGACCAGTCGGACTTGCCGTCGGTGACGACGGTGCTGAGGTAGGCTTCGCCGTCGGTGAACTCGACGCCTGTTTTCACCCAGCGTCTCTCGTCGATGCGCACCATCAGGCCGGCCTGGTCGTAGAGCGTGCGGAATTCGCCCCGGACGCGGATCTGTGCGGTGAAGCTGTCGGTGGTGGGAAAGGCGAGGAAGTGGCCGCTGTCACGGGTGAAGCCGTAATGGGTCTCCCGCCAGAAATCGGTCTTCTCATCGGTGGTCAGGGTGAGGCCGGTTTCGGTCGCCTGCCAGTGTGACGGCTCGTTCAGCCATTTGCCGTCGTTGAAATCGATGCTCATCCTGTTCTCCCGTTCCGTTGAAGCCTCACCGCAGTGCGATTGACTCACCTTGGCATAATGCGCGGTCTTGTTGCAGGCGGGGCGCAGCCAAAGATTGTGTGTTTTTCGGCGTCCCGGTATCCGCCGAGCGCATAATCCGTCGCTCCTGCTTGACAGGATCGATCCATCTCCTATTCTGTTACAAAAAGATGAATTACATAATTGTGGAACTAAACGGGAGCCTTCACATGAAAACACTGGTCGCATTCCTTCTCGGCACCGCGCTCGTCGCCCTGCCTTCGACGCTCCTTGCCCAGGAAAAGGGCGGCGTCATCAATGTCGCGACGATCGGCGAGCCGCCGACGCTCGATCCGATGTCGTCGACGGCCGATCTCGTCGGCATCGTCACGCAGCACATTTTCGAAACGCTCTACACCTTCGACAAGAGCTGGAACGTCACGCCGCTTCTCGCCGAGAGCCTGCCTGAGATCAGCGCCGACGGCAAAACCTATACGATCAAGCTCAGGACCGGCATCAAGTTCCACGACAATACCGACATGACCTCGGAAGATGTCGTTGCTTCGCTTGGCCGTTGGATGAAGATCGCCTCGCGCGGCAAGCAGGTGGCCGGCTTCATCGATAAGGTCACCGCCGCCGATCCGGCGACCGTGACGATCACGCTTAAGCAGCCCTATGCGCCGCTGACTTCGCTGCTCGCCTTCAACAATTCGGCTGCGATCATCATCCCGTCCGAAAAACAGGACGAGCCGATGAAAGACTTCATCGGCACCGGCCCCTATATGCTGAAGGAGCGCAAGGCCGACCAATACATCCAGCTCGTCCGCTTCGACGGCTACAAGTCACGTGAAGGCGACAGCAATGGCTATGGCGGCGCCCGCCACCAGTATCTCGATGAGATCCGCTTCGTGCCGGTGCCGGATCCGAACACCCGTGTCGAGGCCGCGGTTTCCGGCCAGTACGACTACGTCGACTCGATCCCGGTCGAATCCTACGACAAGCTGAAGGCCTCCACCGCCTCGCAGCCGATCATCCTGAAGCCCTTCGGCTATCCGGTGTTCGTCTTCAACACGAAGGAAGGTATTGCTGGGAATGTCGAGGTTCGCAAGGCGATCCGCCAGGCGCTCAGCATGGAAGACATGCTGGCGGCGGCTTTCGGCAGCAAGGATTTCTACGCGCTCGACGGCGCCATCTATCCCAAGACCTTTGCCTGGTCGACAGATGCTGGCGTCGAGGGCGCCTACAACGTCGCCGATCCGGAAGGGGCGGCGGCTGCCGCCAAGAAGGCCGGCTACAACGGCGAACCGATCCGTATCCTGACCAGCCGCCAGTATGAGTTCCACTACAAGATGGCGCAGGTCGCCGCCGAATATCTGAAGCTTGCCGGCTTCACCGTCGATATGCAGGTTGTGGACTGGGCGACGCTGACGCAGCGCCGCACCGATCCGAAGCTCTGGGATATCTACATCACCCATAGCCCCTTCCTGCCGGAGCCTGCCCTGATCGGCTCGCTCTCAACCAGCTCGCCGGGCTGGTGGGATACGCCGGCCCGCAAGGCCGCCGTCGATGCCTTCACCTCGGAAGTCGATCCGAAGAAGCGCGTGGCGCTCTGGGCCGATGTCCAGAAGGCGATCTATGTCGACGCCCCCTTCATGAAGATCGGTGACTTCAACGCCGTTTCGGCAGAGTCGACCAAGCTTGAAGGTGTCGATCCGGCTCCGTGGCCGTATTTCTGGAATGCTTCCATCAAGAAGTAGGCATCGCCACCGATACCGGCCATTCCTGGTCGGTATCGGTCTTCTTTTTTGCAGCATCTGCAAAGGTTTACCAGGCATTCATGATACGCTACATCCTCCAGCGCCTGTTCGGCATGATCGTCGTGATGTTTCTCGTCGTCACGATCGTCTTCGTCATCGTGCGCGTGACGCCGGGAGATCCCGCCGCAGTGATGCTCGGGCCGGATGCGACGCCGCAGGATATTGCCGATCTCAGATCCCGGCTCGGCCTCGATCAGTCGCTCGGCCTGCAATATGTCTATTATATCGGCCAGATGCTGAGAGGTGATCTAGGCCAGTCGATCTTCCTCAACATGCCTGTCACCTCGGCCTTGCTCGACCGGGCCGAGCCGACCTTCTTCCTGACTTTGTTTTCGCTCGCCATTGCCAGCATCATCGCCCTGCCGATCGGCATCTATGCCGCCTATCGGCGCGGCTCCTTCATTGACCAGGCGGCAACGACGCTCGCCATGTTTGCCGCCAGCATTCCGAGCTTCTGGCTCGGCCTGATCCTGATGCAGTTCTTCGCCGTCAGGCTCAACCTCTTCCCGGTCTCGGGTTATGGCGGTCCGGGCTCGACCTTTCTCGATCGGATGTATCATCTGACGCTGCCTGCCTTTGCGCTCGGCATCGTCTCCTCGGCGCTGATCCTGCGTTTCACCCGCGCGTCGATGCTCGATGTGCTTGGCGACGATTATATTCGCACGGCGCGCGCCAAGGGGCTGATCGAGCGCCGGGTCATTCTCAAGCACGCTCTGAAGAATGCGCTGATCCCGATCCTGACTGTGATCGGCCTGACGGCAGCGGTGCTGATTTCAGGCGCCGTCGTCACCGAGACCGTCTTCGGCCTGCCGGGTGTCGGCAATCTCGTCGTCTCCGCTGTTCTGCGCCGCGACTATCCCGTCATCCAGGGGGCGCTGCTCGTCATCGCCGCCCTCTACGTGCTGATCAATTTTGCGATCGACATGCTCTATCTGCTGATCGATCCGAGGGTGCGCTACTGATGGCCGATATCGCGATCAAATCCGCCGAAGGCGAGGGCAGCAAATTCGCCAGGCGCCTGCTTAAACGCAAGACGGTCGCCTTGGGCCTGCTGATCCTGACGATCTTCGTGCTTCTGGCGGTCTTCGCTCCTGTTGTCGCGCCCTATTCGCCGTCGAAGCTTTCCATCGTCAACCGGCTGAAACCGCCGAGCGGCACCTTTTTCTTTGGCACCGATGAGTTCGGCCGCGATGTTTTCTCACGTACGATCTTCGCCGGCCGCCTGTCGTTGCTCGTCGGTGTTGCGGTCGTGACTTTGTCAGCCGTGATCGGCGTGACGCTCGGCTTGCTTGCCGGCTTCTTCCAGAAGCTCGATACGCCGATCGCCCGATTGATCGATGCGATGATGGCCTTTCCGGATATTCTGCTGGCGATCGCGCTCGTTGCCGCCCTCGGCCCGTCGCTGACAACCGTCATCATCGCGCTGTCGATCGTCTATGCGCCACGCCTTGCCCGGATCGTGCGCGCATCGACGCTGGTCATTCGCGAATTGCCCTATGTCGAGGCGGCGAGGGCGCTTGGCATCTCAACCTTCCATATCATGACGCGGCATGTGCTGCGCAATCTGCTGTCGCCGATCCTGGTGCAGGCGACGTTCCTTTTCGCCAGCGCCATGCTCGCCGAAGCCGGCCTGTCTTTCCTCGGCCTCGGCGTCAGCCCCGAAATCCCGACCTGGGGAACGATGATCGCCGCCGGCCGGCAGTATATCGGCCAGGCCGACTGGATGACGCTGTTTCCGGGTGTCGCCATCATCCTCTCCGTACTGTCGCTACAGATGGTCGGTGATGGCCTCAGGGACATGCTCGATCCAAGACTGCGCAAGGATCTTTAATCCGCCGACCAAGCGTCGGCCCAATCGAAATTCGCCAAATCGAAAATTGCATGACAGGAGTTTGCGTGAATCAGTTTCCCACCGCCGCCGGCAAGGTCGAGAACTCGCCTTACGAACGGCTTGCCGCCCTCGGCATTGCGCTTCCGCCGCCGCCGCCGCCGATTGCCAATTTCGTCACGCACGTGATCGAAGGCAATATGCTCTATCTGTCCGGCCAGGGCCCGCGTGAGGCCGACGGCTTCATGCATGCCGGCAAGGTCGGCGGTGGGGTCAGTGTCGAGGAGGCCTACGGCCATGCGCGGCTGACCGGCATCAACCTGCTTGCCGTGATGCAGGATGCGCTCGGTGATCTCGCCCGCGTCAAGCGGGTGGTCAAGCTGCTCGGCATGGTCAATGCCGTGCCTGAGTTCGAAGATCATCCGAGCGTCATCAACGGTTGCTCGGATCTGCTAATAGAAGTCTTCGGGCCGGCCGGCGAACATGCCCGCTCGGCCGTTGGCTTCGGCTCGCTGCCCGGCAACATCACCGTCGAGATCGAGGCGATCGTCGCCTTGAATGGCTGACGGAAGCTCGACACACTTGATCGATCGCCCCATGTTTCGTTTTTCGACCCAGACTCCTGGAGATCTCCATGTCCACTGATATCCGCCCGTCGCTTGGCCTTCGCCCTGTCATCAACGTATCGGGCACGATGACCAGCCTCGGCGCCTCGATCGTCGTTCCCGAAGCGATCAGCGCGATGGCATCGATCCTGCCGCACTTCGCCGAGATCAACGACCTGCAGCGCAAGGCAAGCGCCGTCATCGCCCGGCTGACCGGTGGCGAGGCGGGCTTCGTCACCGCCTCCTGCTCGGCCGGCATTTCGCTGGCCGTCGCCGGCGCGATCACCGGCAATAACCTGCTGGCGATCGAGAAGCTGCCGGATGTGGTGTCGGAGAAGAACGAAGTGCTGGTGCAGATGGGCCATGTGGTGAGCTACGGTGCCCCGGTCGACCAGGCGATCCGGCTTGCCGGCGGCAAGGTCGTGCTTGTGGGGCAGGCGACCTCGACGCATCGCTTCCACATGGAAAACGCCATCACCGACAAGACCGCCGCTGCCGTCTATGTCGTCTCCCACCATGTCGTCGATTACGGCCTCTTGAACCTCAAAGAATTCGTCGAGATCGCCCATGCCAAGGGCGTGCCCGTCATCGTCGATGCGGCTTCGGAATATGACCTGCGCATCTTCGTGGAGCAGGGAGCCGATATCGCGCTCTACTCCGGCCACAAATTCCTCGGCGGCCCGACCTCGGGCATCGTTGCCGGCAGGAAGGAGCTGGTGCGCCATGCATTCCTGCAGAATATGGGCATCGGCCGCGGCATGAAGGTCGGCAAGGAGAGCATCTTCGGCGTCATGGCGGCACTCGAAGCCTGGGAAAGCCGCGACCACGCCGGCATCCGGGAACGCGAGACCGGCTATCTCAACCTGTGGAAGCGCACGCTCGACGGCCGCCCTGGCCTCACCGCGCTGATCGAGCCCGATCCGACCAACAATCCGCTCGATCGGCTGCGCCTGATCGTCGATCCCGAGCAGGCGCATATCACCGCCTGGGATCTGGCCGATGCGCTTGCCAAGGGCATCCCGCCGATCATCGTGCGCGATCATGAGGTGGAGCACCGCTATTTCTACCTCGACCCATGCAACCTGCACCCGGGTGAGGAGACGATCGTCGCGGAGCGCCTGGCGCAGGAACTCGACAAGGCGCGTGCCTCCAACGAGATCATCGCCACACCCCTGGAAAACCGCAGCAAGCACCGCTTCGACGGCGTGCTGCGCTGGCCGGATTGATATCTGCCGCGAGAGGAACCGCCATGGCCAGCGCCCAAACCCAACCGATCCAGACGACGACCGACGTTCTTTCCGTCGAAAGGCTGACGACCTCCTTCCTGGTGGACGGCGTCTGGAAACCGGTCGTGCGCGATGTTTCCTTTACGGTGGCGCCAGCGGAGACGGTGGCGATCGTCGGCGAATCCGGCTCGGGCAAGAGCGTCACCTCGCTCTCGATCATGCGGCTGCTGCAGGCGGATACGAGCCGTGTCGAGGGCCGGGTCATGCTCGGCGGACGCGACCTCCTGGCCTTGCCGGAAAATGCCATGCGGCAGGTGCGCGGCAACAAGGTGGCGATGATCTTCCAGGAGCCGATGACATCGCTCAATCCGCTTTTCACCATCGGCGACCAGATTTCCGAGGCGCTGCTCTGCCATTCCGATATGAGCAGGGCCGATGCCAAAGCCGAGACGATAAGGCTGCTGGAAAAGGTCCGCATCCCCTCGGCCGCCTCGCGCTTCGGCGAATATCCGCATCGCTTCTCCGGCGGCATGCGCCAGCGGGTGATGATCGCCATGGCGCTCGCCAGCCGGCCGAAACTGTTGATCGCCGACGAGCCGACGACGGCGCTCGACGTCACCATCCAGGGTCAGATCCTCGATCTCATCAAGATGCTGCAGGACGAAGAGGGAACCTCCGTCCTTTTCATCACCCATGACATGGGTGTCGTTGCCGAAATCGCCGACCGGACGGTGGTGATGTATCGCGGCGAACAGGTGGAAAGCGGCGCCACCGCCGATATTTTTCACCGCGGCAAACATCCCTATACGAGAGCACTACTATCAGCCGTGCCGGTGCTCGGCTCGATGCAGGGCAGGCAAAGGCCGCTGCGCTTCCCCGTGGTCAATACCGCAACGGGTGAATCGGACATTCCCGCTGAGGTCGCCGACACGGTGGCAGCGACGCCGGTGCTGCAGGTGAAGAACCTCACCAAGCGCTTCGACATTCATTCCGGCCTGTTCGGTCGGCTGACCAGCCGGGTGCATGCCGTCGAAAACGTCTCCTTCGATCTTCATGCCGGCGAGACGCTGTCGCTCGTCGGCGAATCCGGCTGCGGCAAATCGACGACCGGCCGCGCCATCATGCGGCTGATCGAGCCGCAGGCCGGTTCCGTTCTCGTCGAGGGCAGGGAGGTGCTCGGCCTCGACAGGAAGGATCTGCGCGAGATGCGCAAATCCGTGCAGATGATCTTCCAGGATCCCTTTGCTAGCCTCAATCCGCGCATGACGGTTGGTGCTGCGATCGCCGAACCCTATCTCGAACACAAGATGGGCAATTCAAAGCAGGCAAAAGACGTCGTCGCCGATCTGCTGGTGAAGGTCGGTCTGTCGGCGGATATGGCCGCGCGTTACCCGCATGAGTTTTCCGGCGGCCAGCGCCAGCGCATCTGCATCGCCCGCGCGCTCGCCTTGCAGCCGAAGGTCATCGTCGCCGATGAAAGCGTCTCGGCGCTCGACGTCTCGATCAAGGCGCAAGTCATCAACCTGATGCTCGACCTGCAACAGAGCCTCAACCTTGCCTTCCTGTTCATCTCGCACGACATGGCGGTGGTCGAGCGTGTCAGCCACCGTGTGGCGGTGATGTATCTCGGCGAGATCGTCGAGATCGGCCCGCGATCCGCAGTCTTCGAAAATCCGCAGCATCCCTATACGAAGAAACTCATCGCGGCAGTGCCCGTGCCCGATCCGGACCGTCGCCATGAAAAGCGGATGGTGGCGAATGACGAGATCAAGAGCCCGATGCGCCCGGTCGACTATCAAACGCCGAGCGCCTCTTACCGGGAGGTCGGGCCGGGGCATCTGGTGATGGCCGAGCGGTAGTCGAAGGCCGGATAGCCGGATCGGCCTAACGAGCAGAAGTTTCAAGGGTGAGGATTTGGGAATCCATGCCTTTCCGACAGGGCGGCCAGGATATTGTCCTTTTCGGAGATAAAGGCCCGCCCGCGGTACACGCCGGTTTGGTGGACGGACGTTGCTCCGTCTGCAAGCAAAAGTAGGGGCAGTGACTGATTTTCCTCTCCAACCAGTTCGATGACCGGCAATCTTGGGCGAGGCCATGCAATTCGCTCGATATCAAGTCCTTGCGCGAGGTCCGGAAAGGATGCCAGCACGCCTTCCATGAGCGCGCAATGCCAGCAGTAAAAACGTTGTCCTGGGTAGGCGGGATCTTCGAAGCCCGGGCGAAGTATAAAGAGCCTATCCCTGTTCATCGCACATTTCCCTTTCACATTGACGTGGCACGCCGATCGCTTCCGGATCTGACGGGCACTATTCCATCGCCAGGATCATGTTGCGCACGACGGGGTAGATTTCCCCCTCCCAGCGGCGGCCGCTGAAGACGCCGTAATGCCCGACATTGGCCTGAAGATGATGGCGCTTCAGATGCGGGCGCAACGCACGACAGAGATCGTGCGCGGCCGAGGTCTGGCCGAGCGCGCAGATGTCGTCGCGCCCGCCCTCGACGGTCAAAAGCGCCGTGTTGCGGATCTGGCCCGGGTCGACCTTGCGGCCATGGTGGGTGAGGTCGCCGGTCGCGAGTTCCGCCTTCTGGAAGACGCGTTCGATGGTTTCGATGTAGAATTCTTCGGTGAGGTCGAGCACGGCGAAATATTCGTCGTAGAACTTCTTGATCTTGCCGGCTTCGGCCGTCTCGCCCTTCGCCAAATGGTCGTAGAGCCTGCGATGGGCGTCCTGGTGGCGCTGCATGTTCATCGACATGAAAGCGACGAGCTGGAGGAAGCCGGGATAGACCCGCCGTCCCGCACCCCGATAACGCCAGGGAACGCCTGTGATCAGCGAATTCTCAAACCAGGCGAGCGATTTCGACACGGCAAGCTCGTTGACCTTCGTCGGGCTCTCGCGCGGATCGATCGGCCCGGCCATCAGCGTCATGGTGCGTGGGGTGGCGGGATGCCGCTCTTCCGACATCACGGCAACGGCGGCCAGCGCCTGCACGCAGGGTTGGCAGACGGCGAGGATATGAGCGCCCGGACCGATCTCCTCCAGGAAATGCATGATATAATCGACATAGTCGTCCATGCCGAAGCGTCCGGCCGACAGCGGCACGTCGCGGGCATTGGCCCAGTCGGTGATATAGACGTCATGATCGCGCAGCAGGGTCTGCACGGTGCCGCGCAGGAGTGTGGCGAAATGGCCGGACAGCGGTGCGACGACCAGCACCCGCGGCCGCTTTGCATCGGTGTCCGTTGCAAAACGAAGGAGCGTGCCGAAGGGCATGCCGAGCACGGTCTCGACGGTGACGGGCACCACGCGATTGCCGATCATGACTGAGTCTATGGCGAAATCCGGACGTTGGTGGGTGATCTCGAAGCGTGAGATCATCTCCAGCGCGGCGGCGAAGTGCCGTCCCATTTCGCTGCCGGATCCCCAGAGCGCTGTCGCGGAGAAGATCTGCAAGCGCCGCGCCAGATCGCGGAGCGGCGCGATAAGATCATCCTGGAACTGATAGGCCTGGTAGAGCATGGCCGAAATCTCCCGCACTGCCGCATCGATGCGGCGGTGCAAAAAATGCTAGTGGAATATGTCCTACCATGCGAGAAGATTATCGAGGAAGAAGCAACATTGTCCGACAAGGATACGAGCCCGATGTCGCAAGCTGCACTGACGATTTCCTCGAAGAACTACTCCTCATGGTCTCTGCGCGGCTGGCTGCTGTGCCGGATGGCGGGGCTGAACTTCGCCGAAGTCCTTGTGGAACTGGATGACGAGGCGCGCCAGGAACTGCTTCTGCTTTCACCGTCGGTTCTGGTGCCGAGGCTGACCCATAACGACGTGACGGTGTGGGACACGCTGGCGATTGCCGAATATCTCCATGAGGTCGTGCCGGATGCCGGGCTTTGGCCCACTGAGCGCGCAGCGCGCGCCCGCTGCCGGTCGGTCTCGGGCGAGATGCATTCGGGTTTCCATAACCTGCGCTCGGCATTGCCGATGAACCTCAAGGCGCGGCATGCGAGCTTCAAGATATTTTCGGGCGCGCGGCCCGATGTCGAGCGTGTCAGGGCGATCTGGACCGAATGCCTCGACGCGAGCGGCGGGCCGTGGCTGTTCGGGACCGCGCCGACCGTGGCCGATGCGATGTATGCGCCGGTCTGCACCCGCTTCCGCACCTATGCGGTGGAGCTCGAACCGCAGCTCGAAGCCTATGTGGAAACGGTGCTGTCCTGGCCGCTGATGGGCGAATGGACCGAAGGGGCGATGGCCGAGCCCGACGAGATCGTCGAGTTGGAAGTCGAGTTCTGAAGGGAACGCGGCCGGGCGGCTCCGCATCGACTTTCAGGAGCCGAATTAAGAGTTGCCTGGAGGATGAGCGGCGCATAAATCAGATGCAGTGCCACATGCCGCGAAATCTGGACCGATGAACAACAACGACTATTATTCCAAACTCGGCGGACTGCCGCCGCAGACCGAGCTGCTTTCCAGCAAGGCCGTCTTCACCACGGCCTACGCGGTCATCCCGCGCAGCGTCATGACCGACATCGTCACCAGCGTGCTTCCGCATTGGACGGGGACACGGGCATGGGTTCTCTCCCGGCCACTCTCCGGCTTCTCCGAGACGTTCTCGCAATATGTGATGGAGGTCCAGCCGGGTGGTGGAAGCGACCGGCCGGAGCCCGACAAGCGGGCCGAAGCGGTCCTGTTCGTCGTCGACGGCGAGGTGACGGTGGAACTCGATGGCGTCAGCCACGCGCTTCGCACCGGCTCCTTCGCTTATCTTCCGGCGGGTTCGGTCTGGCGCCTGAAAAACGGCGGCTCGACTGCGGCAAAATTCCACTGGATTCGAAAGGCCTTTCAGGAGGTCGAGGGGCTGGAACCGCCGCCGGCGATCTTCACGCATGAGGACCAGCACCCCATCTCGGCAATGCCCGATACCGATGGGCGCTGGGGGACGACCCGGTTCATCGATCCCGCCGATGTCCGCTACGACATGCACGTGAATATCGTGACGCTGGAGCCGGGTGCGACGATCCCCTTCATGGAAACCCATGTCATGGAGCATGGTCTCTACGTGTTGGAGGGCAAGGCGGTCTATCGGCTGAACCAGGATTGGGTCGAGGTCGAGGCCGGCGACTTCATGTGGTTGCGCTCCTTCTGCCCGCAGGCATGTTACGCCGGCGGCCCGGGCCGGTTCCGCTACCTGCTCTACAAGGACGTCAACCGTCACATGACGCTCTGGTAGGATCTATCGCAGAGGCACGATGAAGCTCGAAAGCGAACGGCTGATTTTGAGACCCTGGCGACCGCAAGATCGCAAGCCCTTCGCTGCGATCAATGCCGAGCCCGACGTTGTCAGATATCTCAATCCTCTGACTGACGAACAGTCGAATGCGATGCTCGACCGTATCGACCGGCACTTCGAGGATCATGGCTGGGGGTTCTGGGCGCTGGAAGCGAAGGCAAGCGGCGCGTTGATCGGCATGTGCGGCCTCAACAACGTTTCGCCGGCTTTGCCGTTTGCGCCGGCAGTCGAAATCGGTTGGCGGCTTTCAGCGTCTCGGCACGGCGCCGGCTATGCGCGCGAGGCCGCGGAACGGTCTCTCGACTTTGCATTCGACGAGCTGAAGCTTGACCGCATCGTCAGCTTCACGGTACCCGCAAACAGCAATTCCTGGGGTTTGATGAGACGACTGGGGATGAACCGGATCGGTGAGTTCGATCATCCCAATCTGGCCGAAGGCCATCCGTTGCGCCATCACGTGCTCTATGAACTGCGATCATCAAACGGTATTTGAAAGGCGGATCTCAGGGAGGTCCCAGCCGATTTCCTCAAACAACCAAGAGTGTGCGCATTCGTTTTGCCAATCTGTGATTGTGAAAGTGGCGTAATCTATCTTATGGAACTGAAATATATTTAGCCGCGTTTCACGCTGCTCGCAATCTCGTTTCATTGGGAACCCCTGGTGGCGTCCGACAGCCAAGATCGCGATAAAAGTTCGAGGCGCTTGCCTCGTTGAAGACATTCATCGCGGAGAAGTCGGAACTGTTTTGCTGGGCGCTCGTTAAATCCGCGCCGGGGGAACCAGAGATGACCAGGTCGAAATTTGAATGGCTTGCGCGGGCCGGATATAGCGCTCGAGGTATTGTGTTTTTGCTCGTTGCTGCGCTGGCAGTATTTTCGAGCTTCGGCGGCGGAAAGGCCGATACCAAGTCAGCGCTCGACGCTGTCTTGGAACAGCCGTTGGGCCGGGTGTGGTTGGGCTTGATAGGGCTCGGGCTACTCGGCTTTGTAGCATGGCGGCTTGCCCAGTCCATCGCAAACGCAGACAACCATGACCACAGTGTGAAAAGCTACCTGATCCGTGCCGCCCTCCTCGGCAGCGCCGTGACGTACATGGGGTTGGCGATATACGCCTTTCAGGACGCCCTTGGTTTTGGATCCGGTGGCGACGGCGGAGAAAAGGGCTTGGCAGCCTGGGCCATGTCGCAACCGTTTGGTCGATTCCTAGCTGGTGCGATTGGTCTCGGCTTTGTCGTTGGTGGTGCTGTTACCGCGCTGAAAGGTATCACACGGCGATTTGAGCGATATCTGACGCTCGGTCAAAGTCGACCTCTGTTATTGGTTTGCGTCTATGGGCTGGTTTCCCGTGGGGTCGTTTTCGTGATCGTCGGCATCTTCTTTTGCTATGCGGCCTTTACCGTCGATCCGGGCCAGGCAGGGAGCATAAGTGATGCCTTGACCTTCGTGAGGCAGCTTCCTTTCGGAGCTGTTCTCTACCTCGTCGTGGCTATCGGCTTAGCTGCGTTCGGAATCTATAATTTGGTCGAGGCACGATATCGAACCGTGTCGACACCAAAACTCTCACAGGTACGGTCGGAACTGCCACTATCTCACAACTGAGAAGCATTCGAGAAAAGTCATGTCAACCTTGATGTCCATGACGGCTTTGACTTCGGCGGCGCTGGTGCTCATGCGTCCAACCCGCACTTCTGCAGCGAGCGCGTGCGCTTTGAATGCCGCCGCCTCGGTTTACGGGTGGTGGGAGTTTTTCATTTAGGGGGAGATCAAACTTGAGTGTAGCGATCACGCGTGAGGATTTCGATAGAAGCAAATTTTTTGCAGGGATCGCACGCGGTATTGCGGGAGCATTGCTTTTCGCGCTGCCCATGTTCATGACCATGGAAATGTGGGAGCTCGGCTTCTACATGGACCGCAGCCGCCTGTTTCTCTTGCTGATCGTCAATATTCCCCTTCTCGTCATTCTCTCGGACCGGATCGGATTTGAGCGGACGTCGACCTGGCGACAAGCGATCCGTGACGCAAGCATTGCCTACGGCCTTGGGGTTCTGGGCAGCGCACTGATCCTCTTCGCCATGGGGGTTCTGAAATACGACCAATCTCTGCACGAGATTATCGGAATGATCGCCATCCAAGCCATACCTGCGAGCATTGGCGCGATGCTAGGTCGGAGCCAGCTCGGCGGACAATCGGACGATGGTGACGATGCCAAGGAAGGCGATAGTGATGACCCAGTCCACGAACGGGAAACGAGCTATGCCGGTGAACTATTCCTGATGGCGGTCGGCGCCCTGTTCCTCAACCTCAACGTCGCGCCCACCGAGGAAATGATCTTGCTCTCGTACAAGATGACGCCGTGGCATGCCCTGCTCATGATCGCCGCGTCGCTGGCGGTCATGCATGGGTTCGTTTACGCCCTTTCTTTCAAGGGGAGCCACGATCTCGCCGAGGGTATGCCAAGCTGGCACGCTTTCGTTCGCTTCACCCTGCCGGGCTACGTAATTGCCGGTCTGATCAGTGCCTATTGCCTCTGGACGTTCCATAGAACCGATGACATCGGGTTTACCCAAATCCTAATGGCCGTTGTCGTTCTGAGCTTTCCCGGTGCCATTGGCGCGGCAGCAGCTCGCCTGATCCTGTGAGGCACCATGACAAAAATCTCCAAGGGCAAAAATCTGGAAGCAGGCGAACCGCATTGGATTGAATGGGTCACGGGCGTCGTCTCGGCCGTAATTGTCTTTGGCGTGATTGCTTGGATTGGCAAGGATGCATTGGTGGACCGTGATTCTTCGCCGAATCTGGTCGGGGTCGTGCTGCAAACCGAAAAGCGCGGCGGTGGCTTTCAGGTCCTCTTCGAAATCCGAAACGATTCAAGCGCGACCGCGTCGCAGGTAACCGTCCAGGGCGAGATACGAGAACAAGGTTCGGTGCTTGAAAACGTCGAGACCGTCTTGGACTATGTCCCAGGACACTCGAAAGCCAAAGGTGGGCTGATATTCCAGCAAGACCCCGCCGGGAAGACTTTGACGGTCAGAGCGTCCTCATTTGATGAGCCATAGTCGAGATGCTACGTTTCGACGTCCGTCTCGCCGCCGGTGATGCCTCCGCTGCTCCTAGATAGCGCTGTTGACGGCAGGTAGCGCAGCTGCACTTCGTTCTCTTGAGCCAACCCATTCAGCGTTGTCGATTTGCTGCAAGACTAGTCAGTTGGTGATTGCATTTCGCAATGCAGCACACAATTTCGGCACCATAAAAGCGATTCATACTTTACAAAGACATCATAATCTGTGAAGTAGTGCGCAACTTCACAGATGGGACTGATGCCTTGAATCCGACACGCTTTGCCACCCGCCTCAATTCATTCGCTTCCGCTGCTCATCGGGAATGGCCGGGCCAGTCCACAAAGCCGTCGGTCATGCAAATGGCCGAACGCGCCGCCCGGGTGAAAGGTTTGACCGACCTCGACTTGAACTATCCAGACCATGTCAATGAAAATCCGGCGGAACTCGCACAGAAACTCGGTAATCTCGGGCTTTTAATCAATGGCTTCGCTATGCGCTACTACACAAATCCTGCCTTCAAGCTCGGCGCTTTCACACATCCGGATGAACACGTCCGGCGCGAGGCGATCGATCTGACGAAGAAGGGGATCGATGCCGCCCGTGAAGCCGGGTCGAAGCTGATGACGATATGGCTTGGTCAGGACGGCTTCGACTATTCCTTCCAGGCCGACTATGCGAAGATGTGGCAACACGAACTAGACGGAATCCGTGAAGTATGCGCGCACGATCCCGATTGCCTGATCTCGATTGAGTACAAGCCGAACGAGCCTCGCTCTTATAGTCTGATGCCGGATGCGGCCACGACGTTGCTCGCCATCAAGGACGTTGGCGCGAAGAACCTGGGTGTCACGCTGGACTTTGCGCATGTCCTCTATGCAGACGAGCAGCCTGCACATGCGGCCGCCTTGATCGCCCGCCACAGCCGCGTGCTCGGCGTCCATCTCAATGACGGCTATGCAAAGCGCGACGACGGCCTGATGGTTGGTGCCGTCCACACGCTTCAGACCATCGAGTTGCTCCGCCAGATTCGCCGCGATGGTTATGACGGCGCGATTTATTTCGACACGTTCCCCGATATGACCGGGCTCGATCCGGTTCATGAATGCGAGGTCAACATCAAGACCGTTCAGCGGATGTTGAAGGTCGTCGACCGCCTCGAGCAGGACAATCGCCTCGCAAACGCGATTGACCGACAGGACGCCGTTTCCACGCAGGCCATCGTACAGGAGCTGATGTTCGGCGCGGAGCACTAAACCACCAAACCCTCCGGGAGGAATACATGAAGAGATTTTTCGCTGTGGCTTTCGCCGCAACCCTTTGTGCTGGCATCACGACGGCACAGGAACTCAAGCCGCTGAACTCGGATTCCGAGCCGGACCGCATGGACTGGTCGGCACTGGAAGCCAAACTCGGCGCAATGCCAAAGCTGCCCGACGGCCTCAAAGTCGGCGGTGTTTCCAAGACGCTGACTAATGAATATTGGCGTTCGCTCGGCGAAGGGTACCAGAAGCTCGCCGACAAGCTCGGCGTAACAGTGGCCTATCAGGCGGCCCAGAGCGAAGGCGACCAGCTCGGTCAGTTGACGATCGCCGAGGGCATGGTCACCCAAGGCTACAATGTCTTGCTGGTCTCTCCGCAGACCGACGCCAATCTCCAGCCGGTGATTGAGCAGGCCAAGGCCGCCAACGTCCCTGTCGTCAACGTCAATGACGCAGTGATCCCGCAGGCCGAACATTATGTCGGCAACGTTCAGCGTGACAACGGTGTTCGCGTCGCAAAGTGGTTCATCGACAACCGTACCGATGGTGGAAAAGTCGCCATCATCGAAGGCCAGGCGGGCGTCTACGCCGCCGTCCAGCGCACCGGCGGCTTCAAGAGCACGATCGAGGACGGTGGCAAGTTCACCGTCGTCGCGAGCGTGCCGGGCAATTGGGATCGCCAGACGTCTTATGACGCAGCGACCAATATTCTCCAGCAGCATCCCGACCTCGTCGGCTTCTACTGCAACAATGACGGCATGGCGCTAGGCGTTGTCGAGGCTGTGAAGGCTGCGGGCCTGCAGGACAAGGTCGTCGTCTTTGGCACGGACGGTATCTCCGATGCCTACAAGTCGATCGCAGCGGGCGAACTGACGGGTACGGTCGACAGCTTCCCGGTTTTGACCGGTGAGGTAGCGATGGAGGTCGCACTCCGCCTCGTCGCAGGTCAGAAGCTGCCGCGCGTGGTCGCAACACCACAGGCTCTCATTACCAAAGACAACATCAACGACTTCCAAGGCGAAGGTGTCGATGTGCGCTCGGTGCTGATGAAAGCGGCTGGAAACTAAACGTCTCCCACGCGGGACGGCCGGCATGGCCGGCCGTCCAAATTCTCAAAGGTTGGATTTCCATGGCTACTCCCCGATTGGCGTTCGAGAATATCTCCAAGGTCTTTCCCGGCGTCAAAGCGCTCTCCGACGTCTCCTTCGAGGTCGCGCCCGGTGAGATCCATGCACTGCTCGGCGAGAACGGCGCCGGCAAGTCCACGCTGCTTCGCATCCTGTCGGGCGTCTTTCGCCCAACGGAAGGGGAAGTGAGGGTTGACGGTGCCGCCCATCACTTCGGGCGCCCCGAAAGTGCTCGCCAGGCCGGGATCGCCATGATTCACCAGGAGCTTCAACAGGTGCCGCATCTCACTGTGGCGCAGAACATGTTCCTCGGTCACTCGCTGACCCGTTTCGGCGGCATCGTGGTCAATCGCCGGGAGCAAGAACGGCGCGCAGCCGAGGCGCTCGCGATGATTGATCCCTCCATCAATCCCGCCGCTCCCATTTCCTCGCTGAAGGTCGCGCAGCGGCAGGTCGTCGAGATCGCCCGCGCGCTCTTGGACAAGGCGAAGATCATCGCCATGGACGAACCGACGTCCAGCCTGACACCCAGCGAATTCGACCGACTGGCCGAGATCATCCAGCGGCTGGCGGCGACCGGCGTCTCCATTATCTACGTGTCCCACAAGATGGACGAGGTGTTCCGGATCTGCCAGCGCGCCACGGTCATGCGCGACGGCAAGGTCGTCGGGATGGTCGATCTGAGGAAGACCGCAACGGCCGAGGTCATCGCGATGATGGTTGGCCGCGAGCTACTGGCCGAGGACCATCACTCGTATGCGACGAACACCGTAAGCGTCGAGGTGCGGAACCTCAATTCGGCGCGTGTCCGAGATATATCCTTCGATCTTCACAGCGGTGAAGTTCTGGGCGTGGCAGGACTTGTCGGTTCCGGCCGGACTGAACTCTTGCGCGCGCTCTCAGGTGCCGACAGGGTGACGTCGGGAACCGTGAAGGTTGACGGGAAGCTGCTGACGCTCTCCAATCCGCGGGCGGCCATTGCCGCGGGCATCGGTCTCCTTCCCGAGGAGCGCAAGCGCGAAGGCATCATCCCAGGCCGGTCCGTCACCATCAACATGGCACTGCCCTCCATGAGCCGCTTCTCGAAAGGCGGGATCATCAATCACCGGAGGCTCAAGCGGACTGCAGAAGACCTACTGAGGCGCGTCAACCTCCGGCCATTCCAGCTCGATCGGCAGATCAGGTTATTCAGCGGCGGCAATCAGCAGAAGGCGATCATCGCACGGTGGCTGGCGGCGGGTTCGCGCATTCTGCTGTTCGACGAGCCGACGCGAGGTATCGACGTCGGTGCGAAATCCGAAATCTACCACCTCATCGAGGCCCTCGCTGCAGAAGGTCATTCGGTGATCGTCGTCTCCTCCGAGCTTCCGGAAGTGATGCGTGTCTCGGACCGAGTGCTTGTCATGCGCGACGGCACGATCGTCGCCGAGCTTAGTCGCGACCAGCTCTCCGAGGAAACCATCGTCTCCCATGCCGTTGGGAAGGCCGACAGTCGCCTTGGCGCGGCATGACCAACAGGAACAATTCCATGTCTGACACAACCCAGAATGCCGCGGTGCCCTCCTCCAAACTCTTCGGATCGTTCTCGGTGCGAGACGCCGGCACCTTGATCGGACTGATCGCCATCGTGGTCATTTTTGGATTGCTGGCTCCTGACTTTCTCTCCCAGCGGAATTTGCTCAACATTCTGCAGCAGTCGAGCATCAATGCCTGCCTGGCCCTCGGGATGACGCTGGTGATCATTTCCGGCGGCATCGATCTCTCGGTCGGACCGACCGCGGCAATAGCGGCGGTGATCACGGCGACGCTGCTCGTTGCCGGAATTCCCGTTCCGCTCGCGATCCTGGCCGGTCTCGGGATTGGCGTCATTTGCGGGCTCGTCAATGGCGTCCTCGTAGCCTATGCGGGCCTGCAACCTTTCATCGTCACCCTCGGTACGCTGAGCACCTACCGGGCCATTGCGCTGATCTATACCGGCGGAAATCCGGTGCTTGGCGTTCCCCAGGGTTTTCGCGCGCTATTCAATGGCTCCCTGATGGGCATTCCCAATCCGGTTATCATGGTCGCGGTCGTAGCCTTTCTCGCCTGGGTGCTGCTCAAGAAGACGCCCCTCGGTGAATATCTGCTTGCCGTCGGCGGGAACGAAGAGGCCGCCTATGTTGCAGGCGTGCCGATCGCCGTCACCAAAATCACTGCCTATGTGATCTCAGGTGTCCTCGCCGCCCTGGCCTCCATGATCCTGATCGGTCGCCTTGGCGCAGCAGAGCCCATCCTTGGCAATCTCTGGGAACTCGACGCGATCGCGGCGGCCGCGATCGGTGGCGCCTCACTCATGGGCGGTAAAGGAAGCATCGTCGGCACGATCCTCGGTGCGATCATCCTCGGCGCGATGCGTAACGGACTGACGTTGATGAACGTTCAGGCCTTCTATCAACTTCTGGCCACTGGTCTTATCATCCTTGTCGCGATGATGATTGATCGCGTCACAAGGGGTAGAGGATGAATTCTGCAAATGATCTCAAGGCGGTGGGTCCGCGCATCCGGATGATGATGCCGCAGCTCACCCCTTTGGAAGCCCGGGTCGTGGAAACGGTGTTTGGATTGCGCGATTTCTCGGAGGACACCTCGCTCAAGGACATCGCCGCTGAGGCCGGGGTCTCCGAAGCCATGGTGGTGAAGATCACCAAGAAGCTCGGTTTCAATGGCTACCGGGATTTTCGTTCGGCGGTGTCGAGCTACAACAAGCTTCCGACGGCGGAGATGCATCAGGAGCTTTCCGTCGAAGATAGCTCGCGGGAGATCATTCTGAAGGTATTCCGAACCTCGATCCATGCGCTTGAGGAAACGCTGGCAATTTTGGACGTCGATGCTTTCGACCGGGCGGCGGACCTTCTTACGAAGGCTGGCCAGAGGGATTTCTACGGCGTCGGCGGGTCTGCCCAAATCGCGCGCGATGTCGCCCATAAGTTCCTGCGGATCGGGGTGAGAGCGAATGTGCAGGACGATTCTCACATGATGCTGATGTCGGCGTCGTTGCTCGGAGCGGATGACGTGGCGGTTGCCTTCTCTCATTCCGGCAATACCACGGCGGTGATCGACGCATTGCAGCTGGCCAGAAAGAGCGGCGCGCGGACAGTCGCCATCACCAATTACGGTGGTTCGCCGCTCGCCCAGATCGCCGATATCGTTCTTTGCTCGACGGCCCAGGGTTCGCCTCTGATGGGCGAAAACGCCGCTGCCCGGATCGCCCAGCTCAACATTCTCGACGCGCTCTTCGTCGCGGTCGCTCAACGCAACTACGACGCGGCGGAGAAGAACCTCGAAAAAACGATGTCCGCGGTAGCATCGAAACGCAAGGACAAGATCATATGACGACCGCCTCCCCCTCCGTTATCGTCTTTGGAAGCCTGCACTACGACATCATGGTGCATGGCCCGGCGCGACCGCGAAAGGGCGAAACAGTGACGGGGGAGAGTTGGCATCCGAAGTGCGGCGGCAAGGGCGGCAACCAGGCGGTTTCGTCTGCAAAGACCGGCATCCGGACCGCGATGATCGGCGCGGTCGCCGATGACGCCTTCGGCCGAGCGCTGGTGGAAAATCTCGATCGGCGAGGTGTCGATAACCAATTTGTCAAGGTAGCGGACAGTGGCGGGAGCGGCATGAGCGTGGCGATCTTCGACCGCGAGGGCGACTATGGGGCCGTAATTGTGTCCGGAAGCAATCTCACCCTCGGACAATCGGATGTGGATCGAGCATCGGAACTCTTCGGCGAGCAAAGTGTCCTTGTTCTGCAGAACGAAGTCCCCGACGCCGCCAATGTCGCCGCCGCCAAAGCGATGAAGTCGGCCGGAGGGCGGGTCATCCTCAACGCGGCACCGGCGCGCGATCTGCCTCCCGCACTCTCCGAACTGGTCGACGTCATCGTCGTCAACGCGATCGAAGCTGAACAGCTGACCGACGTCGCCGTATTTGACTCACTCGCGGGCGCTCTCGACGCTGCGCGTCTGCTTGCCAAGACGTATCCCGCCGCAGTCGTCACAGCGGGCGGCGAAGGCCTTGCCTGCGCGACGAAGCCAGGCCAGGAATTCTTGATCGAAGCGATCAAGGTAAAGCTTGTCAGCACCCATGGCGCCGGTGACGAATTCACCGGCGTGCTGGCCGCTGAAATTGCAGGTGGGACTGGACTGGAGGGCGCGCTCCACGCCGCTAATCATGCAGCCGCCGTGCTAGTCAGCACGCCGCGTAAGACCGTTCGGTAACTGATAGTCGGCATTCCGACAGGAGACGTCGATTGTTCTCGGAGTCTTATTGGTCAGGCCGTTCGTCCAAGGGTGGAAAGTGCATCCTGCAGTCTAAGCGCCGCCAGCGCCTCGGTTGCCTCGTCTGAAGACCATCCCGCTTCCAGCGCCGCAGACAGGACCAGCGATTCCGTTTGAAGCTCAAGCTTCTCATAAAGTGGCTCGATGGCTTCGCGGGCTGTTACGACGTGCTGGTCTGGTGGGGTGATGGGTGTGGCGGCAACCGTAGGCATGAAATGCTCCTCCTATTGAACGCTAAGGTTCGAAACCCGTTAAGGGCATCCTTGTTCCATTCATATTGCCCTTTTGGCCTTCGAGCGGCGATGCGAAAGATGACGACGCCACATATCGCGCAATTTCCTCCACCTCAGAAACGCGCGAACGATGATTGCTGGCGGAATCTTCTCGTGGTCGCCAACAGTCCCCTGCCTGGTGATTGGTGCGTTCGGGTCGAGCAGAAACGCCACCAACGTGCTTGCACTCTGCGCCTCTACTTCGAGCTTGTCATCCGATAAATGCAGCCCCTGCTCGCCTTCGGCGAACGTCTGCTTATTGACGACTACGGAACCGCTGAAGACATAGAAATAGAGGTCTCGGCCTTGTTTCTGCGGGAATTCCACCCGTACGCCCGCGTCTAGCCGCATGTCGAAGACGTCGATCGCGCTGCGGACATAGAAGGGCGCGCCCTCCCCTTCCGGCCCGACCAGGTGTCGCCAGACGTTTGCCGCGGCAGCCGGCATCGGCCCGTGCTGGATCTTCGGCTCGAGATCAACCGCATAAGGGCGAACGAGGATCTGCAGCATTCGCAGAGGCGGATCGGATGCCAGCGTCTCTTCGGAATGCCAAAAGCTGACCCCGGCATTCATCACCATCAGATGATCACGGTCGATCACCAACCGGCCGGCGGCCTTGTCGTCGTGACGCATGACGCCGTCGGGCACCCAGGAAATGATCTCGTCGTTCCGGTGCTCATGCATCGCAACCAGGCGGCCAGGGTCGAGGATGGATTCAACGACCATGGCGAGAGGCCCCCGGCCGTGATCGGTCGGCTTCGGCTTCAACCAGCCCGGCATGTTGACATGTGCGACGAAGCCTCCGGCATCCCGCACCACGAATGTTCGTTCGCCCTTGAGCAGCATTGCATCCTCCATGCTTGCAAGGCAGTGACGACACCAGGCCATTAGCCATCTGCCGGAAGGGCCCGTCAATGCAAAGGATGTTTGTCGGACCACGATTGACGCCAGGCAGGAAATCCGCTGAGACGTACCGTCCTAATTAGGAACCATGGTCGACGCATTCGTCCAGGCGAGTGCTGCAGCGTCCTTTGCGCGTCTAAAAGACGCGGCGCTGCAGTGGCAATTTGAAAAATATCGGGCGTAATCGATTCTTTGACAGGATCTGCAATGACTACCGAAGCACGTAATTCGCATCCCATCTACTTCATCGGAGCCTTTGCCACGGGCGGCCTCCTGACTTTCATGGTGCACCTCAACGGCGAGTTGGCCCGTTATGGCAATCCCCTGTTCTCATCTTGGACCGCGCACGGCACGGGCATCATCGCAGCCGTCATTCTTCTCCTGGTGGTCCACCGCCGGCGCACGCCGTTGGTGGAAAAAGCCCCCATCGCACCTTGGTGGGCTTATCTCGGTGGGATATCCGGCGCGGCAACGGTCATTCTGACCTCGACTGCGGTCAACTCACCGCTCGGGCTCTCCGGCACCTTGGCTTTGGGTTTGGCAGGCCAGGTCGCCTTCAGCGTCGCGGCCGACAGCTGGGGACTGTTCGGTCTGCCAAAGCGGCGCCCAGATACACGAGACATCGTAGCACTCGGCTTGGTCGTCACTGGGGCTGCACTCATCATCCTGTTTGGGCGAGGTGCGGCGTGACGGTGTTCATTCTCCTGGCCTGCCTGGGCGGTGTGCTCGTCGGCCTCAGTCGTCAGCTCAATGGGCGGTTGAGCATATCCACCACGCCGCTGATCGCATCCTTCTGGAACCATGCCATTGGCTTTGCTGCCCTCACCTGCCTTGGCCTTTTTGTCGGAGGTCTGCTTCCTGCGGGCGCTGCCGAGGCGCCTTGGTATGCCTATCTGGGTGGTCCCATCGGCGTCATCTTCGTGGCGGCGGGCAGTTGGGCGATTGCTCGAATAGGCGCGGTGAATTCGGCTCTGCTGATCATCGGTGGCCAGATGGTGACAGGAGTGGCGTTTGATTATATCAGCGCTGTCCCAGCGTCATTTTGGGCGAACGCGGCGGGAATTGTTCTCATCGTCGGCGGAATGATGGTCAGCCGCGGACGACGCAAAGCCGACGGCTCGTAATAACCAAGCGTTGCGCTGCAGGTGCCATTGCTGACCGGGCAATTTCATCGACCGATCGCCAGCCAAGGGACGGATGGACGGCGGGGAACGCCCCCCGCCCCGCAGCATCTTTTTAGGCGCGGCGTTCTCAGGGCAGGGTTACCGGCTGTGAACCGATGCAGCCATCACATCGTCGGGTATCGGGCACACATAGGCTTTGCCGCTGGTCTTTTCCCGCCACTCGGCCGTCGCGGCTGCCAGGAGGTCGGATGACGACATCAATGCGAGCCCCGTTGTCGCAAGCGTCTTGGCCGCATGCGCCATGGCTTTGTGCGCGGCCGGGCTTTTTCCTTGCGCGACGACTTGCCATGTATGGGGATTGGTGCCGATCGCCCAGGCTGGCGCCCAGCATTGCGCGGTTGGCGTCACCCAGCTGACATCTCCGACATCGGTCGATCCGGCCCGGAAATGCGATTGTCCCTCGAAATCGCGCAGACCGGTATGCAGGGGCGTCGATCCATCGACCTTGGCGTTGGAGAACACATCGCCCTTGATCTGATAGAGGCGGATGCTGCTCCTGATCGCTTCCTCAGTGAAGGTATCCTGGATTTTCCTGGCAAAGGCGATGTCGGTCTCGTCGAAGGCTATCGGCCCGAGCGCGACCATGTTCTCGTGCATCGCCGTTTCAAGCGTGATGTTGGGAAGAAGGTTCGTCGAGGCGGTGTCGAACACGATCTCGACCGCGGTTTCGGTCATCATCGCAGCACCTCGTGCGACTTTCTCGACGCGCCCGGCAAGCGCAAGCGCCTGCGGCATGTCAGGCGCCCTGATCAGATAGAGAACTTCGGCGCTCGCCTGCACGACATTGGCGGCCCTGCCGCCGGTGTCGGTGATCGCATAGTGAACGCGACAATCCTGCGGCATGTGTTCGCGCAGGAAATTGACGCCGACATTCATCAGTTCGACCGCATCGAGCGCCGAACGGCCGAGATGGGCGCTGTTGGCCGCATGTGCCGCGACACCCCTGAAACGATAGTAATATTCGAGAACGGCAAGATTGTTCGTCGAACGAACACCGTTGAACGGAGCCGGATGCCAGGTCAGGGCGGCATCGACGTCATCGAATGCGCCGGCGCGAACCATGAAGGTCTTGCCGGAACCGCCCTCCTCTCCGGGGCAGCCGTAATAGCGCACCGTCCCGGGCAGGTTGTTCTCCTTGAGGTGGCGGGCAAGCGCAACCGCCGCCATTAGCGATCCGACACCAAGCAGATTGTGCCCGCAGCCGTGACCGGTTGCGCCCGCCGCCTCGGGAAGAGGCTCGGCGACGTCGGCGGTCTGGCTCATTCCGGCCAGGGCATCGAATTCGCCGAGAAAAGCAATCACCGGCTTGCCGCTGCCGGATTCGCCGATGAAGGCCGTTTCCATGTCTGCGACGCCGCGGCGCACGGCAAAACCGTTTTCCTCGAGTGTCCTTGCCAGCAATTGCGACGAGCGCCGCTCCTCGAATTTCAGCTCCGCGAAATCCCAGATACTGTCGCTGAGGGCGATATAATCCGGTTTCATCTTTTCGACCGTCGCGGCAATGGAGCTGATCGCGTCAAGATTCATGGCATTTCCTCGCTGTCTGTCCTGCCGCCACAGGGACGTGTTGCACCGGACCCGGCAGGACTGCCTGCCGGATCTCCTGTTGACTGTCGAAACGGGATGGCGGCGCCCGAACCATCCGGGCGCGGCAGTTCAGGCTCAATTGTCGAGCGAAACTTCCCAAAGACGGGCATTCGATTGCCAGACGGGCTGGCCCTTCAGCTTCTTGGTCGCGCCCCAGACATCGACCATGTCATAGAGGAAGATGCCCGGCATTTCCTTGAGCATCAGCGTGTGAAACTCGTCGAAGAGCGCCTGACGCTTCGTCTGGTCGGCCTCCGCATAGGCGGCCTTCATCAACTCGACAGCCTTCGGGTCATCCCACATCAATGACGCATTCTTGTCCTTGTTGCCGACATAGAAGCCGTACATCAGCGCCGGATCGAGCCGCGGCGCGACCGATTGCGAGATGATCTGGTAGTTGCCGGACCGGCGGCGATCGACCTGCGTCGCATAGTCGAGCACCTCGATCTGCACATTGAGACCTGCCTGCTGCATCATGGCCTGCGCCATCACCGCGGCCGGGAAGCTTGGCACGTTGCTGCGCTTGTTGGCGATGATGGTAATCGGCTCGCCCTTATAGCCGGCCGTCGCAAGCTCTTTCTTTGCGGCCTCGATGTCGTAGGGCAGACGCTCCTTCTGGACATCGTCGAAATAGAGCGAGTCTTGCGAAACCATCGAACCGTTGGCTGCGCCGGTGCCATTGGAGGCGGCCTCGACGAGTTGGTCGAGATCGAGTGCCATCGCCATGGCGCGGCGCACGCCGGGATTGCTCAGAACCTTGTCGCGCGTCTGGATGTAAAAGAGGTTTTTGCCGTTGTTGCGAGCCACGATCAGCTGCATCGTGTCGCTCGTCTTGAATTCGGGAATGAGATCCGGCGAAATCTCCGCGGTATCGAGCACGCCGGACTGAAGGCCGGCCTTTACGGTCGAAGCATCGGGAATGACCATGAACTTGATGCCGTCGACGAGAGGGCGTTTGGAGCCGACCATGCCGTCGGGCTTGCCGTCGTTCTGGGGCGAGACATAATCGTCGAACTTGGCGAGATGGATATACTCGCCCTTCTTCCATTCATCCCATTTGAAGGGACCGGTGCCGATCGGCTTGACGAAGCTTCCGTCCGCGCCGACCGATTCCGGGGAGATCATCCCGGTGTAACCGCATTCGGGGCGAGACATCAGGCCAAGGAAAACTGCCGATGGCTTTTCCAGCGTGATGGTGACGGTCGAAGTATCGACTGCCTTGACCCCCGTAACATGCACGGTGCCGCTGCCGTCGAAGTCAGGAAGGCAGGTCCATTTCGTTTCGGGCTTGAGATAGCGGTTCCAGTTCCACACGACGTCATCGGCGGTCAATTTCTTGCCGTTGTGGAATTTGACGTCATCACGCAGTTTGAAGCTGTAGCTCAGCCCATCCGCCGAGACTTCGAAGCTCTTTGCCAGCAGTGGCTTAACCTCGCCGTTGTTGGCATAGCCGACGAGCCCCTCGACGATATGCAGGATGACTCCATCGGTATTGCCGTCGCGATTGACGCCCGGATTGTTGCTGCGCAGATCGGAACTTTGAGCCACGACGATGTCGCGGGCGTCGACCACGCCGGTCATCGCCATCAACATGGTGCCTGCAAGAAGAAGCTTGTGCATTGTTCTACCCTCTTTTTATGATCTTTAGGATTGGAATTCATCCCAGCAGGCGCGTGAAAGCCTGCCGATGGTTTCAAGCGCGACCGTGTAGCCGGGGGTGCCGTCCTGCATTTCCTGCGGCACGTCGTCGGTATAGACGGCGATGATGTAGAAGGGGGAACCGTCGCGATAGACGATACCGGCATTCATGCGGCCGCGCTTTCCCGTGCCGCCCTTGTGGGCGACGAGCACCCCGAATGGCAGCCGGGAAGGAATGGCATAACGCAGGATCTGGTTCTTCAGGGTTTGAAGCGCATAGGCGCTGAGCGCCTGTGAGCAGCCGAGCCGGTCCGCGGCTTCCCGCGAATCCTGGGCATCCAGTATGGTCTGCAGCAGATAGACCTGATCCCGCGCCGTCGTCGTGGTGACGGCCTTCAATGAATGATCGGGCGACAGCGCCAAGGGAGGGATGAGGAAGCGATGGTTGGTGCCCGTCATGCCGATCGACTTGCAATAGCTGTCGACCTCTTCGAGCGTCAGCCTTTCGAACACCATCTTGGTGCAGACATTGTCGCTCAGCACCATCATGCCGGTGATGGCATCACGCAGCGATATGACGATACCGGGCGTCAGATAGCGGAACATCCCGCTCGCCACTTCCTCGGCGAAACGCTTTTCGTAGGTGATCCGTTCGTCCAGGTCCAGGCGGCCTTCATGGGCGGCCTTCAAGGCAGCCATCATGATCGAGGTCTTTCGGGTGCTGGCGGAAGGGGTTTCCTCGTCCGCGCCCCTGCCGATCGTTTCGCCGCTGCCAAGCGCACGCACCATGAAGCGGGTCACGAAAGGCTGGGCATCGCAGATCGCGTTCAATCGCTCCGCAAGCTTTCCGGATTCAATCATCGTCATGTCAGTTCTCCAGGCGCCATTTGAGGATCACGCCGCCCTGAGCATTGTGGTCCAGAGCGGGGATGGCCGAGAGAAGCCTTTGCGTATAGGCCTCCTTCGGGCTGTCGAAAACCGTATCGCGGTCGCCCTCCTCGATGATCCGGCCGTCCTGCATGACGACGACGCGATCGGCCACCTGTTCGACCACGCCGAGATCATGGCTGATGAACAGGCAGGAAAAGCCGTAGCGTTTTTGCAGATCGGACAGGAGTTCGAGCACCTGCGCCCGGACCGTCACGTCGAGGGCCGATACCGGTTCGTCGGCGATCAGGAATTTCGGCCGGCGCGCAATGGCGCGGGCGATCGCCACGCGCTGCCGCTGACCGCCCGAAAGCTCATGCGGGTAGCGCCCGGCATAGTCGGACCCAAGGCCGACTTCCTCCAGCGTCTCCAGGGCGCGCTTGCGCTTTGCCGCAGCGTCGAGATCGGGAACGAGCCGCAGCGCTTCTTCCACGAGCGCGAGGATGGTCATGCGCGGATCGAGCGAGGAATAAGGATCTTGAAACACCATCTGGCAATTCAGCCGATAATCCATCCAGTCGTCGTCGCGGCTGCGTCCCTTGAACCGGATATCGCCTTCGCTCTCGCGGACCAGTCCGGCAATGGTGCGGCCGAGCGTGGTCTTGCCGGAACCCGAACCGCCGACCAGCGCCACGACTTCGCCCTCGTGGATATCGATGCTGACGCCATGCAGCGCCCGTTTCGGCTTTGCCGTCTTCATCAGCGACCGCCGGCCTGGATAGTCGACGACGATATCCCGCGCTGAGACCATCGGTGCCCTGGTCTTGTCGATCATCCGCGTCTCTCCGCGGAACGGCAGGGAGGAAAGCAGCTTCTTCGTATAGGCACGCTGCGGTGCGTCGAGCAGATCGGCGGTGCGCCCTTCTTCGACGATCGCGCCCTTTTCCATGACGACGATACGGTTCGTGTAGCGGGCAACCATCGGCAGATCGTGGCTGATCAGCAGCACGGCGGTGCCTTCCGCCTGTGTCAGTTCCACCATCAATTCCATGACATCGCGCTGGATCACGGCATCGAGCGCGGTCGTCGGCTCGTCGGCGATCAAGAGCGCCGGTTTCAGCAGCATGACCGATGCCAGCATGATGCGCTGGCGCATGCCACCCGAGAATTCATGCGGATAGGAAGAGAGCGCCCCGGCAGGGTCGCGGATCCCGACCCGGTTCAGCATGTCGAGGATCCGGCTGCGCCGTTCTTCCTGCGAAAGTTTCGTATGCAGCTGCAAGCCTTCTTCGAGTTGGCGGCCGACGGTCATCGAGGGATTGAGCGAGGTCATCGGCTCCTGGAAGACGACACCGATTTCCGCACCACGCAATTGGCGCAATTGCGCACCGTTCATGGAAAGCACGTCACGTCCCTTGTAGGCAACGGAGCCACCGATCACCTTGATGGGCGCCGGCAGCAGCGAGATCAGGGCGCGTGTTGCCAGCGTCTTGCCCGATCCGCTTTCTCCGACGATGCCGAAGATCTCGCCCGGCGCGATGTCGAAGCTGACGTCCTTGACGACCTCCACACCGGTCCCAGTGACCTGAAGCGACAGGTTGCGGACATTCAAAAGCGTTCTATTGGTCATTTCAGCCCCCTCATCCGCGGATCAAGCTTGTCCCGAAGAGCGTCGCCCAGAAGATTGATGCCGAGGAGCGTCAGGGCAATCGCCATGCCCGGGAAGAGACCCAGCCAGACAGCCTGCTCGATGAATGGCCGGCCGGCAGCCAGCATGTTGCCCCAGGTCGGCGCCGGTGGCGGAACGCCGAGACCGAGAAAGCTGAGTGCGCTTTCCGAAAGGATCGCCCAGCCGAACATCGAGGTCGCCAGCACGGTGATCGGGGCGATGCAATTGGGGAGGATATGGCGGAACATGGTGTAGAGCTCGCCATTGCCCATCACCTTGGAGGCCTCGATGAACTCCCGCTCGCGCAGCGATAGGACGGCACCCCGGACAACGCGGGCCATGGAGGGAGAATAGGCAATGCCCAGCGCGAAGATGATGCCATATTGGTTGGCGCCGAAGACGGCGAGCAATCCCAGCGCCAGAAGAATGCCCGGAAAAGCGAGAAGCGCATTGTTGACGGCCATGATGACGGCATCGACCCAACCGCGGGCATAACCGCTGACGAGACCGATCAGCGTGCCGCAGACCGTCGCGAATGTGACCGTCAAGGTGCCGATCCAGACGCTCGCCCGGGCGCCGACGATCAGGCGGCTGAGCACGTCGCGGCCGAATTCGTCGGTTCCGAGCCAGTGGGCGCCGCTTGGTGCCGCCAGCCGTGCCGTGAAGCCGAGCTTCATCGGATCATAAGGGGTCCAGAAAAGGCCGATCGCAGCGGAGATGAGCAATGCGGCAATGAGAATGCTGCCGATGAAGCCGTTGAACGTGACGTTTTTCATTCGGCGACTACCCGCGGATCGAACAAGGGATAGAGCAGGTCGACGACCAAATTGACCAGCACATAGGAAAGCGAGACGAACAGCAGGCAACCCTGGATCACGGGGTAATCGCGGGCAAAAATACTGTCGACCATCAGTCGCCCGAGCCCCGGAATGGTGAAGACCGTCTCGATGACGGCAATGCCGCCGAGCAGATTGCCGAGGATCAGACCGATGACTGTCCAGGTCGGGCCGAAAGCATTCTTGAAGGCGTGCCGCCAGAGGACGGCGCTCTCGGAAAGCCCCTTGGCCCGGGCGTGGGTGATATAGTCGAGACGCAGCACTTCCAGCGTCGAGGCGCGCGCCATGCGGATCAACACACCCATCTCGTGAATGACCAGGGTCATGATCGGCAGCACGAGGTAAAGCAGGCCGCCGGTGACGTTGCTGCCGATCGAGACATAGCCGAGGACCGGTAGCCAGCTGAGTTTCAAGCCGAAGAAAAGCAGAAGCAGGAGGCCGAGCCAGAATGTCGGGATCGACAGCAGGATCGTGGCCGTGCCGACCAGTGCCAGGTCCGTCAGACTGTTCTGCCGCCAGGCGGCGATGACACCGGCCGGCACGGCGATGAGGCTCGCCAGAAGCACGGCGACGACGACGATTTGGGCACTGACCAGAAAGCGTGATGCGACGAGCGGCAGAACCGGCTCGTCATTGACAATCGAGCGGCCGAAATCACCCTGGACGACATTGGCGGTCCAGATCAGGAACTGTTCCGGCAGCGATTTGTCGAGGCCGAGTTCCGAGCGCATTGCCGCGATCTGAGCCGGCTCAGCCATATCACCCAGCATCAGGGCCGCCGGATCGCCGGGTATGAAGCGGATCAGCGTGAAAACGGTCACCGAAACGAGGACGATCGTCGGCAATGCCATCAACAGGCGGTTTAGAACGAATTTCAGCATTTTTGTTCCCCGCGATGGGCGACGGACAGTGCCCGGCGCCATCGGTTTCGTTGCCGCAGACTATGATCGAATGAGGAAATATCCGCAATATTATGCGATTCTGTCATAAGTCTATGCGGAATACGACCGCAACCAAAACGGCTTCGTTGGCGTAAGGGGTAACGCTAAAGATTTGATTTTAAATGTCTTTTTGCGAAAGTTGGATCTGCCGCTTCAAGGCATCGCTCAGAGCGTGGGCGGCAATCGAGAGTGGCGTCCCGACCGCCCTCGCCAATCCGAATTCCTGGGTCGCGCGTGGCACGAAAGGACGGTGAACCACCGGCAGGTGGCGATAGAGATTCGCATAAAAGCTGCTGATGATCGTGACCCCAAGGCCATGCGCGACGTAGGAACAGGCGGAACTATTGGTATGCGTCTCGATCTTGACGATCTGCTTGACGCCGGCCCGCCGGAAGGTCTGGTCGAGCGCCATGCGGTTCGGCCGTTGGCGGCCAATCAGAATGAGGGGCACGTCGCGCAGATTCCTGACTGTGATTTCCTCCAGTTTCGCAAGAGGATGGTCCTTCGGAACGACGCAGACACTTTCGCCGGTGGCGACGCGCTCGACCTCAATGCCCGGTCCGCTCTCGCCCTCCATGCGCAGAAAGCCAAAATCGATCACTCTCTGCTCGACGAGCTTGTTGATCGCGGTCGTCGTCTCGAAGAAGGTTTCGATCCGCACACCGGGGAAATCGCTCATGTAATCGGCCAGCATTGCCGGCGCGAAGTGCTCCCACATGCTGCTCGGCAGGCCGATGCGGACGATCTCCGGGCCGGCGGCGCCGCTTCTTAAGTCCTCCGCATGACCCGACATCCGATCGACCGCGAGCAAGATGTTCTCGGCATCGCGGGCAAGAAGTAGGGCCTCGGGGGTGGGGATGAGACGGCCTTTGTCGCGCACGAAAAGCGACATCGAAAGGTCCGCCTCGAGCTGCTGGAGAAGGCGGCTGACGCCGGACTGGCTGAGCCCCATCGTCTTTGCCGTGGCAATCGTCGACCCTGTCGCCAGAAGCGTGCGCAGGACTTCCAGTTGCTTGATATTCATGCGTTTGCGATCTCCCGGGACGGTTCAAGCACCGTCATCATGCCCAGTCCGAAATGCTTTGAAGGAAGAGGTTGGCGGCCTTGGGCATCGGAAATTTCTCTCCGCTGATCAGCGCGTAGGCAACCGGCAGTTCCGGTTCGAGCGGAATGAACTGCAGCGGCAGCGTCGCATATTCGCGGGCGATGATCTCGCCGACCAGCGCAATGCCGAGCCCCTGCGCGGCCAGCGCGCAGGCACTCGCCACCGAATGCGCTTCGAGCAAGGGGCGTTGGCGGATGCCGGCCTTGTAGAACAACGCCTCAAGCTCATGACGAACCGGTCGCTCCCTGTTCAGCATGATCAGATCCTGCCCCTTCAGGTCGGCGACCGACAATTGGCGGCTGCCGGCCTTGGGATGATCCTTGTGCAGGGCGCAAATGACCCGCGACGACAGGATCTTCTCCTGTTTCAATCCCGGGCTCATCAGCGGCAGACGCGCGAAGCCGAGATCGGCCTCGCCGTCGGCCACCATCCGTTCAATTGCCAGATAGCTGCCGGATGCGACTTCGACGCGCATTGGACCATTCGCCGCGAGAAAGTTCTTCAGCAGCTTCGGAATGCGCGTCGAGGAAAGACTGGAGGGAAAGGCGAGCCGCAGCATGATCTCGCGCGACCGACCGCTCTCGAGCTCCATCGCCGCGGTTTTCAAGGCGCGTAGCCGGTCGGAAATGGCACGGATTTCCGGGCCGAGCTGCAGCCCCTCGCGGGTCGGTTGCAGCCGGTTCTTTTCCCGGTCGAAAAGCCGGACGCCGAGATAGTCTTCCAGTTGCTGCAACAAACGGCTGGCGTTCGATTGCGAGATCCCAAGCTCGACGGAAGCGGCAATCGTCGAGCCCGTCGCGGCGATGGCGTCATAGGCCTCGATATGCTTCAGGCTGATCGCCGCACTCGTGTCTCGCGCCATTCTATCTCCAACATCGATAGCCCTACCCGCAAACCGCATAAGATTGCGGACCTGCGGAAAGTTGAACATTTTCCGCTGAGAACCAAACTCACGGAAAGACTTTCGTCAATGGCCACCATTCTCCGGAAGATCGCGGAACAGCTCCTGTCGCGAACGACGTTCTCAGACCTCGCCATGGACCGGGCAAGAGATGCTGCGGTGGACACCATCGGCTGTATGATTGCAGGCAGCGGCGATGAAAGCGTTGCCGCGCTCACCCGCGCCTTCGAGGGGGAAATCGCCGGAGGCGGCGAAGCGCGGCTCGTCACCGGCGGCTCCGCCTCGCCCTCTTTCGCCGCACTCATCAACGCAACGGCGGCTCATGCGCTCGATTTCGATGACAATTTCCATCCGGCAAGGGCGCATGCTTCCGCGGTGCTGGTGCCTGCGCTGCTGGCGGTTCTGACGCGCGGCAAGGCAACAAGCGGAAGACGGTTTCTCGAGGCCTACCTGGCCGGGCTGGAGGCGCAAGCGGCGGTCGGCTTCGGCGTCAATCCCTCTCACTACAACAGAGGCTGGCACGCAACGGCGACGGTCGGCAGCATCGGGGCCGCGGCTGGCGTGGCACGGCTTCTCGGCGCCGACGAAAACGGCTTAGTCGCGGCGATGAGCCTCGCGGCGAGCTTCGCCTGCGGCCCGAAAGGGCAATTCGGCACGACCGCCAAACCGCTTCACGCCGGCATTGCCGCGCGCAATGCCGTGGACGCGGTGCGCATGGCGCTTGCGGGCATGAGCGGGCGGCCGGATATCCTCGAGCGGCCGCAAGGCTTCCTCGATCTTTTCGGCGGCGATAATGCCAAGGGCTGGGAAGACCTGACATTCGACGAGGAACATATCATCGAAAGCCGGGGCGTGGTGACCAAGCGCCATCCCTGCTGCGCTTCGACCCATCGCGCCATCGATGCGCTTCTGGATCTGAAGCAGGAGCATGGGCTTTTGGCGGGCGACATTGCCGGGATGGAGACGAAAGTCGGCATATCCGCTGTCCGCAACCTCGCTTATCCCAACCCCGCCGACGAGATGCAGGCCCGCTTCTCGATGCAATATTGCCTGGCAACAGCTTTCCTCAAAGGCTCCCTCAGCCTGTCAGACTTTACGCGGCAGGAGATCGAGCGGCCGGAAATCCGGGAATTCATGCCGCGCATAGAAATGCAGTCCTATTCGGCGGAAGAGGAAAAAGGCGTGGAGCGCCTCCCGCATGTCGTCACGGTTACGATGCGCGACGGGCGCATTTTGAACAAGTCTCGCTTGCATGCGAAGGGATCGCTTGAAGCGCCGATGAGCGTGCATGAACGTGAAGTCAAATTCATGGACTGCTTGCGCTGGGGAAATCGGAATGTGTCCGGCGCCGCTTTCCTGCAGCTTCGCGGGCTTGCCGATTCTGAAAACCTGTCCGGTGACGGGCCCTTCTGGAGCCTGATCACAGGCCATCAGTCGCCTTGACAGGCCGCGGGAACGGATAGGCGGCGGGGAATGGCTCCCCGCCGCAGCTCGTTCAAGACCGGCCTTCTCAGGCGAGGTATTTCGTAAACCAGTCGACCGTCCGCTGCCAGGCGAGCTTGGCTGCCGCTTCGTCGTAGCGGGGCGTGGAATCATTGTGAAAGCCGTGGTTGACGTCAGGGTAGACGTAGGCCTCGAATGTTTTTCCTGATGACTTCAGCGCAGCTTCATAGGCCGGCCAGCCCTCGTTGATCCCCTTGTCCAGTCCGGCATAATGGAGAAGCAGTGGCGCCTTGATCTTCGGCACGTCTTCGGCGCGCGGTTGCCGGCCGTAGAAGGGCACGGCTGCAGCAAGCTCCGGATAGGCGACCGCCGCGGCGTTGGAGACGCCGCCGCCATAGCAGAAGCCGGTGATGCCGACCTTGCCGGTGGTGAGATCGCTTTGCATCAAAAATTCGACCGCCGCGAAGAAGTCGTTCATCAGCTTTTCCGGGTCGACCTTCTGCTGCAGTTCCCGTCCCTTTTCGTCGTTGCCAGGATAGCCTCCGACTGACGTGAGGCCATCCGGCGCAAGTGCGATGAAACCCGCCTTTGCCACGCGCCGCGCCACATCTTCGATATAGGGGTTCAGGCCCCTATTCTCGTGAACGACCACCACGCCCGCGACTTTGCCGGTCGCGTTTTTGGGGCGGACGAGATAGCCGCGGACATCGCCATTTCCCTTTGGCGAGGGATAGGTGATGTATTCGGCTGATATATCGGGATCAGTGAACTCGACCTGGGTCGCCAGCGCATAGTCAGGGCTCAGCGATGAAAGAATGGCGGCTGCCGTAAGCCCGCCGACGGCGAATTTGCCGGCCCGGTCGAGAAACTCGCGCTTGGTAATTTTCCCGTGCGCGTAATAATCGTAGAGTTCGAGAAGTTCCTGAGGGAAATCCTTGGCTGTCATACGGGTCATGATGGCTCCTCCGTGCCTTCGGGTCTCGCATCATCCTACACACGTAAACTCACGAGTCTTTTCAACATTTCGCGAGTCCCGCGTGTGCTTGCCATGGCAATCGCTGCCTGCCGCGACGGGCGCTGAAATCGCCGCCCCTGCTTCAAGCGGCGCGCCCTCTTCCCTTTGGCAATCCGCGTCCGGCCGGTTGCAGCCAGCAATCGACCACCGGCTATCGATCTATGAAAATTAATTTCATGCTCGCGCTTCGATGCCCGTTTTCTATTGACGCCTCCCGATTTTTGTCCCAACTTAAAGAAAATAAATTACTAAATGGGAACTTGATCGGCATGAAAGTGGGAATCATCGGGCTAGGATTCCGGCTCGGCTATCTCGGCTATGTTTTCAAGGCAATCGATGGCAGCTTCGACATTGTCGGCTATGTGGATCCGGAACCCGCCGGACTTCCGGGATTGACGGAAAAGGGAATTTCAGTCGGCAAGGCCTATGGTTCGCCGGAAGAGCTTCTTGCCTCCGAAAAACTCGATCTGCTGATGATCGGCTCCCCCAATCACCTGCATCTCGACCATATCAGGCTCGGGCTTCAAGCCGGTCTCAAGGTCTTTTGCGAAAAACCGATCGTCACGACGATCGCCGAAAGCATCGAACTTGCCCATCTGATGGCAAAATTCGGCCATGAGCGACTGATGGTCGGTCTCGTGTTGCGCTATTCTCCTCTTTATAAGGATCTCCGCGCCATCCAGGCCGAGGGCAAGCTTGGTCAGATCGTGTCGATCGAGGCCTCCGAACATATCGAGCCTTATCACGGCGCCTTCTTCATGCGCGACTGGCGCCGCTATGAGCGCTATTCCGGCAGCTTCATGCTGGAGAAATGCTGCCACGACCTCGATCTCTATAATGGCGTCGCCGGCGCACGGCCGGAGCGCGTCGCCAGTTTCGGCGGCCGCAAGAGCTTCATTCCGGCCAACGACCCGGCGCGCGAGGGCATCAACGACCTCGAGCTTTTCCACCGCAAGCCGAGCGGATGGATGGGATCGGACAAGGTCTTCGACAGCGATGCCGATATCATCGACTATCAGGTCGCGATCGTCGAATATGCCAATGGCGTCGGCATGAACTTCCACACCAACCTCAACGTGCCCGATCAATTCCGCCGTTTTGCCATCATGGGTTCGCGCGGCATGGCCGAAGGCGATTTCGTCCGCGGTTATCTCGACGTTCACGAACAGCTGACCGGCAACAAGATTGTCGAAAACAAATATGCCGCTACCGAGCTCTCCCAGCATTACGGCGCCGATGAACAGATGGCGAGCGACCTGCTTGAAAGCGTGCGCACCGGGCTCGAACTTCCTGTTTCCACCCTGAATGCGCTCGAAGCCGGCATCCTCGCCTTGGCGATGGATGAAGCGAGGATGAAGAAAGCGGTCGTCGATCTCAGACCCGTCTGGGACCGCTTCGACGAAGCCCTTCACGCGAGAGCGGCTTGAGGAGGGCGGCAAGATGAGTGTTCAAAGAAGCACCTTCATCTTCGCTTGCATCCTTCTTCTTCCGGCTGTGCTCTATGTTCTAGCGATCGTCGCCTATCCGCTGGTCGATACCTTCATCCTCTCCTTCACCGACGCGTCCCTCAGGAAGACCACCAATTGGGTCGGCTGGGCCAATTACGAGAAGATCTTCAACGAGCGGTTTGCGGAAGTGATCATCCGCACCTTCATCTGGACGTTCTTCTCGGTCGCCCTGAAAATGGTGATCGGCACCTTCGGCGCATGCATGCTGAATGCCGCGGTCCCCGGCCGCTCCTTGTTCCGGCTTTTGACCATGCCGCCATGGATCGTGCCGATGGCGATCGGCATCTTCATGTGGGGCTGGATGTATAATGGCCAGTTCGGGATGATATCGGGCATGCTGCAGCGCTTCGGACTCGTCGACGGCCCTGTCGCCTTCCTCGCCTATGGAAACACCGCCTTCTGGGCAACGATCATCACCGACGTGTGGATCGGCGTGCCGCTGGTGACGATCTACTTCCTGGCGGCGATCCAATCCATTCCGAAGGATCTCTACGAGGCCGCCTGGACCGACGGCGCCGGCCGCTGGTACCGCTTCCGCCGCATCACGCTGCCGCTCATGGTGCCGGCGATCATCACCATGTCGATGCTCTCGCTGATCGCCACTTTCAACTCGTTCGACATCATCTGGATCCTGACGCAGGGCGGACCGAGCGGCGAGACGACGACGATGATCATCGATACCTATCAGACGGCGATCGGCTCGAAGAAATACGGTGAAGGTGCAGCGCGCGCCGTTTTGATCTGCATCTTCCTGTCGCTCTTCTGCTTCGCCTATTTCCGCGTCACCCGCCGCCTCAATCCGGAGAAACGCGCATGAGCAATGCAGCCATGATCGACCGTTACCGCTGGTGGGAAATCATCCTGATCTATTGCGGCATTGCGCTGTTTCTTTTCTTCGTGCTGTCGCCCTTCGTCGAAGGTTTCCTGGTTTCGCTGAAGCCGCTCAGCCAGCTTTTCTCCTCGCCCTATCGTTTCTGGCCGGAGAACGGCTCCTTCGAAGCCTATCGGACGATGTGGATCAGTGTGCCGGGCTTCGGGCGCTATATCTTCAACTCGTTCTTCATCTCGATCATCGTCACGCTGATCGTGCTCTGCCTCGTCATTCCGGCGGCCTATGCCTTTGCGAAGTTCGAATTCAGGGGCATGGGCATCCTGCTCGGCGCCTTCCTGACGGTGAACATGTTCTCCGGCGCCGTGCTGTTGATCCCGCTCTTCCGGCTGATGCGCAGCATCGGCGTGCTCAACACCTATCTCGCCATGATCGTGCCGGGCGTCGCCTTCCTGATCCCCTCGGCGATCTGGCTGCTGCGCACCTACATGATCCGTATTCCGCAGGAACTCAACGAAGCGGCCTACATGGATGGCGCCAGCCATTTCTACACGCTGCGCCGGGTCATCCTTCCCATTGCGATGCCGGGGATCATCGTCGTCGCCATCACCACCTTCATCGGCGCTTACGCCCAGCAATTCATCTTCGCGCTGACGTTCAACTCGAAGACCGAATACATGCCCTTGCCGGTGGGGCTCTTTGCTTACTTCGGCAAGCAGGAGGTCATCTGGAACGAACTGATGGCGGCTTCCTTCGTCGGTATCGCGCCGGCGATGGTCGTCATCTTCTTCCTTCAGCGCTACCTTGTCGGCGGGCTGACCGCCGGTGCGGTGAAACAATAAGACCAAAAAACGAGTGAACAGCTAACACAAGAATGGGAGTCACGACGTGAGCATTACCATCAAGACAGGCCTTATGGCGCTCGCCCTGCTCGGTTCGACGGCACTGACCGCCGTCACTGCCCAGGCGGCCGACAAGGAAATCAGCTGGATCTATTGCGGCGACACGATCGACCCGGTCCACACCAAATACATCAAGCAATGGGAAGAAAAGAACACAGGCTGGAAGGTCGCTCCCGAGGTCGTCGGATGGGCACAGTGCCAGGACAAGGCAACGACGCTCGCTGCCGCCGGCACGCCGGTGGCGATGGCCTATGTCGGCTCGCGCACGCTGAAGGAATTCGCGCAGAACGACCTTATCGTTCCTGTGCCGATGACGGACGACGAGAAGAAGACCTACTATCCGAACATCGTCAACACCGTGACCTTCGAGGGCACGCAGTGGGGCGTTCCGATCGCCTTCTCCACCAAGGCGCTCTATTGGAACAAGGATCTCTTCAAGCAGGCTGGCCTCGATCCCGAGACGCCGCCGAAGACCTGGGCTGAAGAAATCGAGATGGCAAAGACCATCAAGGAAAAGACCGGCATTCCGGGCTTCGGTCTCTCCGCCAAGACCTTCGACAATACGATGCACCAGTTCATGCATTGGGTTTACACCAACAACGGCACGGTGATCGATGCCGACGGCAAGGTTACGCTCGACAGCCCGCAGATTCTCGCCGCGCTGAAGGCCTACAAGGACATCGTCCCCTACTCCGAAGAAGGCCCGACCGCCTACGAGCAGAACGAAGTCCGCGCCATCTTCCTCGACGGCAAAGTGGCTATGATCCAGGCAGGCTCGGGTGCAGCCGACCGCCTGAAGGCAACGAAGATCAGCTGGGGCATCACGACGCTGCCGCTCGGCCCCGACGCCAAAGGCCCCGGCACGCTGCTGATCACCGACAGCCTGGCGATCTTCAAGGGTTCGGGGGTCGAGGACAAGGCGACGGAATTCGCCAAGTTCATCACCTCGCCGGATGTGCAGTCGGAATACGAACTGCAGGGCGGCGCCGGCCTCACCCCGCTGCGGCCGTCTGCAAAGGTCGATGAATTCGTCGCCAAGGATCCCCACTGGAAGCCCTTGATCGACGGCATCAGCTACGGTGGTCCCGAGCCGCTCTTCACCGACTACAAGGGCTTCCAGAACTCGATGATCGAGATGGTACAGTCCGTGGTGACGGGCAAGGCCGAGCCGGAGGCAGCACTCAAGAAGGCTGCCGGCGAAGTCGAGGCGTTCAAGTAAGCCTCTTTGGGGTCGCGGGATCGCGGACGGCAACAGCCCGCGATCCCCCTCCTGCAGCGCCGCATGTCTTTTCGCAGTGCGGCGCTGTAACACCTTGAATTGCTGCATAATTCCTTAAATCGAATCCAATGTAAGGAATCATGCAGTCACGATGATCGAATGTGCGACGAAGGCCGCCAGCGGAGACAGATTTTTGGGACAGCTCCTTCTCAACAAAGTTCAGAAGTTCTATGGCGACTACGAAGTTCTGAAGGGCGTGCAGCTCGATGTGAAGAACGGCGAGTTCGTCGTCTTCGTCGGGCCCTCAGGCTGCGGCAAATCCACCCTGCTGCGCATGATTGCCGGTCTCGACGCGACGACGGCGGGCGACATCGTCATTGATGGTATCAGGGTCAATGATCTGCCGCCGGTCAAGCGCGGCATCGCCATGGTGTTCCAGTCCTACGCGCTTTATCCGCACATGACTGTTTTCGAGAACATCGCCTTCCCGCTTCGGGTCGAAAGGATGGAAGAGGAAAAGCTCAAGGCCAAGGTGGAAAACGCGGCGCGCATCCTTCACCTCGAACAGCGGCTGCAGCAGAAACCCGGCATGCTGTCCGGCGGCCAGCGCCAGCGCGTCGCGATCGGTCGCGCCATCGTGCGCGAACCGAAGATATTCCTGTTCGACGAGCCGCTTTCCAACCTCGACGCAGCACTTCGCGCCGACATGCGCATCGAGCTTGCCAAGCTGCACAGGCAGTTGAAGGCAACGATGATCTATGTGACGCACGACCAGGTCGAGGCGATGACCATGGCCGACCGCATCGTCGTGCTGGATTCCGGCGATATCTCCCAGACGGGCGCGCCGCTGGAGCTTTATCACAAGCCCGCAAATCAGTTTGTCGCCGGCTTCATCGGCAATCCGAAAATGAATTTTCTTCCCGTGACCTGCAAGGGCGTCAGCGCCAATGGCGTCGAGGTGGATTATCAGGGCCAGACAGCCGTGCTGCCGGTGACGCCGCGTGACGGCATGGCCGGCAAGGCTTTGACGCTCGGCATCCGGCCGGAGCATATCCAGCTCGGCGGCGGCGATATCGTCTTTAAGGTGACGCCGACGGTCATCGAGCGCCTCGGAGCAAATACGGTCGCTTACGCCTCGCTGAATGGAGAGTCCGAGAATTTCTGCGCCATGCTGCCGGGCAGCGTCGGCATCCGTGCGGACGCGCCTGTCGCAACCGGCATCAATGCCGCAGATTGCCATCTCTTCGACGAGGCGGGCATTGCTTTCGAGCGGCGCGTCGAGCTGACCGAAATCGATATGAATGTGATCAATCCGACGGCGGCTTGAACCGGCGGCCAGGGCGGCGTTTTTCCTACCGGGGGTCGGCTCCGGATACGGGCCAAACGACGCCCTAAGCAATTTTGGCTGCTCGCCGGTAGGGTTCGGGTGATTTTCACCCCACGAACGTCGTTGGACAATCTCCTGCAGATGGCAGAGTCGGGCCCATTTGCGTCATAACAACCTTCGGCCCAAAGCGGACATTTTTCCGTTGTCGACCTTCGGCGGCTTTGCGCTGTCATTTCGGCCGTTGAAGCATACCTTGCACCTGCCGGAAAGCGGACATCGTCTAGTTTCAAGGTAACGGCATCTTTGCGCCGCCGATAGCGGAAGTAAGCGTCGTCGCCTTCATGTCTCGGCGAAGCTGCTTAAATGTTTCGCAAAGCATCCTGTCTTCATTCTGGGCTACGGGCTCATCGCCACCATGATGCAAGGCGGTCCAGCGGAAAAGTCATGCGAGACTCGGGCTGGTTGACGCGTTTTGTGGAGCGTCTGAATAAGCTTGGCACTGCGATCCAGACCGCCGTTCTCGCACAGCGCATATCCCGTTGATCAAGTCCTCGAACGCGTCGGGATTGTCCCCACCCGCTGTCACATCTCCGGCAGGCCGGCCTTTCGGAAGCCGTCAACAAAGTGGTCTCGTACAGATGCATCGCGCAGCGGCTGGGAGCTGAGCCAATGGCCGATCGTGAAATGAGGGTGGGCGATCAGGAACAATTCTGCTTCTCGCCGCGCCTCCTCATGGTGGCCCAACTGCGCAAGCGTAGCAGCCAGGAATTTGCGTGAGTTGGTACGATACGTGTCTTTCCTGCGGAGCGTAGCGGCTGCCGCCTCATAGTCACGCGCGGCGTATTGCGCCTGCCCAAGATGACAAAGATACCAGCAGGCTGGGTAGGGATTGAGCCGCAGAGCTTTTTCGATCTGCGCCAGTCCGTCGGCAACCCTGCCGTCCAGCACGGACATGTCCGACATGGCGGCCCAGGTGTCGGCGTGGTTGGGGTCCAGCTCCAGGGCCTTGGCGAAGGCGGCCTCCGATTCCTCCCATCGCCGCTCATAAGCCAAAATGGTCCCCAGAACATAACGGCAGCCGGCATCGTTGGGATCCAGGTCGACCGCCTTCTGCGCGAACGTCGCCGCCATCCGACGGTTAGGATCTTCGGGCTCGCCGAAATGAGTCCAGGCAAGCCAACGGTTATAGGCGAGCAGACCGAGCGCCTCGGCATATGATGGCTCGAGCTCAACCGCGCGTTGGAGCAGCATATAGGCCTCACGCTCAGTTTGCGGCGACTCTTCCGTCAGGAGGCGGGCGCGCACACACAGATCGTACGCCTCAAAGTTCTTCGGCCGATTGCGCGGCGTCGGGATGGTCAGCCGGCCAACGAGGGCTTCAACAATCTTGGCGTTAACTTCATCCTGTAGTTCGAAAACATCTTCCACCGTCCTGTCAAACCGGTCGGCCCACAAGTGCTGGCCGGCAAGCGTGTCGACCAATTGGGCATTGATGCGGACACGGCCCATTGCGCGTCTGGCGCTCCCCTCGAGGACATAGCGGACGCCGAGTTCCTGGGCGACCAGCCGGACGTCGACCGGCTTGCCCTTGTAGACGTACACGGAATTGCGCGCGATGACGAACAGACCAGCCGTACGGGAAAGGTCGGTGATCAGGTCTTCGGTCAAGCCGTCGACGAAAGGCGCGTCCGCTTCATCCCCACTCATATTCGTGAACGGCAATACAGCGATCGAGGGACATTCGGGCAGCGGCAATATGCTCTGCAGCGCATCCGGCCAATGCCACACGTGGACCGGGCGAGTCAGGTTCTTCAGGTAGCGTTCGCCTGCATCAATGAACCGGTCGCTAATCTTGCCGACGATCTCGCCGTGAACATTGGCTGAAATGCAGATGCCTCCCGGTGCGGCCTGCGTCTGGAGGCGCGCCGCGACATTGACGTCGTCGCCGAGGACGTCTGAACCGTCGTCAATGACATCTCCCAGATTGACGCCTACACGCAAAAGCAGGCGCCGGTCTCCGGAAGCCTCAACAGCGGTGGTGGCCCGTTGCATTTCCAACGCTGCTGCGACCGCGTCCACCGCGCTACCGAATTCGATTAGGAAGCCGTCGCCCATGACCTTGAAGATGCGACCGTGGTAGCGCATCACAGCCGGCTCGATAACGCCGGAACGGAGTTCCCTGAGGTTCGCCAGCGTTGCGGCTTCATTAGCTTCCATCAGGCGTGAATATCCCACCACATCGGCAACGACGATGGCGGCAAGGCGACGCTGAATAGATTGATCCGTCATGTGAGGACAAGCCTAACGACCGAGTTCGCAAGTTATTGTTCAACCGCGGGTGAGTCAACAAGTGGTAAAGAGGTAATGTCCCGGCGATCTCCACCTCCATCGAGCCGTCATCCTTCTTTGTGACCGACGGCGTCGAGGTGGACGACACGGAAATGAGTATCCACGGAAAGCGGACGGTTCTTGAACGTCTGGTGATGGGCGGCGAGCGAGGGCCTCGGCGGAAGTGCCCAGTTCTGTCCCGGGGGAGACCCGAGCTGCAACTGCGCTATGTCTGCATTTCTGGCTAACTTTCCAGATGCGGCCAGTCTCCTTCCGGCCCCAAATCGGTCACTCACTCAATCTCGCCAAATGTCAGCCCTTGGCGCAACCAGGTCATCCCTTGCGCGCACGTCTCGCAACATCAGCTACTGTATTTTGCTGATACGGAGATCGCGAGCGATCCACCGATAACCGCAGCCTTCGGCAATCGGCATCATTTTGCTCCAGCCGGAACCGCCCCCTACCAGACGAGACCGCGGGCGGCGACCTGCTCGACGCGGGTGACGATGCCGCCCCGATGGAAGACCATCGTATCGAACAGATTGGACACCACGCAGGTGTGGTTCGGGATGATGAAGAGCTTCTCGCCGATCTGCGGCCGGGGGCCGGTGCAATTCGACAGGTCGATCACGCCGTGTTCTTCCGAGAGGCTGCTGATCCGCGCCTCGGGATAACCGACGATCAGCCCGTAGTCGCTAAAACCCTGAAGATCCGATGTCAGCGCCTTCGACCCGGCATCGATGACGGCGCGGTCGGCGTTTGGCCGCGACACGACGGTCGCCAGCACATGCATGGCGCAATCGTCCTCGGTGCAATGGCCCATGCGCACCATCTGGCGATCGTTGTAAATATAGGTGCCGGCGCGGTGTTCCGTGGCCGAGGTGACGAGATGCGCCTCGAAGAGGCTCGGCGTTCCGCCGTTGCTGACGATCGGGCAGGTTATGCCTTCCGTTTTCAGCTGCTTGAGCGCCTCTGTGATGAAGGCTTCCACGGCGGCGGCCGATTGCGGCTTCGGATAGGTCACGATGCCGCCGAAGGTGAGGCCGTCGGCAGCGGCGATGCGCTTGGCGAGCGAGGCCGCCTCACCCGGCGTCTGCACGCCGCAGCGGCTGCCGCCGGTATCGCATTCGACCAGAACCGTGAGCGGCTTGTGGCCGGAGAAATGTGCTGCCAGCCCGTCGACCGTCACTTCGCTGTCGGCGACGACCTTGAGGGCCGAAATTCTCTCGTTCAACTTGGCCAGCCGCTCGAGCTTCTGCGGTCCGAGGATGTTGAAGGTGATGAGGATGTCCTCGAAGCCTGCTTCGGCAAAAACTTCGGCTTCCGTCACCTTCTGGCAATTGATGCCCTTGGCGCCCACGGCAACCTGCGCGACGGCGAGAGCCGGGATCTTGTGCGTCTTGATATGCGGGCGGAAGTTCAGTCCGTGCTGATCCATATAGGATTGAACGCGGTCTATGTTTGCCGCCAGCCGGTCTTCATCGATCACAGGACGCGGCGTCGAGAGATCGGCGATCCTGTCGCCTGCCTTGGCGATGACGGCAAACCGGTTGTCATGCATCTAGGCGGCTCCGCGTTCTGGTCCATGTGGATCGGCGATGATCGGCCATATGGTCTTCGGTGCCCGCCGGTATGGCGTCGTCGCCGGATTATTGGGATAGGGCGTTCCTGCAGAGCAGTAAAGGATCTCGGCCGCGATCTTCGAGAAGGACGCGAAGAAGTGGTTGGTGGATTTGATCACCAGGATCTTCTGCCTGGCGGGGTCGATGCCCATCGCCGAAAAAAGGCTCGGATCGAAGCTTTGAGCGCGTGTGGAATTGAGGATGATGTCGAGGCCGTCAAGCACGATATGTGCGGCATCGCCGAAAGGTGCGAGGCTCTCGCCGAACTGCATCTCGGCATTCTTCAGCAGCTTGACGATCTTGACGGTGCCATCGATGGGATTGCCGGTGCCGGGCGCCGACTTGGCGCCGAAGCGCAGCGGAATTTCTGCCCCCTCGCCCGCCGCAAAACAAATCTGGACGGCCACCGGATCCCAGATGGTACCGATCGCGGCATTCGTGACGCCGCGGGCGATCAGCTCTTCGAGGATAACCGTCGCATCCCCTGCCGTGCCGCCGCCCGGATTGTCCCAGACATCGGCAATGACGACAGGCCATGCGGTGGCGGCCATCGCACGCGCGACGGCTTCCTTCTCGTCGATCTGCGGGACCATGAAGGTGCCGCGCTTCGAAAACAGCTCGAGGCCGAGTTCGCGCGCCAAAGCCGCGCCCTTTTCCGGCCTATTGTCCGTCACGACAAGCAGCTTCGTTCCCATTTCGGGAACGTCGCCTACCATGAAGCCGTGGATCACCGAGATCGACAAGACGTCCGGATCATCTTTCTCGATCTGCATGATCTTGTCGACGAAGGAACGCATGGGCTCGCGCGATGTCGGGAAGACGTCGATCATCTTGCAGTCGAACACCGACATAACAGGCTTGATCCTGCCTTCGAGCGTTTCGACCGCAATGCGCCAGAGATCCTCAGCACGGTCGACGAAGTCCGTATGCGGAAACTCTTTGAAGTAGACGGCGAAATTAAGCGCAGCGACGCGTTTTGCAGTGAGATGGCTGTGCGGATCGAGTTCGGCGCAGATGAGGACATCAGGCCCGACGATCTCGCGGATGCGCGACAGAAGATCGCCTTCGGTATCCTCGTATCCGGCAGCCACCATGGCGCCATGCAGGCCCATGACGACGGCGTCGACCGGCATTGCTGCGCTGAGTTGGCCGAGGATCTCGTCACGCAATTCCTCGTAGGTCGCCCGGTTGACGAGGCCTGCGGGGTCGGCCCAGGTGGCCGTTCCTTCGATCAGTTCCCAACCCTTTTCTCGGGTGACGCGCCTTCCGACGGTGATCGGCGCGGTGCAAAGCGTTGGTGTTTCGGGATGCTGGCCGGGCGGGGCATAGAGAGAGGCTTCGAATGCGCGACGATCCACGCAGATCGGGGAAAAGGTGTTGGTCTCGGTTGCCAATGCTGCCGTGAAAATGCGCAAGAAAGTCGCCTTCGCGTTGTCGGCCCCGCGTCAACCCATCGGGTTCGGCAGGTAGCCGGTGAAACCTGAGATTTTCCAGCGTCCTTGGTGAAGCCTGCAATAATAGAGCGTCTGCCATTGCATGACGTCTCGGGTCCCGTCAGGCTTGGAAATGCCGCCGTCGAATTTCTTGCGGACAAGCGCCATGTCGCCTTCGATCTCGATATCTTCCAGCGTCGTCGTGGTGAAGATCGCCGTACGCGTATCTTCTGCGAAACTCTGTTTGGCGAAATCCTCCGCCTGCCTCAGCCATTCCTGGCGATAGGCAGACAGTGTCGGAAATGCGAGGCGCCACTTGTCGGGGCTGACTTCCTTTCGGCCATCAATGCCGATGAAGCCCTCTTCCACGAAGTCATGTTCGACCATCGACCAGTCTGCTGCCAGAAAGGCATCGATATCGCGCGGAACGAGCATTTCCCAGATAGCGTGCCGGGCGCTGTCGGACGGGAAAGGATTCTTGAAAGGATCGCGCATATCTGCCCCAGATTGAAATTCTTTTCATAAAACGTGTTTTTCACTGGTCAAATTCTGCTTTCTATGGTCACTTGTCAACTTATCAAGAAAATAATTTGCAAGGACTTCAGCATGCCCATCAAGCGCTATGGCACTGTTCAAACGGGCGCCGGAGGCAAGGCGCTGCCTTTCGCACGTGCGGTCGAAGCCGACGGATGGCTGTATGTTTCCGGGCAGGTTGCGATGGAAGATGGCGAAATCATCGACGGCAACATCATCGCCCAGACCCACAAGACGATTGCCAATGTCCTTTCGATCCTCGATGAAGCCGGATACGGTGTCGAGGACGTCGTGCGCGTCGGCGTCTGGCTCGATGATCCGCGTGATTTCTGGACCTTCAATAAAATCTATCAGGAGTATTTCGGCGAACATCCGCCGGCACGCGCCTGTGTGCAATCGTCGATGATGGTTGATTGCAAGGTTGAGATCGACTGCGTGGCCTATAAGAAGAAGGATAGATAGAGAACTATCGGGGGGACGGGCTTGGATATCTTTTCAACGCTGCAGGAAGACAAGAGTCGGCTCTCTCCCTCCGAGAGCCGCATCGCGGAGATCATCGTCAACGACTTCGAGTTTGCCGTGAATGCCTCGATCATCGAGCTCGCGGAACGGGCCGAGGTATCGCCGCCAACCGTTACCCGCTTTTGCCGGCGGCTCGGTTGCGAGAGCTTTTCCGACTTCAAGGTGCAGCTTGCCCGCACCGCCCATATCGGCGTTCGTTATCTGAAACCGGAATCGAAAAGCACCGATCCGGCTGATGTCGCCCAGGATATCATCACCAAGGCCCAGAACGCGCTCTTTCTCCTGCATCGGTCGCTCGATCTTGCCGCGATCGAAGCCGCCGTTTCGCATATTGCCAAGGCCGATATGATCTATGCGTTCGGGTCGGGCGGCAATTCGTCGATGATCGCCGACGAGCTCCAGAACCGCCTGTTCCGTCTCGGGCTTCGCATCACCGCAAGTTCCGACCACAGCATGCAGCTGATGATGGCTGCCGCGGCAAGGCCCGGCGATGTGCTGATCGGCTCGTCCTTCTCCGGGCGCAATATGGAGCTGGTGCGCGCCTTCGAGCTTGCCCGCCAGACCAAGGTGAAGACGATCGCGCTCACGCAGACGGAAAGTCCGGTTGCCAAGGCCGCCGAAATCGTCGTGCCGATCGACCTTCCCGAGGGCCACAATATCTATCGCCCGACCTCGACGCGCATAGCCTACATCGCGACGATCGATATCCTGTCGAGCCTGGTTGCCTATGCCGTTCAGCCGAAGGCGACGACCACGCTTCGGCGCATCAAGCAGCAGCTGGTCATTCACCGCGATGGCGACGACCGGCAATTGCTTGGAGATTGAGGTTCATGAACGGGAGCGACAGAAAATGACGCAGTCGATAGCCATCGTTACCGGCGCTGCAGGCGATATCGGCGCGGCGATCGCCGCACGGCTTGCCGATGACCACGACGTCGTGTTGCTCGCCGATATCGATGCTGCGGCTGCGGCTGCCGTGGCATTGAAGCTCGGGCCGGATAATCGCTTCGTCGCCATCGAATGCGATGTAACCAGCGAGACGAGCATAGCGGAATTGGCAAGACGCGCCGCCGACGTCGGCGTGGTTAAAACCCTGGTCAACAATGCGGGTGCCGCCCGCGCGACCAGCCTGCACGACACGACGCCCGAGATCTGGCGGGCGGACAATGCGCTCAATCTCGAAGCGGCATTCTTATGTTTCCGCGCATTCGAGCCCATGCTGACGGTTTCGAAGGGGTCAGTCGTCAATATCGCCTCGGTCAACGGCATGCATGTCTTCGGACACCCGGCCTATAGCGCCGCCAAGGCCGGCCTTTTGCATTTCACCCGGCTGGTCGCCGTGGAATACGGCAAGTTCGGCATCCGGTCCAACGCCGTCGCACCCGGCACGGTGAAGACGCAGGCCTGGGAAGCACGCGCGGCCGCCAATCCAAATGTTTTCGAGGAAGCGCGCCGCTGGTATCCGTTGCAGCGCGTCGTCGATCCGAAGGATGTTGCCAATGCCGTGGCCTTCCTCGCCGGCCCCCAGGCCGCCTCTATCACCGGTGTCTGCCTGCCTGTCGACTGCGGCCTCACGGCAGGCCAGGCAGAACTCGCGCGGACCTTCTCCCAATCGGAACATTACTGACATTCAGATGCCCGCATGAGCCGCCTTTTCCCCGACGTCTTCCGCAATCCGGCGATCCGCGCCAGCATGATCGCCATTTTCACCTTCGGAATGGCGGGGGCGATGACCGCACCTTACCGTTCGGTCGTGGGTATCCGCGAATTGGGCTTGAGCGACGGCCTCTATTCCTTCCTGAGTTTCGTCTCGGCGGCGGTGAACGTCGTCATCAGCATTCTGCTCGGCAATCTCGCCGACCGGCTGGGCGAGTACCGCTCGACGATGATCGGCGCCTGCCTCTTCGGCATCGTCGGCTACGGCATGGTCTACGCCTTTCCCACTGCGGCCATATTCGTCATCAGCGGGTTGCTGCCCCTGCCGATCTACGGGGCGCTGAACTCGCTGCTGTTTGCCAATGCGCGCGCGGCCATGCACGGCATGAACCGAAGCGACATGGTGACGGCCAACTCCGGCGTACGCGCCATGATCTCGCTGTCCTGGGTGCTGATCCCAGGGATAACTGGCCTGCTGCTGTCTGGCGCATCGAGCATGCTGCCGGCCTACCTCTTTGCCAGCATCTCATGTCTGCTCTGCCAGGGGATCATCGTCTTCGCCCTGCCGAAGCGGGCGGGAACGGAGATGGCAGCAGTTCATCATCTCAGCTATCTCGGCGCGCTTCGCCAGGTGGTTTCGCCGCGCATCTCGGCGCATATTTGCGGGGTGGCGCTCATCACCAGCACGCTGCATCTCAATGACGCCCTTCTGCCATTGATCGCCACCGGTGCCGCGCATGGCAGGCTGAGCGACGTCGGCATTCTCGTTGGCATAGTCGCATTGCTGGAAGTCGTCTTCATCATCGTCTGGTCGCGGATCGCGCGGAAGACCGGCCAGATGACGGCGCTGGCCGCCGGTACCATCATCTATGCCGTGTTCCTCAGCCTGCTCGGCTTTGCCTCCGAGCCGTGGCACCTCTATGCGCTCACCTTACTTGCAGGCATCGGAGCGTCGGCGATCATCACCATTCCGATCACCTATCTGCAAGATCTGATCGCCGACCGGCCGGGCCTCGGCAGCGCCCTGATCTCCGTCAATATCTTTGCCAGCGCCGGGATCGGCGCGCTGGTCTTTGCCGCAGGCACCTTTGTGACAGGCTATTCGGGAACCGCGATCCTGAGCGCCGTCACCGGATTGTCCGGAATAGCGATCATCGGCCTCTTGCACAGACGCGGTGTCCGTTGAGCAAATAAGTCGTTCCGAAGAATGGAGCTTTCATCGGTGTTCGTCTTGTGACAAGGGTGACGCACCATTTCCTTTGAAGGCGACATGAAGGCGATCTCCGGCACGAATCTCGAGCAGGCCAAGTCTCACAACCGGCGTGTGGTGATCGAGGCTGTCCGCACGAATGGTCCCTTGTCGCGGGCGGCGATCGCCCGGATGACGGCGCTGACCGCCCAGACTGTGTCCAATATCGTCGAGGAACTGGAGAGATCCCACCTTCTCGTCCCGTCCGAGGCGCAGAAGCTGGCGCGCGGCCAGCCGATCATCCCCTACACCATCAATCCGCGCGGCGCCTATTCGATCGGCCTCGAACTTGGCCGCCAGCGCGCAAGTGGGATCCTGACGGATCTCTCCGGCGCCGTTTGCGCGCGCATCGAGCGCCACGTCGAACATCCGGATCCGCAACGGGCCATGCCGGCTCTCCAGTCCATCGTCGAGGATCTCCAGCAAGCCTTCGCATTCGACCGGAATAGGCTGCTCGGCGTCGGGATGGCCCTGCCCGGCCGCTATGCCGATGGCGGCACCACCTCTCTCAGCCCGCTGAACCTGCCCGGCTGGCAGGATTTTCCCGTTGGGCACGAGCTGGAACAGCGGGTAAAAGTGCCGGTGCTGGTCGAGAACGATGCGACGGCAGCAGCGATCGGCGAGCGTCTTCATGGTGTCGCCCGCGGTTTGGGCAGCTTCGTCTATCTGTTTCTCGCCGGCGGCGGGGGCATCGGTGCCGGAATGTTCCTCGACGGCCACCTCTACAAGGGTAGCCGCAACAATGCCGGCGAGATCGGGCATATTATCGTCGAACCGCATGGCAAGCTCTGCAGCTGTGGCAAGCGCGGCTGTCTGGATCGCTACGTCTCGCCGGCCGTTGCCTATGAATACATGGGCATTGCCAACGCCGAGGAGCTGTCGCCCGACGATCTCGACGCGCTGATCGCCAAGGGCAGCGAAGGTCTCGACGCCTGGCTGGATCAGGCCGTCCAGCCGCTACGGCAGACCGTCGATTTTCTGGAGCTGGCCTTCGATCCGCAGACCATCGTACTCGGAGGCAGCATCTCGACGTCGCTGATGCTTCGGCTTGCAGAGCGGCTGGAGCCGTTGCACACCCCGATCGACCCCAATCAAAAACGGGCGGTACCCCGCGTCATGATCGGCACGACCGGCAAGGATACGGCAATCCTCGGCGCCGCCGCCCTGCCGATCTTTTCCGAAACCAATCCGCGCTTCGACGTCCTGCAAAAGCCGCTCGGCTAGCTACCTTCGCCCGGGAGATTGCCGAGGCCAGCCTCTCATCCACCTGCGGGCAGCCTCGCATCTGACTGCGGCGGGCGACGGGCTAGAGGTCGCGCAAAGATGACCACGTTGCCGAGAAGCGTCAGCGCCAGGCCGATCAGGCCTAGGCCGGTCCAGTGGTAGCCCTCGAATACCGTCGACAATGACAGGGCGACGATCGGGAACAGGACGGTGGCATAGGCGGCGCGTGAGGAGCCGATGCGCGACACCAGCATGAGGTAGGTGGTGAAGCCGATCACCGATCCGATTGCCGCGAGATAGAGCAGGGCGGCAAGATAGGTGATGTTAGGCGGCGCGACGATCGGCGTTTGCGTCACGGCAATTAGGAAGAGGAGGACGATCGCGCCATAGGTCATGCCCCAGGCATTGGCGGTCAGCGGTGAGATTCCGACCGCGCTGTTTCGACGCGATGCCATATTGCCCAGCGAGAAGAACAGCGTGCCAAGCGCTGCGAGCCCGATCCCTTTCAACGTACCCATATCGAAATCGACGACAACGTCCTGTCCGAAAAGGAGGAGAAGGCCGGTTGCTCCGAGCGCCGCTGCGAGAAGCGTGCGGCCTGTAATGCGGTCGCCGAAGAAGAGGCGCGCATTGACGGCATTGTAGATCGTTGCGAGCGAGAAGATCACGGAGATCAGCCCGGACGGGATAGAGGCGGCGGCGTTGTAGAAACAGATGAAATTGAGGCTGAACAGGCAGAGCGCTTGCGCAAGGATGAAAGGTTGATCGCGCAAGGCAGGCAGCTTGAGCCGCCGCATGACAGCCAGGATGGCGACGAGGATCACGGCTGCGACCGCAAATCTGTAAAAGACCGAGACCAAGACCGGCACGGGACCGACCTGCATCGCAATGGCGATCCAAGTCGTCCCCCATATGAGGACGGTTGCGATGAAGAGAGCGGCATTTGCCATGGAGTGATCCTCGTTTTCCCGACCAATAGGCGAACCGTGCGCAGGCCTCTTGCAGATTCTTGCTATCAAATCGATTTGCCCGGACTTCCGGCTCGCCATGCGGGTCGTCCGCCGTTATTGTTCGCGCGGCATGGTCAGGTGTGGGAAAGAATTGGTGAAATATAGTCACCCCTCGGTTTTCAGGTTTTTGTCCGCATCTCCCACTGCGCGGATGTCACAATCCATCGATTTGGGGTTCGGACGATCAGCTGCCATCTGGAGCAATGCACACGACAGGATGAGCTATCAGCGGCCGAACGGTCATACGTTCAGTCTTTATCTTAAGGGCGGCGTCGGAACGCGTCGTCTGGATGGCAGCCCCGCCGCGCGCGGCCGTCCGGGAGTGCTGTGCATCATGCCACAGGAGCACTCGTCCGAATGGGAAATCACCGACTTCTCTCAATTCGTCCATCTGTATGTTCCCGACGACCAGATGCGCCGGATGTTTGCTGAGACGTTTGACCGCGATGCTCGGCTCATGGCTCTTCCCGAAGTAACCTTCGCAGATGCACCCGCCTTGGCGCACACGCTTCGGCAGATGACGAAAGCGATGTTGGCGGGCGGCCATCTGCTGGCTGAGGAAGCGATGACGCAGGCGATCAACGATTTCTTCGTTGATCCGCGTTATGGAGGGATGCGTCCCTGTGCGATCAGCGGCGGGCTTGCTCCTCATGTGCGGCGCCGGAGTCTGGAGTATATCGAGGCCCATCTCGGTGAGACAATCCGCTTGCAGGATCTGGCGGCGATCGGGCAGCTCAGCGCGTTTCATTTTCAGCGGATGTTCCGGGCAAGCTACGGTGTGTCTCCGCATGGCTGGGTGGCCCACCGGCGTGTCGAGCGCGCCAAATCGATGTTATCAGACATGGACCCAATAGCGCAGATCGCTTCGGCCTGCGGCTTCAGCAGCCAGAGCCACATGACACGGGCATTTAAGTTGGGCACAGGCATCACACCCTCTGCCTACCGGCAACGACAGTGAAGCCCCTTCGCTCGACCGCACTTCTCTTTTCCGAAACCAATCCGCGCTTCGACATCCTGCAAAAGCCGCTTGGCTAAACCTGGGCTCTTCGGCCTTCCCAGGCCTCACTTCACCGCGATGACGACCTTGCCCTTCGCGCGTCCCGTTTCCACATAGTCCAGCGCTTCGTTGGTCTTCTCGAACGGGAAGGCCCGGTCGATGACGGGGCGGATGGCACCCGCCTCGATCAACGAAGCGATCTTGCCGAGCTGCGCGCCGTTTGCCGTCATGAAGAGGAAGGAATAGCCGATCCCCCGGCGTTTCGATTTCCGCCGGATGCCGAAGCTCAAGAAGCGCATGACCTGCTGCAGCAGCCAGCCGAAGCCGCTTTCCCTGGCGAAATCGGGATCGGGCGGACCTGATATCGAGATCAGCTTGCCGCCGGGCTTCAGGACGGCGAGCGATTTCTCCAGCGTATCCTTGCCGAGGCTGTTCAGCACGACGTCATAGCCCTTCAGCACCTTTTCGAAGTCGTCCGTCTTGTAGTCGACCACCACGTCAGCGCCGAGGCTTTTCACCAGATCGATATTTGCCGTGCTCGCCGTTGTCGCCACATGAGCGCCGAGATGCTTGGCAAGCTGGATCGCGATGGTGCCGACGCCGCCGGAACCCGCATGGATCAGCACCCTCTGGCCTTTCTGCAGCTTGGCGCGCTCGACCAGCGCCTGCCATGCGGTCAGCGCCACAAGCGGAACGGATGCGGCCTCTTCCATGCTGAGATTGGCGGGCTTCAGCGCAACATCGGCAGCGTCGATGGCGATATACTCGGCGAACGTGCCAATGCGATCCTGATCAGGACGCGCATAGACCTCGTCACCGGGTTTGAATTGCCGGACATTGGCGCCCACCCGGACCACGACGCCGGCGACATCGTTGCCGAGCACCAGCGGAAGCCGGTAGGGCAGGATGAGTTTGAACTCTCCGTCCCGGATCTTGGCATCCAGCGGGTTCACGCTGGCGGCATGGATCTCGACCATGACGTCGTTCTTGCGCAGCTGCGGTTCAGGGCTCTGGCCGAGCCTGAGGGCGCCACCTTTCTTGTAGCGATCGATCAGGAATGCTTTCATGAGGGCGAACTTTCGTTTCTGGGATGAGCCGGCAATGCGGCAAGGCAGGCTCAAGCGGGAAGTTTGTTGAATTTCCGGAGGCTCTTGTCGACGAAGGACTCGGGCAGGAAGCGGCGGATGAAGCGCACCTGGCCTGCTGCTTTCCCGGCCGTGTAGCGTCTCTTCGGCGAGGCCGCATTGGCGGCCCGGATGACGGTTGCGGCGACCACCTCGGGCGCATCGCCTTTTGAGACGATCTCGCGCATCAGCTTCTCCGCGTCGGCGCGCACTGCGTCATAGACGGCAAGCGGCCGGTCGGGGCGCGTGATGTTCTCCTCGAAGGAGGTGCGGGTGACACCCGGTTCGACGAGCACGACGCGGATGCCCTGTGTGCGCACTTCATGATCGAGGGATTCCGAATAACCTTCGACCGCGTGCTTGGTCGCTGCGTAGAGCGCGTTGAAGGGTGCCGGGATCAGCCCAAGGATCGAGCTCAGGTTGATGATCCGACCGCTGCGCTGCCGCCGCATCACCGGCAGCACCGCATTGGTCATGCGCATCGTGCCGAAGACGTTGACGTCGAATACGGCTTTGGCCTGCGCCGTCGTCGATTCCTCGGCGCCGCCGAGCAGGCCGATTCCGGCATTGTTGACCAGAAGATCGATCCGTCCCGTGCGTTTTAGAACCTCGTCGACGACGCTCTGCACGGACTGATCGTCGATGACGTCGCAGACCAGCATGGTGATCCCATCGGCGGTGTCGGCCATCGGCTTTCGGCTGGTGCCGAACACCCGGTAGCCGTCGCGCCGCAGCGCCTTCGCCGTCACCAGCCCGATGCCGGAGGAAGCCCCGGTGACCAGGGCAATGCCGCGTTCTCTTTTGCTCATTGACGTCTGCCTTCGTTTTTGTCGTGGAACATCCATGCGCATTCTGTTACTATCAAATCGATAGCAAGTCACTACTAAAAAGATACCGACATGAAGAATCTTTCCGAACAACCCTGCCTGATCGCCCGCAGCCTGGCGCTCGTCGGCGATGCGTGGAGCATGCTGATCATGCGCGACGCCCATGCGGGGCTGACCCGCTTCGATGAATTTCGCAAAAGCCTCGGCATCGTCCCGACAATGCTGACGGGGCGGCTGTCATCGCTGACCGAGGAAGGATTGCTGGAAAAGCGTCGCTATTCCGAGCGTCCGCCGCGCGACGAATATGTGCTGACGGAAGCCGGCCGCGACTTTCTGCCGGTGCTGTTTGCGATCGGCGCCTGGGGCCGCAAGCACCGCGGCGGCGGTGCAGTCACCCGCTTCTTCGACGCCGAGACCGGAACGGAGATCGATCCCGTCACCATCGACCGCGCGACCGGCGCGGAGATTGGAACACGTCCTATTCGTATCGCCGCACCCGAATGTCAGCTGCCAGCGGCAGATGAAGCGGCACCTGACAACACCCGTTGAAAGCGATGTCGGTATCCTTGCCATCGCCGCCTCCGGTGATGGCAAGGGTGATCCTTAAATCAAAATCCAGCCCGATCCGGGCGCTAAGACTGCTGCAGCCCGTAGAGCAGCGGCATCAGTCCTGCGAGCGCCCTGAAACGCTCCCACGACTTGGATGACGGCTTCGTCCAACCCGTTTCGGCAAGCGCGGAAAGGCGCGGGAAGACGAGGCGGTCGAAAACGGCCCGATCCGTCATCGGCTCGGACCAGATGCAGGCCTGGATGCCGAGGAGTTTCTGTTTCTGGCTCGCCGTCCAGCCGCCGATGGGGTCGAAATTGTAGAGCTTCTCGGCATCCGAAGTCCCCGCCCAGCTGGCGCCGGGCTCGTCCCAGTCGGGCCTGAGCGCCATGTCGAGGTAATAGACCTGTCCGGGGCAGACGACGATTTCGTAGCCGCGCTCGGCAAGTTCGGCCGAGACCTCGACATTGCGCCAGCTGCAGAGATAGCTCTTGGATTTGTCGATGACATCGCCGTGGGCCGCCTCTTCCCAGCCGCCGGTGATGCAGCCCTTGCTCGCAAGGAAGCGCTGGACGCGGTTCAGGAATTCCGCCTGCAGGATGGCGGCACCCGAGCCGTGGATGTCGTCGGCGCCATGGGTATTGGTCACGACGTTCAGCCGCTTGGCATGTGCATCGGCAACCTCGTCGCCCGCCACGCTACGCAGGCGTTCGAGCGCTTCCGGCGAACCGGACCATGCACCAAGCGGAACCTCGTCGGCGCCGAGATGGATGATCTTGAACGGAAAGAGCTCGATGAGTTCGGAGAGGATCGTCTCGATGATCTCATAGGTCTTCTCGCGGGCCGGATTGATGCAATTGTCGGGAAAGCCCTGAACCGAATAATAGCTGCCGACCTCGGCTGGATCGCGCAGTTCCGGTATTGCCTGCAGCATGGCGTAGCAATGGCCGGGGACATCAATCTCCGGCACGATCTCCACGCCGAAGCTCTTGGCATGGGCGACGATCTCGCGGATGGCAGCCTTGGTGTAGTAACCGCCGGTGCGGGCCGGGCTCGAACCGAGCAGCGGCGGAACGGCAAGGCCGTGGCCACGCCAGGCGCCGACCGCGGTCAAATCAGGATAGGCGTCGATCTCGACGCGCCAGGCTTCGTCGTCGGAAAGGTGCCAGTGGAAGCGGTTGAGCTTATTCCAGGCAAGCACCGCCAGCAGCTTCTTGACTTCAGCCGCGCCATAGAACTGGCGGGCGACGTCGAGATGCAGGCCGCGCCAACCCATCGACGGCTCATCGACGATCTCGCCGGAGGCCGGAAACTGGAAGACCTCGGGATGCAGCCTTGCACCGCGCCAGATCTGGCCGAGTGTGACGAGGCCGTAGAGGAAGCCGGTCTGGCTGCTTGCCTCGATCGTGATCGTCTCACCCTCGAAGCTCAGCCGATAGGCCTCTGGCCCGAAGCCGGCGGCATCCTTCAGGGCAACCGGAACCGCGCCTTCCGCCTCGCTCCGCACGATGCCTTCGACGGCGAAGAGATGCTCGACCAATGCTGCGAAACTGCGGGCTGCCGCCTCCCCTTCAGCGCTCTGCGCCTGCGGCGCAAAACCGGCCGGCAAGGGCCGACGGGAAGTGACCGCCACATGGTTCGGCCAGGGGATGATCGACACCTGAACGGGCGCATTGAGGGGAACCGGATAGATCTCGGCGCCACGCTTCAACGGCGCATTGCTGACCGAAGATCGCGTCGGCTCTATGGTGAGCAGGATCGTGCTGCCGTCGGAAAGCGCGAGATAGCCGCTCGTCGCGCCGTCCGTCCAGTGACGGAACTGCCAGCTCAGCGCGTAGACCGAGATCGTCCACGTCTCGCCGGCGCCGAGAACGAAATTGGCCGGCGGCTGGAATTCGGTGAAATTCGAGAGCCGCTGCGAGACAGTGGCGCCTTCGACGCGCCCGGCCGGATCGACACGACCTGGGCCGCTCACGCACAGCGAAAAATTCGAAAGCGGCTCGGTGCCGAGGTTCTTGAGGCGCAGGACGTAGGAAAATTCCTTGCCGTCCGCAGGCGGATTCCAAAGGGTTTCAAGCCGCAGGGTTTTCGGTCGCGATGTGGGCATGGTCACTTCTTCCTTTTGAAGATCGGGCTTTTACAAATCAGGTCTTGAGCATTCCGGCGTAAATGCCGGGAGCGGAATTGGGGATCGGCACGGCTCCGACCGCCTTTTCGTAAAAGGCCGAGGGGCCGACGTCGCCGATGATCGCATAGGCATAGCCCATCGCTTTCAGGTCGTTCAGGCTGGCAAAAAGCAATGCCCGGCCGATGCCGAGCCCGCGAAGGCCTTCGTCGACGCCGGTCGGTCCGAAGAAGCCGCGCGCCGTCGCTTCATGGCAGGAAAAACCGACGAGCTTCTGCTCGCGCGTGGCGATGAAGCAGGTCGGCGGTTGGCGGGTCATCGCGACGGACGCCTCGCTCGCCCATCCCTCACCGAATTGTTCTGTGATCCAGCCAGTGATCAGCCGGAATTCCGGCGGCAGAGCCCGGCGGATCGTCACACCCTCGCGTGCCATTCGTTCGGGCGACTGCGTGTCTGGCGGCAGGGTGGAGAGGTTAACGAGATAGTCCACTTTGCCATCCTTCAGCTGGAAACGCCGAGTGCGCGTATGAAATGGTTGGAGCCGACCTGCTCGATGACAGCCGATTCCGGACGGCTGAGCGAGCGTACCTTTTCCGCCTGTTCGAGGAAACGCGCGCTTCCGCCGGTCACGAACGGCCGGCTGCCATCCGGAACGGCCGAAAGCAGCAATTTTGTATAGGGATGGCGCGGATCGGACAGAACCGTATCGGTGTCGCCCCATTCGACCATCTGGCCGGCGAACATGACGACGATCTCCTCGGCCACATGTGCGGCCGTCGCAATGTCGTGGGTGATATAGAGCATGGCCAGGTCATTTTCCCGTTTCACCGTCGCGAGCAGATCGAGAATGTCCTTGCGGATGGAGACATCGAGCATCGAGGTCGGCTCATCGGCCACCAGCACGCTCGGCGCAACGGCAAGCGCGCGCGCGATATTCACCCGCTGCCGCTGGCCGCCCGAGAGTTCATGCGGGAATTTCTGCCTGGTCAAATCAGGTTCCAGCCCGACGCTTGTCAGCAGGCGGGCAATCTCTTCGGCAAGATCCGCCCTGGAGCCGCTCTGCCGGTGCAATTGCAGCGGCCGCGCCAGATGATGGCTGACCGTAAAGGCCGGGTTGAGCGATGAGAACGGATCCTGGAAGACCATCTGCACCTCCCTGCGATACTGATGCTCATCTTTTGCCTCGCCGCGGACGGTCAGATCCTGCCCGCGGAAAAACAGCCTGCCGCCCGTCGGTTTGTCCAAGCGCGCGATGATGCGGGCGCAGGTCGTCTTGCCGCAGCCGGATTCGCCGACCAGCGCCAATGCCCGACCGGGAAAGAGCGAGAAGGACACACCTTTCAGCGCGTGTAGCGGGCCGAAGTTACGCTTGATATCTTCGAGCCGGATCACGGCTTCCGCGACCACAGGATTTGCCTCCGCCTTCATGCCAAGACTCCCGATAGATGCGGATTGCCTGGAAGCTGCGGAATGGCATTCCAAAGCTTGCGGGTATAATCGTGCAGCGGCGCCTGGGCGACCTGGCGCACGTCGCCCACTTCGACGAGTTCGCCCTTCAGCATGACACCGATGCGCTGGCAGAGCTGCGCCATCAGATGCAGGTCATGGGTGATGAAGAGCACCGAGAAACCATAGGTCCGCTGCAGATCGACGACCTGCTCGAGGATCTCCCGCTGCACGACCACGTCGAGGGCCGTCGTCGGCTCGTCCATGATAATAAGCTCGGGTCTCAGCGCCAGGCAGATGGCGATGACGATGCGCTGACGCATGCCGCCGGAGAACTGGTGCGGGTAGTCGCCGATGCGATGCGTGGGAATGCCGACGAGGCGGAACATCTCCTCGCCGCGAAGCCGGGATTGCTCGCGCGAGCAACCGGTGTGGCGGTAGAGAACGTCATGGAACTGCGCCTCGACGCGCATCAGCGGATTGAGCGAATTCATCGCGCTCTGGAAGACCATGCCGATGCGCTTCCAGCGGATTTTCTGCAGCTCGCGTTCGGGCAGCCTCAGGAGATCCTGTCCGGCGAGCCGGATGCTGCCGCCGCTGATCCAGGCAGGCGCCTTGGAAAGACGCGTGATGGCATAGGCGATCGTGCTCTTGCCGCAGCCGGATTCACCGGCCAGCCCGAAGATCTCGCCACGGCCGATATTGAAGGAGACATCCTTGACGGCGCGGAACTCTCCCTTGTCGACGAGGTAGTCGACATTGAGCTTGTCGATTTCCAGAAGATTGTCGCTCATCGGCCAAGCTCCAATTCTCTGTTGCGGGCGCGGGTGAGGCGGAACCAGCGTGTCAGCGCCGGGCCGGAGCGAAGCTGCGGATTGGCGATCTCGTCGAAGGTGAAATTCAAAAGCGCAAGGCCAAGGCCGGTGAGCGCGATGCCTGCCGCGGGCACCCCAATATCCCACCAGGCGCCGACCATGATCGCCGAGGAATTCTGGGCGTTGTAAAGCATGGTGCCCCAGGAGACCTTCAAGGGATCCCCGAAGCCGAGATATTCGAGCGTCGTCTGGGCAACGATGGCGTAGATGATGCTGCCGACGAGATTGATGCCGATCAGCGTCGTCAGGTTCGGCAGGATCTCCACGAAGATGATGCGCCAGGCGGGCTCGCCGATCATCTTGGAAGCCGTGACGAAATCACGATTGCGAAGCGCCATCGTCTGTGACCGCGTCATGCGGGCGCCCCAAGGCCAGGAGGTCAGCGCGATGATCGACATGATCGCCATCGGCCCGACCGTGCCGGCGAAGGAGGCGAGCAGGATCAGCAACGGCATGTTCGGGATGACCAGGACGGCATTCGTCGCAAGATCGAGCACCGCATCGGTCTTGCCGCCAGCATAACCGGCGACGAGGCCGATGGCCGTGCCGACAATGGTGATGGCAATGCCCGTGGCAAAGCCGACGGAGAGAGAGCTGCGGGCGCCCCAGACGAACTGGCGATAGACATCCCGCCCCATCTTCGTGGTGCCCATGACATGTTCGATCGACGGCGGTTGGTGCGAGCGTCCGACACGCGCTCCGGGCTCGCCGGGCGCAATGATCGGCGCAAACAACGCCATCAGCCACAGGGCAACAATGATGACGAGGCCGGCCAGGGCTTTCTTCTGGCGGAGGATAGACCGTAGCCCGAAGCCCATTATACGGCCTCCCGCAATCTGGGATCGACGAGCCCGTAAATGATGTCGACGAGGAAATTGGCGCCGAGCGTCGCGAGTGTCATCAGCAGCAGCTGTCCCTGGATGACCGGGTAATCGCGGGCGATGCTCGCGGTATAGAGCGTCAGTCCCAGGCCGGGATAGTTGAAGACGATCTCGGTGACGATCGAGCCGCCAAAGACGGCGCCGAGCATCAGCGCCAGGTTGGTCAGCACCGGAAGCATGGCATTGCGGGCGCCGTAGCCGAACATGACAGTGAGATGGCTGAGCCCCTTGGCGCGCCCCATGGTCACATAGTCTTCGCCGAGCACCGAGATCATCGACGAGCGCATCGTCGTCTGGAATTCGCCGATCAGGAACGGCGAGAGCGTCAGCACCGGCAGGATCGCATGGGCGAAGACGCTGCCGATGAAGGTGAAATTGAAGGCGGGATCGAGGTTCGGATCGTAGGCATAGCCCACGGGAAACCAGCGCAGCGAGACCGCGAAGACGAAAAGCGTCGTCAGCGCCACGATGACAGGCGGCACCGAAATCATGATCACGGAGAGCGGCGAGACGATCGTGTCGAAGCGCCCGCCGCGACGCCAGGCCGAGACCGCGCCAAGCACGACACCGACGCAGAGCGAAAAGATGATCGCGGTCGTCACGAGAAAGACCGTCCAGAGCGTCGACCGGCCAAGAACCTGGACGACGGTCTGGGGATAATATTTGACCGAGACGCCGAGATCCAAGGTCGCAAGCCCCTTGAGGTAATCGACGAATTGCCAGAGCATCGACTGGTCGACCGCGCCGAAGCGCGCCTTGATCGCCTCGACGGCGGCAGGTGTCGCCCGCGGACCTAGCTGGGCGACCATAGCGTCGACCGGACTCCCCGGCATGAGCCGGGGAAGAATGAAGTTCACGACGATGGCGAACACCAGGGCGACCGCATAGACGCCGAGGCGCCGGCTCGAAATGCGCATTTCCGCTCCCTCGCGAGGCTCAACTGACCGGCTTGAGGCGCAGCAGATGCATCAGGCGCATGCGGTTGTTGTCATGATCCTCGGGGTTCATGACGGGATCCTTGTCGGTGACCCAGCCGGTGAAGCGCTTGCTGGAGAACTGATACCAGGTCGGCCCGTTGAACACCGGCACGACGGGGAAGTCGTCGGCGATCAGCAGCTGGATGTCGTTGAAGATCTTCTTGTGATCGTCCTCCGATGTTGCCTTCAGATACTGATCGAAAAGGGCGTCCAGCTTCGGGTTCGAATAGCGCGAGGGCGCGCCGGTGATGCGCCCGCCATAAGCGGTCGACAGGTTCTGGTAATAGCCGCGGAACGGCGTTGCGCCATCGGCGCGGGAGTTCATGACGACCTCGAAGCTGCCGTCGATGAGCTGCTTGCGCCACTGTTCATATTCCGGGGTCGCGACCGACGCGTTGATGCCGGCGGCGCGCAATCCTTCGACGGCGATCTGTACCGCATCGATCCAGTCGGTCCAGCCGTTCGGAACGATAATCGGGAAGGCGATCGGCTTGCCGCTCGGCGTCGTGCGGAAGCCGTCTGCACCCTTCTTGTAGCCGGCATCGTCGAGGATCTTGTTGGCTTTCTCGGTATCGAAACCCATGAAGGCGTCCTTGTCGCCTTCGGCGCCCTTGTTGCGCCAGGTCTCGAAGCGTGGCGGCAGGCCGGTCGCATGTTCGTTGACGACGGGATAGCCGAAGCCCGCAATATCGACCATCGACGTGCGATCCATGGCGAGGCTGAAGGCATGGCGGAAGTTCAGGTCCTTATAGGCCTCGAGATTGCCTTCATTGCCGCTCTTGAAATTCATCTGGAAAGCGACGGTCTCGGCCGGCGGCTGCCAATAGCCGTTATGGTCGGGATCGAGCGCCACGAAGGTCTTGTCGATCTGGGGAATGAAGGAGCCGATCCAGTCCATGTTGCCTTCCGGCAGGATCGCAAGCATCTGGTCGTTGCCCGAGATCTGCGGCAGCCTGAGGCAATCGACATGCAGCGAGGCGGCATCCCAGTAGTTCGGGTTGCGGCATTGCTCGTAGACCTGCGGCGTGAAACGGCGCAGCTCCGTCATCGGGCCGGACCCCACAGGCTTCTCGTTCTTGAAGGCGACCGGATCGGAAACATCCTTCCAGATATGCTCGGGAACGACGGCGAGGTCGGCGAGCGTTTCCGGAAAATCGGAATTCACCGCCTTGAGATCGATCTTGACTTGGGTTGCCGACGGCGCCTCGACGGAGGCAACGGTCTCGCCGACGCCGACGGTGTCGAGTGCGGCGTTCTTGAGCATGAGATCGATCGTGTATTTCACATCGGCCGACGTCAGCGGCTGACCGTCCGACCATTTCAGGCCTGATCGCAGCGTATAGGTGACGGATTTCATATCCTCGGAAAATTTATAGTCGGTCGCCAGACGAAACACCGGCTTGCCGCCATCCTCCGCATTGAAGATGACCAAGGGTTCGTAGATGAAATCCATGGTGCTCTGCCGGCGGCCGGCAAGGTCGAACGGATTGAAGTTCTGCACCCAGCTGGACTGCTCCTCGATATGTATCGTCAGCACCGACTCTGCGGCTGCACTGCCCGCCGCGAAAGCGACAAGCACTGCCCAGCCGGCACGCATGGAAATGTCACGGAATACGCGCTTGCTCGATCTCATCCCAACGTTCCCTTGTTCTTTATTTTTGAAGTCAATCAAATTGATTTAATATTGATAGTCAGTTTCCCGCCGACACGTCAATTGCCGATTGGAAATTTCTGCAGCACCTCAGGATCGGCTCTCTACAGACATTAACCGGGCATGACCTTCACCCAAAAGATGGCCGCCCAACCGAGCAGCCGAGCCATCGCATCACATTTCTGCAAAAAGATATCGCCGCGCCCCCTTGGCGTTAACGATTAAGGTACTTTTAAGTACCATAATTGATCCAACGATGGCGAATTGACCTTCCCGAACACGGGTCGATAAGCATGAGGCTGCTCGCCACGGCCCGGATTCACCCGGGATGCAAAACATCCAACTTCATGAACGGGTCGAATTTCCAATGACGAGCATCAATACGAACAATTCCGCGATGGCTGCCCTTCAGACGCTGCGCAGCATCAATTCCAATCTCGAAACGACACAGAACAGTGTCTCTACCGGCTACCGGGTCGACACCGCATCCGACAATGCCGCCTACTGGTCGATCGCAACCACGATGCGGTCCGACAACAAGGCACTTTCCGCCGTGTCCGACGCCCTTGGCCTCGGCGCAGCAAAGGTCGATACTGCCTATACGGCAATGGAAAATGCGATCGACGTCGTCGACGAGATCAAATCCAAGCTTGTGGCAGCGACTGAAGACGGTGTCGACAAATCCAAGGTTCAGGAAGAAATCACGCAGCTTCAGAATCAGCTGCTGAGCATTGCCCAGTCAGCGTCATTCTCTGGTGAGAACTGGGTCGCGGGCGAAAGCGGCACGAAAAGCGTCGTGTCGTCCTTTGTTCGCGATGGCTCCGGCGCCGTTTCCGTTAAAGTGACGGATTATGCCCTGGATACCAGCTCCACGGGCAATGTGTTGTTCGGCATGAGCAGCGGGACGATCGATACCGCGTCCGGCATCCTCGGAACGGTGGACGCAAATGGCGATTCCGTCTATTCGCTCGACATTACCGACTTCACCACCGGTCAGATCCAGTCGGCGCTGTCGACCATCGAATCCGCGCTGTCGGCAATGACCTCTGCCGGTGCGCAGCTGGGTTCGATCTCGACGCGCATCGAACTGCAGGAAGACTTCGTCGGCGCGCTGTCGGATTCCATCGAGTCGGGCGTCGGACGACTGGTCGACGCCGACATGGAGGAGGAGTCGAGCAGGCTGTCTGCCTTGCAGACACAACAGCAGCTGGCGATCCAGTCGCTATCGATCGCGAATTCGTCGTCGCAGAATATCCTGTCGCTCTTCCGCAGCTAAGCCCCGGACAAATAGGACGCTTGGACCAAATCCGTTGAACAGAGGATCGAGCCTGACCCACCCGGTCAGGCTCGATTGCAATTGGGGATGGAAATGCCTACAGCGCCGCCGTCTTTCAGACGCGGCGCTGCATCACTTTGAATTGCTGCATATTTTACTCTCAATCGATTCCGATTTAAGGAATTCTGCAGTAGTCTTCGCACCCTGGGCGGAGAATGCAGCGCGCGGGATCATCGCATGTCGGAACGACTTGAATCTGCCCGCCCTGATGAAACACCCGCCATCGTCTGGCTCGGCTTCATGGCGATGTGCGTCGGCATGTTCATGGCGATCCTCGACGTCCAGGTGGTGGCGACATCGCTGCCGACCATCCAGTCGGCGCTGGATATCGATCCGGATCAGATGAGCTGGATACAGACGGCCTATCTCATTGCCGAAGTGGTGGCGATCCCGCTCACCGGCTTCTTGACGCGGCTTCTGACGATGCGATGGCTGTTCGTTACCGCCATCTGCCTGTTCGTCGCAGCCTCCGCCGGCTGTGCAATGAGCGGCAGCTTCGGTGAGCTGGTCGCCTGGCGGGTGCTTCAGGGTTTTTCCGGCGGAACCCTGATCCCCTCGGTGTTTTCGGCCGTGTTCATTCTCTTTCGGAACGAGCGCCAGGCGCTTGCGACGACGATCGCCGGCGTTCTCGCGGTTTTGGCCCCGACCGTCGGACCGATCGTCGGCGGATGGCTGACTGAGACCTATTCCTGGCACTGGCTGTTCCTGATCAACATCCTTCCAGGCATTGCCTCGGCAATCCTGGCGGCACGGTCCCTGCCGAGGCAGGCGACCGATCCGTCCGAACTCAGGCATCTCGACGGTCTGTCGCTTCTGCTGATGGCAACCGCGCTGACGAGCCTGGAACTCAGCCTGAAAGAGGCGCCGACGAGCGGCTGGATCTCGGCCTATGTTTTAAGCCTGCTGGCGGTCTGCCTTGCATCGGGAGGTGTCTTCATCTGGCGAACGCTGAGCAGAAACCGGCCGATCGTCGATCTCGGCAATTTCGGCGATCGAAACTTTCTCGTCGGTTCGGTTCTGAGCTTCGTGCTCGGCATCGGCCTCTTCGGCTCGGTCTATCTCATGCCGGTCTTTCTCGCTTTCATCAGGGGACACGACGCCCTCCAAATCGGCATGACGATGCTGGTCACCGGCGTCGCGCAACTGATCACGGCGCCGATCGCGGTCGCGCTGGAGAAGCGGATGGACGCGCGCGTGCTGTCGGCCGCCGGTTTCGCGCTCTTTGCGATCGGTGTCGGGATGAGCGCTTTTCAGGACCCTCGTTCGGATTATGACGCGATGTTCTGGCCGCAGGTGGTGCGCGGCGTCGCCATCATGTTCTGCCTGCTGCCGCCGACGCGACTGGCGCTCGGCACTCTGCCGCCAGACCGCATTCCCGATGCGAGCGGACTTTTCAACCTGATGCGCAATCTCGGCGGGGCCATCGGCATCGCGCTGATCGACACCATCATCTACACGCGCTCGGAGCCGCTGGGACAGGGTCTCTGGACCCGCCTTCAAGCCGGCGACGTCGAGGCCGCGACATTCGTCGGCGCGCCTCTTCAGACGATATCCGGGCATAGCGGCAGCTTCGACGCGGATACCACGGCGCTGCTTGATCCGCTGATCCAGACCGCGGCAAGCGTCCAGGCGATCAACGAAGCCTGGATGGTGATTGCCGTCCTGACCGGCTGCGCCCTGCTCTCGGTGCCTTTTGCCAGGCGGCCAACGTCGACGTGAAAACCAGGTTGACGAAACCGCTTTAAGAGAATTAACTAAGTTGTTGAAAAAAATGGAGACGAGGCTGCAATGGCGCCACCAGCTGTCAGTCTTCGCCACAAAAAATCTATTCTGCGACAAGGTCGGAACCCTACCCTCCGCCATCCTGAGATGGAGGCCAACGCATCGGTCAAACCGCTTCTAGGCCAGCGTAGCACTGCGCGTCTCTGCATCGATGAAATAGGCTGCGGCACCTGCCAACAGCAGCAAAGCAGCGAAAATCCCGATGACCAGGCCGAAATCTTTAGTCACAAAAAGACCGATCAACGATGGCGCAAGCAGCCCTCCAAGCCGAGCCATGGCACCGGCGGCACCCATTCCGGTTGCCCTGGACGCAGTAGGATAAAGCTCTGGTGTATAGGCGTAGAGTGCACCCCACGTACCAAGTAGCGCGAAACTCATGATTAGCAGTGACGACGCTACTAAGAGTGCGGATGAGCCGACGACGAACAAAATGGATCCCATCGCGGAAAGGATGCAAAATGCCACAAGCGTTGGACGCCGCCCCCACTTTTCGACGCCGTAGGCAGCGAGCGCATATCCAGGAAGCTGGGCAAGCGCGATCAGCACAAGAAAACCGTAGCCTCGAACGAAGCCAAAGCCGTCCCCGGCAAGTTTCGGAGGCATCCAAGTGAAGACACCATAGTAAGAAATGGACACCAGAAACCAAACCGCCAGGATCAAAAGGGTTCGACGCCGCAGAGCGTGGGAGAATATTCCGATACCACGCGTCGGTGTCGCGGGCGCGATGTCAAACTCTTGCCCCAGAGCACTGCGGCCATTCACCACGGCCATCCGGTCGATGATCGCCTTTGCTTCTCCACCCCTTCCCTTGCGCAGAAGATAGAGCGGCGATTCCGGCACGAAAAACCGCAGACCGAAACCGATAATCGCCGGGAGCGCTGTTACGGCAAAGATCAATCGCCAGGCTTCGGCCACGTTCCAGAGACTGAGCAGCCAGGCTGCAAGTGCGACAACCAGGGTTCCGACGGCCCAGAAACCCTCCAGCAGCACCAGCCACCTGCCTCGGTTCTTCGCCGGTAGGAATTCGGCCATCATCGCATAGTCCACCGGCAAGGTCCCGCCGACTGCCGCACCGGTTAGGAAGCGCATGAACAGGAGGAACGTGAAGTCTGGCGCGAAAATTGACAGCGTGCCAAAGACGGCATCACCGGAGACAGTCGCGATCAGAACGCCGCGACGGCCGATCCTATCGGCAAGCCTACCAAATCCCATTGCGCCCAGAAACATGCCAAGGAAAAACACCGTGCCCGTCTGAAGCGCCTGCGGCACCGTTAGTTCGAAGCTCGTGGCGATCGAAGCCGCTGTGAAGCCCACCGCGATGACCTGCATGGCGTCAGCTGCCCAGACCAAGCCGAAAATGGCCATCAGCCGTCCCTGATATCGTCCTGCCCCCGTGTGGTTGAGTGCATCGTCGATTGTGATTGTGGTCATTTGTTTTCCATACCTGGCTGCCGTGGTCCGCTCATAGCGCATTCAGCCCAAAAGATCACAGCCGCAAGCCGCGATGGCCATTTGCCAGCTTCACCTGGGCGTTTTATGACCTTCTGCAAGGTGATCCGTTCGTACATCTGATCTGAAGCTTAGGGCCGGAGCCTGAGAGGCGGCTGTTAAGGTTGGGAGGAAAGTGTTTGAGAGGTTTTGGACTGCTTCTTGCGGCAATCGCGGCCGTTCCTGCGATGCCAGTAAATCTGGCTCATGCAAAACGACCGCTTCGGTCTGTCACAATTGCGAGCCTGAAAAGCCCGATGTTGAGATCGGGCTTTTAACTTCCTCGCCGTGAATTAGTCTCGATGCTCAGGCATTACTTTCAGCTGATCTTTTGTCCAGGACGTAACTGCGTGAACGTCGCCATCTTCATCCCGCATGAAGTCCAGATCGCTGATCGGCACGGAAACAGGTTTCGCGCCAATGCCGAGAAACCCACCGACGTCGATGACGACATTTGCGCTGGTGCCTGAACCGTGCACGTGGTCCACGCTGCCAACCTTGTCGTCATCTGCGCCGTAGACAGTAGCGCCTTCAAGGACTGCGGGCGTTAGTTCGTTGGTGCCCAGTCTTACGTGCTTGCTGTGGTCCATTTTCAAACTCCTCCGTTCGAGCTCATGTGAAAGCCGCCGGGGTGCAGTTTGTTCCTGCGTGAATGGTTGACGCTCAAAGAGCTATCGGCCTTTGGGAACCGTTGTCCCTCCTCGTTGTTGAAGCTCCCGTGGATGAACGGTTAACCTGGCGAATGGCTTCGTCGGCCGTGCCGAGCCTCCTGGCCCTACCGCGCATTCGTAGCGCAATCCAACCTACGATTTCGGCTTGAAGAACCTATCGGCTTCCTTCATCGCATTCCGCGCCGAGCCGTACAGCGCGCTGACGGCATCGCGCATTTCGGCAAACGCCTGCATGGTTCGTGGCGAAATGTAATCGCCTCCTGCTTCAGCATTGAGCCGCAAAGCTCTCTCGCAATCGGCGGCAATACTATCCAGCTCCGGGGAAACCCGATAGAGCCGTTCCAAAATGGCGTCGATGTCACCCTTGGCGCGTTCAGACATTCGTTCTGCCATCAGAGCCTCACCGCTGTGTCCCTTCCCCTGCAGGAGCTGAAGAACTCCTAAAGCAGTGTTCCTTGTTCGGCTTCGTCAGCCACTTGTACGTCCGCGTCGCCACGGCGGCGAAGTTCCGTCTCCGCGCTGAAGCGGACGTCAGCATCCCGATCGCGAGCGAACGCCTGCAATACCGCAATATCCAGCCGATCCCAGCTTTTGCCACGCTCGTGGCCTGAAGTTACTCGTGGCAAGAGGCCCGGCTCGCTGCTCCATTTCACCAATTGCTCGAAGTTGGATTCATTCAACATGTCCCGCAAATGGTGTGCGGTTACGTACGCATCGGGCATTGCGCGGTGGGCGGGAAGGCCAATCGCGTGCACCAGTCCCTCCGGTAAACGCAGATATCGAAGCAGCTGGTTGGAGAACCTCGGCAGTTGAGGCCACAGCCGAAGCGCGCATTTCCACGTACATATCCAGGCCGCTCCGCCCGTAAATCTGGGGGTGCAGTAGCGTTGCTCGAAACTTGCCCTATGTGCAGCCAGTGCGATCACTCCACCTTCCGGCCGTAAGACGCTGGAGGCGATTTCTTTCCAAAAAGGTGCCGTCGCGACCTCCGCGTCCAAGATGTGATGTATTGCCATCGTCTCAGGAGAGATCGGTCGCCCGGGATTTACAAGCAATGATCCGCGCTCATCATCAACCCGCCATCCCCCATCATGGCCAAGCACGACGTCCTGCCATCCGATCTCGCAAACATCATTCACGCCATTCCCGGCTGTTTCGAGGTCAACGACCCGGATGCGAGATTTATGATCTACAGGGTTTGATAGGATCCCACTGCTCTCAATCAACATATTTAGTTATTTCGACCCGATGCCGTAAAAGTCCAGATATCACTCGGACATGATGCGACAGGCTGCTAACGATTGTCGACATGGTCGACGTGCTTAACCTGAGCGACATGGCTAAAAGAGGCCTGCTCCGCCACTAGCACCGATCATTTTGGAGAATTTTCCCAATGTTCCGTAAAATAACCGGGGCCACTTACCAGGCCCAGGAGATCGGACTTTACGCGACGGCGTCTCGCCTGTATTGCAGCACCACTTCAAATCGCCTGCCGACTTGTTGGTTTTCGCGCTTTGAGCAACAAAAAGGGCGCTCCCCGGAAACGGGTTGAGCGCCCTATAACTTTCCTCCATTGCAATCGTGTCTCGACGTAGCTCGCATATCGCCCGGGTCTCACACAAACTCTATCAATGACTGAATTGCGGTTTAGGACCGAGGCCAGCGCCTGGGACTTGGATGCCCGTCAATCAAACCCGGCGGCAACGCGTGATTTTCGCGGACAAAAAAAGAGGGCCGACGGAGAACCGCGGCCCATTAATTGTGAAGGTATAAACCTCCAGAGGGGAACAGCTGAAACGACGGAACTGGGAGGAAAGCCGTCGTGTTGCATCAGCTGTGATCACCATGCTCCTTTTTTGACCGGTTGGAAAACATTTTTTGTGCAATGCAGCTATGCAACAGCGGATCATCCAGCCGAAGTGGTCCGTGGAGGATGGCATCTTGAAGGCTCTCGCCGCGACCTCTTGAACTCTTTAGAAGGCGTCGATCCGGAGCCGGACTAGGCCACAGAGAAACGAGCCATCCAATGATGAAGAGGCCATGCGTGAGGAGGCGATGCCTTTGATCGGGTTCGGCGATTTCGCTTGATTTTACTCGGCGTCGTCGTTCGCCTTTGGGAACAGTTGCAGCACATTTGACCCACTCGGGTGCGCGAGAGCGCGCGCCTTTGGGCGCCGCGAGTTGTTTTCTCCAGCCTTTTGGATAGCTGAAACCAGACCTTCCCGCTGGCGATAATAATCTGGCTTGGCAGGCAGGGTGAGGTCAAACTCTTCGAGCATACGCTCAATAATGTCCATCGCTTCAGCCGCCAGACCAGCATAACCTTCTTGGCGTCGCTCGAAGAAGCCATCGTATCCGGGCTTGGAAAGGTCGAGACTATCCAACGCATAAGAAAGGGTCTTCACTCGGTTCGACAACCACAAAATTTCTTCTGAAAGCTCGGTACTAAAAAGTCCCCAGTTCGCGTCGTGCGGAAGTGCAAGGGTTGGATCGCGAACGTGAAACGCGAATTCGCCTTCATCCATAGGATTGAACTCGGGCATGTCGTGAACGGCCGCGTAGCTGGCTCCGACAAAATCGTCTAGGGCCAGCACCGTCAGCATCGCTAGGTTTCTAACCTCGGCTTTCGGGCGTCGGTTGATCCTAGACTTCGCAAGTCGAATGACGATGGGAAGCAAGGAGCCAGCGGCTAAACCGCCAGCGCCGATGAACGCTCCTATTACCATGATGCCTTGAGTGGTTTCGAAGAACTGCGTCAATAGTCACCTCGTTGAATGGGAGCTGCGAGTTGCGTCAAGAAGCACGCACAGACGGAATCAGCGCTTTCCGTCCCAGTTTGCCTTGAACTTAATTGATAGGGAACTCCGTTCCCGCCGTATGGCGCCATTGAGCAACCTGACGGCATCATCGTCTCCGGCGACCTCAGTTCCTTTGACGCCTTGGCAATGACCTCTCGGTGCAACTTTCGAATTGAAACATCAAGTGATATCGGCTGGCCTGTCTTTCAAGGACCTAATCGAGAACCGGCGATAGTGGTAAGATTTCTCTCAACCATTTTGCGTCATCCTCCAGTTCCCTTCTGAAGCTAATCGACGAGATCTCAATGGCCACGGACCTTGACCGCAGTTTTCAAATGCCCCGACGCGACGAGCTTGGCCTCTTCACGATTAGCAACGGTTCCGGCCTGTCGATATCGGCCTTGCCGAACGGCACCCTGTTTGCCATCGAATACGCCGACGACAAGGGATCGGTGCAGATCAACCAGATCCAGGGCTCGCCGCTCGCCGGCGGCGTCGGTCGCCTTTATCTGCGCATCGGCGGGGCCGCGCCCGAGGTGGTGGAGCTTGTCGGGCCTCGCGCTAACGGCAGCTTCGGGCACGATGCGACGAGCCTCTCCTGGAGCGGCAAAACAGGTGATATCGGCTACAATGTCCGCCTCGCGCTTCATCCCTCCGAAACGGCCTGGTTCTGGCGTGCCTCCATCCGGCATCTGAAGGATGGGACGCTGCCGGTCGATCTGGTGCTGATCCAGGACGTCGGTCTCGGCGATCGCGGCTTCCTGATGAACAGCGAAGCCTATGCATCGCAATATGTCGATCATCATATCGCCGATCACGAGACATTCGGCCCTGTCGTGATGAACCGGCAAAATCTCAAGCAGTCGGGCGCCCGCAACCCCTGGCTCGCGCAGGGCTGTGTCGATGGGGCGGCTGCCTATGCCACGGATGCGATCCAGATGGTGCAGGCGAGCGACCGCGTCGACGACTTGCTGGTCGGCCCTTTCGGCACCAGCCTGCCGAGCAAACGGCGGCAGCAGGAGACGGCATGCCCCGCCATTCAGTCGAAATCGCTTCCTGTGCCGGCGACCGGCGCGACCACGACCTTCTTTGCCGTGTTCGCCGCTGATCATCCCGAGGCGTCGAGCGATGCCGACCTTTCACGGCTTGACGAGCTCGCGGCCACAGACAGTGCGGTCTCCGATATCGAGGAGGCCACGCCGGTCCGCAGCCTGCTGCAGGATGCGGCCCTGCTGAAGGCCGAGGCGCTGGATAAAAAGGCGATCGGCAAGCTCTATCCGGAGCGGAGCCTGGAAGAGCGCGTCGACGGAAAGCTTCTTTCGTTTTTCGTGCCGGACGGCGTTCTGAACCGTCATGTGGTCCTGCGCGACAAGGAGTTGATGGTGGCGCGCCGTCACGGCGCCATCGTCCGCAGCGGCCAGAATATGCTGCTCGATGATGCGACGCTTGCCGCGACCTGCTGGATGCAAGGCATTTTCGCCGCCCAGTTGACGATCGGCAATACGTCTTTCCACAAGCTCTTTTCCGTCTCCCGAGACCCCTACAATCTGACCCGCGCCAGCGGGCTGCGCATCATGGCGGATGTCGGCGCCGGCTGGCAGCTTCTGGCAGTGCCGTCGGCTTTCGAAATGGGGCTCAGCGATTGCCGCTGGATCTATCGTTGCACGGAACGCACGATCATCGTGTCGGCGGTCGCCTCCGGCGAAGATGCGGCTATGCAGTGGACCGTGTGCGTCGAGGGCAAGCCGTGCCGCTTCCTGGTGTTCGGCCACGTCGTGCTTGGCGAGCGCGAATATGACGCGGGCGGGCAGATCGAATTCGACACGTCAGGCAAACGCATTCTTTTCCGGCCGGACCCCACCTGGCTCTGGGGCGAGCGTTATCCCGATGCCGGCTATTGGCTGGTGAGTTCGACGCCCGATGCGATCGAGGAGATCGGCGGCGACGAGCTGCTCTATAGCGACGGGGTAACACGCAACGGCGCCTTCGTCGCGCTCCGATCCCGGCCGACACAGGCGCTCTCTTTCGCCGTCGTCGGCTCGATGACCGACGCGGCGGAAGCCGAGCGGCTGGCGCAACGTTATGAGGCCGGCGTCACCGATGAAGCCATGCTTGCACCGGCATCAACATTCTGGCGGAACACCGTGCGCGGCCTGACGATCGCCGGCACGTCGCCTGATCTTGCCGCGCAGACAGCCCTGCTGCCCTGGCTGGCGCATGATGCGATCGTGCATCTGAGCGTACCGCACGGCCTCGAGCAATATACCGGTGCGGCCTGGGGCACACGCGACGCCTGCCAGGGGCCGATCGAATTTCTGCTCGCCTACGAGCATGACCGGGAAGCCAAGGAAGTGCTGAAAACCGTCTTCAGCGAACAATACCTGGAAAAGGGAGACTGGCCGCAATGGTTCATGCTGGAGCCCTATGCCAACATCCGGGCGGGCGATAGTCACGGCGACATCGTCGTCTGGCCGCTAAAGGCGCTCTGCGATTACATCGAAGCGACCGGCGATCTCGCCATCCTCCACGAGAAAGTCTCCTGGCGCGACGAAAAGACGATGGCCCGGGCGCCGGAGCTCGACACCATCGCGATCCATGTCGAGAAGCTGCTTGATACCGTTCGCGAAGCGTTCATCCCCGGAACGCATCTGATCCGCTATGGCGAGGGAGACTGGAACGACTCGCTGCAGCCGGCCGATCCGCATCTGCGCGACTGGATGGTCAGCAGTTGGACCGTTTCCCTGCTCTATGAGCAGATCGTCCGGTATTCCGCGATCCTCCGCCGCCTCGGCCATGGCGGCAAGGCCAAGGGCTTGAGGAAGATCGCAACCGCGATGCGCCGGGATTTCAACCGCCATCTCGTGCGCGACGGCGTCGTTGCCGGCTATGGCATCTTCGATCCCAGCCATGACGGCGTTGAATTGCTGCTGCATCCGAGCGACCGGCGCACCGGCCTGCATTTTTCGCTGATCTCGATGACGCAGGCGATGCTCGGCGGCCTCTTCACGCCGGTTCAAAGACGCGATCATATGAAGCTGATCGAAGAGCATCTGCTCTTCCCCGACGGGGTGCGGCTGATGGAAAAGCCCGCGACCTATGCCGGCGGGCCCGAGACGCTGTTTCGCCGGGCCGAATCCTCCTCCTTCTTCGGCCGCGAGATCGGGCTGATGTATGTCCATGCGCATCTGCGCTACTGCGAGACGTTGGCGCTCGATGCCGAGGCGGAGGACCTCTGGAAGGCGATCGCCGTCGTCAATCCGATTTCTGTCACATCAGCGCTGCCGCATGCATCGCTGCGCCAGCGCAACACCTATTTCAGCAGCAGCGACGCGGCTTTCCATGACCGTTATCAGGCAGCGGCCGAATGGGAACGCGTCAAGGCGGGAGAGATCGCCGTCGACGGCGGATGGCGGATCTATTCAAGCGGCCCCGGGCTCTACACCAGGAGCTTCGTCGAAAATATCCTCGGCTTCAAACGGCGCTTTGGCCGGCGCAAACGCAAACCGCTTCTTCCCGCGGTCCACGCCTCTGTCGATCTGCAAACCGACCAAGCCGCTTGGCGGCGGCTGATGAAGCCGAAGCCCGAGGCGTAACAGTCCAGGACGAGGCGCTGTCTATGCGGTAGCGTCGCGCAGCTCCTCGAAGCGCGCGGCGCTCTTCGATAGGTGGCTTCGGATGGCGCGGCGCGCAGCAAGCTCGTCACGGTCGCGGATCGCCGCGAATATGGCATGGTGTTCCCTGCGCATGCGCGCCGCATGGCGCTTGCGCTCGGCTGATGTCATCTTGTCCAAGCGCGCCCATTGCCGCGGCACCATGATGTTGCCGAACGTGTCGAAGAGGCGACCGTAATAGGAGTTTTGCGTCGCGACCAGAATGGATCTGTGGAAGGCATAATCCTCTTGCGCGCCGTATCCACCCTCCTCGAGCGCCTTGTCGAGGGCGTCGAGACGATCCTGCATGCGCTCGATATCTTCCTGCGTGCGCCGCATCGCGGCAAGACCGGCGGCTTCGTATTCGACCCCCATGCGCAGCTCCAGCACGCGCAAAACCTCGTCGATCGACTGCAGGTCGTTGGGAATGATGGAGAAGGATCTGGGCGTCGGATCGTTCGAGACGAAAGCCCCAAGGCCTTGCCGCGTGGTGATCAGCCCCTTCGCGCGCAGCGCGGCGAGCGCTTCGCGGACGATCGTCCGGCTGACGCCGGTTGCCGTCATGATCGCCTGTTCGGTCGGCAGGCGTTGGCCGGGCTTCAGGTCGCCGGACTCGATTTGTGCCGTCAACATATCGGCAAGGTTGCTGCGCAGGTTGGGCGCCTGCTGAATGGTGGTAAAAACCGCGTTGTCCTTATCTGCCATCCTGTTTCGAAATCCCGGTGTCGAGACGGCTGCGCCGACCCGTTTCCTGTTCGCATTCCGCATCCACACCAATGCGGTGGGCAGCGGTGCTAAAGCGCGTCGCGATCTTTCAGATTAGCTCCCCCACTTTAGGTCTTTGTTTTTACACATGTCGTTACCGCAAAACCGCATCACACTTTTGCGCGACATGTTTCAGGCCTGATCGGTTGGTGAGACCGATCAGCGCGCCAGCCAACCGCCATCGACGGGCAGCACCGTTCCATGCACGTAGTCGGATGCCGACGATGCCAGGAATACGGCCGCACCGCCGAGTTCGGACGGCGTTCCCCAGCGCCCGGCCGGGATGCGGGCAAGGATGGCGGCATTGCGGTCGGCATCCTCGCGCAGCGCCGTGGTGTTGTTGGTCACGAAATAGCCTGGGGCGATGGCGTTGACGTTGACGCCCTTGCCGGCCCATTCGCAGGCCAGCAGCTTGGTCAGTCCGGCGAGGCCGCTTTTCGAGGCGGTATAAGACGGAATCCGGATGCCGCCCTGGAAGGAGAGCAGCGAGGCGATGTTGATGATCTTGCCCCTGCCCTTGTCGACCATGTGGCGGCCGGCGGCCTGCGACAGGAAGAAGGCGGTCTTCAGGTTGACGTCGATCACCGCGTCCCAGTCTTCCTCGGTGAAGTCGAGCGCATCGGCGCGGCGGATGATGCCGGCATTGTTGACGAGGATGTCGAGACCGCCGAAGGTCTGGATGGTCTCTGTGACGATCCCCTTGACCGGCTCGATGCTGGCAAGATCGGCCTTGACGACATGGAAGCGGCTTCCCGCTTCCTTCACCAGCGCTTCGGTTTCGTCCATCGAGGAGCGTCCGACGGCGACGATCGACGCACCGGCCTCTGCCAACGCTGCCGCGATGGCTTGGCCGAGCCCTGTATTGGCGCCGGTGACGACGGCAACCCGGCCGGAAAGGTCGAAGGGATTTGCCACGATGTTCACCTCAGATCCGCAATGGCGATATGGTCCATGTCGGTGAAGCTCTTATTGTCGCCGGCCATCGCCCAGATGAAGCTGTAGTTCTTGGTGCCGGCGCCCGAATGGATCGACCAGGGCGGCGAGATGACTGCCTGTTCGTTGGCGACAAGCATATGCCGGGTCTGCTGCGGCTCGCCCATGAAGTGGAAGACACGCTGCTCCGCTTCCAGATCGAAATAGAGATAGGCTTCCATGCGGCGGTCATGCGTATGGGCAGGCATGGTGTTCCAGACGCTGCCCGGCTCGATCATGGTGAAGCCCAGCGTGAGTTGGCACGACTGGCAGACATCAGGATGGATGAACTGATAGATCGACCGCTTGTTGGCCGTCGCGGCTTCGCCCGGCGTCAGGTGACGGGCCTTTTCGCGGGTGAGCAACACGGTCGGGTGCGTTTGATGCGCTGGCGTCGAGACCAGATAGAACTTTGCCGGATTGGCCGCATCCGCGCTCTCGAACCTGATGTCCTTGGCACCCTTGCCGACATAGAGGCAATCATATTTGGCAAGATCGTAGTTCGTGCCGTCGACGATGATGCGGCCGGCACCACCGATGTTCAGGGCGCCGAGTTCACGCTCGGCAAGGAAGGTTTCCTGTCCGATCGCCGTCGGCGCCGTCAGCGTCAGCCCGGGGGCGAGCGGCGTCGCGCCGCCGATGACCATTCGGTCGTAATGCGAATAGGTGAGCCGGATCTCGCCGCTCGCGAAGACGGTTTCCACCAGAAAGTGACGCCGCAGCGTCTCCGTGTCGAAATCACGCACGGCCTCGGGATGGGAGGCGTGCCTCACGTCGATCTGCATGTCAATTTTCCTTCCGCTTCATTGTCGCTACGGGTCGTCGCTGTTGCGGGAGCCGGTCTTGTCGGCCTCTTCCGCTGCGGCGGTATCCATCCGGTTACATAGTTGTACGACAAGTTTGGTGTCAACAGGTTTGTCGGTGCTCGCTTGAGGAGACGCAAGGCCCGCAAGAGCACGAAAGAAAATCTGGGAATAGACAGGAATTTCTGGAGATGATGACGCCATCATCCAAGCCATGGGTCGCAAGCGGCCGTTCTTGGCGCGATCCGGCAGGGCTATCGGCCAAAACGAAAAAGCCTGCCGCGGGAGGAGGTGCGGCAGGCTTTCGTAAAAAACCGAACGACAGCTGGGAGGAGGAGTGCTGTCATTCCACAGACGACCCTGGGAGGAGGATGGGGCGCCTGTATATCAAAGGGATGCGGGAGGAGGTGCATCGCTTCGATAGAAATAATCATACTTATTTTTTGCTCAGTTGATAGGCACTTCTTTGCAGGGCAGCTATGCGTTATGCGAAAAGCGGGAGGCTCGATCACATGGTCCATCTGCCGGAAGCACAAAAGCAAAGCGCCCGCTCGGGAGGAAGCAGGCGCTGGCATAGTCTTTGAAGATGCTTGGTCTAAGCTGCCGTTAGCGGGCGATGGCTGCGCGGGCGACGTTGCGGATTTCGCTGCGGCCGATGCCGAGGTCGTCCAGTTCGCGTGCGGACATACGACCCAGTTCAGCGACCGTCTGACGGTACTTGCGCCAGTTATTAAAAGAGCGTGCTACGTTCATGATGATCCCCTTTCGTGGGCTTTCGAAGCTTAGCTGCCAGTCCTTGGCGCTTCGTTCGCTTCGATGAGTTGTATATAGTATGAGACTGCTGATTATTGCAGCGCCAATGCATCACTGCACCTATGCGGCGCTTGCATGGGTCGCCATATCTAGTAGCCAATCAGTATCCGAACCGCTTCGCGGTCAGGGTTTGAAGCGATCGAAGGCTGTCAGCCGCACGATCGGCGGCTCCGCCTCGGCCCAGCGGTAAATATCCGAGCGCAGATAGGAGAGCTCGTCGTCGAGATCCTCTTCGCCGACTTCGATCCACCAGGACTTCAGGCGACCGTCGCTGCCGTCCGACCAGCGATAACCCCTCGCCTTCAGATGATCCTTCATCTCGAACGGGCTGTGTTCGGCAAAGATACGGATGCGCGAGCGCTGGCTGGCGCGGTAAAGCTCGGTGAACGGGCTTTCACCGTCGCGCTGCTCTCGATCGAGGATTTCCAGCAGTGCGTGGCAGTCGTCGACGGCGCGATGGCCTTCGTGGAAATATCCGGCCTGGCCGACGAGATAGCCGAGCTTCGTACCCTCGAAGCCGCGGGCGCTCCAATCGATCTCCGAAACGGAGCATGCCCAGGCCTTGCCGGTGAAAATCGTCGAAAAGGCCTCGCAGAACGGCCGGTCGAAACCGGCATTGTGGGCAATGATCAGATCCGCCGGCTCGATCAGACTACGCAGCGATTGGATATCGATGAGCTGTCCTTCGACCATCGCATCGGTGATACCAGTCAGCCGGGTGATCTCCGGCGGGATCGGCCGGGACGGCTGTTGCAGGCCGCCGTAAATGCCGACGATATCGCCGATCGCGCCGTCATCGTCGAAGGTAAAGGCGACGGCGCCGATTTCGATGATCTCGTCGCTACGGTGTTTGAGGCCTGTGGTCTCCGTATCGAGAATGACGCCGAGCCGCGAAAACCCCGGCTGCCTGACTGACGCAATCGGCCGGGCGGCCAGTTTTCTCAAGATGCGATAGTTGCCGCTCTCTTCGAGCGCCCGCGCCATGTCTTCATCGGAGTGAACGACCGGCTGCGATGGCCGCCGGTGCAATGGACCGCGCGCCTTGGCCATCGCGGGCGATGCCTTGGCAAACATGTCGAGTTGCGAATCTCTATGCACGCTCATCGAATCTATATGTCACGGAGACGCGATTGAATCCATCACTCGCGCCGGGCGCTGTGGAGTATCCCCACCTGCCGCCCTCTCCGGCGGGAAGCTCAGCCGGCAGACCGCGCCGGGACTGCGGTTGTCGATCGTCACCTCGCCGCCGTGCAAACGCAGGATGTCGCGAACCAGATTGAGGCCGAGGCCGGCGCCGCGTCCGTCGTGATGGCGCTTGAAGAATGGTTCGAATATGCGATCCCGCATATCGGCGGGGACGCCCGGTCCCTCGTCCCTGACCTCGATCCAGTTGCAGCCTGAAGTCAGCGAGATGGTGCCTTTCCTGCCACCGTGGTTGATTGCGTTCTGCAGTATGTTCATCAGGGCGCGCTGCAACGCCAGAGGATCGCCCTCGATCTCGCCGGCTCCGTCGACATCGAACTGCACCATATAGCCCGCGGCAAAGGCCAGCGGCGCCATCTCGATGATGACCTTCCTCGCCAGCTGACCGAGATCGACCTTGGTGAACTGGACCTTGCCCTGTTTCAGTCGCTGAAGATCGAGCATCTGCTCGGTGAGTACGGCGAGCCTTGCTGCATCTTCCAAGAGGTCGGTCTTGATCGAACTGTGCGGCAGGGATCCAATTCTCGTATTCAGAATGGCGATCGGCGTGCGCAGCTCATGGGCGGCGTCGGTCAGAAACCGTTCCTGCCGCTCATAACCCTCGTCGAGACGGCCGAGCGCGCGATTGACGGCGTGCACCAGCGGCGCGATCTCTTCGGGAGTATCGTTTTCCGACAGCCGGCCGCCACGCTGGTCGACATCGATCGTATCGGCCTGGAGCGCGGCCTGGTCGATCCCGACCAGCGACCTTCGCACGACGAGCGGCGTCGCGATCAACGCACCCAACGCCATCACTGCGACGATGGGAATAACAATTTTTACAAGGACCAGCGAAAGCTTGAGCAGGATGAAGGAGGACGAGTTGGGGCCGTCGGTGCCCGTCAGAAACTGCACCTGTCCCCAATCCGTCGCAATCCACATCATCCGGGCAGCCGGACGGTCGTGGTCGCCGAGGTTCGCGCCGAACTTGGCCTGGCCGATATGATCGAGCGTGTTGCCGATTGAGGCATATTCTTCCGGAATCCGGCCCTCGGTCAAAACATGTCCCTGCATGTCGCGAATAGTGTACCAGAGATCGGGCGCGTCCTTGCGCAGCTGTCGCAGATCCTCGGTCTCCCTCAGGCTCAACTCACCGGTGGGCTGGCGGAAAACCGCCTGGCGCAGGATCTCAATCGTGCCCTCCGTCGACCTGAATTCGGATATCTTGCCAACCGAAATCAGCACGATCATCACCAGGATGAGCACGACCGATTGCACGGCAAGAAGCCGCCAGAACAGGCGCTTGCGCAGCGAATAGGAGCATCGTTTGTTCATGATGCTTCACGCAGGAGATAACCCACGCCCCGGATAACGTTGATGACCACGCCTGCTTGCGATGCTGCCAGCTTACGCCGCAACCGCGATATGTGGGAATCGAGCGCGTTCGACTGGATCTCGTCGTCGAAGCCGAAGACTGCTTCCATCAAGGCCGGTCGCGGCACCATGCGACCGGCACGGCGCATGAGGCATTCGAGCACCAGCGCCTCCCGGCGCGGCATTTCAAGACGCAAGCCGGAAACGATGATGTCGCAATAGGTCGGATCGAACGAAAGACGGCCGATCGAGATCAGCGCCGGGCGCAAGGTTTCGGAGCGGCGCATCACGGCGCGCAGCCGCGCCAGAAGTTCGTCGAAGACGAAGGGCTTGGCGAGGTAATCGTCGGCGCCGGTCTCAAGGCCGGTGATCCTGTCTGGAACCTCTCCCTTGGCGGTGATGACGATGATCGGCAGCGTCAGCCCCTTCTTGCGGATCTTCGGAATGAGTTCGAGGCCATCGCCATCCGGCAGTTGCCGATCCAGAAGGACGGCGTCGTAGGCGCCGTCGCCGATCACCAGCTCGGCGTCGCCTAGGGTCGAAACGTGATCCATCACCATGTCGTGCCTGGTGAGCGCCCCCCGGAGCGCCACGGCCATTTGAGGTTCATCCTCGATCAGTAATATGCGCATCTCACATTCCTGTCGTGGGGCCCATCGGAGGCCACTATCGGGGTCCATAAGTGGAAACCATATCACCCTCGAGCAAGTCTGCGATGCCTGTCGCGCATCGAACGCCGGATTGCCGCCTCGTAGCGAAGGATCATAGCCGTCATCATGCGCGGCGTTGCTCGATCAATATCATTGGCTGGTACCTGCGGCTGATCCGGTAGACGGCGGCCGGCGGGAGATTGCGCAACGTCCAGCCGATCCTCGTGGCGACAAGGCCGAGGGAGTCGAGAATTTCGACGGGCACCGGGCATTTCGGCCCGTAGGTGAACTGATAGAAGGCACCGTATGGCCTGAGGTTGGAAAAGCAGCCCTCGAGCAGCGCCCGCACATCGTCGGGCCGCATGGCAAGAAGCGGAAGCCCGCTGACGACGCCGCCGAAGAAGCTTCCAGAAAGCGCCGTCTTCCAGATCTGCCGGACGTCCAGCCGCAGCACCCTGGCATCGGGAAAGCGGCCTTGAAGCAGCGTGGCGAAATCCCGCTCGTATTCGACCAGCGTCAGATCGCGCTCTGCAATGCCGCGTTCCAAAAGGGCTGCGGTGAAAACACCGGTGCCCGGGCCGAGCTCGAGGACCGTCCCGGTCAGCGCAGAAATTTCCTTGGTCATCAGGCGCGCAAGGCGGGGACCTGACGGCGTGATCGAGGCGATGCGCAGCGGCGCGCGAAGCCAGGCGAGAAAAAAGCGTCGTCGATCGAAACGTGGCATGGGACCTTCACATTGGCAGATTGATCCCACCTATGAACCCGCCCAACATTGCAACAGTCTGTCAAATCGCCGCCAATGCAGTTCTTCATGCCAGGGACGAGACCTTCCGGTGCGCTGTTCTGAGCCCCTTTCGGTCGATCCAGCTTTTGATTTCGGCGGCAATCGCCTCGGGCTGGTCCTCGGGGGCAATGTGGCGCGCCGGCCCGCAAGCCCTGATCTCCAGGCCTGCGATGTTGTCGCGACACCACGAAATCATCTCGCTGCCGATCAACAGCGTTTCGGAAGGCCCGTCGAAGGTTAGCAGCAGCTTGGGAACCTCAGGACTGTCGGAAAGCCAGTGGTCATAGGCCTCGATCCTGGCGACCACATCGGCCGGCTCGCCGTTGATCGGCATGGCGCGCGGCCATTCCAGCAGCGGGCGCCGGCTGTTACGGTCCGGATAGGGTGCGCGGTAGACATCCCAGTCGAAATCGCTGAGCCCTTTCAGCGTGGTCGCGCGCAAGGCCTGTTCGATGAAGAAATTTTCGTCGAGGACCTTGGCCTCGCCGGTTCCTGCACCCCGCAACAGTTCATAACGCGCCTTTCCGCCGCCCGGCAGATCCTCCCAGCTCATCGGCCGCAGGATGGTTTCCAGGAAGACGATTCCCCGCACCCGCTCGGCGTGGCGCGAGGCCCAGTCGAATGCCAGCGCGCCGCCCCAGTCGTGGCCGACGAGCACGACGTCGTCGAGGTCAAGCGCATCGAACCAGGCGTCGAGATAGGCGATGTGATCGCCATAGCGATAGCCGATATCGGGTTTGCCGGAGCGTCCCATGCCGATGAGATCGGGCGCCAGGCAGTGGCCGGGCCCGATGCCGGGCATGATGTTCCGCCAGAGATGCGATGAGGTGGGATTGCCGTGAAGGAAGACGATCGAGTCGCCCTCCCCCAGTTCCTCGTAGGAGATGAATGAGGTGAGGATATCGATGGTCGGCATATGGAGCTCCACGCTTTCGTGCTATATAGGCAGGTGACTGTCCATTTATCATATAGACAGGTAGCTGTCTATATTGCTGCGCGGGGTTTCATGTCGTCGTCTTCCCTTGGCCTGTTGTTGCGTCTGGTCCATCAGCATTGGACACAGGCCGTCGAAGCGGCACTCGATGAGGCCGGCTATGGTGATATCCGCCCGCCGCATGCCAATGTCTTCACTTTCGCGCGGCCGGAGGGCATCCAGGTCAGCGAGCTGACCAAGCTCGCCCGTGTTCGCAAGCAGACGATGACGCAGGCCGTGGAAGAACTCGAGCGCCTGGGTTATGTCGAGCGGCGGCCCGATCCGAATGACCGGCGCGGCCGGCTGGTGTTTCTGACGGAAAAAGGCCAGGGGGTCAGGCCGATAGCGATGGCGGCGGGCCGGCGCGTCGATGAAAGCTGGGCGGCCTTGACCAGCCAGCAGCAGATGGACGATTTGCGAACAGCACTCCGGCGGCTGCTGGAGCAACTGCAATAGCAAGGCGGGTTGGCATGAGAGCGACCTTTGCACCTAACCGTCGCGCGACCGAAGGAGAATGCATGCCTGGTGACAACAACAAAGGTGCCGACGAGGATGTCGTTATCATCGGCGCCGGCGCCGCCGGCATTGCCGCCGCCCGTCGCCTGCAGGCAATCCGCCCGGATCTTTCCATCCTCCTGCTTGAAGCCGGCGATCGTCTCGGCGGTCGCGCTTGGACGGCTAGCTTGCCTGAAGCTGCCGATATCGGGCTCGATCTCGGCTGCGGCTGGCTGCATGGCGCGCGGACCAATGCCTGGACTGCGATCGCCGGCGAGGTCGGACTGACGGTCGACCACACGCCTGCGCCCTGGAACGATGGCGGACGGCGGCTTCAGCGGGATGACGCGGAGGCGCGTGCGGCAAGGCAGGCGATCGGCGCCTACTTCGAGCGCCTCGAGAGCCACGAGGGGAATGATGCAGCCATGGCCGATATGCTCGAGCCCAGAAATCCCTGGAACGGCCAGATCCGGGCGGTCGGCACCTATATCACCGGCGCCGAACTGGAGCGGTCGTCGGTCGTCGACTACAACAGATACGATCCCGGCCCTGGCCCTGACTGGCGGGTGCGCGAGGGTTATGGAACGCTGGTCTCGCTTTACGGCAAGCCGGTTCGGGCAAGGCTCGGCACCGAGGTCACGCGCATCGACCATCGTCATGCCGGCCACGTCGGCGTCGAGACGAACCAGGGTGTGCTCAGTGCCCGCGCGGTGCTGGTGACCGTTTCGACGAATGTGCTTGCCGCCGGCAAGATCGCCTTCGACCCGCCTTTGCCCGACAAGATCGAGGCGGCAGCCCGTTTACCTCTAGGGCTCGCCGACAAGCTGTTCTTGAGGCTCGCAAATCAGGAGGCGCTGCCGGCGGATACGCATATGTTGGGCTCTACCCGTCGCGGCGCGACCGGCACCTATCAGCTCAGGCCGTTTGGCGCTCCCGTCGTCGAGGCCTATTTCGCTGGCGACCTTGCGCATGATCTGGAGGGGCAAGGCAGAGAGGCTGCCTTCTCCTTCGCTGGAGATGAACTGGCGGCACATTTTGGCGCGGACATCCGCAAGGAGCTATCAGTCGCCGCAATGTCGGCTTGGGCAGCGGCGCCGCATATCGGCGGCTCCTATTCCTACGCCGAACCCGGCGCCTCCGATCAACGCGGCCGTCTCGCCGCGCCGCATGACGAGCGGATCTTCTTTGCCGGCGAAGCCTGTTCGAAGTCGCGTTATTCGACGGCGCACGGCGCCTACGAGACCGGTGTCGCCGCAGCCGATCTGATCGCCGGCTCGTTTTCGTAAAATCCGTGATCGTCGCCGGCTGCGGCGGCAGGCGGGAATATTTTTTTCTCACTTGTCGCGCGGGCGGGATTGGTTATGCTGCCCTCGCCTCTGTGCTCCCAGCTCAGGGCGCTATACGTCATCCGGCGGCAAGCGGCCGCCTCAAGCACAATATTGTCATTGTCATTGATTGCAGGAGCCCCGGCTTCTACCCCGACGTTTGCACGTCGGCTGCGGGTATCCGCATGAGGAGGAAGAATGGATTATCGCAAGCTCGGTCCCAGCGGGACCGTCGTCACCGCCTATTGCCTCGGCACCATGACCTTCGGCGCGGAGGCCGATGAGGCCGCCTCGCACAAGCTGCTCGACGATTATTTCGCCTGGGGCGGCAATTTCATCGATACCGCCGATGTCTATAGCGCCGGCAAGTCGGAAGAGATCATCGGACGCTGGCTGAAGGCGCGCCCGACCGAGGCCCGCCAGGCGATCGTCGCCACCAAGGGGCGCTTTCCGATGGGCAACGGACCCAACGATATCGGCCTGTCGCGCCGGCATCTTGGCCAGGCTCTCGACGATTCGCTCCGCCGCCTCGGCCTCGAGCAGATCGACCTCTACCAGATGCATGCCTGGGACGCGCTGACGCCGATCGAGGAAACGCTGCGTTTCCTCGACGATGCGGTTACCTCCGGCAAGATCGGCTATTACGGCTTCTCCAATTATGTCGGCTGGCACATCGCCAAGGCCTCGGAGATCGCCAAGGCGCGCGGCTATACCCGCCCTGTGACGCTGCAGCCGCAATATAACCTGCTGGTGCGCGACATCGAGCTCGAGATCGTCGCTGCCTGTCAGGATGCCGGCATGGGTCTGTTGCCGTGGTCGCCGCTCGGCGGCGGCTGGCTGACCGGCAAGTACAAGCGCGACGAGATGCCGACGGGCGCCACCCGCCTCGGCGAAAACCCCAATCGCGGCGGCGAGTCCTATGCGCCGCGCAATGCGATGGAGAGAACCTGGGCGATCATCGCTGTCGTCGAGGAGATCGCCAAGGCGCATGGCGTCAGCATGGCGCAGGTGGCGCTCGCCTGGACGGCGGCGCAGCCGGCAATCACGTCCGTGATCCTCGGCGCCCGCACGCCGGAACAGCTCGCCGACAATCTCGGTGCCATGAAGCTCAAACTCTCCGACGACGAGATGGCGCGGTTGAACGAGGTGAGTGCGCCCCAGCCTTTCGACTATCCCTACGGCAAAGGCGGCATCAACCAGCGCCACCGCAAGATCGAGGGCGGCCGCTGAGCCTTCCGTCTGCAACCGGATGAGTCGTCTCGCCCGGTCTGCAACCGCCAATGAAAAAGCCGCCATGTTTCCATGGCGGCTTTTCGGCCCTTCTGCTTGGGA